>CANQKC010000062.1 GCA_947624305.1 uncultured Monoglobus sp. | reverse complement strand
TGAAAGAACTGCTCGCGCTTTAATTCCACATAATGTATGTAGCTTTCTTGAGATAGATCTTCATGCGTTTTGCGTGCTATTCCCTAATTCCTATGTTGACTTTACAATTGTTTTGAGGTATAATATAGACACGGGAAGTGATAAGATTGGATAACAAAAAAATTATAAAACGCAATGTCAAAGACAGCGTGTTTACAAATCTGTTTCAGGACACAAAATATATCGTGGAGCTGTATAAAGCTCTTCACCCCGAGGCCGATTATGTCACCGAGGATATGATCGAGATAGTAACGCTCAAAAATATCCTCACCGACAGCCTGTATAACGATCTCGGCTTTATGCTCGATAAAAGGTTGATAGTTCTGGTCGAGGCGCAGTCCACATGGACAGTGAATATAATAATCCGCGGCCTAATGTACCTTGTGCAGACATATCAGGATTATATCGAAAAAGAGGAGCTTAACATCTACAGCTCAAAGAAGCTTGAGATACCGAAGCCGGAACTTTATGTTATCTACACGGGCGACAAAAAGGTTGAGGAAAAAGAGATCAGCCTGAGCGAGGAATATTTCGGCGGAGACGCGACAGCGCTTGATGTTAGAGTAAAAGTAATCACCGAAAGCCGCGAGGGAGACATAATCAATCAATACGTTATGTTCACGCATATCTTAAACGAGCGGGTGAAAAACCACGGCAGAACAAAAAAGGCGATAGACGAAACGATAAGAATATGCAAAGACAGGAATATCCTGAAAGAATACCTGTCCCGACACGAAAGCGAGGTGCATGATATAATGTTTTCCTTATATGATGATGAGCAGATACAAAAAGCAATGATGAGAGAACATGAAAAGATAGGCGAAACAAGAGGCCGCATGGAAGGTCGAATGGAAGGCCGCATGGAAGGTCTAAGAGAAGGCGAAATGCGTGGGATAGACGCAATGATAGCAAATTTGAAGAACATGGGAGTAAGCGAAGAAGTATTGCGCAACGCGGCTAATATGTCTCAGTCGCAGCGCTCCTAATCACTATTCGCTAATTACTAATCACTATGTTGGGGTGCATGATATAATGTTTTCACTGTATGACGATGAACAGATATTCAACGCCGCAATGAGAGAGCACGCAAAAACGGCCGCGCCGAAGGCCGCTTGGAAGGCATAGATGCAATGATAGCGAATTTGAAGAATATGGGCGTAAGCGAGGAAATGCTGCGCAATGCGGCTAATATGTCGCAGTCGCAGCGCTCCTGATCACTATGGATTTACAAAAAAGCGGTTTCCGTTTTCGGAGCCGCTTTTTTTATGCCTCGCGCATTTTCTGCTTGCGCAAAAATCACATGGAGGTATTGATATAACAGTAAACATTGACAGCATGATCGCTATTCGCCGGTTCCTATGCTGTGGTATGTGGACGCGATCACTGCGGCGGAAATCAGAAACGTTAAAATATCCGAGACCGGCATTGAATACAGCACTCCGTCAAGGCCGAAAAATATCGGCAAAATCAGCGCGAAGCCCACACCGAAAACGATCTCCCTCACCATTGACAACATTGTTGACGCCGCCGCTTTGCCCATTGCCTGAAGAAAAATGAAGGCCGCCTTGTTTACACATGCAAACACCATCATGCACAGATATATCCTGAATGCCTTAACCGCGAACTCGGCGTAATACGCGCTCTCGTTGGCCGCTCCGAACACGGCGATCAGCTGCCGCGGGCAAAGCTCGGCGACAAGCAGAGCCGCGGCCCCCACGAGCGCCTCGCAAACGAGCAGCATGGTAAACAGCTTTTTAACTCTGCCCTTGAGCCCCGCGCCCATATTATATCCCACGATCGGAATGCAGCCCGCGGCCATGCCGACGACTATCGAGATCACTATCTGGAAAAACTTCATGACTATTCCGACGACCGCCATCGGGATCTGGGCGTATTGCTCCTGAGAGAAAACAGGATCGAGCGCTCCGTACTTTCTTATCATGTTATTTATCGCCGCCATTGCGGCGACAAGCGATATCTGCGACAAAAAGCTGCATATTCCCAAAGGGATCATCTTTCCGATTATCCGCGCGCTGAGCTTAAAGCTCGGCGGGGAAAGCTTAACGCTTTTTGTGCGCGTTAAGTACCAAACAGCCAGAAGCGCGGTGATTATCTGCCCCGCAACTGTGGCGACCGCCGCGCCCATCATTCCCCACTTGAAGACGAAAATAAAGATCGGATCGAGCACGATATTTGCCGCCGCGCCCGCCAGAGTTGAGGCCATGGCGAATTTCGGGCTGCCGTCCGAGCGTATCACCGGGTTCATGGCCTGCCCGAACACATAGAACGGTATTCCGAGGGTTATGTAAAAGAAATATTCCTTTGAACACTCAAAGGTTTCGCTGTTGACGATCCCGCCGAACACGGTGACGATCCCGTTTCTGAACATGAGATACACGGCGCATATCAAAACGCCGCTCAGCGCCGAGAGAACGACCGCGCTGCCCACGCTCTTTTCCGCGTCATCGGTGTCGCCGCCGCCGAGGCACAGGCTCACAAACGCGCAGCAGCCGTCGCCTATCATTACCGCCACGGCGAGGGCTATGACCGTCAAAGGGAAGACGACGGTATTGGCCGCGTTTCCGTAAGAGCCGAGGTAATCGGCGTTGGCGATGAAAATCTGATCGACTATGTTATAAAGCGCGGCCACAAGCAGCGATATGATGCAGGGCACGGCGTATTTCCTCATTAATACTCCGACTTTTTCCTCTGCTAAATAAGAGTTTGAATTTTGCATTTTTGAAATTCCTTTCGGTTTAATTTCGCGCCGCGCAAAAAAAACAGCGCGCAAATCCATCTGGATTTACGCGCTGTCCGCCACACGATACAGTCATTTTATCATATTTTCAAAAAACTATCAAATGGTAATTGTTCACAAAATTTGAGCCGCCTTTTTCCCACGTCAAACGCATGAAAAAATAACATAACTGTAACACAAAAAATGGAAGAAATAGTGTATACTTAAATCCATAAGG
>CANQKC010000061.1 GCA_947624305.1 uncultured Monoglobus sp. | reverse complement strand
TGCTCGCTCGCGGAGGAAAAGGGCCAAGACCTGAACCGCCAGACGCGAGAGCTAAAGGCGGCGGGCGCGGAGGAAATCATCATGGAGCGCGAACACGGCGATGCGAAAGTGAAGCAAAATCTCGATATGCTCTTGGAAATCGTTCAACCCGGCGACACGATTCTATGCACGGAGGTTTCGCGCCTGTCCCGCTCCACCCAGCAGTTATGCGAGATCATCAACATCATTAAGGCCAAGCACCTGCGGCTGGAAATCCTCGGCAGCATCACAATCGACTGCCGCAACGGAGAAATTGATCCCATGAGCCAAGCCTTCATCCAAATGAGCGCGGTGTTCGCGGAACTGGAACTTTCGATCATCCGTGCCAGAGTGAAAAGCGGAATGGCAAACGCCAAGAGCAAAGGAAAGCAGATCGGCCGCAAACCCATAACCAAAGACGACATCCCCGCCATATTTTATAGGCACTATCCCGCGTTCGCGGCGGGCAAGATGAATCTTTCCGAGTTGGCGCGAATATGCGCTTTGAGTAGACCAACGGTATATAAGTATGTGAAGCTGGTGGAGTAAAAAAGAGAAATCCTAAAATGTTTTCGAGGGAATAAACAAGAATCTTTGTGTGCGGCCTCGTCCCTCGGCCGCCTTTTCCAGAAGGGAAAGAAGGAAAAAGAAAAGCCCTGCCATTTTTGTATTTTCCCATTAAGGATAGATACAATTTTGGCAGGAATATCGATCCTTCTTTTCGTTAATTTTTGTGTGCGGCCCCTCGGTTTTCTTTTCCTCCGCCGTTTTTGTATGAATCCCTTACGGAAAACGAAGGCCGCTCGTGAAAATATTATCCAGCGTTCAAAACCTTTGGATGGCGATGGTATCCCTCCAATAGATCATATAAAACCTGCGCATCGTCATCAGCAAATTGATAGGAAAACGTCGTACCAGCAATCTTCACCGTGCCGGAACCACTGTACTTTATCAGCAAAGTGGCGGTTTCGCAATCGGCTTTGCGAAATTCTAAGGAATAATCCTTTGTGAAACCCTTTGAGGGATCAATCGCTTCAGGAAACGCATGGTAACGGACACCTCCAAGCAATTCAACCAGCGTGGCGCGGTCTTCATCATTTATCGGCACGACATCATTGCACAAGGTATTATTCTCATCAAAATAACAATAGTGATAGAAACACTCGTCTGTCGCATTCAAATCAACTCTATGTGGGAAAAACAACCAGCCAATAACGAGAGCCACGAGAGCTACTGCAACCAAGCCAATAATTATCATAATTTTCGTCAAGACATTTATCATTTAATTCTCCATACTCCTTTTCGTTAATTTTTGTGTGCGGCCCCTCGGTTTTCTTTTCCTCCGCCGTTTTTGTATGAATCCCTTACGGAAAACGAAGGCCGTTATTTGTATTATGTTGGCCGGTTTACATTGAAATATATACCGGTTCTGTACTTTTTATCGCCGACATATGGGTGTTCCAAATCAGTATCTTTCGATTTTTCAATAATGTAGATAGACCAGATTCCGATATTGTTGTCATCCCAATCATTGCACGATGTACATTTTATTGCAAGGCGGTATTCTTTTTTATCAGTAATTATCTCCAGAGGGCCGTTTAATTCTTTTGATTTCATTCCATGATCCCTTCGTTCCGATGTATTTGGACCAATGGGCATTTCCAAGGTATAAGAATTCGCCTCAAAATAATCGACAAATTCTTCCAGCATTTTATCCAATCGATCTTCACCAATTTCAAGAATTGCATTTGGCGCAAAAAGATCTTTCATGGCGGGAACATCCTTCTTTAATGCTAGAGATAAAAAAGCGTCAGTATAGTCATAGGCCTCTTTATCATCGACCAGAATTCCTCGGTTTTCCAAAAATCGGTGGATCGAATAGTCGTAAAGAAAATTTTGAATACCCTCAAAAAAACCCATAGGATACACCTTCTCCCCGATTGCTACGTTAATATTACAGTCAGTCACAAATAAGCTAATGGCGATTAAAAGACAAATAACTCGATGTTTCATAGTCCCTCCGAATTAAAACGTATATGTCGCTGTGTATGTACTATCATCAAAATTCCATTCGTCATTAGGGCCTTTGAAATCATAGTACATTTGAGGCAAATCAAAAGTAATGTTGAAAGCTATCAAGCCTACCGCTCCCCAAATAGTAATGGGGCGATCATCCAACCGCTTCGTTAATTCTTGTGTGCGGCCCTTCGGTTTCCTTTCCCTCTGCCATTTTTGTATGAACCCCTTATGGAAAACGAAGGCCGTTACCTCTTGTTTGTCTATTTTAATATTTGAATACGGGATTTATCTTTTTGAATATACGTCTTATAAATTAGTTCTATCTCAAAAGAAATCGTAGGGGGGAGTACACTTATTAACTTTTGATAGGTTTTGCGCGTGTAGCGAATCTTGATTAAATTCTGTGCGGGCGCAACATCGTTGATGTGCGAGGATTCCGCATAGCTGAGGCGCCGGTCTGTCAATACGAAGAAGTGAACCTTGTAGGCAGCCACTCCATTTCCGTGCATATAGTATGCGTATTGAATCCTGGGATAGTCCGAGTATTTCATCTGGATGCCCTTTCGGAAGAGGGGCCTGTATGTTACGCCGTTCTCATCGAAGGTGATAAGCAAAAACCAGCGAGGCGTAATGCAGCACATAACGATAACCATAAATAGAATCATGGCCAAGATTGCCAAGCAACCGGCGATTTCAACCCCAACCAAAAAGCAAAGGAGAAGCAAGGCGAACATATATACGATCAACCCTATGCCTGTGTATGTAAGAACACGATTTGCTAACAAGGTACATTTTTTCACGATTGCTACTCCTTATCTGCGGTTTAATAGCCGTTGATAATACTTAGAATACATTGAAGAACCAGAAGTGGTAACAATGTTCATAAGATAGTAAGCACGTGTGCCGCCTTTTACTTGAAGAATAGCGATGGGGCGATCATCCAACCGCCCCAACCCGCACGACTTCCTTGAATGTATGCGCGACGATCCTCGGCGTGCTGCCCAGCTTGACGTACCGCGCCACCGTTGATCCGCTTCGCCCCAACTCGCGGCCCACTTTCGCGTAATTGCCGTATTTGTTGTATAGGCGGTTCATTTCAACGATTTCTTC
>CANQKC010000060.1 GCA_947624305.1 uncultured Monoglobus sp. | reverse complement strand
CGTCGCAACGGTGTGTTTTCAAAAAACATCTACCGCTGCCGCTTCTCCACTATTTATTTTTCAAACACCTCGTCGGATCGTCGCAAATCCCTGCGCTCGTTCGCTTTCCTGCTTGCAGGAAAGTCTCACCCGCTTCGGGTTTGCTCCTCTTTCCCAAAAAGTCCTTCGGACTTTCCGGGAACCCTGCGCCTTCGGCGCTTTGAGAAGTTTTGCTTCGCTCCGAAGCTCCTCCTCTTTCCCAAAAAGTGCGCTTCGCTGGCGCTTTTTGGGAGCCCTGTAAGACCTAGTTCCTAGTTCCTATTCCCTAGTCCCTACGTTAGCAACTTTTTAAGTTTACCACATCTTTTCAGCATTGTCAAGAACTTTTTTGAACTTTTTTCAAAAATTTTTTGGCGCGGCCGAGATTTGGTTATCAGCGGGCGGATGATATCCGCCCCTACAATTTGGCGATCAATGATTTTCTATCAGCCAAATATTCACGGATGTTTCCGCCCCGCAAACATATTGATCAGATAAACATACGCGGTTGACTCATAAACGCTTTTCGCCATACTCTCTCCGCGTATTCGCTATTCGCTAATCACTAATCACTACGTTGTAAAAGGCTGTCCCCTTTTCGGAACAGCCTAATCATATTATCATCTAATTCATTTTTTGTCAATACGCTTTTTACATCTTTTTTCCCAAAACTTCATTTTTATTTATTTTGCTGTATTGACCGTTTCTCCGCGCTATGCCGCGTTGTTACTTTCGACCACTGATTTAGTTGAGCAGATTATTTAAAAACGGTATATCAATGTTTTCAAAGGCTTCGCTCACCCAGCCGGAAACGTTGATTAATAATATATAAATCAGAAATCCAATCACAAACCCCAGCGCCGCCTTAAAAATCAAACCGGCTATCGTTCTGCCTATATGATGGTTTTTGCGCACAGGCTTTGCCTTCCGCTGCTTGTATACGGGATTCTTCCCGGCTTTGGATCTCTGCGCGCGCTTTGCCTCTTCCTCGGGGTTGTATCTGTAATACTGTCGCTTTACCGGCGCGCTATGTTGATGGCGGCGGTTTACCTCGTCGCGGACCTGCCTGCTGTTTTCAAATCCGCTCGGCGCTTCCGGGCGCCTGAATATTTGCGTCTCACCAAGATCGGGATTTTCCGAATAATAATGCCCGCGATCGGAAACGGGCGCCTCGCCTCTTTCACGCGTTTCAAAAGGTTCCGCCTGCTTCGCGGATCCGGAATTCGGCGGCAGAACCGTGCCGCAGTATTTACATATCCGCTCGCCGTCGCCGATCTCTTTGCCGCAAAAATTACAAATCATAAAAATTGCTCCTTCTCATATAAATCCGCCTATATTATAACACAAACTCCGTTTTAGTCAAGCCGCTCATATTCCAAATTTAAAAAAAATTAACTTTTTTCAAAAAAGGGCTTGATTTTTGATTTCACATATGCTATAATATGAAACTGTCGTAAGACATAGGGCTCCCGAAAAGCGCCAGCGAAGCGCACTTTTTGGGAATAAGGAGCTGTTCCGCAGCGATGAGCAAAATCTGCTTGCAGATTTTGTGATAAGCGAAGGACACAGCGACGCCGTCGGGGTGTGGCTCAGTTTGGTAGAGTACCTGAATGGGGTTCAGGTGGCCGCTGGTTCGAATCCAGTCACTCCGACCATCAAAAATACCGTGAAACCGTTGGTTTCACGGTATTTTTATTTTTTCTTATATAGCCTACTTTCAAGCTTTTACAGCTTCTTTTTCCCAGAGTTTCCGCACCAAATCACAGCGGCGGCATAGGCGGCCGAAAGTATTGCCGCGATTGTGTAGCTTACGGGCCACGGGAGGTTAAAGCCGATCGCCGCGTTTAAAATAAAGCTTGAGATTATAAACATATAAAACATTCCCGGAACGAGCGCCATTACAAACGGCTTCTTGTTCCGTATCATGTAAACCGTGATCATCGCGAACGCGAACACGGCGAGAGTCTGGTTCGCCCAAGCGAAGTAGCGCCAAAGCACATTAAATCCGCCCGCATTTAGCTTCGCGAACACCAAGATCACCGCGACAACCGCGAAGATTACGATCGAGACTCCGAGTCGTTTCATTTTCTTGTCTTGGTCTATATTAAGCGCCTCCGAAATTATAAGCCTGAGCGAGCGGAGCGCCGTGTCGCCCGAAGTTATGGGAAGCACAATAATACCGATTACGGCGATAATTCCGCCGACGCTGCCAAGCAGATTTTTTGCCACAACGCCGACCACGTCGGTCGGGCTTGTGGATGCGTTCGCAAGGCCGAGATTTAAGACGCCCATGGCCGCGCCAGCCCATATCATCGCGATTACGCCCTCGGCGATCATCATGTTATAAAACGTCATACGGCCCTCTTTTTCATGAGTGATCGTGCGTGAGACGAGGGTTGCCTGAGTGGAATGGAAACCCGAAACAATTCCGCACGCGACGGTTACAAAGAACACCGGAATAAAATGCAGTCCCTCGGGATGAATACCCGCGACGCCGGTTGTCCAGATATTATCAAGCGGATAACCCTTCACGATAAATCCGATAAACACGCCTATAGCCGACAAAACAAGCAGGCCGCCGAAAAACGGATAAACCTTGCCGATTATCTTATCGATCGGGAAAAGAGTCGCTATTATATAGTAAACGAAAATCGCGCCGTATACCACCCACACCAGCGGATTACCCGCGGCGTTATTCGTTCTTAATATCTGCGTTATGAACAAATCGCCCGGCGTGTATATGAACACCGTTCCGACAAGCAGCATCGTGAGACACACGAACACATTATAAACCGGATAGGTGTATTTGCCCAAAAACTTCCGTATGAGCGACGGCATCTGCGCGCCGTCCTCGCGAACCGAGATCATACCGCACATATAATCATGGAGCGCGCCGCCAAGCACGCAGCCCACGGGGATCGTCAAAAACGCGATCGGTCCGAAAAGAATACCCTGTATCGGGCCTAAGATAGGACCGGTTCCGGCGATATTCAAAAGCTGGATAAGAGAATTTTTCCATTTTTTCATAGGAACATAGTCCATACCGTCATTCAGCCGCACCGCAGGCGTTTTGCGGTCGTCGGGCCCGAATGCCTTTTCGCACACTTTTCCGTACAACGCGCCGCCGATCAAAAGCATCGCGAGCCCAATGAAGAACGTAGTCATAAAAATCAACTCCTAATACTGTCATTAACTGAAATATTATATCACGATCCCGCCTAAAAGTCAACATAATACACTTCAATCCGCACGCAAAACGCATGAAGATCTATCTCAAGAAAGCTACATACATTATGTGGAATTAAAGCGCGAGCAGTTCTTTCA
>CANQKC010000059.1 GCA_947624305.1 uncultured Monoglobus sp. | reverse complement strand
TTCATCTGTCTTTTTTACTATCTAAAAATTTTTTATTATTTCTTATTTTTTCTCTTGACTTTTAATAGTTAGTCTACAACTAAAGTATGAAAAATGCCGTAGGGCCGGATGCCCACATCCGGCCGAGGAACGTCGAGGGCGCCGTCCCCTACAACATTTTGGATACAATCACTACGTTCGTAGGGGCGGACGACCTCGGCCGCCCGAGCCATTCCCCAAAAGGAAGGCTTCGCAACAAAAAATGCGCAGCCGTTAAATCACAGCCGCGCATAAAAACGCCGCTTTGATTTAATGCTGCGACACACTCTAATTGCGCAATATTAATTCTATTCACGACAATGATAATCAAAGCATACACGTTTTTACAAACATATAATGCCGTGAAATAGAATGAAATATTCAATTAGAGTTGTCGCAACGATAATTATATCATACCGAAAATTTGCTGTCAAATTATTATTGACAATCTATAAATTTGCTGATATAATATCATTGCGACTAACAATAGTTGCAACATGGAGGACGATATGAGCAACACATTAAGATATAAAAACTATATAGGAACGGTAAATTTCTCTGAGGAGGACGAGGTATTCTTCGGAAAAGTCGCGGGGATCACCGACTCGATCTCATTCGAGGGAGACACGGTGGAAAGTTTGATCCGAGATTTTCATGTCGCTGTTGACGAATACTTGAATTTTTGCGCCGAAAACGGAAAAGAGCCGCAGCAGCAATACAAAGGCAGCTTTAACGTGAGAATAAGCCCGGAGCTTCACAGGCAAGCGAGCCTTATGGCGCAGTCTCGACACATATCACTAAACAGTTTTATCGAGCAGTCGGTGAAAAGCTATGTCGCGCATAGCGCAAAATAATATTTAATAATCAAAAAACGGCGGTTTTATCTGCAAAACCGCCGTTTTTCTGTTTAAAATTTTTTGTTTTAAAAATTCACGTCTTTTCGCAATTGCCGCAGTCGCTGCAGCCGTTGCAGCTTATTTTCATGCCGCACGTCTTACAGCGCTCGCGAAAATGCGGAACGTACAGTTTATTTTCGGGTATCGGCATTCCCCAATCGTCGTACAGCTTGAACTCAATCGGTCTGCCGCGATAGCTGAGGCCCGATTTATACGCCTGCGTGCTCTGCAGCGCGTTTCCCTCGATTTTATAAAGTTTGCCGTCTTTTATAAACCTCCGCCCGGTTCCGCAGAAAACAAACGTCACATCATAATCGACGCACTCCTCGCGCAGCGACTTCACCCAGTCATAATTGCACGGGCGCGCGCCGTCGTAATTTTCGCCGTCGCACAGCACCTGCTCTATCTGGCCGCTTTCGAGATATTTTCTTATGCTGACTGGCCCGATAAACGGCGCGCACATTATGCCCTTGTGCTTAAAGGGCAGCTCAAGCATTATCGGTATCCGCTCGTCGGCACGTTTCTGGTTCTCGCAGGTAACGTTGAAAAACACATTTTCCCATCCGTCTCCCCAGCCGCGCGGAAGATGATTGGCGACGCGCTCCGGCCGCTTGGTCAGCAAAAAGAATTTAACGTCGGGCCTGCGCGCTATTATATCCCACGCCTCATCGCGCCACGCGTCCGCTTCCTCCAGAAAAAAGTCCGAGGTCATGCACACGCGCAGCATTTCACCGCTTTTTACCTTGTAATTTCCCTGCCTGTCCTTCTGCAGCGGGTATTTAAAGCCGGTCTTTGTTTTGTAAATATCCGAGCCGTCCCTATCGCGCATTCGGTCGAGGAAAAACATATAACAATTGTCGCAGCCCTCGCTCTTTTTGCGGCAACCGTGCCACGGATTCCAAATATCATGCATAATATACCCTCTTAATTGCGACCGCGTTTTCCGCTTTTAAGCTAAATTTCTATTACCTCTCCCGCCTCAACTATCAGGGCGGACGGCGCCGTGAACCGCTCGGCTTTTTCGCGGTCAAAAAGCTTGCCCGGCGCCATGTGTATCGGAACGGTGTGCTTTGCCCCGATAAGCTCGGCGCACTCGATCGCCTCGGGTATGCCCATATTGAAATACCCGTCGATCGGCAAAAACGCGTAGTCGATATTTCTGTTTTTAAGCTCTGCCATTTGCGCGGTTTTTGAGGTGTCGCCCGCGAAATACAGCGTTTTTCCGCCGAGCGTGACGAGATAGCCTACGCACTCATTAATGTCGTGGTTTTTGTTATACGCCTGCGTCGGCTCAATGATGACTCCCGCGAAATCGAGCGTCTTATAGCCGTCCTTTGTTATCGCGTCGCTGTTTTGGAATATCACGCAGCCTTTGGCGCGCGGCACCATGTCGATCTTGTTGTGGTCGGGATGCTGATGCGTCACAATTATCAGATCAGCCTCTTTGTCATATCCCTCGCCCGCGAACGGGTCGATATAAATAACCTCGCCCGTTCCGAGAGTCAGCCGAAAACTCGCGTGTCCCTGGTATAAAAGTTCTGACATACGCTTTGCCTCCTTATGTTTTCGTAATTCGTTATTTATCAACTCTATTTTTTCATTATCTTTTTTGTTTTTTACATTCTTTCTGTACCCGTCCTTCGCCGACGCCTTGTACACTTTTAAATAGTCGTGTAAATCCGGCAAATAATAGCAGACTCCATCTTCTTTAATAACCGGAATTTGCTTTAAATCTATACCCGCAAACGGCGCCAGACTCTCGATAGCGGCAAACGCGACGCGTAACCCCGATTTTTCAAATTCATGCTCATGCAAATCGCGGAGAGTGTAACCGGCATTGTTCATTAATTCAACAATGCTGCCCCATTTTTCATTCAGAAAAATCTCCGGTATCAAAACGTCAATATCATCCGCGCTCAAGTCCCTGTTAAGCCTTTGCTCCAGACCCAACGAACCAAACAACAGCGGCACAATATCAAGCTTCCTGTTCAACAACCCGGCAATACGTATAAATTCATTCTTTTTCATTTTCATATCCATGCCTCAAAATAAATTCTGCTTTTATGCGCTTACTATACCATACTTTTACCGTTTTTGTCAATTCGTATTGATATCACAGAGAAGCGAGTATATAAATATTAAATTAAAACTTGACAAGAGCTTAATAATAATATATAATATAAATACGAAAAGGAACCGCCAAAAAGCGATTCCCGATCGCACAAAAGGGAACCGTTAAACGGTTAACCAAAATTTAAAACAGCAATATATAGCCGTGTTCTTTGGAGAGAGACGGCTATATTGCTTTCATAGAAAAAACTATGAGAAACATTATCGTGAGCAATAATACTCGGATAATATATTTCGTAGCAATCACCTCCGTAGATTGAACTCTTGAAAAACGTTCATATTCACATGGAGATGCACCTCCTTTCCGTAAAGAATCAGGAGATGGCTAACCGCTCAAAATACCCTTTTATGTAAGCGCAAAAGCACCTATACACATTTTAGCACAATATAACAAAATATTCAAATTAAAATTTGGTTACACAAATTTAGACCCTTTAAAACTCCTCAGTTTGTCAGACTAGATATCCGCTTTTTTGGCTCCTCCGATCCAACTCGAACCAACGTAGTGATTAGCGATTAGTGAATAGCGATTACGCGAAATTAATTAGCCAAAAAGATTTACACTTTCCCGCGCGAACATAGGGTCAGGCTCTCCTCCTTTTAAGGGGGATAATCAGCAAGCTTGCTTGCGGATTCAGAGCTATTTTTCA
This sequence comes from uncultured Monoglobus sp., assembly GCA_947624305.1. Lineage (GTDB taxonomy): Bacteria > Bacillota > Clostridia > Monoglobales > Monoglobaceae > Monoglobus. The sequence continues at coordinate 1,270 of CANQKC010000059.1, read as the reverse complement.
AAATTGCTTGCAATTTTGACCAAGAGCTACCTTAATGCTGTCTTGGGCCGGAGCTGCGGAGCGGGTTCGTTGCACCACAGTATTTCAATTCCTCGGATAAACGAGCCACATATCATTAACGTGAACGGACATGTGCGAAGCAGACTGAGAGGGAGTGGTTTTTCCTAGGTTGGTTCACCTCCCTCTCCGTCGCCTTCGGCGACACCTCTCCCTCCACGGAGGGCGAGGCTGTGGGGCAGGCTCCGGCTGCCCCACAAAACTATATTTTGATTTTTAATATTAAAAAGCCCCGAATTTTTCCGAGGCTTTCTTGGCTCCTCCAGCCCAACTCGAACCAACGACCCTGCGGTTAACAGCCGCATGCTCTACCAACGTAGTGATTAGGGATTAGTGAATACGCGGAATTAATTAATCAAAAAGGTTTATATACCGTCCGCGCTCGTTCGTTTTACAAATTAAAAAGCCCCGGATTTTTCCGAGGCTTTCTTGGCTCCTCCAGTTGGACTCGAACCAACGACCCTGCGGTTAACAGCCGCATGCTCTACCAACTGAGCTATAGAGGAATATATTTATTTAAATATTTTTTAAAAAATATTCAAATGCTTTATCAACTGAGCAATAGAGAAATTATTTTTTATCCTCAATACACATAAAGGCTTTCGCCCGAGCTTACGGGAAATCCCGTAAGCTCTTTGTTCCGGCAGCGTCCTATGTTCCCGGGCAGTTGCCCGCCAAGTATTTTCGGCGCTGAGAAGCTTAACTACTGTGTTCGGGATGGGAACAGGTGTGTCCTTCTCGCTATCGCCACCGGATCGTCGCAAATCCCTGCGCTTGTTCGCTTTCCTGCAAGCAGAAAAGTCTCACCCGCTTCGGGTTTGCTCCTCTTTCCCACAAAACGCACTCCGTTGGCGTTTTGCGGGAGCCCTGCGCCTTTCGGCGCCTTAGAAATCGAAACGCATGGTTTCGATTTGGCTGATTTGCAAACTTGCTTGTTTGCTCCTCTTTCCCAAAAAGTGCACTCCGTTGGCGCTTTTTGGGAGCCCTGTAAGGCCTAGTTCCTAGTTACTATTCTCTAGTCCCTACGTTGTTTTCTAATTGAATAGAGTTTGAGTAAGTAACTTTACTCACATATTTATCTTCGCAGACATCAGTGACCGTTACAGCTCTATTCGCTATTCGCTAATCACTAATCTCTACGTTGAGGTCAAGCCCTCGACCTATTAGTATCGGTCAGCTTAATATGTTGCCATACTTACACCTCCGACCTATC
>CANQKC010000058.1 GCA_947624305.1 uncultured Monoglobus sp. | reverse complement strand
CTTATGGATTTAAGTATACACTATTTCTTCCATTTTTTGTGTTACAGTTATGTTATTTTTTCATGCGTTTGACGTGCCGCCCGGGCATCTAAAAAAGCTGTAAAAGTAACCGTTCCGCCGCCGCGTTTGGATCTCGAACCGCGGCGCCTTAAAAATATCAAGATAAAACGCCGCCGCGCTATTGCCTTTCTGCCTGAAATATGATAAAATATTTAAACAAAATTCACGGGGAGGCGGTTTGACATGAATATTCGCATCGGATTACGGCGTTTCGCGGCGCTTGTTTTAAGCGCGGCTTTATTGCTGTGCCCTCTGACTCCCGTGCACGCGGCGCGCTCGGCAATCGACATTCAATGGAGCGACACAAAGCTTCGCGACGGCGCGCTGTCCGCGTCCGTGTCGGGCGCGGAGGACGGACAATCGCTTATTTTAGCCGTATATTCCGACAACAGGCTCCTCGGCGTGAGCATTGTAGCCGCGCAAAACGGCTCGGCTTCCGCGGAAACGACAGTCGAAGCTGCGGCTGACACGGCAAAGCTGTTCCTGTGGGATATGGAAACCATAACACCCGCGTGTGATGTGCTGTCAACGCTCACTCGCGAGGGCACGCCCGCGCCTACGCCGACACCTACGCCGACGGCTGCGCCAACACCTACTTCTACACCAACAGCCACACCTACTCCTACGCCAAAACTTGCACCTACTCCTACGCCTACGCCTACAATTGCGCCTACTCCTACACCTACGTCAACTGTTGCACCTACGCCGACACCTACGGCTGCATCGACCCCGACTCCTACTCCTACACCTACGGTTGCACCTACTCCTACGCCAACTGTTGCGCCGACGCCTACTCCTACACCCACGGTTGCACCGACTACTACACCGGAGCCAACGGCTGCACCTACTCCTACGCCCACGGTTGCGCCGACACCGGCACCAACGGCTACACCGACTTCGACTCCTACTCCCACGGCTGCGCCTACTCCTACACCTACGGCTGCACCGACTCCTACACCGACGATCGCTCCTACTTCAACACCAACGGCTGTGCCTACTCCTACAATTGCGCCTACTCCGACGCCTACGGCTGCACCTACTCCTGCACCTACGCCAACACTTGCGCCTACTCCGACGCCAACGCCGACTGTTGCGCCGACACCTACGCCGACACCTACGCCGACGGCTGCGCCAACACCTACTTCTACACCAACAGCCACACCTACTCCTACGCCAAAACTTGCACCTACTCCGGCGCCAACGGCTGTGCCTACTTTGGTGCCAACGGCTGAGCCTACGCCGAATATCGACACATCACGCGCGCCCAAAAGCCTCGATGAGCTTCGTTCCGCTAACAACGCGGCTGTTGACGAGCTTGCGAAGCTTCCAAAATTCGATGGCCGCGATTATGGTATTGTGACCCCCGTAAGGAGTCAGATCGGCAATATCTGCTGGGCATACGCTGTTACGGGCGCGGCGGAAACAAGCGTCCTGCGCGAGGGAATTGACCCGAACGTGTCATTCGCGTCGCTCGACCTTAACGACCGAAATCTCGCCTGCGCCTGCTTAAATCCCGCCCTTGATCCTTTGGGCAACAATCTGCCCGACTATCATGAATACTTTGACAGCTGGTCGACCGGCGGCGAAACGCACGACGGCGTCTACGCGATGCTCCGCTGGAACGCGCCCGCGCTTCAATCCGTCCCGATCACCGAGCCGATAAACGATCCCGCGTATCTGCTTGAAAACGCGATTAATCTTCCCGGTGACGAAGACGCTTTAAAACGCGCGATCGTCAAATACGGCGGCGTGGCGGCGGCATGGTACTGCAATTCCGCGCTGACCCAAAAGGGCTGCTATAACAACAATCTTTCCGCCGGTTTATACGGGTTCGGGCACGCGAGCGTTATAGTCGGCTGGGATGACAGCGTGGATAAAAACAGATTTTACTACGATGACAGAACCCCGTGTCCCGCTTCCCGCGACGGCGCGTGGATATTGAAAAACAGCTGGGGCGCGGGCTGCGGCTTCAGCGGCTATTACTATGTATCCTATGACGTTCTGCTGTCCAAGTGCTACGCGCTCGATATGTGCTCACCCAATGAGTATGATAACAACTACCACTATGATTCCGCCGTGACAAGAAGTTCGAGCTGGACGCTCGGCCCCGGCGAACGCGCCGCGGCGATGTTTGAGGCGAGGACGGCGTTTGCCGACAGGCGCGAGTGTATTACCGGAGTCAACGTGGCTGTGGGCGAAGGCGGCAATTACAAAATCAAGGTGAAAATTTACAAAAACCCCTCCGCCGACTTTACCGATATATACAGCACGGAAAACGATCCCGACTCCGGCGAGCTTGCCGCGGAGGCGGAATCGGATTTGCTGTTGTACCCCGGAGCGTACACGGTTAAGCTCGATGAACCGGTGGAGCTGGAGCAAAATCAGGTATTCAGCGCGGTTGCGGAACTGACCGGCGGGGCAAAAATACGCGTTGTGACCGAATATGAAAAAGCCTCCGGCATTTATCCTCCCAACGACATGACCTTCTCCGACTCCGGCGAAGGCTGGACAAATACGCGCTCGCACGCGTCGCATGTCGCGCAGATCAAAGTGCTCACGAAAAACCTTCCCGCTCAGCAGCATAAGGGTAATTCCCTTGATTACGCGGATATTCGCTTTGACCGCCGCACCGTGACATATAACCAAACGGCGCAGCATCCCGAGCTCACCGTATATTTTGACGGCGAGCCTCTTACCGAAGGGCAGGATTACACCATAGACTATCCCGACTCCGTGCGCATAGGACGGTTTCGGGCAACCGTTACGGGCATAGGCGATTACAGCGGGAGCCGTGATATAGACTACTCCGTGAAGCAGGCGCCGGCGCCGCTCAATAAACCGCCGCGGATAATGGAGGTCACGGGCAATTATGAAACCTACGCGGATGTGCCGCTGCCCGAAGGCTGGGTCTGGGGCGATCCGGATATGTCGGTCGCCTCGGAATACTTCAATTACGCCATATACAAAGGCGACGACGCGGACTGCTATCTGAACAACATGGCCGACGTCCGTGTCGTACTCAAATCGGGAGCGCTCCGTATGAGCGGCGAAACGGATGAACCATCGGAAAAGTGAAGAGGATTATAACGATAATGGAGGTATATTATGGAAAAATACAAGATACGCATGGTTGGTGACAATCTTATTCACCGGCAGGTTTACCGGGCGGCATGGGACGAAACGAGCGGAAAATACGATTTCAATATAATGTTTGATCAAATATGTGACAGCATTAAAGAAGCGGATTTATCCATTATAAATCAGGAGACGATTTTTATTAATGACCCGAAAAAATACAGTTCCTTTCCGACTTTCGGCTCACCCGCCGATTTGGGACACGCGATAGCCGCCGCCGGATTTGACGTTGTTCTTCATGCGTCCAATCATTCTTTGGATAAAGGCATTGAGGGGATTTCCGATACAATCGGTTTCTGGAAAAAGAATTACCCCGAAATCACATTTTTGGGTGTTCATGAATCGGCGGATGCCGAGAAGCGGATATGTGTAAAAAGGCTTGGAAATATCAAAATCGCTCTTTTGAATTTTACGGAGAAAATGAATTACCGTATGATGCCGCCGGGCAAGCCCTATGTCGTGGACAGAATGAGAAAAAAGGATAAAAAGAGAATTCGCGCCAAAATCGCGCGGGCGCGGGAACAGGCGGATCTGGTAATCGTTCTGCCGCATTGGGGTATCGAGTATATGTATGAGCCGGTAAGCTCGCAAAAGGAGTGGGCGCGGTTTTTTGCCGAATGCGGGGCGGATATCATTATCGGAACGCATCCTCATGTACTGGAATGTACTGAAACAATAATAACATCGGACGAACGGCGCGTGCCTTGCTTATATTCCCTCGGGAATTTTATCTCCTGTCAGATAATTCCGGGAACGACTCTCGGAGGCATGGCGGATATAACGATAAACGTTGAAAACGGAAAAGCCGTCATTTCAAATGTCGAAATCATCCCTCTGATCACGCATACAGATGAGAATTATTCCTATTTCACAACATATTTTTTATCAGACTACACGGAGGATATGGCGTGTCATAACCGACTGCTTTCCGTTATGCAAAAGCGGTTTGACATTGAACGAATGACCGCAGAAAAATTCCGCGCTCTGTTTGAGAATATAATGAACCGCAGCGCTTCTGCCGACGCATATTTTAAAACTCCGGCGGATGTGAATAAATATAATATTCACGGAGTTTTGTCAGCAATAAGGGGCAAAGATATGAAATAATAAATTAAGGAGACAGTTAATGAAAAATCTAACAAATCTGTCGGCGAATTTTATTATTGAGTGTCAAAAAGTATTATGTTATAATAACCGGCACAACATTTGATTGAGGTGACAAATCCAAGAACCGGAAATCTAAGAGTGCACCGCTGTTATACGCAAGAGTTTTGCCACGCTGATATTCTACTCCGGTACAGCAAGTTTTTGAGGCGTTTCGTATGAGCAAAAACCGTGTTTAATAACGGATAACTAATCTCTTAGCGCTGACTCGGATATTGATATAAAAACGCAAAAGCGAAAATGGTTCCGATATCGTTTTGTGTCAAAACAAGGAAAATATCCGTTTGATAAACCGAAATTCGGAGGTGAAGTTTATTTTGAAAATATGTCAAGCAGGCTTTGATGATTTGCATGAAATATTACAACTTCAATATCTTTCTTATCAAAGCGAAGCAGCACTCTTTGGGAAAAGAGATATTCCGCCGTTAAAGCAAACACCGGATGAGCTGGCAGACGAATATAATAATGGTGTTATACTCAAAATGGTTAACGATGATAATACTATCATTGGTTCAGTTCGTGCAAAAAAATCTGGGAGAACAGTATATATTGGAAAATTAATGGTTCACCCTAACTACAGACACAACGGGTATGGCACAAGACTAATTAAAGAAATAGAAGAATACTTCCCAAATAAGCGATTCGAGCTTTTTACAAGCACGAGAAGTAAAGATAACATTCGTTTATATCAAAGTTTGGGATATAAAATTTTCGACAGCAAAGCAATCAATGATGAGCTTCAATTTGTATATATGGAAAAAGTTTAAACTATGAATTTATCAGTGAAAAGCTATGTCGCGCATAAAGCGGAATAATATTAATAACCAAAACAGCGGTTACGACACCGCGGAAAAAGATGTGTAAAAAGGTATAAAAGAAGGCCTCTTTGGTGAAAATTATGGTAAAAATAATTTTT
>CANQKC010000057.1 GCA_947624305.1 uncultured Monoglobus sp. | reverse complement strand
TGAGCAAGTCAATTTCTGCCTCGGCAAAACAGATTATATTACCGTTTTGGAGTTTACACAGAATTTGGGATAGTGCCCTTCAGCAGAGCCATACCCTGCCTTGCGGCAAAAGCCAATATATGATTATTGGCACATTAACCTAAGTTTAAACCCATGATTTTCACCATGTCGATGTCTGTCGTTTACTACCTACACATCTTTTTCCGCAGAGCCATTAATTATTCATTTCGTGCCATGAAATTGCTCAATCATAATGCTTTTGGCAAGAAATGATATAGACATTGCCGTCCTGCTCAAAATATACGATTCGGTTTGCCTCGTCGATCCGTCTGCTCCATAAACCGCTCAAATCGCCTTTGAGCGGTTCGGGCTTTCCTATGCCGTCAAACGGATTTCTTTGGATATCCTTAATTAAAGCATTGATTCGTTTCAGCGTCTTTTTGTCTTGCTTTTGCCAATATAAATAATCATCCCACGCTCTGTCTTCCCATGATATACGCATTACTCATTCGCCTCCGCGAGTTCATGCTCCGAAAACCGCGCTTTTCCGGCGCGCACATCATTCATAATGCCTTTCAGATAATTTACATTTTCCGCCGAATAGAACGGGTCTGCGGTCAGGTCAAACGGAATTCTGTGTTCCCTGCCGACTTTTTTGAGAAAGACCGTTATCGCCGCCGACATGGTAAGTCCCAAATCATTCAAAACGATCTCGGCGTCTTTTTTTACATCCTCGTCAATTCGGAAATTGATCTGAGTTGTCTGTGCCATATTATCATCTCCTTTTTCTGTATTATATCACATCAAATATTATTTGTCAATCATTTAATATACATTGTCTATTTGCAAAATTCAAAGAATATCGAAACAATTAATAATTTGACAGCAAATTCTCGGTATGATATAATATCGGTGCGACATATCTTAAATACGTTTAAAATAGCTATTTTTGGGCCATTTTATGTTTGTATGCGTTTTTGCAAAAAACGCGGCTTTGATTTGCCCTGCATAAAATGGCAATATAGTAAACGTATTGGGTAAAGATGTGTCGCAACATTGAAGTCTTAGCTGCGTTTTTGAGTGTGTGGCTTGAGACTTTCAAGCGGCACACTTTTTTGTTTGCAAAAAATAAAAAATTATATATAAAAACTGGAGGTAAAATCAAAATGAAAAAAAGACTAATCATCATCGCTCTTATGCTCGCCATGCTGTGCGCGGCAATTCCCGCGGGGATAAACGCGTTCGCGGCTGGCAATGTCACCCGCGCCGAGTGGGTGTCTCAGCTTGTCACGGCCTTCGACATGACGGTCGAAAACGACGATAACATGCCCGATAATTATTTCAGCGACATATCCGAGGACATGCCGTATTATCGCGATATATTGCTCGCGGTTGAGTTCGGCGTGATAAACATCGAGGCGGGTGACCCGTTCTATCCCGAAGAGCCCGCGACACGTGAGTTCGCAGCCCAGACGCTTAACTCCTGCCTGCTGTTTCAGCTTGGCGAGGGCGAGGGCTACACATTTGCCGAGTCGGGCAGCGTGACCTATCCCGACGATATACAGGTCGCCATAAACCGCGGCTGGTTCAAGCTGTCGGGTAATAGCTTTATGCCCGATCAGGCGGTAACGACCGACGAAATGACCGCTATGCTTGACGACGCCAAAGCAGTACTCGCAAGCGAGGCCATAGACGAGAACCACCAAAACACCTTTGAGTTTGCGCCCGGAGTTATTGAGGTACCCCAGAGCGCGAATACTTCGATCGCCGCCGACAATACGGTGACAATAATAGACTATGACCCCAAAATAAAAGCCGGAGATATTTTTGTGGTATATACAGGCGACCTGCCCGTTGCGCTGAAGGCGACAAATGTCACCACCGACGGCAATACGACAATCATAGCCGCCGCAAGCGAAGGCGCCGAGGGCGCCATAGTCTCAGGCGACGCCGAGGGAGTTATTGACCTCGATCTTGAAAATTTTGAATTTGATGAAACAGAGATTTATTCGGTAGTCGATACCTCGCGGGCAAACGCCGCGTCGGAAGAATTTACCGTTGAGGCCGCGGGCATAAGCTGGGACAAAAAGACCGATACATTAACAGGCTCAAAAAAGATAAAACTCGGCGGCTCCACGGTCGGTACCATTACCTTTGTCATGAAGGGTATGCATCTTGAATTCAAGGCAAGCATCGGCGAGATCGTTATAGTTTCGGACGACACAAAGATCACAACAAATATCAAAGTTGATCTCGGCGATTACGCGGGCATACCCAAAAGTCTTGTTTTGGGAAATATAAACATCGGAGGCGTTGGAAATATCTCGCTTTCGATGGAGTATAACATAGAAGGAGAGCTTACATACAACTGGAACGGTTCCACGAGAACAGGCTTTTCGTTTGAGGACGGCTATTTTCGCGTTATAGCCGATTTCTATAAGAAGAACGCGGACTTAAATGGCAGCGCGGAGCTTAAAGCGGGGCTCAGGCTTTCGGCAAGCGTCAAATCATGGTTCGGAAGCGGTGGAATATATGCGTCGATAGGCGTGAAAATGAGAGCGGAATTCCATTCGTACGACAGCGGCAGTCCACAGCTTTGCGTCACGACCAAGGGATATATGTACGCGGAGGTAGGCGCATCGGCGACGATTTTCGGACAGAATTGCGGGTCGAAAACAAAGATTATATACAACGAATACAAAACCGATAAGAGTTGTGTACCACTATGAGGACGGCAAACTTGTAACAAGCTGCGCAAGAGGATTGGACCTTAAATACACAACATCGCCGTGGTCAAGATATTTCAATCCCTACTATGGCTAAAGCTCCTACGGAGACGGCGGCACAGCCGAGCCGATCATTATATGGGAATATGAGGTTGACGAGGAAGGCAATGTCACAATAACCAAATTCAGAGGCAACGCCCCCGCTGTTGCCATCCCCGAAACCATTGATGGGTATACTGTGACTAAGATAGGGGAAGGGGCATTTGAAGGTAATAACGCACTACAATCTGTTACGATGTCTGATACCATTGTGTTAATTGATGCTAATGCTTTCAAAGAATGTATTAATCTTAATAATGTAAAACTATCAAATTCTATTCAAGAATTAGGATGGAATGCGTTTGGCAATTGTAAAGCATTAACTGATATTTTTATTCCAAAATCCTTAACCGAGTGTCATTCGAGATGGCAAAACTTGGGTGGAGATTCTGATACCGGTGTTTTTGCAGGTTCCGGCATAATTAATGCTGAATTTGAAGAAGGTATAGTATCAGTGCCTAAACGGATGTTTGTAGGTGCAAATAATTTGAAATCCGTAATTATGCCGAATTCTATTATAAAAATTGACGAACGTGCCTTTGAAGCGTGTACTTCTTTGAATGAAATAGATATTCCAGATAATGTTACTGAAATTGGCAGTTCCGCATTTAATAACTGTGATGCTATGACGAGTGCGGTTATAAACGGTTCCGGAAATATCGGAAACAGCGCATTCTATGACTGCGATGCTTTGACATCAATTAATATTGCCGATGGTGTTACCGAGATAGGACGCGAAATGTGCTACGGCTGTGATAAATTAACCGAGGTTAAGCTCGGCAAATATATAACGACTATTCCGGATTCGGCGTTCAGGCTTTGTCAGAGTTTGGAGACGGTAACATTACCGCGGTTCTGTACGACTTTGCGGCTAACGCTTTTGCGGAGGATACCAAGCTGAGCTCGGCTTATATACCGCCTTATGTGACTAAGATCGAGAATAATTCGTTCTCTTATCCGGCGAAGATGATGGTTTACGGAAAATCGGGCTCTTATGCCGAGGAGTATGCGAAGTCGAGGAACATGAAATTCAGCGCGGTAGACGCGCCTATAACAGGCATAAGCTTTGCCGAAAGTGAGGTGTTTGCCGACAGAAGTAAAACCATTGTGCTGCCGATGAATATAACGCCCGAATTTGATACCGATACAATCACTTTCTCGTCGTCGGATGAAAATGTGGCGACTGTCAAGGAAAACGGAGTTATCAACACTAAAAACTACGGCACGGTAACGATAAGCGCGAGCACATCGGGCGGAAAGACGGCGACATGCGCTCTGCGCGTATTGTCCGACGGCACGATAATAAAATTCGAGGCGGAGAAAAACGGTGACACCGCAAATGTGCATATAGAGACAGGAATAGTTCCGGCGGGCGCTGTGGTCTATATCGCCGCCTACGACAGAGACGGTGTGTTGACATCCTTCACCGCCGCCGACCTTACCGATTACACGGTCGACACAACGATCCCGATAAACGGCGCAAGGAAATTGAAAGCCTTTATCTGGGATCCCAAAATCCTAAAACCCCTAACCCCGGCAAAAGAAATAAACATCTAACCCAAAATCGGCGGCAGTCCAACCTGCCGCCGATTAAATTTTTAATGACACACGATAATAAAACCGCGACAAAATATTTCTCATTTTCTTTATTACTGATAAACAATAAAGCTTGTTTTACATATTCTTCCATGTCATATTTAAACTACCCCTTGCCATCGATATTGCCTGTTTGTCTACATTTGAATATAAACTAAATGTTTCATAATATTTCTTAATAAATCGTAATTTGCATTCATTTTTAATAACAACTAAAATATTTATTCTGAAAGGTATTGATTTATTTTGTTTATGTGATATAATAATATTAAATTATGATAGGGGGGAGGATTTTATGTGGATTTTTAGTTCGCCTAAAAATTATACAGAGATGGTGGAAAAATATCAAAAAGCACCTTTATTCTTTCTGTTTTTTTACTATATATTTTTTACTGCATAAATGAGCAATTTGCAGATGCCCTTAATAAGCTGTCTTTTGGTATTCAATATAATTTTGTTGGAATCCAATTTTGTTTGGCTGGATTTTATTTACCATTATTAATAGGGCTAATAGAGCATATTTTTAAATTTCATGATAAAATTTCAGAATTATTGAAAATAAGATACAAATATGATACTCATATTGTAATTGATACTATGGCAAAAAAATGTGAAATATGTTTAAATGTTAATAATATCAATAAAGCTAACTGCAAAAAAATTATGGGTAAAATTTTCTATAAATACGCAAGTTCAACAAAACCAGAAATTGATGAGCATAATATATTATTAGCATTAAATGAATGGTGTTGGTTTTGGATTATACTTGATACAACAGTACTTTTTCTCATAACAAGCATATGGTTTTTGATTGTCAATTATTCTTGTTGCAACTTATTGGCTGTTATATGTATTTTATTTATTTTAATACTAAGCCTATGGGCAATAAAAAAACAATCTGAAATATATACAAAAGCTGAAATTAAAGAAATTTTATCGGATCCGACACGGCAAGAAGAAGTAAAAGAGGAATTAAGCAAATGCATTACACAATAAATGATTACATTATTGAGTCTGAATTATCAGCAAAGCCAACAAGTCAAACTAACAAATATTTGGTAGATATAATTAATAAACTTCCTAATAATTATCAAGTGCTTGATTATGGGTGTGGAAAATTGCGATATAGTATACCGTTGGCAAAAAGAGTAAAAACTGTTGTAGCTGTTGATTCATCTTTCCAAATTGATAAACCGCAAAAAATAAACACTTTTTATGGGCCTCCTCGTGATTATGAATTAGACGGTTTAAAAGTTTGTGACATAAGCAGTGATTCTTGGAAAAAAGAAAAATATGATGCGGTCTTCTGCATAAATGTTATGTCTGCTATTCCTTATGATAATGAACGTTTTACAATCATACAAAACTCAAAAGAAATTCTAAAACCTCATGGTTTCTTATTGATTGCAGTTCAATATAGAAATTCTTATTTTAATGCATATAAAGTCAGAAATGATACTAAAGCATATCATGATGGCTGGTTAATAAAAAGGGCAAAAAATAAATTTTCATTTTATGGTATGCCAAAATCTGAATATATTTCTAATCTGTGTTACAAAGCTGGTTTTAAATCAATAAAAATAAAAAGACATGATGGTAGCTACTATATATGGGCTTTTACAAATTAATATAAATAATATATGTAAAATAGGCACTATCCCAAATTCTGTGTAAACTCCAAAACGGTAATATAATCTGTTTTGCCGAGGCAGAAATTGACTTGCTCA
>CANQKC010000056.1 GCA_947624305.1 uncultured Monoglobus sp. | reverse complement strand
AAAATTATTTTTACCATAATTTTCACCAAAGAGGCCTTCTTTTATACCTTTTTACACATCTTTTTCCGCGGTGTCGATTTTAGATTTAATTTAGCCTTTCATGGCTTCTTCGACGGAAGCAGTAAACGCCGAATTTACGTAATTTCCCACCCATCTGTGCGCTGCGCGTAAGCTACCAAACAAATCCTGTCACCTCTTATTGCTACACAAACACTGCAGCCAAATTCGGCTGCAGTGTTTCTCTATTCAAAATCTGTATCGAATATTTACTAATATATTAGTCCATATTTATATTCTAATAATTTTATATCATATACTTTTGCCTCGATACAAGAAAAAAGATTTTCATCAAGGATTGTCAAATTTATACCTGATTTCCTCATAGTACTATTGTATTCAACACTGGAATATCCTTCAATTTTTACAAAATTGCATATATATTGTGTAGGAATATAATCCAATTGGCTATCACGTCTTCTTTATTTTATTGCTTTATTAAATATTTGATTTATCTACAAAAGTATTTAATCTACCTAATTGTTTTTTTGTATCTTTTATCAATTCCTTTAAAAATTTAATTTCGTTCTCTTCATATATTTCATTTGTTTGCATTTTTTCTAAATCATCTTGATTTATAACACTGATGCAACCATTAACCTCTTGTATATAATAATAAATATCCATAAAGCTGAATTTAACATCTGTAGGAATATCAGTTTCTTTGGTAATGCACATATCTTTATAATTGATTAAATTTAATAATATACGCATACTTCTTTCTAAACTATATAGAAGCTGTTTATAGTAATAGATTTTATTTTTTCCATTATTTGATTGAACAAGAGTTGCATATTTATGATTTTCATTAAGCGCATATTCTATTTGGCTGCGTTTATCGGAGATTGTCATATACTGCAATGGATTAAACTTATTTTTTCTAATTCTATTTCTATAGTTGTACTTTCGGATTGCATTTATACCATAACCCATAATAAAAGATAATATTATGACCAATAGCTCTTGAAATACGAAAGTAATACAATCATGTGATGTCAAGCTATTATCTGCTATATTTTTTGTTATATCTGAGACACTAATCATGTTTTGGCTTATAATAGTGACAATGATTGTAATAAACATAACAGAATATTTTTTCCATATTTTTTCCCAAAAGCTTTTCATACTTATTCACCCCTCAAATGGCATATTAGCAAGTTGGTTTAAATCTCTTATTTCAGTCCAAAGATTCCTTGCCCTTTTTATGTTTTCTAATTCTGGTTTGGCATTATATTCATTTTTAAATAATGATATATGTTCTTTCGCCAGAACCTTACTTAGAATATCATTTTTACAAAAATCCCTAACAACTGTCCTGTCATTTTCATTTAAACGCAAAAGCAATATATGTATAGTATTTAAAATTTGAATTGTATTAAACGGAATTTTTACAAAAAACCGTTCATTCTTGCTTAAAATCTTACGATATGCTTTGCGTAGTGCCTTAATTTGATTTTTAGAAATAAAGCATTTCCAATTACGCTTTTTCCATTTACCAATGTTAGCATCGGATACAATTGCATCATAAGCATAAGAATATAAAGATTTAAAATCTTCATTAGACCCCGTTTTTACTTTATAATCTTTTCCGATACATTTTAATACTTGATCAAAGCTAGTATTGCAAAATCTCTTCATATCATTTTCAGAAATATCGACTGTATAGTAGACTTCTTTCAATTTGTCCGCTATTCCTAATGAATGAATTTTCCAACAGTAATCATTTTTCATTATTAATCTCTCCAATCTATTGTTTATTATTTTATATACCCATTTTTTCTTAACCAACTGTTTCCTCTGCTAACCTTTCTTGACAGGCTTTGCGACAGAGCATACCAATAGGAAGTGTTACTGCTCCAGCCCTTGCTCTTAAAGCTGTTATAATCATTATTAAATTGTTTAGTGTTTGTTTTGTATAAATCTTTACCGGCATTCCAATTTACAGGTTCATATCCCATGCTGTCAGCGACAATATCAACCGCCTTGGTTACTTTCTTTACCGTAAGATTTTTGAATATATCCCCATTGTTTAAATCAAGGCACATATCATAAACCGTTCCCACACCCGGCGCAGATTTCACATAGGAAAGAACAACTCCGGCAGCGGTCTCTCCCACGGCATTACCAATTGAAAAATCACGGTTTTCCTTTTGGGAGACGTTAAATTCCTCGGCCACATTTTTTACGCCGGATTCAATAATCGGTTCAAAAACAGAATATTCTGTTGATATGCCTAACTTTTTGGCAATTTGTTGTCCTGTTCCGGCAGCCGCGTTTTTTCCAACATTTTTTGTAAACTCGCCAAAATAATCCTTATCCTCAATACTTATACCTATCGCCGAACTGTATTGATCCTTCAAATAAGATTTCAGCATATCTTTTCCAGCTTTACGCAAGCTGTCAGCGGCTATCGCTTTTGCCGCACTTATCACAGAGTTTCCAGACAAATCAACATATTGTATCGGGTCGTTATAGCAATATGTATATTGATTAAGAGAAAGTATATCTTCATCATCCCCATAGTAGCTGTCCTGAGACAGAAAACGTCCGGTTTCGGTATTATAATATCTACTGTTGGAATAGTAGTTTTTGCTATTAGCATTAAAATATTGTCCCGAATACCTTATCGGATTAAAATCCGTCAGATCGGGATTTTTTTCCGTTCCAAACGAATCATAACTGTAACTGCGTGTTTCAATACCGCTGTTATTAATAATATTAACCGTGTCCCCGTGGGCGTTAAAGAAATAATATTGTCTTCCTTCGCTGTTCTCAAAAGCTATCGGATTGAGCCCGTTCAAATATATGGTTTCGGACACGCCGTCAGATGTATAAACAATATCCATGCCGTCATTGATCAGCACCCCGGAGTCCACGCCTACGCGTCCGTTTAAATCATCGTAAGAATAGGTTTCCCCATTTGCGGCTATCAGACGGTTCCAAATGTCGTATTTATAATTATTTTTCCCGTCAGATAAAAGACTGCCGTTATTATCATAGGAAAAATTATCGCCAATCAACCGACCGTTTTTATCATAAGCGTAAGCGGTATCATTCATTCTGATACGATTGCTGTAATCGTCATATTCATACGAAGCATAATTATCGGCAATCAATCTGCCCAAATCATCGTATACATAGTTTTCGATTATTGAATTATCCGATTTTGTTTTCTGTCGGCCGTCCATGTAATATGTATAATCAAATTCAGATATAACATTATCCAATGCCGAGTTGGAAACATTTGTTACAAGGTTAGCTTTGTTATAAGAATAGATTGTCTTCCCGCCGTTATCGTAATCTACTTCAGTAATATTTCCGTTGTTATCATAGCTATAATCGGCAATCACGGTTTCACCGCTAACCACTTGCGAAACACGTCCCACATTGTCATATTTATACCCTAAATTGATTTTTTCATTGCCGTTAAGCGAAAGGCCAAAACCTATTCTGTTGCCCTGCAAATCGAATATATATTTTTTTACGCCTTCACCTGTTTCTTCCCGAATAAGATTATGTTTTCCATCATATGTATAATCGGCTCTGTAATCGCCAAAAACGGCTGTTTTATTGCCGGACGCATCGTATTTATATGTATACCTGCTGCTGCCGGCTGATTTTTCCGTCAGATGATTCATTGCGTCATATTTATATGTCATATTATTTCCGTTTTTATCGGTATAAGCCGTTCTGTTTCTGTTTCCGTCGTAAGCATATGATTCTACGAAACCCATCGCATCAACGGATTTTGTAATATTTCCGCTGTAATCATATTCGTATTTTCTTACAGAATAATCACTGTCGCCATTCTCCGATACATCATCAATTCCGTTGATTGTAAGCGGTGATAATAAACCGGTATAAACCCTGACCTTATTGCCCTCGCTGTCATATACGAATTGAGCGGCGCTTTTTATTATGTTATTATCATATGCGGCGGTCGCAATCAGGAGCCCGCGCGAATTATATGTGTGCTCTGTAATGCTGTAATCTTCGGCGTTTCCCGATGCCTGATTGGTAATTTCCTCTCTTATACAGTTTCCCGACTTATCATAATTATATTTTTTATATTGATAATTCCCGTCAAACGGGATTTTTTCCTGAATAACATTATCGAAAGCATTATAAAAATACTCTTTCGTGTTTCCGTTAGCGTCGGTTTCTGTTTTGACGTTACCTTTGCCGTCATATTCTTTGGAAATTTCAGTACCGTCAGCGTATATTTGCCGAAGTAGTCGCTCGCCATAGTCATATTCATTCACTGTTATAATTGATTCATCCGCGTTCAAATAAGCCGTTTCTGTGGTTTCCGAATTTTTAGCGGAATTGACAGCGTAGGAATATTCATATGTCACAACAAAATCAGCGCCGCCCCTATCCTTAAAATATTCCTTTGTTTTTCTTCCAATACCGTCATATTCATATTTATAAGCGCTGCCATCGGGATTTGTAACCGTATTGATATTGCCGTATAAATCATATGTATATTCTGTGACGTTGCCTAACGAGTCGGTTTCTGTTCTGATGCGTCCGCTTGGATAATATAAATAAGAATATCCGGAAGCGTTTATGCCGTTTTCCGCATATTCATTAGGTGAGATTTCTTTAACTTTTCTTCCCGCGGCGTCATATTGAATAACGCTTACCGCTTTACCGTTATCCGCGGCAATTTTTGTCGGATTGCCGGCATTGTCATATTCATATGTTGTTTTGTACCCGTTTGGAGAGATCTCATATTCAAGCAAGCCCGATTTGTTATATTTGTATTCGGTTGTGCCGACTGTGCCGTCTTTGGTGTCTGTCACTTTAACGGAGGCCAACATTCCGTTGTCGTCATACGAAAATTCGCTGATTAATCCTTCCGGTTCGGTCTTGGATTTTACCAGTCCCTTTATTTTATATTCGTCATCATAATATGTATATTCCGTTATGGCAAATTGTTCTTTATCCGAGTTGTCCGAATAGCGGCTGACTCCGTCGAGTGGTTTTACCTGTTTTAACAGCTTGGTTTCAGTATCATCATAAATATAGTAGGTATAGTTCCCGTTTTCGTCGCGTACACCGGTAATATTATTGTTATCATCATACTCAAACAGCTTATATGAGCCATCGGGGTTGGACTGTTTTGTAATGTTGCCCCTGCTGTCACGCTCATAATAAGTATTTCTGCCGTTGCGATCAGTAACGGCACGCGGTTCGTTATATTTATTCAACCCGGCCGTCATGTTATATTCCGTTGCCGTTACGCCGCCCTCCGGGTCTTGATTTTTTGTCACATTAAATGAACTGTCATACCATTGAATTTTCTGTTTACCGTTTGAATCGGTAATTGTTGTCTTTCCGTCCGCGAGGTCATATGCATATGTTGATTTATTGCCGTCGGCATCAATTACATAATCAACCTTATTATCGGAATTATACGCAATTGTTTCAACGGTGTTTCTGTCATGGTCAAGAATTTTTGTAAGTCTGCCATTATTGTCATACTCGTAATATATATTAACTCCGGCAGGATTTACAGCCGATGTCAGCCGGCCGTTCGTGTATCCATACGATACTGTCGCGCCCGAAGTTTCATCCTTGATCCCCGTAAGCAGCTTTCCGGAATAGGAAAAGCTGTACCGTTTGCCCGAAGGTTCGATAAGGGCGGTAATATTGCCGTCTGAATTTGTTTCAAATGATGTTGTATTGCCGTATCTGTCCGACATTGAAATAATTTTACCGTCCGAGGAAAAACAGTATTTCACTTGCGATTTTGATGTAAGAGCATATGTTCCGTCTTCTGATTTTGACAAATTGCTTCTGCTGTTGAGCGATTCATACGCTCCGTTGCTTTCCTTGAACGCCGCAGTGCTCCCGTCCGGCAGCTTTACTTGTTTATAACCGTTGCCTTCATCCGTCAGCTTTGCGGAAACGCTGAGCGTCCAGCCTTGGTTAAAAACCGTGCTTTCCTCATCCTGTGAATTATATGTGCGCTTGATAGGCATATCGCCCGCGGCGGAAATTATGGTCATATCGGTAAATTCCCGTGAATAATTTCCGGTTGGCGCGTATGCGCCCGACTGCCCGCCGTAATTTATCGACACCGCGTCAGCTTGATATAACGCATTCCAACACGGTATGCGACTAAAGGTATACCCTGTTTCATACGGTTTGGTCAGAATAAGAATATTAAATTGTGATGAATCGCTTTCAAAAGAAATATTCTGCACTCCTGAGCCGGATAATATTACTTTGTGGTTTCCAGTGGCATCAAAATTATGGTAGCTTGAAACAGAATAGTTCAGTTGGCTGAAATTACCTTTTAATTCTAAAACTCCATT
>CANQKC010000055.1 GCA_947624305.1 uncultured Monoglobus sp. | reverse complement strand
ACTTTTTTTGCTTTTTCCCTTTTTTACTCATAATAATATGCACCTCCAAATGTGTCTAACATTTGGGGTGCATATCATATTGATTAAAATGCTCTGTTCTATTATGTTTCGGTGTTGCCTCAATTATTGTGTCAATAATAATTTACATTGTGTCATATGCATTTTAAAAATTTTATAAGTTCACAATATGTTTACAATATCGGCGATATATTTAATAGAATTTTAAGCCTGCTTTAAGGAATGTGCAGTATTATTTTGAAAGATTAATACAGGAGGTATCATTATGAATGTCAAAAAAGTATTGGCGATCATCGCCACGGCGGGATTAGTTGTTTCATCTTCGGCTTATGCAGCGGAAGCGGATGGTATACCGCCCGAACCGCCCGCGGCAAATGAAAATGTTGGCGGACAACCGCCGGAAATGCCGAGCGGCGGACAGCCGCCGGAGATGCCAAACGGTCAGCAACCGCCGGAAATGCCGAGCGGCGGACAGCCGTCCGAGATATCGAACAGTCAGCAGCCGCAAATGAATGTGAAACTGCCGTTTATCGATGTCACTGACGACGCGTGGTATCATGACGCGGTAGCGATGATGTATGGCATGGGAATAATAAAGGGCACATCGGATACGGAATTTTCACCCGAAGGCACATTAAGCGCAGCACAGATTTTGACAATGCTCTATCGTACAGACGGCGGCACGGACAGCGATGATATATGGTACGCATCGGCAATGAACTGGGCAGCGGCAAACGGTATAATAGGAGAAAATCTCGACTTCGCGTCCGCGCCCGAAGAAGATATAACGCGCGAGGATATGATGCTCGTGATATATAATTATCTTGTATATAAAAATGAATTGCCGGAAGGACAATCCGATTTGTCCGAATTTACCGACGGCGCTGATGTGTCCGATTACGCTCTTACCGCGGCGAAATCACTTGTAGGCGCGGGAATAATTCAGGGCGATGGCGATACGCTTCGCCCAAAATCAACATTGACCCGCGCGGAGACGGCAACAATTATGAGCCGCATTATAAAGCCGCAGTCACCGTCCGACGGTATGAATGGCGGGCCCGGCGGAACACCTCCGGGCGGCTTCGGCGGCAGCAGTGAAGTGAGTCAGGGTACCGCTGCAAATACTGTTTCCGAAGACGGCAGCCTTAAGAATATGTCATACGAATCCTCGGGCGACGATGAGAACGCGCTGCGCGTTGACGGAGCGGCGGTCACGCTTGACGGGATTTCCGTAAACAAATCGGGCGGCGCTTCGTCAAATACGGAGAACGGAGATTTCTATGGTCAGAATGCCGCACTGCTCGCAACAAACGGCGCAAATGTGACGATAACAAACGCGGATATAAAATCCGACGCGAAAAACGGAAACGGTGTATTCAGCTACGGCGAGGGCACTGTTGTAAATATTTCCGATTCGGCTATAACAACCAAAAACGATAATTCCGGCGGAATTCAAACCACCGGCGGCGGAACAACAAGCGCATCAAATTTGACTGTCGACACATCCGGCAATTCCGCCGCGGCGATACGCTCCGACAGGGGCGGCGGTACCGTTACTGTTGACGGCGGAAAATATACATCGAACGGATATAACTCACCCGCCGTATATTCAACAGCCGATATTACCGTAAAGAACGCGGAGCTTACGGCAAATAATTCCGAAGCGCTTGTTATTGAGGGAAAAAACTCTATCGCGCTCGAAAACTGTACAGTCTCGGGCAATATGAGTGATACAAAAGGATCAAGCTCTGATGAGAATGTGCATAATGTTATGATATATCAGTCTATGTCAGGCGACGCGGACGTGGGTACATCGAGCTTTTCCATGAACGGCGGTACGCTTACGGGAAATAACGGAGATATGATTTACTTAACCAATACGCGCGCGGTAATTTCCTTGTCCGGCGTTACGATAGTTAATAAGGACGCGGACGGATGCCTGATGCGTGTGACCGGAAACAGCGCGTCGCGCGGCTGGGGCAAGGCCGGTTCAAACGGCGCGCAGGCGGAGTTTACGGCTGATAATCAGATCTTAAACGGTGATATTATAGTTGATACGATTTCCTCGCTTGATACGCGCCTTACGAACAAATCCGAGTTCACCGGAACTGTCAACATCACAGAAAACGCTCAGAACGGCGCGGCTGTCGCAAATAACGCGGTGATCACGATTGACGATGGTTCTGTATGGACGCTTACGGGTGATTGCGTGATCACGTCCCTTGAAAATCACGGTACGATCAATTATAACGGACACACGATCACGCTTGCCGACGGCACGGTACTTGGTGAATAATATATCATTATAAATAATTATGAAACAAAAGCGAACATGGTATTGATTGACCCATGTTCGTTTTTGTTATTGCGTTGATTTAATTGCTTTATTTTGTATGTAGTATTTCAACAATATGATGCTGCTCACGGCATGAAATTTGTACGCTGCGCGTAAAAATTCAGGGCGTCTCGGCTGTGCCGAAACGCTCTGTTTGTGGTATTTTAGTTGATCAATCCGCTTCTGTTTAACCTGTCTATCTCTTCCTTGTTTAAATCCTCGATCGGGACGATAAGGCGCGACACATAATTTTCCCGAGAAAATTCTTTGCCGGTATAACCGCTTACGATACCTATACCGCGTTTACAGCCCGTGGGCTTCAAACCGAGAGCGCGGATCTTTTCATCAAACTCGGCATACGCTTTGCTTGTGGCTTGTTCATTACCGTAGCACAACATAGAAATCGCCGTGCAGCTTGGATAAAACACGGTGTTTTCATCGGCGCAGGACGGCTCAAGAGGCACACAGCAAATATAAGTGTTTTCGCCTTCCTTCTCCCGTCCGTCATTGTTATTTATAACAAAAAGCCGTTCCGATATAAGAGGTCTGTAGCCCTTTTCCACGACCTCGCCGAAAAGATTATACATATCGCGGTATTTGTCGCTCCAGCTCGCGCCCTTAAATTCTTTTTGGTAACAGACATATTCGGGCAGGGTTATGATATCAAGTTGAAGGTGCTGCTTATCGTTCATTCTCAGCTTCATTTCCTCATACGCTCTTGTAAGAAGCGCGATACGGTTTTTCAGCGCGGCGAGAAGTTCGGGTGATTTGCCGTTTGACGAATAGTACGAATACGCGTCGTCATAAGTGAGGCCCATATTCAAAAACATTTGAATATGCAAGACCTTTGTCACGTTATAAATATCGTAATAGCGGTACCCTGTATTCTCATCGACGCGCGCGGGGGACAAAAGACCTCTGCTTTCCATACGCAGAATAGTCGAGCGTGAAACGCCGCAGCATTTGCACACCTGACCTATCGTAAAAAATTTTTTCAAAAAAATCACTCCAGACTATTGACTTGTTCATAGGTGAATATGTTATTATTATACTGTGTATAAAGAAAAATGTCAATATATAAATAAAGGAGAAGATCAAAATGACTAATTGTGACAACAACAGACCCTGCCCATGTACTTATAACTGTCCAAGGCACGGTAAATGCTGCGCCTGCGTTGCGCACCACCGCGACAACAATGAGGGCGTCCCGGGCTGCTTCTTTTCAAAAGAAGCGGAGGCGACCTACGACAGGAGTATTGAAAACCTGGCAAGGGATAACGGGCTTATATAAGTTTCAGGCAGGAAACGCGCGATTAAAAATCCAGAATTGGAGGACGGGAAAAATGAGAAAAATAATCACATTATTTATAACAGCCGCCCTGATAACAGCTTGTCTGGCGGGCTGCTCAACAAAGGAAAATGATACGGTGAGGAATAATCCTGTGGAAGGGAAAAAGGTAGCGTATATCATGTATATGTCTCCCTCGCCTATTTTTGAGCTGTGGTCGGAGTCATTTACAAAGACGGCGGAAGACCTCGGCATACAGGCGGACACTTTCTTCTGCGAGGACAGCGACGAGGAGTGGAAAAACAGAATTTTGCAATGCGCAAAAGTCGGTTATGACGGACTGCTGGTATCACATGGCGGAGTAGATTATGCGTGGGAATTTCTGACGGACGTGTTGGAAGAATACCCGAACCTGAAAATAGCGACCTTTGACACCTCTTTCAGAAATGAAAACGGGGAAACGAAAACGATTGACGGCGTGGTTCAGATGTTCCAGCAGGATTCCGAGCTTGCGGCGGCTCTGGTGGAGGAAATTCTGGCCATGTATCCGGACAAGGCGGCGAAAAACGAACCGGTCAATATCCTGCAGGTACAGGAGGAAAACTACATTATCGCTTTTGACCGCCGCCAGGCCGGCTATCAGCTTTATGAAACGGAAGGACGGATAAAGACGCTTGAGCAGATTGCTCCCGAGGATCACTTAAATCCGGTATCTTCGATGCAGGATGTGGCAAAGAACATTATCGGAAAATACAATGACGGTGAAATAGACGCGATATGGTGCTGCTATGACGCCTATGCCAGGGGAGTATATAAAGCCCTGCGGGAATTAGGCAGCAATATTCCAATGGTTTCGGTAGATATATGTGACGAGGATATTCAGCTTATGGCGGAAGGCAAAAACTGGAAGGCCTGCGCCACTACCAATTGGGCGCTGAACGGAGAGTTTGCCTGCCGGGTGCTGGCTTTGGAAATGGCCGGACAGTATGACGATATTAAAGCGGCTCCCTGCTATTATGAAGCTCCGGGAATGTGGATGGAGATCCCGTCCGTGGTGGTGACGCAGGAACAGGTTATGTCCGGACAGAATATTACGGTAAAAAATCTTTCGGATGTGGCGGAGGACGCCTATACTGACAGAAGCTTTATGCCCTGATGTGACCGGATGGAGCCGACAACTTAGCCGGATTATACGGGCGGGATCGTTGTAGTGACCGCGGAAAGCAACGACTGAGTTTGCGATATTCTCCGGAATAATTTTGAAAAAAGAGAGAGGGGCAAGGATCGATGTTATCAACGGAAAAATTATTTCATATAAAAGAAGCCGGCTCAACAATGAAAACGGAAGCTCTGGCAGGGCTTACAACCTTTATGACCATGGCATATATCCTCATGGTCAATTCCGGAATGTTTGCGGAGCTTCCCGGGGTATCATACAACGCGATTTATATTGCGACTGCAATTTCCGCCTGTATCGGAACGGTGCTGATCGGACTTCTGGCAAATCTGCCGCTGGCGCAGGCATCCGCGATGGGCTCCAATGCCTTTTTTGTCTATACGGTATGTTTTGGATTTGGGTTAAGCTATGCCAATGCTCTGGTGCTGATCCTGCTTGACGGCATCCTGTTCATACTGCTTACGGTGACAGGACTGCGAAAGAAAATATTTGAGGCGATCCCAAGGTCGGTAAGGGTGGCAATTCCCGCGGGAGTCGGGCTGTTTATTGCCTTCATAGGGCTTAAGGATTCCGGAATTGTGGTGGCGGATCCCTCAACCTATGTCAACCTCGCGTCCTTCAACCTTCTTTCCGGAAATGTGGCGTGGAAGGATATTATGCCGATGCTTGTCACATTTTCCGCGTTAATTGCGATCGCGGTACTAACATGCAGGCGGGTAAAGGGCGCTGTGCTCTGGGGCATACTTGGGGGAACGGTGCTGTATTATCTTCTTGGCTTTACTGTTCCCGGATTTTATGAAGGTTTTACAGACAATCTGAATTTTAATCCGTTTGCGGCATTTGGGAATTTTGGCACACAGGCATTTGGCAGGGTTTTCACGGAAGGCTTTGATTTTTCGTCATATCTGGCAGATCACAGCGGAACAGAGCTTGCTGTATTGATCGCGACGACCGCGCTCGCGTTCTGTCTGGTGGATATGTTCGATACGATCGGCACCCTGTATGGAGCCTGTGCCAGAGGAAATCTTCTGACCGAAGAGGGAGAAGTGCCCAATCTGGATAAGGCGATGCTCGCGGACGCCATAGCCACCACATGCGGCGCGGTCTGCGGCACATCCACGGTAAGCTCTTATGTGGAGGCTTCTACAGGCATTGCGGAGGGCGGAAAGACAGGCATGTCCGCCATGGTGACGGGAGCGCTGTTTTTTGTCAGCATGTTTCTGAGCCCGATCGCGATGCTTGTGCCGGGATGCGCGACAGCGGCGGCGCTTATCTATGTGGGAATAATGATGATGAACTGCGCCAGGGATATAGACTGGTTGAAAACAGAGGAGGCTGTCCCGGCGTTTCTGACTTTGGCGATGATGCCTATGACCTACAATATTTCTTACGGTATTGCCTTCGGCGTGATTTCTTATGTGCTTATCAGCGTGTTTACCGGAAAGGCAGGGAAGATAAAAGCGGGAACATGGACAATCGCGGCGCTCTTTGCCGTCATGTTCTTTGTGACGCATTAAGAACGGTTTGGCGGATCATAACAGTGTTTGCGAAGCAAAAAACAGGGCGTTTCGGCAATGCCGAAACGCCCTGTTTGTGGGATTTTAGGGCTCTGCGGAAAAAGATGTGTAGGTAGTAAACGACAGACATCGACATGGTGAAAATCATGGGTTTAAACTTAGGT
>CANQKC010000054.1 GCA_947624305.1 uncultured Monoglobus sp. | reverse complement strand
AATTTCAAAAAAAGAACCAAGTCCTTTTTTCTGAACTTGGTTCTTTGCTCTCTTTCTTAACTTAATGACATTGAGCCTCAGGCTCCTTTTTCATATGCTGTTTTCTATGAATTTGATTTTGGGTTTGTGGGTCTTGGCTTCCTCGTAGTCCATGGTGGCGTAGGCTATGATTATCACCTTATCGCCGACGCTTGCTTTGTGAGCGGCGGCGCCGTTGAGACACACGACTCCGCTGCCGCGCTCGCCCGGGATCGCGTAGGTTATCAGGCGCTCGCCGTTGTTTATGTTCACCACATGTACCTGTTGATTGGTGAGGATCCCTACCTCGTCCATCCAGTTCTCGTCAATGGTTATAGAGCCGATGTAATTAAGGTTTGCGTCCGTCACTGTGGCTCTGTGGATCTTTGAGTTCATAATCTCTATGTTCATATACCGGCACCTCCCGTTTATTTAGGCTCTACTATGATATTGTCGATCAGCCGCGTTTTTCCGAAGCGGACCGCCAGCGCGATCAGCGTCTTTTCGACAAGCCTGCCGCCGTAAGGCTCAAGGCTCGGGAACGCGCAGCTTTCGATATACTCAATGTCTGCGAGCGACGATTTTGATATCCGCGCCCGTATGTCTTGCTTTATTTTCTCAAGGTCGGTCTCGCCGCCTTTGACCGCGTTTTCCGCCTCTTTCAGCGCCGCGCTGAGGCTGAGCGCCTGCTCGCGTTCTTCGGCCGAGAGGTAGGTGTTGCGGCTGCTCATCGCGAGCCCGTCTTTTTCGCGCACTATCGGGCAGGGCACGATTTCGATATTCATGTTGAGGTCGGACACCATGCACATAATGACCGCGAGCTGCTGCGCGTCCTTCTGGCCGAAGTAGGCGCGGTCGGCCATCGAGATGTTGAACAGTTTTGTCACAACGGTCGCGACGCCGCGGAAGTGGCCGGGCCTCGTCTTGCCGCAGAGTATCTTGGTGATGTCGCTGTCCACGCTGACAAAGGTCCCGTAGCCGTCGGGGTACATGTCCTCGGGTTCGGGGTGGAAAATATATTCTGCGCCTGCCGACTCAGCGGCCTGTTTGTCGCGCTCAAGGTCGCGGGGGTAGGTCTCAAGGTCCTCGCCGGGGCCGAACTGGGTCGGATTAACAAAAACGCTGACGATCGTCACGTCGTTTTGCTCCGCGCTCTTGCGTATAAGCGATTTGTGCCCCTCGTGAAGATAGCCCATTGTGGGCACAAGGCCGATCGTTTTGCCCTCGGCCTTTAATTTTTTTGAAACGGCGTTAAGCTCCGCCGGTGTTTTTATGATCTGCATGGTGTTGCCTCCTAACGTAGTGATTAGCGATTAGCGAATAGTGAATACGCGGAGATAATTAAGCGAAAAATATTGGTATTTCCCCGCGAACATTGGCGTCGGGCTCGCCCCTTGGGGAGAGCTGTCACCGAAGGTGACTGAGAGGGGTTAACGTAGTGATTAGGACACCTCATCAGTCAGCGGACAAGCCGCTGACAGCTTCCTCTCAAGGGGAAGCCTTGGCCGCAGTGCCTTCCCCTTGAGGGGAAGGTGGGCGGATGCGCCGCGCGCATCCGGTCGGATGAGGTGGCAGCGTAGCGAAGAGTGATTATTCCTCGCCCGTTGATCATTCGGGAAAACTTCCCTCTTTTACTTCTTTTATATAATCCGAAACGCCGGCGGTTATCGTTTTGCCGACTTCGGCGAAACGCTTCACGAACGACGGCACATAATCGTCGAACATGCCCAGCATGTCGTGCAGCACCAGAACCTGCCCGTCGCAGTCGGGGCCCGCGCCTATGCCGATCGTGGGAATCGTAAGGTTTTCGGTCACTTTTTTCGCCAGTTCGCGGGGGATGCACTCAAGCACCAGCGCGAACGCCCCGGCTTCCTCTACCGCTTTCGCGTCGCGCATCAGCTTTTCGGCCGCCGCGTCGGTCTTTGCCTGAATTCCGAAGCCCCCGAGCTGATTGACGCTTTGCGGCGTCAGTCCCAGGTGCGCGCACACGGGAATTCCCGCGTCGGTTATCGCCTTTATAACGTCGGCGATCTCCTCGCCGCCCTCGATCTTGACCGCCGCCGCGTTCCCTTCCGCTATGAGAGCGCCGGCGTTTTTAACGGCCTCGTACTTCCCGAGGCGGCAGGACAAAAACGGCATGTCTGCCACGACCATGGCGCGCTTCGCGCCCTTCGCGACCGCCTTCGTGTGGTGAACCATGTCCGCCATTGTGACGTGCGTGGTGTTGTCAAAGCCGAGCATAACGTTGCCCAGCGAGTCGCCCACGAGTATCATGTCGATCCCCGCGGCGTCCACAAGCTTTGCCATCGAGTAATCATAAGAGGTCAGCATGGAAATCTTCTCTCTGCCCTTCATTGTCCGAACGGTTTTTGTTGTGATCTTCTTTTCGGCCATTTTTCATTCTCCTTTACAAATTTTACTGTTTTGGTATGAGTTTCTTCATTATATTATATACAACTTAAATCCGAAACTACATATTATTGTGTGCATAAAAACAGGACACCCAATATGAGGTATCCTTACAGAGAACGCAAAACCGTAAATTCCGCCAAGATCCGGCAGGAATTCACAATTTTTAAAAATTTTTTAAAAAAATCAGTCTCTGTTGGGAACCCAATCAAAGCTTTTGTCGTCATATATAATGAAAGGGCAAATCCCCTTTTCATGACGGCAGTATGAGTATAACATATTCCGGGGAAAAATGCAACAGTTTTTTGTTACATAAAGTTAGATACAAAGTTACAAACGGTTACAAAATTTATACAATTTTCCTTGTTCCTCTTGACATATTACCGTTTAGGTATTAAAATACAAGAGTTAAGGTATATATTTTACCGAATTTTAAGACTTTAGGGGGAATTATTGTGGCTGTTAAGTATATATTCGTAACGGGCGGCGTTGTGTCCGGCATAGGCAAAGGCATCACTGCCGCGTCTCTCGGAAGGCTGCTCAAGACAAGGGGCCTTAGGGTCACGATTCAGAAATTCGACCCCTATATCAATATAGACCCCGGCACCATGAGCCCCTATCAGCACGGCGAGGTGTTCGTCACCGACGACGGAGCCGAGACCGATCTTGATCTGGGCCACTATGAAAGATTTATAGACGAGAGTCTGACCAAGAACAGCAACATCACCACCGGAAAGGTGTATAACGCGGTTATCACAAAAGAGCGGCAGGGCGCCTACCTCGGCGGCACCGTTCAGGTCATCCCCCATATAACCGACGAGATCAAGCAGAAGATTTACGAGGTTGGTGACGAGGGCGAGTCCGATGTGGTAATAACCGAGATCGGCGGAACCGTGGGCGACATTGAGAGCCAGCCGTTCCTTGAGGCGATACGCCAGGTGGCGTATGACAAGGGCAGACAGAACGTTATGTATATCCACGTTACGCTCGTGCCCTACCTCAGAACCTCGGGCGAGCTCAAGTCAAAGCCCACACAGCACAGCGTCAAGGAGCTTTTGAGCATAGGCATCCAGCCCGATCTGCTGATATGCCGCAGCGAGGTCCCGCTTGAGGACTCTCAGCGCGACAAGATAGCCCTGTTCTGCAACGTTGACCGCGACTGCGTTTTCCAGAACCTCAACTGCGACACGATATATGACGTGCCGATAATGCTTGAAAATCAGAACCTGTCCGGCAAGGTCTGCGAGAGGCTGGGTCTTAAGACCCCCGAGCCCGACCTTCACGAGTGGAATGACATAATCAAGCGGATAAACAGCCTTGACAAAAAGGTAAAGATAGCGCTCGTCGGCAAATACGTCGCGCTGCACGACGCTTACCTCAGCGTGGCGGAGGCCTTAAGGCACGGCGGCTACGCCTGCGGGGCCGAGGTAGAGATCGACTGGATCGACGCCGAGGAGGTAAACGACGACAACGTTAAGGAAATGATCGGCGGCGCGGACGGAATTTTGGTTCCCGGCGGCTTCGGTGACAGAGGCATTGACGGAAAGATCTCCGCGATAAAATACGCGCGCAGGAATAAAGTGCCGTATCTCGGGATCTGCCTCGGAATGCAGCTTGCGGTCGTGGAGTTCGCGAGAAACGTCGCGGGGCTCAAGGGGGCGCACAGCTCCGAGCTCGACCCCGACACGCCCTATCCGGTTATCGACCTGATGCCCGAGCAGAAAAACATTTCCGACATGGGCGGCACCATGAGGCTGGGCGCGTATCCCTGCCATATCAGAGAGAACAGCAAATTCGCGGCCGAAGCTTACGGCGGGGCCGACAAGATAAAAGAAAGACACAGACACAGATACGAGATGAACAACGATTATATCAAGACGCTTACCGATATGGGGCTTGTGATAGCGGGTACCTCGCCCGACAACAGGCTTGTGGAGATCGTTGAGGTCAAAGATCATCCCTGGTTCGTCGGCGTGCAGTTCCATCCGGAATTCAAGTCAAGACCCAACAAACCACACCCGTTATTTAAGCAGTTTATATATAATTCGCTACTTTGTTCACAAAAATCTGTTAAATAATTTGGTTATTTTGTTACAATTGTGTGAAAAGATAAAATACTTATTGACAATTTGCCCTATTTGGTGTTATAATCTGTAGTAAGCTAAAGAAAAAGTATGATAGGATAAAAATGTTCTGTTTATTTTTCGGCGGCGAAAGCAAATTAATTTTGTAAAAAAAATTAAAATTTTAATATTTTAAGGAGGATTTGAGACATATGAGAAATCTCAAAAAGGTGATTGCTTTAGTTGCGGTATTCGCAATGATCATCAGCTCGCTCAGCATGGTTGCGTTCGCATCCTCGTTTGACGATGTTAATGACACCGATACTTATTCTGCGGCAATCGAAACATTAAACCAGCTTGGCATTTTGACAGGTGACGACGAAAACAATGACGGCGTTATGAGTTTCCGTCCCAATGACACGATCACAAGAGCCGAGATCACGGCTATTCTTGCGAGAATGAAGGGACAGACCGGCGCTGTTGCGCAGACAAACACAATCTTTACAGACGTTCCTGCTACACACTGGGCTTCCGGTTACATTGCATCGGCTACTAACCAGGGTATCATCAACGGTTATGGTGACGGTACTTTCGGCCCCGATGACAACGTTCAGTATCAGGATGTTATAAAGATGGTTATGGAGAACCTCGGTTACAAGAACTATGCTCTTGACAACGGCGGTTATCCCACAGGTTATGAGCTGGCTGCCAGCAGATACGGCGTTACAGAAGGCGTTGTAGGCGGAGCTGACGGCACAGAGTCAACAAGAGGTCAGGTTGCTCAGATCGTTGCTAACGCTATCGAGGCTCCTCTTATGGACAGACTCGCTTACGGCGGCAACGGCCAGTACGTTATCTATGACGGCACATGGCAGCCCCTTAAGACTTGCCTCGATCAGTATCTCGGCGTTATCAAGATGAGAGGTAACGTTATTTCTAACGAGATAACAGACCTCACAGGCCCGAAGACACTCGGCACATCGAGAAGCGAGACAGTAAGAGTTGCTATCACTGATCTGTTCAAGGCTGAGAGCACAACTTATGATTACAACGCAAGCGGTTATGAGTTCTATGTAGGCAGCACAAATGCCGCTGAGTATTTCGGTTATGACGTAACACTTTACGTTCGCAACACTAACTCGGACATCGGAACTATCATTTCTATCACACCCACAGAGGGTCAGAACACAACTGCTACATTCACGCTTGATCAGTACAGCTATCTCGATCCCACAGCGAACCGCGAAGCTATCTACTACATGAGAGGCGAGAACGACAGATCGGCCACAAGACTGCCTATCGACAGCAACGGCGCGTATGTTGTTTACAACGGCATCTGCGGTTACAATATCAACGATGTATTTGCTCCTCAGGACAATGCTGAGGATACTAAGTACAACGTATCGGCCAACAGCTCTTACAGCGGCCAGGTTACACTGATCGACAACAACCAGACAGCAGGTTATGACTTCATCTTTGTTGACGTTGCAACCGCCGGCGTTGTACAGGAGCTCTCGAACAGAGGTCAGCTCTCGTTCAAGAACACTGTTGGTACAAGAGCTAAGGACAACAACGTAAACAGAATTGACTTCAGCAACGCTTCTAACGATTCTTACATCACAATCACAAAGGACGGCAAGCCCTATGATTACACTCAGCTTAAGGAGTGGGATGTTCTTTCAATCGTTGCCAATACAAAGTATTCGGGCAGCTTGTACTATGACATCGAAGTACTCGACGGCGCAAGCACAGCTATTGCCGGCACAGTAAGCCGTGAGGTTTCTTCCGACACATCGTTCGGCGGCAGCGCTTACACAATCGGCGACACGACATATGACGTTGCTGACGGCGCTTACAACCAGGCTCAGATCAGACCCGGTTCAACAGGTACATTCTATGTTGACAAGTACGGCAAGATCGTTGCTTACAACAGAGACCTCAACGCTCAGGGCGGCACAAGCGACAACTACGCTTACATCCTGAACGCTACAATGGGAACAGCTACATTCGGCGCTGAAGTTCCGATCCTGCAGTTCATCTACAAGGACGGCACAATCGCTGAGGCTCAGTTCGCTTCTTCGGTAGGTATCTACAACCCGACACCTATCTTCAGAGGCAATGAGACAGCTACAGACTATGTAAACTATCAGTACAAGAACAACGAAAGCACAGTTCGTGACGCTGTTGAGTCTATCGTAGGACAGGTTGTTACTCTGAACGCTTCTAACGGCGCTATCAGATCGCTCACTCTGCCTCTTACAAACAGCACGATCGGCGATTCGGATCTCGATGAGGATCAGACACTGTATCAGGCTACAACAGCTAACTCTTACAGATATGATCAGGACGATGCGGCTATCTACATCGGCACAAACGAGAGCATCGACGTAACAGCTGACACACTGGTATTCTTCATCGGTAACCCCAACGACCACTTCGCATTCGGTCAGTCTGCGGCAGGCGAGGCTACTGAGGACTGCACAGTTTCTAACGGTGCTGCTCTGACAACAATGTCGGGCAACCAGGCTGTTGCTTACACGAACGGCAATTCAGAGGGATATGCGGACGTTCTGGTTCTGTTCAACTCTGATATAGCTACAAGCCCCGAGACAGGCGTTGCGTTCGTAACATCTGTTGGTACAGGCGCTAACAACTCACTTGACGTTCAGTACTATCAGGACGGCGAGCTGAAGTCTGCCACAACTTCTGAGGACTTCGTTTCCAACGATACTCTGACAGCTTCAACACAGGCCGGATCACTGTTCAAGTTCGGTATGACAAACGGACAGATCACATCGGCTCAGCCTTATCTGACATTCCAGGATGGCACAGAGATCAGATCTGACATCAACAGCGGCGGCAACAACCCCGGTGTTCCGAAGATCAAGAAGCTCTATCAGCCCAATACGGATAACAGCAGCTACGCTTCAAATCAGGAGCAGGTTACATTCGGTGCTGTTGTAGGAATTAACGGTTCGAGAATTACCGTAGCTCAGATGAGCGAAGGCGATTCACTGCCCAACTTCGCGAACACAAAGCGTGTTCAGCTTGGCAACTTGACAGCTAACTACTACCTGTATGACGCTTCAAGATCGCCCAGATCAAGATGCGGTCTCGGCGGTATCGGCGACATCTATGTTGACAAGTATCTGGCCGGTGATGAAGGTCAGTCGACAGGCGAGACAATTGCCTACGGCGGATTTGAACAGGTTAACCCCGTTGCCGGAATGCTCGATTACGTATACGTAAGAGATTACCAGAGAACAGGCGACGTAGTTATCTACATGCAGCGTCAGTACAACTACAACATTCAGTAATCACTGAGTAATCAAAAGAGGTCCTTCGGGACCAATGTCATTAAGTTAAGAAAGAGAGCAAAGAACCAAGTTCAGAAAAAAGGACTTGGTTCTTTTTTTGAAATTTTT
>CANQKC010000053.1 GCA_947624305.1 uncultured Monoglobus sp. | reverse complement strand
CGCGATGAGCAGCCTTTCAATCGTGGTATCGGGCATACTCACGGTGATAGGCGCGTCCGTATTCGCGGGATTTATTTGATCAGGTAAATAAAAAGATACGGAGAAAGAAAATAATTTTAAATATATGGGAAATGGCTTGTAAGGCATCAGACAAATAGCATAATTGTTTTCTTGTAATTTATTGTGAAATGTGTTATAATAACCTTACGGAAGCGCTTTTATTGTTTAAATTAGAGGAAATACGAATAATTCAATACAGATTATTCGCTGATGATTTTTGAAGAGTATAAATAATGAAAGCTATTTTATATGATTTAAAATAAAGGAAGTGAATGTTATGGCAGGAATTAAGGACGTAGCGAAAAAAGCTCAGGTAGGTGTGGGTACGGTATCACGGATGATAAACGACAGTGGTTATGTATCTGAAGAAACAAGGAAAAAAATTGAAATCGCTATGAAAGAGCTGAACTATACACCTAATGAATTAGCACGAAATCTCTACCATAAGCGCACAGGTATTATAGCTGTCCTTGTTCCCAATATAACATCTCCTTTTTTTGCGGAATTTGTTAACCATGTTGAAGCCGAGCTGTATAAATATGGATATAAAATGATGTTATGCAATACAGAAAAAGAAAATAATGCTGAAGCGGAATATTTAGATATGCTGAACAGGCACATTGTAGATGGAATAATCACCGGAGTACATTCATTAAATGTGGAGACATATGAAAAGATAAATAAACCTATTGTGGCACTGGATAGATATCTGGGGGAGGATATACCTGTAGTTACTGCCAATCACAAGGAAGGCGGACGATTGGCAGCAGAGCTTTTAGTTAAAAATGGATGCAGAAATGTTTTACACTTTACAGGTTCAACAGAAATATCATCACCTTATCTTGAAAGGCATTTCGAATTTGAGCGCGTTATGAGGAATCATGGAATTAATGTATTCACATATCAATTGAGGTTAAACCGATTTGATGTAGAATATTACAGAGAAGCGGCAAAAGACGCTTTTTCAAAATCGGCTGATTATGACGGAATATTTGCTGTGGACGAATTAGCGGTTGAATGCATGAATGAGGTTATCCGCAGCAAAAAAAGAGTTCCCGAAGATATCAAAATTGTAGCTTATGATGGAACATTTATTGCCGATATGACTGAACCAAGGTTGACAGTTATTGCCCAACCTATAGATTCTCTTGCAAAAGAATCTGTCCGTTTACTTAGAGATTTGATGAATGGAAAGAGCTTTAAGAATAAGCAAATTATACTTGATGTCCAAATAAGAAGCGGAGGTACTACATTCAATAGTTAAATTGCATAAGTTCCAAATAATAAAATGTACATATCATACAAACTTTTAAAATAGGTATTGACATTCTTCGTGCCATGCGCTATTATTAATATAGCACATATGGAACGCGTTCCATCTGATTTCAAATGGAATCTGCGTTATTTATTTTTAAATATTATGGAACGCGTTCCACCAACGGAAAATATTTATTAATTATTAATTAAGGAGGCAAAACAATGAAAAAAAAGGTTTTAAGTGTTGTGCTGAGCATAGTAACAATATTGTCACTCACTGCTGGATGTGGTCAAAAAGGCGAAAATCAAGCAAAAAACACAATTAACGTGCTGGTTGAAAGTGGATCTCCTGCAGAGGTTCTTGCTAACAATACTGCCGCTGACTTTGAAGCTCAGACAGGCTGCAAAGTGATCGTAGATGCCATTGCTTATACGGGAATGTATGATAAATTAGCTACTGAAATTAAGGCTAAGGCTTCTGCTCACGATGTAGCATGCATGGATTTTGTATGGTTGGCTGCTTTTGCGGATGCTATCGAACCCTTAGAAAATGTTGATACAAGTGATTTTTTACCTACATTAGAGGAAAGCGGAACTGTAAATGGAAAATTACTCGGTTATCCAATGTGGGTTAATGTGAAAACTCTTATTTACAGGAAAGATTTAATTCCTGAAGATAAGGTTCCGAAAACGTGGGATGAATATCAAAAACTTTCAAAGGAGATATCTACTCCTGAAATGTATGGTACTACGGTTTTTGGTAATGGCTCTGATGCTGTATGTTCGTTTCTTGATTTTGCTTGTCAGGCAGGAGCGGAGAGTTTAATATTTGATAATGATGGAAATGTAAACATTACAGATAAACCATATGTAGACGCATTAACATTTATGGTTAATAACGCAAATGCCGATTATACGCCATCTGACTCTCTTGCCACTGCAGCAACCGAATCACAAGAGCTTTTTACTAATGGAAAAGTTGCTATGCAGTTAAATTGGAGTCACCAATATCCGGCAGCGGTTGAAGCGCTTGGAGCAGACAAAGTTGGATGTGCACCAATGATTGCAGGAGAAGCCGGAGTAGGCGCAACTACCGGCCCTTGGTATGAATGCGTAATGAAAAACTCAAAAAATATAGAAATGGCAAAAAAATATATAGAATATATGTATGATCATAATGCGGATTATATGGATTTGACGTTGAAAATTGCCGGAAGAACTTCAGTATATGAAACTGCCGGACAAGAGGCTGGCAATGAACACACAATTGCCGTCCTGAACACTTTGAACTCTCCGCAGACCCATGCAAGACCTATGATAGCAAGTTGGGCGCAAATAGAGGAAATTCTTACAAAGGTTGTTGAATCCTGTCTTGGAGGGGCTAACATTAATGCAACGTTAGAGTCAGCCAAGGCAGAAATTGAAGCAGTGGCAAGATAACGCGTTAATAAATATTGAGAAAGGAGAAAAGTCAAATGAAGTTAATTTCAAGGAAAACACTGCTGTTATTTTTCCTTCCAGGAGCAATATTTATGAGCGCATTCCTTATCTATCCGATTATCACTATGGTTATTGATAGTTTTTTTGAGATAGGACTTACGGGGAACAGGGCTTTTGTTGGATTAGAAAATTATATACACGCGTTCGCTGCTGGAGGGTTTCTGAAGCAGCTAAAGAATACGGTTGTGTATATTGTGATTGCCGTTGGAGTTGAGACTGCAATCGGGTTGCTATTTGCTCTGTTCTTTGAAATGAATTATAAGGGGAATAAAGTTATTCGGTCATTTATGATGGTACCACTTATGATTGCTCCATTAGTAGCCGGTCTTACATGGAAATTAATGATGAGTTCCAGTTTTGGCATAGTAAATGAATTACTTCAGAGAGTTGGAATTATTGCTGACAGTAGTGCTATTCTATGGTTAGCAGATGAAAAATGGTCTTTACTGGCCTGCTGTATAGCAGATATATGGTTGACTACACCGTTCATGATGTTGATGATTTTAGCTGGATTGCAAGGCATGGATAATAGTATGGTTGAGGCTTCGAAAATTGATGGTGTGAATATGCTTCAACAGATATTTTATATTAAGCTACCTGTAATTAAGCCGGTACTGCTGACTGCACTTTCAATAAGAATTATTGATGCCGCAAGGACATTCGATATAATATGGGCTATGACGGAAGGAGGTCCAAACAGTTCGTCAGAAACTATTAGCATTATAATTTATAAAACTTTAACAAGGTACAATGATGTAGGATATGCAAGCGCAATGGCTGTCATTTTCATTGCCGTACTTGTGGCATTCACTATAGTGTTTATGCAGAGTCTATGGAATCCGAAAAAAAAGATTGGATAGGAGGCATCAAAATGAAAAAGAAAATGGAAATTGGGAAAAAGATAGCCATAGGATTATCAATTATTTTAACTGTTTGTTGGCTTATACCCTATATTTATGTAATATGTTGTTCTTTTAAGCCGGGGGCTGAGGTCATTGCTGTACCACCTAAGTTTTTTCCGCGCCAGCTTTCAATAGAAAACTTTATTGGACTTTTTGAGAGAACAGATGTTGTAGGCTTTTTGGTAAATAGTTTAATAACAGCCATATGCAGCACAATAATTGCATTAATATTAGGTTCACTCGCCGCGTATGCTATTCAGCGTTCAGGAGCAAAACTGTCAATCTTTTTAGTGGTACTGGTATTGTGTCTTAAAATGATTCCCACCTCCAGTATTGTTGTTCCGATATATGAGCTAATATGCAAATTGGGATTATATGATACTAAAATAGCTCTTATTATTGTATATGCAGCCATAAACATGCCTTTTGTCATGTGGACTATGCTTAGCTTCTATGAAGGTATTCCGACAACATTGGATGAAGCGGCATGTTTAGATGGCGCTACTAATATACAAACATTTCAAAAAATAATCTTACCAATATGTAAACCGGGACTTGCAACAGCATTTATATTTACATTATTTCTTGCTTGGAATGATTTTCTGGTTGCTCTATTGTTAACCAGTACAAATGCAAAAACATTCACAGTAGGTTTGGCGGGCTTTTTATCAGCATATAATCTTGATTTAGGCCCAATGTGTGCAGGAGCATTTTTGTTTAGTTTCCCTGTTATGGCAATTTCTCTTGCAGCACAAAAGTATATTGTGCAAGGAATGACTGCAGGAGCGGTTAAAGGTTAAAAATATTATTTTACCATAGAAGTCATTGTTTATAATAATTTATAGATAAGGAGGATTAGGTTATGGTTAATAAAAATTATTATGATGTGACAGAATGGACTACAGGCAATCCGTATAATGATATTGGAGAAGTAATAAACAGTATCATTAAGGATATTAAAATGCGACAAACGTCATCCGATATTAATAATGGAGGGAAACCCGGAGCAGTAATATATATTCCTCCCGGTGATTATCGGCTTGCAACGCAGGTTGTAATCGATATAAGCTATTTAAAAATAATGGGATCGGGTCATGGATTTGTTTCGTCAAGTATACGATTTAACATCCCGGAGGATAAGTGGGGCGATATGCATGAACTATGGCCCGGAGGAAGCAGAGTGTTTGTCGATATTCCAATTGACAAGAGTGATGATAGAGAATATGCGGGCGCAGCATTCTATATAAAACGTGAAGGAGAGCCGCGTATCAGCTCTGTGGAATTCAGCGGCTTTTGCATTGATGGACTCCATTTTATAGACGATGGCATTGAGACAAATAAAGAAAATACATACATTAACCAAAAAATAGGGATTTATGTTGCAAGTCCCCAGGATTCTTTTAGGATTAATGGAATGGGAATGGTTTATTTAGAGCATGGAATAGTAATCTATAATGCGGATGCTTTAAGTATTCATGATAATTTTATCGCAGAATGTGGTAATTGCATTGAATTGCGCGGATGGGGACAGGCATCTAAAGTAACAGAGAATTTAATAGGAGCCGGTTATAACGGATACTCAATATATGCTCAGAATTTTGGCGGTCTTTTAGTGTCAGCTAATAATGTATTTCCCAGAGGTGCAAGCAGTATATATTTTGAAAGTGTAACGCGGTCTGTTATTACCGCAAATAGATTGCATTCTTTTTATCCGGGAATGCTAATATTTGAAAAAAACTGTTCTGAGAATCTGATTTCGTCAAATCATTTTCTGAGAGATAGCGAACCATGGCTGCCAATGAAATTGCATGATAACGGATTGAACGATTTATATGGATTATTATATGTAAGCGGAAATCACAATTCGATAATTTCTAATCACATTTCTGTCGTTTTTGATGATATTCGTACTGAATCATCAAAATCAATGCCAATAATAATCCATATTGTTTCGGGCAAAAGAAATTATATATCTGCAAATAACATCATATCGGTTAGCTCAAATGATGTTCTAAATGATAAAACGAATGATTCATGCTTTGCAGCGCAGGTAAATGCATTGCTTACGGTAACAGAAAACGAAACTGTTAATGTAGTAACCGTATTGGTGGAAAAAGAGTCAACACAAAATATAATTCTTGATTCGGGGACAAAGGAGCAAGTAG
This sequence comes from uncultured Monoglobus sp., assembly GCA_947624305.1. GTDB lineage: Bacteria > Bacillota > Clostridia > Monoglobales > Monoglobaceae > Monoglobus. Next base: position 2,796 of record CANQKC010000053.1, on the reverse strand, counting down.
TGATGGACAAAAAGTTAAACGCGTTTCGGGCAACACCCGGCATAGAGGGGTAGCTATGGATAAAATTCACCTGAAATCACCGAAAAACTGGATAAACGACCCGAACGGATTTATATATTACAAGGGACAGTACCACCTGTTCTATCAGCATTTCCCGTATGAGCCGCGCTGGGGAACGATGCATTGGGGACACGCGGTAAGCGGCGACCTTGTAAGCTGGGAGCATAAGGATATAGCGTTGTTCCCGTCAAAAAGCGCCGACAGAAACGGCTGCTTTTCCGGCAGCGCAATCGAGCACGACGGAAAGATGTACATATACTACACCGGCGTCAGGTATCTCACGGAAAATCCGGAGGATATTCACACCTGCCCGAACGATAATTTCGCGTCCTCGCAGATGATGCTTATAAGCGGCGACGGTAAAACCTTTGACAACATGAACGGGAAAAAGACGGTAGTCGAGCCGCTTGAAGATCCGAGTATCGGCTGCCGCTCTCATACGCGCGACCCGAAGGTATGGCGCGGCAAAAACGCGTGGTACATGGTCGTCGGCAGCACGAGCGGCGGAAAAGGCAGACTGCTGTTTTACAGGAGCGCGGACTTGGTAAAATGGGAGTACGTCAATTACGCGTCGCGCGGTAATCTCGGCTGGATGTGGGAATGTCCCGATTATTTTGAGGTTGACGGTGCGCAGATGCTAATGATTTCACCTATGGGAATAAGCGATAGCAGATACCACGATTTATCCGTGTGCATGACGGTTGACTTTGACGAGGAACGCTGCGAAATGCAAATACCCGACAAATATAATATGCTCGATTACGGGCTTGATTTGTACGCGCCGCAGAGTACTACCGACGCGGCGGGCAGACGCGTGCTTGTTGCGTGGGCGAGAATGCCGGAGCCGGACGACCGAGGCAGGAACGGTATGTTCTGTATTCCGAGAGTTGTCAATGTGAAAAACGGTCATATATATTTCAGCGTTCATCCCGATATTGGAAAGCGGTTTTCGCGGCGGATAACCGATATAAGCGCGGCGGATAAAGCCGGGTACCGCGTAAGCCTTGACATAAATGACGGCGAACACGTTGATATAGGCGGATATATGATCGGGCGCGCGGGTCAGAAAATCCGCGCCGACCGCTCGAAGGTGTTCCGCGGACATGATGAAATCAGAACAATGTTCGAAACGCCCGAAATAAGCGGCGATATTCATCTTGACATATATGTCGATGAAAATCTTATCGAAACGTATATAAATAACGGCGAGTATGTGCTCAGCAATATCGTGTACGATTTGGGAAAATACATCCGCGCGGACGGGGATTGCGAAATATTTACTCTTGCGGGAGGAGAGGAAAATGAAAAAATTTGACGTAACGGCTCTGGGCGAGCTGCTGATAGATTTTACCGAAAGCGGAATAAGTCCGCAGGGAAATCCCGTGCTTGAAGCGAACCCCGGCGGCGCGCCGTGCAACGTGCTCGCGATGCTCAATAAGCTCGGTAAAAGGACCGCGTTTATCGGCAAGGTCGGCGACGACACGTTCGGGCATATGCTAAAATCCGCCGTGGAGGAAAGCGGCACGGACGTTACGAATTTGCTCATGGACAAGAGCGTCCGCACAACTCTCGCGTTTGTGCATACATATCCCGACGGCGAGCGCGAGTTCAGCTTTTACCGCAACCCGGGCGCGGATATGATGCTGACTAAAGACGAGGTAAACGCGGATATAATAAAAAATTCAAAAATATTCCACTTCGGCACGCTCTCATCGACGCATGACGGGGTACGCGCCGCGACTCGGTACGCGATAGATATTGCGAAAAACAGCGGAGCGTTTATTTCCTTTGACCCCAATCTGCGCGAGCCGCTGTGGGCTTCGCCTGACGACGCAAGGCGTGAGATCGAATACGGGTTATCCGTGTGCGATATACTGAAAATTTCAGACAACGAGCTTGAGTTTATGACGGGCACAAGCGACTATGACGCAGCGGCGCGTATGCTGCGCGAAAAATACAATATCCCGCTTATGTTCGTGACGCTCGGCGCGGACGGAAGCCGCGCGTATTACAAGGACATCGCTGTTTACGCCCCGTCGTTTAACGGCGTGAAAACGATAGAAAAAACGGGCGCGGGCGATACGTTTACCGGCTGTATGCTGAGCTATTTTCTCGATTGCGGAGTTAAAAATCTTACAGAGGAAAAGCTGAAGGAGCTGCTTATATTCGCCAACGCCGGAGCATCGCTTATCACGACGAAAAAGGGCGCGCTTAAGGTAATGCCGGAAAAAGCGGAAATTGAGGCTTTGATAGAAGAAGGAGGCTGCAAGTCATGAAAACAATTCCTATATTACTAAGCTCGGTTAACAGCGTTAAAGGATTCGTAAATGCAGTAAATAAATATGATTTTGAGGTTAATTTGATAGTCGGCAACCATGTTGTTGATGCAAAATCAATTATGGGAATATTCAGTTTGGATTTATCAAAACCAATAAAAACGGAAATTCATTCCGATGACTGCGATAAGTTCCTTACTGAAATTAATGAGTTTGTTAAATAACATACAATCTTATAAAAAAAGCGGTGAGCGGACGGGGATACATACCCCGTCTGTCTGCTTATATCGGGAATTATTGTTATAGTTAGCACGTCTACGACCAAAGGGTCGATTTCAACAGGGGCTATTTAGGTGAATACGGATACAAGGAGGGAGATATAAAATGACTGCAAATATAAAAACAATCGGTGTTTTAACATCAGGCGGAGACGCACCGGGAATGAATCCCGCAATCAGAG
>CANQKC010000052.1 GCA_947624305.1 uncultured Monoglobus sp. | reverse complement strand
TTGTCACCCTTATTAAGTATATCATGTTTTTGGATTCTTTGGGTTACAATTTTATTTCAAAATTAGATTGACGTGTTGAATGATATATTATGTCTTGACAAGGCTGTGTTAATGTGTTATTATACAAATGAAAAGAGAGATTGCAAAGCAATCTCTCAATGTGGACGCCAAGACGGTTGCCACGGTTGATAGTCACATTTTTGCGGTGATATAATCACTACAACTCGTGAGCCATCTGTTGCAGCAGACGGCTCACTTTTTCTTATTGGACTTTATGTATATAGCTATTGTCAGGATAACTCCGGCAATGCTGCACACACTTCCAAGTAAAGTCAAAGTGTTCATGTATCAACCTCCTTTCGAGAGTATTTCCCGTCAGGAGCTAAACATTCGCCTCCATTCCGCTCATGCGGGATGTCAAGGCAACCGTCTTTTGACCGCCATACCGTTTACAAAAGGCTGACAAAAACTCAACCGTATCACGGCGGCTTCCACAGATAGTATTATAGCAAAATCGACATAAACTGTCAAGAATACTGCATAGTTGCAATTTTTAAAAGATTTTGTTGAATTGACAAAATCGGGGGTTTGGGTTATAATTGGTTTTGTGACGCATATGTTAGTATGTAAAAATATTTTGGGAGTGAATTTATGAATACGATCGTTGTATATAAGAGCAAGTACGGCTCGACTAAGCAGTACGCGGAGTGGATCGCCGGGGAACTGGGCTGCGGGACGGTTGACGCGGGGAAGATAAAGGCGAATGACCTTGAACCGTATGACGCGGTGATCTTCGGCGGCGGGCTGTATGCCGAGAGCATTGACGGCGTGTCGCTTATCGCGAATAACTTTGACATGCTCAAGGATAAAAAAATAATAATTTTCACGGTGGGCCTCACAGACCCAGGCCATGAGAGGTATTACAGATCCGTGGCCGAAAGGAACCTCGGCCCCGATATCTTGAGCGCGGTTAAGATTTTTAATCTCCCCGGAAAGATGATAATGGAGGAGCTGAGCTTTCTGCACCGGAAGGAGCTTGGCGTGCTCAAGGCGTTTTTAAGCAAGAAGAAGGAGCTCAGCGAGGACGGAAAAATGCTGCTTGAACTGTGCGACAAGAGCAACGACTTTATGGACAAAGAGGCGATCAGGCCCATAATCCGGGAATTTAAGGAGCAACAGATATGAAACTTATGATAGCGAGCGACATACACGGCTCGGCTGCGTTCTGCGAAAAGATGCTTGAGGCGTTCCGCCGCGAAAAGGCGGAGCGGCTGGTGCTTTTGGGCGATATTCTGTACCACGGGCCGAGGAACGATCTGCCCGAAGGTTATGACCCGAAGGCTGTTATCGCCATGCTTAACCCGATTGCGGACAAGCTTTTGTGCGTCCGCGGCAACTGCGACACCGAGGTTGACCAGATGGTGCTTGATTTTCCGATAATGGCCGACTACGCTGTGATCTGTGACGGCGATCTGCTGATCTACGCCGCGCACGGCCATGTTTGCGGCAAAGAAAATCCGCCTCCGGGTGCCCGGGGCGGAGCGCTGCTCTGCGGCCATACCCATATTCCCGCCTGCGAGGACACGGACGGACTGTTATACCTAAATCCCGGCTCGGTGTCCATTCCAAAGGACGGGAGCCGACATTCGTACATGACATACGAAAACGGCGCGTTTGTCTGGAAAGATCTGCTGAGCGGCGAGGAGTACATGCGCCGCGAGGTGCGTTAAAACACACCGAGAACCACTCTGTCGATATTAGCGAGGTCGGGGATTATCTCGATTTGCGAATATCCGCGCGAATAAAGCATGGCGGCAACGTCGTCCGCCTCGCCGATACCGACTTCAAAAGCCGTGGTACCGCCCCGTTTGGGGGCGGTTTTTTCGATTATAATCCTGTAAAAATCAAGTCCGTCCTCTCCGCCGTCAAGGGCGATGATCGGCTCAAAATCCGCGACTTCGGGCATGAGGTCGAGAACGTCGTCGGTTGGGATATAGGGCGGGTTTGAAACTATGCAGTCATATCCCGCGGCGGTTATTTCGGCGCAGAGCGCCTCATCGCGTATGTCGCCCTGTTTGAATTCCACCCTGCCCGACAGTCTGTGCCGCTCGGCATTGCGTTTTGCCGTTTTCAGGGCTTTTTCGGAAACGTCAAGGCAGGTCACTGACGCGCGCGGCAGATAATGCGCGAGGCTGAGCCCCACGCAGCCGCTGCCGCAGCCGATGTCAAGAATTTTTATCGGCTCTGCCGCGTTTCGGTATTTTGCGATCACCGCCTCGACCAGAACCTCGGTCTCCTGTCTGGGGATAAGCACGTTTTTGTTAACTTCAAATTCAAGCGACATAAACTCGGTCCTGCCGGTTATGTACTGCACGGGCATACCGCTCATGCGGCGGTTCACCGCCGCGTTGACCTCGATCGCGGCCGCGTCGGATATTGCGGTGTCACGCGTCAAAAGCTCGGTTTTCGTGAGGCCGAGTATGTGCATGATAATAAGGTCGGCGTCAAGCTCCGGAGAGGAGATGCCGCCGTGGTTTATAAGCTTTTCGTGCGCGCTTCTGCGCAGTTGTTTTAATGTCATGTTTACAGTACCTGTTTTACGTTCTAAAATGTTGTTTTACCAGATGTCGGCAGTTTTGTCCTCGGGGATAACCGCGGTCAGCGATTTTATCGCGACCTCGATCTGGCTGTCATCGGGCTCGTTGGTGGTTATGTGCTGGAACCACATTCCGGGTGCGCTGATTATTCGGGTCAGCAGGTTGTCATGTCTGCCCGCGAACTTGATTATTTCATATGACAGTCCCGCAACGATCGGGAGCAGCAGCAGACGCAGGATCACGCGCCATATCGCCCACGGCATGGCGGAAAAAATCACGCCTATCCCGGGGATCGAGGCGAAGGTTTCCTGCTGCCACGGGATTATTGAAAACACAAGAATGCTTATCACCATAACGATGAGCAGGAAGCTTGTGCCGCAGCGGGGGTGCAGACGCGACTGCACGCGCACGTTCTCGACCGTAAGCGGCAGGCCCTTTTCGTAGCAGAATATCGACTTGTGCTCCGCGCCGTGGTACATGAACACCCGTTTTATGTCCTTCATTTGCGCCACCAGCGACAGATAAAGGATGAATATCGCAATGCGCACAACGCCCTCAAGCAGAGTGAGAACGGCGTTGTTTTCAACATGCAGGAAGTCGGTCATAAAACCCGCTATGAGAGTGGGAAGCAGAATGAACAGTCCCACCGACAAAAGCAGCGACACGATGACCGAGCAGTATATGACAACGTTCATCGCGGCCTCGGAGTCAAGCTTTTCCTCAAGCCATTTCTCGAATTTTCCGGGCTCCTGCTCGATCTCGTTGCCGTCCTCGTCCACGTCAAAGAATTTGGCCGAGAACATCAGCGCCTTAACGCCGATTATCATTGAGCCGAAGAAATTCACACAGCCGCGGATTATCGGCAGCTTCGCTATGCCGCCCGCTTTTTTCTTTTTTATATCCTGCTCGTCCATGATGATCTCGCCGTCAGGCTTGCGCACCGCGGTGGCGATTTTGAACGGGCCCCTCATCATAACGCCCTCAATGACCGCCTGACCTCCGATGGACGTCTTTTTCGCGGCACATTCGGTTTGTTTTTTATTTTGCATAGTATACCTCCGGATTGATCACACATTAGAGTAAATTATAACACAATAATTCTTATTTTTCAATGAACATAATGTTAATTTTTTACTCGTCCTTGTAGACGCGTCTCGGAGTCGGCCTTGCCGAGTTGCTCATGGGGTTGCGGCGAGGCGGCTGCGGATTTGTCTGCTGCGCGCCCGCGGGCGTAACCGTATTTGGCGTAACCGTTGTCGGCGGAACAGTTCTTGCGGGAACCGTCCGCGGCGCGTTGGGCGCAGATGTTTCTGGCCCGTTTTCTCCGCCCTGCGCGGCCGTTTGCGGCGCGGCCAGGCGGCTCAATGCCTTGATCTGCGTGCTCTGCTTTTTAAGGGCCTCGATCGCCTTGTTCAGGTTCCGCTCCGAGGCCTTGACCTTTTCCTTCTGCGAAAGCATGGCAAGCATAAGGATAAAGCAGAGCACCGCGATGACTATCACTCCACCGAGCAGTATTTTGTTTTCTTTCTGGATCGTCTTTAAAATGTCGTTATACTGGTTCCTGAGGCTGTTTGAATACTGCTCGTAGGACTCCTGCGTGCCGCTCTCGATCGAGGAGCTTTCGATAACCACGCCCGACACGCCCTCGAGCGAGCTGTCGGAGATGTCGGTGAAATTCACCTCAACGCCCGAGTCCCGCAGGAACTCAACGACCGAGCTCATCGGAATGGCCAGCGAAATTCTGTCCGCGTCCTGCACCTTCATGTTGTTGACGCCGATCACCTGTCCGAGCTCGTTAAGCAGCGGGCCCCCGCTGTTTCCGGGGTTGGTGGCGGCGTCGGTCTGGATATAGGTTATGCCGTCAACCTCTCTTTCGGCCGTGGAGATCACGCCGCCGCTGACCGTGAAGCCCAATCCCTGCGGCGAGCCTACCGCGAACACCTCGGCGCCGAGCGGCGGAATGTCAGTGGTCATGGGGATCGTTGGCAGGTTGCCGCCGATCACCTCAACAAGGCTCAGGTCGCGGCTCTCGTCCGAGCCGATTAGCCTGCCCTCGAGCAGGGTTCCCGAGCGGGTCTCTATCGTGTAGTGAGTGGTCGTGTCGACCACATGATGATTTGTGACGATCATATTGTTTGATATGGCGAAGCCCGTGCCCACGGAGTTTGACGTGTGGACAACCACCACCGAGTCACAGATCTCGTCCATGTTGAAGCTGATCGCGAAGCATGTTCCATGGGCGCCGATCAGCGCCATGGCGAACAGAAGCGCCGCGAGTCTTTTTATGCGTTTTTTCATGCGTTATCCTCCTTATGCTCTTCGAGGCGGATGCTTATCTCGCCGCTTGAGAGCGTTCGCGTTTTTCCGTTTGAGCGGACCACGAGGCCGCCGTTTTTGTCAATGTCTATCGCCTCGGCGGTCTCGCCGCTGTTCATGATCCTTATTTTCCGGCCAAGGACCAGCGAGCGTTTTTTGTATTCGTCAATATAATCGCGCATCTCAAGCTTGTTGTCGCTGATCTCAAACATACCGGCAAGGGAGTTGATGAGCTCGGCGATAAGCGCGTTGCGGTCGGGGTTTTCGACGTATCCCTCAAGCGAGCCCGCGACATCGAGCAACTCTTCGGGGAAGCCGGCGTTCGTCATGTTTATCCCTATGCCTATCACAACGCTGCCAACATCGCTCGTCTCGAAGTCAGTGACCGCCTCGGTGAGTATTCCGCAGATTTTTTTGCCGCCGAGGTACACGTCGTTGACCCATTTGATTTGAGTGTCAATCCCGAATGCGTTTTGTATCGCCTCGCTGACCGCGACCGAGGCCGCGGTGGTAAATCTTGTCGCCGCCTTGGCTGTGATATTCGGGCAGAGCAGAAAGCTGATATAAACGCCGCTGCCCGGCGGCGAACAAAAGCTCCTGCCGCGCCTGCCGCGGCCCGCGGTCTGGCTGTCAGCGATAATTATCCGCTCTATCGGCAGGCTCAGCTCATGCTCCGCGGCGTACTGTTTGGCCGCGTTGTTGGTGGAGCTCAGCGAGGAATAAATGTCTATCCTGTCTTTCAGCGCGGGGTCGTTCAGCCGCTCCGCGATGATCTGCTTTGAAAGCAGGTTCCCGGGGCGGAGCGCGTAGCCCGCGTGTGATCTGGCGTCGATCTCATAACCCTCTTTTCTGAGGCTTTCCACAGCCTTCCAGACCGAGGCCCGCGATACGCCCAGCGTACGGGCGAGCTCCTGCCCGGACACGGTTTTGCCGATGTTTTTGCTTAATATTTCAAGCGCCGCCTCCTTGGTGGTTTTGTCGCCGCGTTTTGAGGCGGGCGCCTTATTTTCGCTCATTTGATCACCATCCTGATATTTTGCTCGCCGAGCATATCTTTTAAGACGCCTATCCGTTTGTCGCGCGGGTCGATCGTGGCTCGCGCCTTTGACGCCTTGTTCTCGTCGGCGAAATAAACGTATATTTCCGCCGCTCCCGAGGCACCGCGCAGCACCTGCTTTATCGCGGTCAGCTTCGAGGCGTCGCGGGTGCCGAGGCTGATACAGAGCTTTGCCGTTTGCTTTCTCAGCGGCTCGACCGTTCTCACCCGAACCTTGGGAGGCTGATCCTCCGTGATATCAAGGTCGCCCCTAAGCCGCACGAGCTTGTCCTTTTCAAGCAGCGCGTCATAGGCTTTGACGGCGTTCGGGAACACTATGCACTCGATCGAACCGGTCAGATCCTCGAGCGTGATATATTTCATTAAATCGTTTTGCTTGGTTCTTCGGTTCCGCACCGCCGAGATTATGCCTATCATCTCGACCGGCGCGTCCGAGAAATATTTGCCGTCCTCGTTTTCGAGCACACTCAAAGCCGTGGTTATGCCGGGCCCGAACTGTATTTGTCTGAATTCGTCAAGCGGGTGGCCCGAGACGTACATTCCGAGGCTTTCCTTTTCCATAGCGAGAAGGCTTGCCGCGGGCAGCTCGGGACGGTCTTCAAATCTGTCGGGCTCGTGCTTCGGCGCTTCGGGCCCCGCGTCATCGGGCATGTCAAACAGGCTCATCTGGCCGGGGATCTCGTTTTTCGCGGCGCGGGCGTATCTGTCGATCAAGGTCTCGTATTCATAGAGCAGCACGCTGCGCTTGAGGCCGAGGCTGTCGAACGCTCCGCCGCGTATCAGATTTTCGACCACGCGCTTGTTTACCTTTTTTCCGGTCATTCTGCGGCAGAAGTCGGTGAACGACATAAATTTTCCGCCGGATCTCCGTTCGGCCTCGATCTCGGCCATTACGCCCTCGCCCACGTTTTTTATCGCGCCGAGGCCGAAGATTATCCCGCCGTTTACCGCGGTAAATCTGCTGCCGCTGCGGTTGATGTCGGGCGGGATCACGCGCAGGCCCTCGTTCCTGGCGATCAGTATATACTTGCTGACCCTGTCGGAGCTGTCGATAAACGAGTTGAGAAGCGCCGAGAAAAACTCCGCGGGATAGTGGCGCTTGAGATAGGCCGTCTGATAGGCGACCACGGCGTAGGCCGCCGCGTGGGATTTGTTAAAAGCGTAGGACGCGAAGTCCATCATCTCGTCAAATATCGAGACGGCGACGCTCTCGCTTATGCCGCGTTTCATCGCGCCGCTGACGAACGCGCCGCGTTCTTTCGCCATAACGTCCGCCTTTTTCTTGCTCATGGCGCGGCGAACAAGGTCGGCGCGCCCGAGCGAATAGCCGCCAAGCTCGCGCACGATCTGCATGACCTGCTCCTGATAGATAATACAGCCGTAGGTCACGCCGAGTATCGGCTCAAGGAGCGGGTGCTTGTAGGTGATATTTTTCGGGTTGTTCTTGTTGGCGATATATGTGGGAATGGAGTCCATCGGGCCGGGGCGGTAGAGGGAGATGCCCGCGATTATGTCCTCAAGAGTCGAAGGCTTGAGCTCGGTCATAAATCTCTTCATGCCGGAGCTTTCAAGCTGGAACACTCCGTCGCTCATGCCCTTTGAGATCATTTTGTATACCTCGCGGTCGTCAAAGGTCACATGGTCTATGTCGATTTTGACTCCGTGGTTTTTCTGTATCATGTTTACCGCGTCGCGAATGACCGTGAGCGTCCTGAGCCCCAGAAAGTCCATTTTAAGGAGGCCCAGCCGCTCGATCGTGGTCATGGGGAACTGGGTGGTTATAACGTCGTCGTTTTTCTGGAGCGGCACATAGTTCATGACGGGCTCTTTGGTAATGACCACTCCCGCCGCGTGGGTCGAGGCGTGGCGCGGCAGGCCCTCAAGCTCTCCGGCAATGTCGATCAGCCGCTTGACCTCGGGGTCGCCGTCGTACATCTGCTTGAGGCGCGGGTTTATAACAAGAGCCTTATCGAGGGTCATGTTGAGCTCGTGCGGTATCTGTTTGGCCACGGCGTCAACCGCGGCGTATGACATGTTGAGCGCCCTGCCCACATCGCGCACCGAAAGCCGCGCCGCCATGGTTCCGAACGTTATGATCTGGCACACGCGGTCGCTGCCGTATTTGCGGTTGACATAGTCGATGACCTCCTGTCGCCGCTCGTAGCAGAAGTCAATGTCGATATCTGGCATGCTGACACGCTCGGGGTTTAAGAAGCGCTCAAAGATAAGCTCGTATTTTATCGGGTCAACGTTGGTTATGTGCAGACAGTAGGCCGCGACGCTGCCCGCCGCGCTGCCCCTGCCGGGGCCGACCATTATTTTGTGTTCGCGGGCGTAGTTTATAAAGTCGCGGACGATCAGGAAATAGTCCGTGTAGCCCATGCTTTTTATCGTGTCAAGTTCGTACATGAGCCTTTTGAAAACCTCGCTGCTTTCGTTTTCGGGCTCGTCGGGGTAGCGGAAGCGGAAGCCCTCAAGGCACAAATCAAGCAGATACTCCTCGGCGGTCATGCCGCCAGGTATCTCAAATTCCGGCAGGTGCAGCTTTCCGAACTCAATGCTCACGCTGCATCTGTCGGCTATTTTGACCGTGTTTTCGAGCGCCTCGGGAATGTGGCCGAAAAGCTCCGTCATCTCATCGGCGGACTTGACGTAAAGCTCTGAGCTGTCCATTCTCATTCTTTCGGGGTCGTCAACGCTCTTTCCGGTCTGGACGCACATCAGAATGTCCTGAAATTCCGCGTCGCGCTTGCTGACATAGTGTATGTCGTTGGTGCAGACGAGGCCGAGATCAAGCTTCCGCGCGAGTCTGATGAGGCCGCTGTTTAAGCTCTTTTGCTCGTAAAGTCCGTGATCCTGTATCTCGACAAAAAAGCTGTCTCTGCCGAATATTTTAATGAACTCTTTGGCGGTCTCGACCGCCTTGTCATAATTCCCCGCCGAGATCCTGCGCGACAGCGGGCCGAACATGCAGCCGCTCAGCGCGATCAGACCCTCGCTGTGTTCGCGGAGCAGCTCCATGTCGATCCTGGGCTTATAGTAAAATCCGTCAATAAATCCGAGCGAGACTATCTTCATTAGATTTTTGTATCCGGTGTTGTTCTCGGCCAGCAGTATCAGGTGGTAGCGCTCCTTGTCAAGCTCGTGCACCTTGTCAAACCTGGTCCGCGCCGCCAAATATACCTCGCAGCCCAAGATCGGCTTAATCCCGATTTTTTCGGCATACTCATAAAACTCGATAACGCCGTACATATTGCCGTGGTCGGTGATCGCCATCGCGGTCTGCCCGAGCTCTTTGGCGCGGTCGAGTATTTTCGGTATGGTGCCCTGCCCGTCAAGCAGGCTGTAAGCCGTGTGAGTGTGAAGATGCACGAAATCCAAGTTGACGCCTCCTTTGTTTTCATTTTATTTTACAACAAAACTGACAATCAGTCAATATCAATTATTAATATATACACGCAAAACGCATGAAGATCTATCTCAAGAAAGCTACATACATTATGTGGAATTAAAGCGCGAGCAGTTCTTTCAA
>CANQKC010000051.1 GCA_947624305.1 uncultured Monoglobus sp. | reverse complement strand
TGAAATCGCAATTTTCACTCTCCCTGTATACTACTTAATCATTATTAGTCTTTCTTAACTTAATGACATTGGCCGCAGGCGAGGCTTAATTTTATTATACGTTAGGGCTTATATGGATTTTGTCAAAATCAAGCGAGAACGGTTTTATTTTGTTTTTTATATTTACGCTATCAAACTCGGATAAGCTCGAAACTTTTGGAAAAGTTTTTTGAAAATTCTTTTGCTTTTTTGACTCTTTTTCCGTTACTTATAGTATAGGGGAAATTCAAAAACAATAAAATTTCTCTCGCCTGCTCGAATAAGCTCGAAACTTTTGGATAAGTTTTTTCGAAAAACATGGCCCATTTTTTGAATTTTTTTGTTACTTATATATGTAAGGGAAAATTCAAAAAGAGTGAAATTCATTCCGAATACTCGAATAAGCGCGAAACTTTTGGATAAGTTTTTCCAAAAAACCCCACCGGTTTTAGGCTTTTTATAGTTACTTATATTAGAGGGATAATTTTAAATCGGTTTTCTCTTACAAAAATTTAATACATACGGAGGTTATTATGACCGATAAATCAAACAAAATTTTGTATTTAAAAGATACATCAGAAGAGAGCGAAGTAAAGCAGGCCGCCTCATATCAATTCGACGGTATAACTTTCATAGTCGAGCCTGTGTTCAAAAAGCGTTCGGCCGAAACTTTGGGATCGATACTGCTCCGTTTAATGATGTCATAAATTTTAAAAAAACAGGCTGACAAGCAGTAAATTTTTTGATATAATCAAATTGTAATACTGTTTGTTTGACTGTCGGGAAAGGAGGCAATTATGAGACAGTCGAAGAAAACTTACAAACGAGACGAAGCCGCTGCTCTGTATGTCCGTCTCAGCAGAGACGATAATCTTGAAGGCGACAGCTACAGCATAGGCAATCAGAAAAAGCTGCTTACAAAAGTCGCTAAGGAAAAGGGCTATACGAAACTTTACATATACTGCGACGACGGAATTTCGGGCGTGACAATGGACAGGCCCGGCTTTGCTGATATGCTGAGCGATATTAAAAACTTCAAGGTATCGGCGGTGTTTGTAAAAGACTTATCGCGTCTCGGCAGGAACTATATCGAAGTCGGAAAGCTGACGGAAGAATTTTTCCCCGAGCATGACATAAGGCTTGTTGCGGTATCGGACGGTATCGACACGGAAGAAGGCGAGAATGATATAGCGCCGATAAAAAATCTGTTTAACGAGTGGTATTCCCGCGACATTTCCAAAAAGCGCAGGATAAGCAACAAAATCAAGGGCAATTCGGGCGAGCCTCTGGGCCAGCCGCCATACGGATATATTCAGGACCCCGATGATCATAAGCGGTGGGTAATTGACGATGAAGCCGCGGCGGTCGTGCGAAGGATATACTCGATGACGCTTTCGGGCTTTGGGGCCGAACAGATAGCAGGAGCGCTTGAAAAGGATAAGATACTCACTCCAATGAACTATTGGCTGAGCAAGGGCAGAAAAAGAGCGGGCAGGATAAATACAGCCGAGCCGTACAAGTGGAACAACTCGACCATAACAAAGATACTGCATACTCAGGAATACTGCGGCGATCTGATCAACTTTAAAACATATTCAAAATCCTATAAGAACAAGAAAAGGATAGAGAACGACAAAGAAAATTGGGTAATATTTAAAGATGTTCACGAGCCGATAATAGAGCGCTCGGTCTGGGAAAAGATACAGGCTAAGTGCGGCAAGACGAGAAAACGCAAAAAAGCCGACGGCGAGAAAAATATGTTTTCGGGATTGCTTGTATGCGCGGACTGCGGCTGCAATTTGTGGTATCATTTTAATCAGAAAAATCCGAGCATAGAATACTTTAACTGTTCCGGCTACAACAGAGGTTCAAGAAAAATTTGTTCGTCAACTCATTATATACGGGTTGATTTTCTCGAAAAGGCGGTGCTCGGAGAAATACGGAGGCTCACTAGGCTTGCCGTAAAGTATGAGGGCGAGTTTATGAGGCTCGTAATGGGTCAGTCGCTAAAGGACGCAGAACACCTGATCGAGACAAAACAAAGCGAGCTTAAAGCCCTGCTCGCCCGTGACAAAGAGCTTGATATATTATTCGAGCGCATATATGAGGACAACGTAATGGGCCGAATAACGGATGAGAGGTTCGGAAAGCTATCGGTGAAATATGACGCCGAGCAGAAAGAGCTGGCAAAACGGATAGATTTGCTCAAGTCCGAGATAGCCAAAAGCGAAAGCCGGAACATTTCCACGGATGAGTTTATGTCGGTCGTAAGGAAATATACGCGGGCAAGAAAACTTACACCGAGAATGTTAAATGAGCTGATAGAAAAAATCGAGGTATATCAAGCGGAAATAATCGACGGCAAGAAAATCCAGCGGCTTAAAATACACTATAACTGCATAGGCTCGATAGAGATACCGAAGCTCAAAGCGATACCCGAAAACGAGATAAAAATGAATACCCGAAAAGGAGTAGACATTTACTTTTCGGAAAACAACAAAAAAACGGGATAAAAAATGTTCTCACAGGCATAAGTCCTGTAAGAACATTCGTAATGGTGGAGATAGGGGGATTCGAACCCCCGACCTCTTACATGCGAAGCAAGCGCTCTCCCAACTGAGCTATACCCCCATGTCTAATATAATGTCCCACAAAACGCACTTCGTTAGCGTTTTGCGGGAGCCCTGTTCGCGCACTTCGTGCGCTCTCGGCTCATAAAAATCAGCGAGGAGAATAACGGATGTTTCCTATTCGCTATTCTCTAATCGCTAATCTCTACTTTGGCAGGGGTAGTAAGACTTGAACTCACGGCACGCGGTTTTGGAGACCGCTGCTCTACCAACTGAGCTATACCCCTAAATCCAACTATGATATTCTATCACATTATCTTTGCCGTGTCAAGATATTTTTTTAATTTTTTGACTTTTCTTAAATCAGACCGTTTTTGCGCAGGATCGGCAGCGTGCGCTTTGCCAGAAGCGCGGCGATTACGCAGCTCAATATGTCGCCCGGCAGAGTCAGCAAAAAGCAGTAGAGCATGACCGTTCCGATCGCGATAGGCGAGTTTATGACCAGATTGCACAACAGATAATAATACGGCACGCCCACAAGATACACGCAGGCAATCCCCGCGAGAGCCGCAGCGAAAAGCCGTCCGAATGACGGATTTGAGGATCTACGGACAAACATTCCGCGGATTGATGTCCCGCGGGCGATGCGGCCCGTCACATACGCGCCGAGACAAAACCCGATTATATATCCGAATGTCGGCTTAAAGATATAGTATATTCCCCCGCCCTGGGTGAATATCGGAATACCGATAAGACCGAGCGCAAGATATGCTGCCGCGCTCAAAGCTCCGTATTTTTCGCCGAGCATAAGCCCCGCGAGCGCCACAAACAGCGTTTGCAGCGTGAAAGGGCAGACCGGAACCGGAATTTTAATAAACGCGCCCACCGCGATAAGCGCGGTGAAAATCGCGCATACCGCGATTTTCCCGATCGTAAGCTGCGATTTTCTTTCATTTTCCGTTGTCATAATTTACCTCCGATTTTTAAATTCTATCGGATTATAACATATAATTTCTCAATTGTCAACCAAATATTTTATTTTAGTTTACAATTCTGCTAAAAGCAACGGCGGAGCTGCTGCCCCACCGTTCTCGGCTTATGTTATTTGTCTTTTTTGATTTCCGCCGCCTCGCACAACGGCTGAACAGTATCGAATTTGTTCCAGACAAACACCTTATCCGCCTCTATTCCGTCAATAATCACGGCTCCGTCGTTTGTCTCCCGATTGAGCGAAAGCATTTTAATATTTTTCAAAGCTCCCGATGCGTCGTATTCCGCGGCAATGACCAGACCGTCGGATATATTTTCAATCTTAACAACGGTTACGCCGTTTTCAATATAGGCCTCGGAAATTCGCACCTTATCCGGCGTTGCCGTGGGCTCGGCTGTCGGTGTTGCCGTAGGCTCGGCTGTGGGTGTTACTGTGGGCTCGACCGTCGGTGTTGCTGTCGGCTCGGCAGTAGGCGTTGCCGTGGGTTCTGCCGTGGGTGTTGCATTCGGTTCTGCCGTAGGTGCTGCTGTGGCCGTTGGCGTAGGTGTTGCCGTTACCGTCGGCGTAGGCGTCGGTGTTGCTGTCGGCTCGGCAGTAGGCGTTGCCGTGGCCGTCGGTGTCGGCGTCGCTGTGGCAGTCGGCGTAGGCGTAGGTATGGGTGTTGCCGTTGGCGTAGGTGTTGGTATCGGCTTAGGAACAGTCGTAGCCGTTGGTGTAGGCGTGACCGTAGCTGTGGCCGTCGGTGTAGGTGTTACTGTCGGTGTAGGTGTGGGTGTTGCCGTCGGAGTTGATGTAGGCGTTACCGTTGGTGTTGGTATAGGTTTAGGAACAGTCGTGGCCGTAGGTGTAGGCGTTGCGGTGGCCGTAGGCGTAGGTGTTGCCGTTGGCGTAGTCGTAGGTGTAGGCGTTGGCGTGGCCGTTGGTGTAGGTGTTGCCGTGGCCGTAGGTGTAGGTGTTGCCATAGGTGTAGGCGTAGGCATTGCCGTCGGCGTAGGCGTAGGTGTTGCCGTCGGCGTGGGCGTGGGCGTTTCCGTTGGTGTTGCCGTCGGCTCGGCAACATCATTATCATTGCCGTCTATTCTGAAAGCGGTCAGATATGAGCCGTTAACCTTTTCAAATTCTACTTTATAAACGCCCCTTGAAAGATTAACGCGTTGCTGCGGCGCTCCCATATTTATCGTGTTGTATTTTGCGATTATCACGTCTTTTTCGTTAACCGAAGAAAAATCCGCGGTTTGACTCGCGCTGCCGCTTCCGATAAAGTTCACGCAATACCCTCTGCTGCCATATTGCCTGCAAAGCAGAGTCATTTTATATTCGCCGTCATCCAATATATTAATATACATATCTTCCAATTTGGTCGAATCGTCAACGTAACTTTTGAACGTATCGGGAAAACTTTCCAAATCGCCGAAAGGTTTTCCTATATCCTCATAATGCGCCGTGAAATTTTGGCTTGAAAAATTCCATAAGCCGCCGTCGTAAGCTTCGGGCTTCTTCGCCTTCACATCCGTACCGATCGCGTAAGAGCGATTGGTTTTTATATAAATTTTTTCCGCAGGCACGGGCGTGGGGGAGGCACTCGGCGTCGGCGTCGGTTCCGGTGTCGGTTTGAGCGTCGGCGAAGGCTCCGGCGTGGGCGGAGTCGTTATTTCCTCCCGAACATATGTGCCGTCGACCAGATCGTTGGCGTATTCCTCGATCCTTGTATATCCGCTATCAAGCAGCTCCGCCGCGTCGCGGGAGTTGTTCTTATCCGAGCCGTTTTGGTCCTCCCATCTGTTGGGAAGTCCGTCCTTGTCGCTGTCCGGCTCAGGATAACCTTTAAGCTCGGGAAGGCCGCCCGCGTCCGACGGCGTGTCGATTATTCCGTTGGTTCCGTGCTCCGCAATGCCGTTTCTCACATCGTCGATCACTCTCGCGTCCAAAGTATCGCGTGACAGACTGGCTCCGGCATTCGCCAAAACCTCCTCATACGCTTCTTCTGCGGACTGCGTTGTTACCGGATACTCATTCTGATATTTAAAATGCACATTCTGCGCGTCCGCGTTATTCGAGATAGGTTCGTATTTAACATTTTTATTGTTTATGCCGCTCGGGCCGCTTGTCCAGACATAGTAATTTTGAGCCGTTGCGTCCTTGGTGACGCCAAGCGCGTTGTTTTCGGTAACATCGGGATAGCCCTCAACATGATTGCCGTCAAGGTAAAGATCTGTGCTCCAGACAAATGTCTTGTCATTGCCCGTCGATGAGAGCTCGTAAATTTTGTTTTCAATTCCGCTTTTGGTCGCGGGGCCCGACTTATAGTAACAGTTGACTATATTTATCGCCATGGCCGCCTGGCCGCCGTAAGCCGAGTTGTCGCCCCAGTTGTATATGACATTGTTGCGCCAGTCCGTAAGCTGTTTCTGCTGCGTCATGTCATAAACGCCCTCGTCTTCTCCCATGATCATTTTAAAGTCGCCCTCGGGCGCTCTGGGGTTCCTGCTCTTGTGGTGCGCCATAAGGTTGTGGTGGAAGCTCGCGTTCGCGCCGCCCCAAATTCCGCCGTAGCCGTGGCTGCCCTTCGCGTGGACGGAGTTATTAAGGCTCTCGGATATTATGCACCACTGCATGGTAAAGTTGGTGTTTTCATAAAAAGAGGCGCACTCGTCAACGCTCCAGCTTATCGAGCAGTGGTCGACTATCACGTTATTTATGTTCCTGCCGCCGAGAGAATCATCCTCAACGTCGTTGCTGTCGCCCATTCTGAAGCGCAGATAGCGCAGTATTACGTTGCTTGAATTGATATGCGTGTCATAGCCCGTGACGCATATTCCGCCGCCCGGCGCGGTCTGGCCGAGAATTGTCAGATTGTCGCTGTTTATATTAAGTTTCTGCTTCAGCTCTATGTTTCCCGACACGTCAAACACGATTATTCTGTTGCCTCTTGAGACGGCATCGCGCAGCGTTCCGTAACTGTTATCGTCTTTGATGCTCGTCACATGATATATCTCGGGCCTCGAGGCCGCTCTCGCGCCCGTGGCGTACATGCCGCCGCCCTCCGCGCCCGGAAAAGCGGCAAGCCTCTCGCTTTCGGCCGGCACGGCCGACGCGCTCGGCGCCGCGAGCACAAGCATTATCATCGACAAAATC
The DNA here is from genome assembly GCA_947624305.1 of uncultured Monoglobus sp. Lineage (GTDB taxonomy): Bacteria > Bacillota > Clostridia > Monoglobales > Monoglobaceae > Monoglobus. Next base: position 3,136 of record CANQKC010000051.1, on the reverse strand, counting down.
AAACATAATTTTTTCATAATACAATCCTCCGTAAGAAAATAAGACAAAATTTATTGTGTAATTATATCACATTTGCGATATTTTGTCAATCGCAAAATTTATAATGAAAAAATCCGCCGCGGAGCTTATTGCCCCGCCGCGGATTTAACGGGAAGAAATTAATTAGTTTTATACTTACTGCCGAACCTTAAAATCATATCGCCGCTGTCTGTACATAACCACCTCGGTCTTGCCGCCATGGGTTATAACATAGGTGTAATCCAGCATGCCCGGCACGGGATTTGTCGAAGAGAAGCCGCCGTATTCGATCACATCTCCGGTTGAAACGCCGCAGTCGCCCGAAAGATAAGGGTCAACATAGAAATCAAGCAGTCCCGGCGCCTCGCAGCGCGCGCCCGCCGCCTTTGCCGAATCGTAGTTATACCCTATATTTTTTCTTTGGTCGCCGAGCTTCAAATATTGTATATTCGCGAAATCGGGCAGCGCGTCTTCTTTTGACATGGGCGCGATAAACAAGCCGTTTCCGTCGTAACCGACAAGCGCTCCGAACACCGCGCCGCACTGTGTGTTCATTTCGTCGATTTTCGGCACGCCGGGATTTTTCCCGCCCGCGGCTATATCCGAAAGGATTTCGCCGTAAAAGGTCAGGTACGGCTCGACGGCTGTGATAATGCCGTCCGAGACTTCGAGCCCAAGCAATGTGCCGGGCTGCGTGTCCGCGTTCAGGCAGGCGGATGATAATCCGGGCGCGGCCGCCGCAGTTTTAAGCTCTCCGTCCTGATAATATTCCACCTCAAGAACGCCGTTTTTGACCGCGGTGCCGCTGACAAAGGCGATCCCCGGCTCGGTCACGGGCGTGACGGGCGCGCTCTCATCGTTCACGGAATTATATATCACCAAAACAGCCGCGCTGTCGCTGTCGTCGTCGGTATACGCCACGGCGCTGCGCGTTCCGCTGCCGCTGATTTCGCGCAGTTCGGAGCCCGATATAACCTTGCCGTATTCATTGCGGAACATCTCAACGGGCTTTCCGTATTCAAAATCCGTTCCCGTTTCGCCTATGAAAAACACCAATGTGTTTTCATCAACGCCGATCCGCCACGTTCCGATCTTCATGTCGCCGCTGTCATATGAATAGTCGCCGGGGCCGCAGAAAAGGCTCAGAACGCTGTCTTTGATCGCGGCGTCGCTGCCCTCATAAGGCAGAGTGAGCGACAGCAGATCGCCGTTTTCAACGTTGAGCTCAACAACTCGTCCCACGATCGAATTGAGAACCTCGCCCGCATTGTTATCCTCTTTGTATTTGTATACGATAAATTCCTCGTTATCGGCGCCGAACGCGGGCGTGGGATTATACACGCCGACCGAATCGGCGAACCTGACCGCCGCGGTGGTGCCGTCCTTGTACAAGATCAAAATCATCGGGACTTCCGCGCCGAAGCTTGCCGGCGCCATTTCCGCGTCCAAAACATACGCGTAGTTTTTCGACTTGTCCTTGACCGAGGCTATGATTTTATTATACTTGTCAATATAAACCGCGGCATAGCTGCCAATGTCAAGTCGGGCATCCGAATAAACGTTAGCGGCCAAATCATAAGTTTTGCCGTTCGCGCTCAGGGTATAGGCCCAGCCGTCCGAAGAAAGCTCCGAGGAGGTCTTGTCGGCAATATATGTGTCTTTCCGCGCCTCCTCCGCCGTCTTTACCTCAATATTATAAACATTCACGGCGCCGACGGTGTTGGCTGTGACCGAAAGCACATCCCATTCCCTAAGTTCCTTGTAATCATAGGGCTTTCCGCCCTTGGTAAGGCTTATTACCGAGTCTTTGTCGGAAAAGTCTATTACGCCGCGGTTGTCGCGCTCGGATGAGCCGACCGTATTTTTAAACATGATCCTGCCGCTTTCCGAAGCAGCGTCAACGACTCCGCTTTCCTCCAGACGGACCAAAATGATGTCGGCCTTATCGTCACCGTCATTGCTTACCGCGGCGACGCTTCCGCCGTACGCGCAGCCCGGCTCGATAATGTGCACGGCGCCGTCCGGCTCGGTCGGCGCGAACACGCGGCTTAAGTCATAACCGCCTATTCCGTTGTAAACAACGGGAATTCCGTCCGCCTCGACCGATCTTTGACCGGCGAAGTTAATCACGCCGCCCTCGCGGCCCGCAAACTCGCCGAGCGAAAATCTCTCGATTTTGTTGTCGGCGCTCGGCGCGGCAGCCGCTATCGCGCCGTCCTTAATATTCATAGTCATGCCGCAGCCTAAACAGCCGCGCATCAGATCCGACGGATCGGCAAAGTCATATGTTTCGCCGACAGCGTAAGCGCCGTCGCTTCCGCTGTACGCGCTCACCTTCACCCTAATCGAACCGCTGCCCGGTTCGCCGCCGTAATCGGTGATCTTGTCCGCCACGACCGTTCCGGTCACGATCGGCAGCTCGTCCGGATAAATTCCAAACTCAAGAGGCTCGCACAGGGGCGACTGGTTCTCATCCCAAAGATACGCCTTGATCTCATAGCCCGCTCCCGCCGGGCACTCAAAGCTGCCCGAAGCCTCGCCGACCTTGGCGTCAACAAGGTTTCCGTCACCGTCATAAAGCGCGGCGTATATGTCGCCGCCCAAGTCTGTCAGCTCCTCAATGTTATAATGCAGCGTTCCGCCCTCGCGGTAATACGAGCCGCGCATAAGCCCGTTGTCAAAAACATCGGTTTCCGCGCCCTCCGTCGGCGCCGCGAAAGCGCACGCGGGCATGACCAGCGCGAAAACAAGCAGCAGCATCAAAAACTTTTTCAAAAATCCGGTTCTCATCTTAACTCCTCCTATTAGTTTTACTTATATAAAATTCACCCAAATCGGCCGGGCGCCCGGCGCTCCGCGCGGTAAAAAGGTTAAAAATTAGCACCCCCCCCCGACAAAAACTTGTCGGTTGGACGAGCGCAAAAATTTGCGTATTCTGTTAATTTAATTATCAATTCACCCTAAAATAATCCTCTTCGCGGAACTATCAACTGTATTATACCACAGCGCGCGGATTTTGTCAATACCGGATTTCATATTAAACACGTCAATCTAATTTATTAACAAAGATGTAACATTGATCAAAGCAAGGAAAAAGTGCAGAAATTCAGTGAGATTG
>CANQKC010000050.1 GCA_947624305.1 uncultured Monoglobus sp. | reverse complement strand
ACCAAATCAGAAAGAGGCGATGTTTATGTGTGTATAATTCTTCGCTTTTTTCTGTCTACTTTATTGACATTAATCCAAAATAGAGTATTACCGGTCTCTTGATCAATAAGACCCGCCTCTGATTCATACTCATCAACGCTAATTTTATAGTCATCCGGATAAACAAATCGGTCTGAGCCTGTGTTATATGGCGGATCAATGAATATTACTTTCACTTTACCCAAATAGCTCTCTTGCAGCAGTTTTAGGGCCTCAAGATTATCACCTTCAATATAAAGGTTCTCCGTTGTATCCCAATCAACGCTTTCCTCCGGGCAGGGACGGAGCGTTTTGCGGATAGGCTTGTTTGCTTCAACAATAGCAGCCTTCTTGCCGACCCATGTAAATTCATACGCCTCGTCACCGTCGATAACGTCCGGCGACAACATCTGCCGCAACAGATCGAAGTTGACGGCCCGTCTGATCTTGCCGTCCTCACCTAGTGTCTCGGTGATACAATTAGGGAATATCGCGGCGATCTTGTCAATATTTTGCGCAGTCATATCCGGCGTTTCCATTTTCATCTTTTCCATGTTAGATCTCCCCCTATCAAAGCACATCCAATGTAGCTAGATACTCACGTATTACGCTATTGTGTTTCATCCACTTTTCATTAATTTCAGTAGTTCGCTTATGGTCATCTTGACTTAATGAGCGCTTCTCTTTTTCTGTCTCAAGAGACAACGCATTATAGCGAAAGGCAAACGTATTCAATTGTTGCTTGCATAATGATAGTAATTCTTCATAGCCTTTAAAGAAGTCCTCCGGTATAAACGCCGCACTCGAGTATAAGGAGTCCTGCGCTTTTACAGTTGAGTTGTTCGCTGTCTTATAGCACTCATCTTCATACTTTTTTCGCGTTTCTTCTCCTGCTAGATGCCAGCTAAATCCTGCGGGTATCAATACACTAATATCTTTTACCATAGTACAAAAGGTTGCGCTTAATTCACGATATATGCCGAACTCGGCATCAAACCGAGTTTTACTGACATATTCTTTTTTGCTCAATTCTGTTTTGTATTTTTCTAACGTTTTCTCAAGTTTATTCTCATATTTTGCGGATAATCTATCTGCGATAGTATTCGCTAAAAACTTAATAATAGCAATTATGATTCCACCGACGCCACCAGCACTAACAATGCAGGCGGCTACGATAGAGAATAACAGCGTAATGTTCATCATACATCCTCCAGTTCCTTTTTCAGTTTCTTTAATTCTCTATTCAGCTGCACCTGCTTGTTCAACTGTTTTTCTTTTCTCACTTTGACCTGCAGAGCTGCGATTTGTTTCTCAAGCTGCCGCCGCAGCCTGTCACGTTCCACAGATTTTTTCAGCGGCTCATTGTTATTGCTTTGCAGTGCGCTGCCGGCGATCTGCCGCACAAAGTTTTCATAAACCTTGTCGGTATTCAGGCCGGCCGCTTTAAGAGGCAGTTCCGGCTCCGACAGCCAGTCGGTGTGATAATAGTCTGTAACCTTGAATGCGTTGCCGCCGGACATGGCTTTTTCCTTATATGCCGTCCAAGCCTGATATTTTCCGTTATATTCCGTAAGGAATACGATATGATACGGTATCTCCTTATCTATTTGCCGAAGCACGGATATGTCAAACTGCTTCACGTTCAGGCATACCTCGAAGACCTCGATCTCATTGACTGTTGCTCCCGCGGCAATGTTCATGGTCGTCGGAGCAATTTTATTGCGCCAGTATATCGCTTTTATCTGTTCCGTAAACACGCGTTTTAATTTCGGCGATACCGAAAGATTATCGTAAAACTTCTGCTTCGGTATGCGGCGGTTAAACTCCGTGCTTTCAGGCAGTCCGATCATCGGATTCGCCTCCCTTTTTTACAACCAAAAAGCATATTAACTCAAAGTCATTTAATCCGCTGATATTTGACATAAGTGCGGAAGTTCCGCCTTCGGAGAAGAGGCTGTCGATATCGCTTTCTTCTTTTACATCGATAATCGAATTTATCGCGTCGTTGAGCAGTTCCGAAACTTCGCGCATATTCCGTCCGTCGTCGGTTTCCTGATTAAATTTTCTGCAAAGAGGAAGCATAGGCGCTTCCTTGCCGCGGCAAAGCAGCCTTACCTTATCAAGCAGTTTTTTTGGATTCAGATAATCGCACACTATGCCGCCATCCGCACCGATATAAACCATGTAAAACGGGTGTATACGATTTTGATTGTCTATATTGACGCTGTTATTGATGTTGCGAAGCACGAAGATCACACCTTCGGGATTTTCATCGTCAGCAGGGACAACAGCATGAAGGCCCTTCGGCTTCTTGCTGAGATCATCGTGCGTTTTTATGTATTCCAGCAGATCAAGACGGAACTCGTTCAAGCCGAGATCCATAATAGAAATTCCCGTGGACATATCCTCAATATCCACGACTTCTTCCTGCAGGCGCTTGAGCTGCTGCTTACGGTATTCCAGATCGCCTTTTTCCTCGGGATTGATCAGGTCGTCGTCTCCGGTGGAGGTCATAACGGAAATCTTCATTCTTGTCTCCACGCGGGACTTCAGATTTATATAATCGTCCAGCGTCATGTCCGGCCAGAAATTAACAAGCTGAATATATCGGTTCCTGCTGCCTATACGGTCAATACGTCCGAAACGCTGAATGATGCGAACCGGGTTCCAATGTATATCGTAATTCACCAGATAGTCGCAGTCCTGCAGGTTCTGACCTTCGGAAATACAGTCGGTGGCGATCAGAATATCTATATTCGTTGTGCTGCCCGGCATAAGAACGTCTCGGCTCTTGGAAATTGGAGAAAAGCAGGTCAGCACATTGTTGAGCGTCGGCGTCAGATCTTTTACCGTTGTGCGGCCGTCAATGGTGCCTGTGATCATCGCGGTGTCTGCACCGTAATTATTCTTCATATATTTGCTGACATGATTATACAGATACTCCGCAGTATCTGAAAACGCCGAAAAGATCAGCACTTTTTTGTTGCCTTCATTGATCGGATGATGCATCTTTTCATCCAACAGATTCAGGAGCGTCTGCAATTTCAGGTCATGCTCGGGCGTGATATCCGCCACCATGAGCGTCAGCAGTTCAAGCGTATCGGCATCCTGCCGAAGATCGCTCCGCCACGTCGTATAATCCATATCGGCAAGATCGATTTTTACTTTTCTGCCGACGGTAAAATATTCGGTGTTGCTGTCGTCAATATCAAGATCGCTGTCATTTGCCTCATACATATCAAGATCGGATTTTCCGTATTCCTCAAAATCATCAATGGCTTTGATAGTACCTTTGATAAGTTTAAGAATACGGCCGAGCGTCAAATTAAACGAATAAACCGAGCTTTCAAGGCGTTTTAGCAAATTAATTTTCATAAGCCGCATAATGCCCTGTTCACGGCCGATTTGCGTCAGGTTGCTTCCCTTGTTGTGCGTAAGTTCGGTGTATTTTGAAAGCCTGCTCGGGAAAATATAATCGGACGGCGTATAAATACACAACGACAAAAGCATGAGCTGTTCGTATATCTCATTGTAATTGATCGCCGTGTTCAGGTCGGTCATGTTCGGTCTGAGAGACAGCGGTTTTAAGCGCTGCGGAAACTCACCGATTTTTTTGGTGTCATAGTATTTTTCTATGTGTCTTCTTGAGCGAGCAATCGTTACGCTGTCAAGCAGCTCAAAAAAGTCAAAATCCAATGTCCTAAGCAAGGCATCCGTGGTTCGCTCTTCAGGATCGGATTTGCTCCAAACATTAAACGCCTTCTGCGCGCGGCGGAAAATTTCCTCAATTGGCTTTTTTGTGTCAAGCTGTTTGTTGATATAATCCGAATTACCTTCATAAGCAAGCGCCAGCTGGTTTTTCAGATCCACAAAGCGGTTATTGACCGGCGTGGCGGAAAGCATAAGAACCTTTGTTTTAACTCCGGCGCGGATTACTTTATCCATCAATTTGATATATCTGTTTTCCTGAGTGTTGGAATGAGTTCCGGCGCCGTTACGGAAATTATGGGATTCGTCGATCACAACCAGATCATAGTTTCCCCAGTTAAGGCGATCCAGATCAAGGCCGTTGGATGAACCCCCGTTCCTTGAAAGGTCGGTATGGAACAAAACGTCATAATTTAAACGATCAGACGCAATCGGATTGTTCACATAATTGTCCTTATAAGTGTTCCAGTTTTCGGCGAGTTTTTTCGGGCACAGCACGAGAACTGTTTTGTTTCTGTTTTCATAATATTTGATAACAGCAAGCGCGGTGAAAGTTTTGCCGAGACCGACACTGTCCGCAAGGATACAACCGTTATATTTTTCAAGCTTGTTAATAATAGCCAGCACAGCGTCCTTTTGGAAATCATAAAGCATACTCCAGATTTTGCTTTGCTTAAAGCCTGTCGCCTCGTTTGGCAGCACATCCTCGGAAATATCATCCAAAAACTCGCTAAACACGTTATAAAGCATCATAAAATATATGAATTCCGGTGAATTTTCATTATACGCAGATGCAATATTGTCGATAATGACATCGGTAACATCCTGCAGTTTATTATCGTCATTCCAAATTGACTCGAATAACCGCATATATTGCACAGCGTTCGAAGCCTCCGTGCGATTTACCATATTATAGCTGTTGTTTCCACGCTCACAACCTATATCCACGGTAGTAAAACCGTTTAACGGCACATAAGCCGTTTCTTCGTCAGGGGCCGCGACCGTCATAAATCCGCCCATGTTCTCACCGGTGGTATTGGACTTGAAGCGCGCCTTTCTGCGGATCCAGTCCGCGCATTCCCGAGCAATGGCCTTCTGCGTCATTTCGTTGCGCAACTTGATCTCAAACTCTGTGCCGTATAAGCTCTGTTCACGGCTCAACCGAGGAATATAAAACTCCCGTTTTTCTTTTTGCGCCTTCTCTGTGACAAACGTCGGGGACGTGAAAATAAAACGAAATTCATCAACTGACTCAAGCTGCTTTTTCAGTTCATTATATGCGTACATGGAGAAACAGGCAGCCGCTATGGAAACCTTGCTGCCCCTCTTTATGCTTTGCTGCATATCGTCACGAACGATCTCCGTGACGTTGTCAAAAATTTTCATTTTTAATGCGCTCCTTCCGCGCCACGATTAGCTTTTTTATTATAAATACGGATCAGTTTTTACCGATATAAAAACTAAAATTCATTATAACACAGTTTTTGGCAAATTTCAATTAATTTTGAGCTTTCATTGAAAAATTTATGAACGCGAAAAATTTTAGATGTGTATTGCATACAAAAGAAGCACCCGCTCATAAAGAGATGATGCTTCGGTATAATTTTTATATTAAAACAACTGTGTCCGTTCCAAAAGAAAATCAAGCAGACCGCAGTGACAGATTCCGCTGTCGTCATAGTAGCTGTGAGGAATATCCGCGCGGATAACCATTTTCTTGAAAAAGTCCTTAGTAAGCAGCAGGGAGTCAAGCTCAGATTTTTCTTTTTCCTCACTGTCCATACGAAATTCCGATTGTATATATATTCTCCTATCTGCGTCGTTTACCACAAAGTCGATCTCCTTTTGCACATTGCGGTCATTCGAACGGTCGGACACCACTCCCACATCAACGCTGTATCCCCTGCGGATAAGCTCGTTGTATATAATGTTCTCCATCAGATGTCCCTGATCATATTGTCTGTAATTCAGTCTAGCGTTCCGCAAACCGGTGTCCACATAGTAATATTTATTGGGAAATTTAAAATAGCCTTTTCCCTTGACATCATATCTCTGTGCGCGCGATATAAGGAAAGAATCAATGATAAGCTGCACGTATCTTTGCACAAGCGCAGGATTAATTTTTTCTTTCTTTATGCTTGAAAGGGCGTTCGCGATATTTGTCGGATTAGTAAGCGAGCTTATCTGTGAGGCGAGGAAATCCAGAATATCCGAAAGCAGATCTTCACGTTCTATCCCGCCGCGTTCAGCTATATCTTTGACGTACAGCTCACGGTAAAGCGCGGTAAGATATTCTTTTTTGTCGCGTTCATCGGAAAACGCCGTTATCCTCGGCATACCGCCGTACAGCATATACATATTCAGCGCATTTTGCTCATCGCCGCCTACAGCCGAGTAATATTCCTTGAATGAAAACGGAAAAACACGTATCTGTGAGGCTCTGCCGCGAAACTGCGTTGCTATATCGCTTGAAAGTCCTTTAGAGTTGCTGCCCGTGACATAAACGTCAAGATTTTTGTATGCTTTCAGTTCATTAAGCATATCATAAATTGTGACTTCAATGCCGTCGTTTTCCTTGTCTATCACCTTATTTGTAAACTGCACCTCGTCAATGAACAGGTAAAACTGTTTATCCTTATCCGATGTTACAATACTCTCCACATACTCGCAAAGAGTGATCGGATTGCGATACTTGTAATAGCGGCGCTGGTCAAGCTCAATTCTGATTATACTGTCCTCGCTCACGCCGCTTTCGATAAGATACTGATAAAACAGGTCAAACAATAGCACCGATTTCCCGCACCGCCTGATACCTGTTATTACCTTTACCTCGCCGTTGTGCATTTTGTTTATTATGCGCTGTAAATAAAAATCTCTGTTTATCATAATTTCACCTCGAATTTGCGTCGGCAATGACACGATTTCTATATTAATATACCACAAATCTTTGCGAATATCAAGAGTTAAATCAAAAAATCGTATAGAATTTCTTTCAAAGAGATGCCGGCTTGAGGATAAATGAGGATTGTTTATTACGATATGATCCTGATTATTGACATAAACATGATATATCATAAATTTATTTAATAAAAACAGTCTTTGTTAAGTATAAATATTCATAATTCCATCATTCCTCAGCTTGTAGATCTTGCAAATTCATCGGTACAACTTTTCCGGTAATCAAATTATCCTCCGCCTCGGTCGCATGTTCCGTCACTGCCAATCTCGAATAATATGCAAGTGTCTTGTCTTTCCAGTCCGTGTACTGCTCCGAGGAATAATTCTCTCTTGTGTCCGCCCAATCCTCAAGGAAGAGACACATATCGGCGTTAAGGTCTGTCTTTGCCTTTCCGTCAAACTTTATGGAGCACTCCCAGTTATCATCTCTCGGCGGGCGTTTTACGTCAATATCAAATTTCAGCCCCGAAATCTTTTCAAGCTCGAACAGCATTACCACCACATCCGCAAATGTGGTTATCTGCGGTTTCACCGTTTCGGTTTTGTAACCGAGCAGATAAGTTGTGGTCGTGTCAAGCGTCTTTGCGAGTTCATTCAGCATACTTATTGAAATTTCGATCTCGCCGTTTTCGTACTTCTGAATAGTACGGAGCGACTTGCCGAGAGCGTTCGCAAGCTCCGTCTGGTTATATCCCTTTTCCTTACGCGCTTTTCTTACGCGTCGGCCTATTGTCATTTCTTCATTGTTCATTTTTACTTCACCTCAATAACAGTATAACAAATCCGTTTGTGAATTTCAAGTGCATAAATAAAAATTTTCAAAAACCTATTGACATATTTTTAATTCGTGATATAATAAATATGTACTATTAATACGGATATTCTCTGAAAGCAGATAAAATTGAGAAAAGCAACGTATTCATAGTTCTAATATTAGATAGGAAACTTTTTAGCAAGCATAACACTTTGGTACTCAAAGTATCGAAAGTGTGAAAATCCCGTTTCGGGATTTTGCAAAAAAGTTTCCTTTTAATTTATGGAAAGAAGGTGAAATATTTGAATAAGCGCAAACGGAATATTCAAGTGAAGTTTTATGTTGATGAGAAAGAGCTGGAACTGATAAACAGGCGTGTTCGTTTGGCTAATGTGACTAATCGGGGCGCGTACCTGCGGAAAATGGCTATTGACGGATTTATTGTAAATGTTGATACGTCGGATTTAAAAGCGGCTGTCAAAGAGATGAATGCTATCGGAAAGAATATCAATCAAATCACGCGGAAGGCCAATACCTATGGAATTATGGAACAGGACGTTGCGGCTGTCAAAGCGAAGTTGAACGATATATGGCAATTACTAAAATACACCCTATCAAACACACTCTCGGCAAGTCAATAACATATATCGGAAATGATAATAAAACAGGAAACGGCAAATATATCTCAACTTTCGGCTGCGCATGCGAAACTGCGGAACTTGAATTTGAATTAACGGCGCAATTAGCAAAAAGCGGCGGTGAAAATCAGGCATATCATCTTATCCAATCCTTTAAGCCAAATGAAGTCACAGTGGAACAATGCCACGAAATAGGAAAGAAATTCGCGGACGAGGTTTTGGACGGAAAATATGAATATGTGCTTTCTACGCATACAGACAAAGACCATTATCATAATCACATAATATTTAACGCCGTGAGCTTTCAAAACCACAAGCGTTATCGCTCCGATAAGAAATCATACTACCGCATACGGGAAATCAGCGATAAGATATGCGCCGAATACGGATTAAATGTTGTCGAGCCGAGCGGACGGAAAAGGAACTATGAGCAAAAGAAAACGTATGTTTCAAATAAGTACAAAATCAAAAAGGCGATTGATGAGTGTATCTTGTTCGCAGTTGATTATGAGGATTTCCTGCGGCGGATGCGCGATAAGAAATATATTGTCCGCGAGGACGATTTTCTGTGGTTTCGTGATATTGACAACAAGCGGTTTACCAAAACCGATACAATCGGCAGAGACTATGAGAAAGATAATATCGAACTTCGTATTAAAGGAAAATATCACCCCAAAACCGTTGATTTGCTTATTGATATCGAACACAATGTAAAGTGCCGGCAGTCAAAGGGCTATGAACAATGGGCAAAAATCCATAATCTGAAACTGATAGCGAAAACTCTTATCATCATAGACGAGAGAGGCATTGCAGACTATGATGATTTATCAAAGAGGGTATCGGAGAAATCCAAGAAATTAAATGAAACGGCAGATAAGATCAAATCCGATAAAAAACGGATAAACGAGCTTGACGCCTTGATGAAAAATCTGAATATGTATCGAAACCTAAAACCGCTTTATGAGGAATACGCAAAGAAAAACCCGCTGCTGAAAAATACATTCTATTCAAATCATAAGCAAGAAATAGACCTGTTCCGTCGATTGACGAATGAGCTAAAGCCGCATCTGACGAAGAACAACAGGCTGCCGAGCGTTAAACAAATCGAGACGGAAAAGCAGCGGCTTATCGCTGACATTTCCAAGCTGTCGGCTCTGCACAAGGACATTAAGGAAGAATACAACGATATATTAGTATTAAAGAAAAATGTAGATATGTTCCTTGACATAAAGACGAGGCAGGAGGCGCCGAATAAAAAGCCGAGTATTCTCAAAAAACTTGCCGAGCACAAAGAACGTGCTGACACGAAAAACAAACAGACACAACATCATATGAAACGTAACGATCCCGAACTGTAAAAGGAGGATATTATGGATATTCAAACAATAACCGATAAGATAAATTACAAGACAGCGCGAGTGAAAAAACTCCAAGCTGAAATCAAGGCTCTTGAAACAAAGAAAACACAGCTTGAAAATGAGGAAATCATAAATGCCGTAAACGAGGCAAATATTCCAATCGGCGAATTAAAAAATTTACTGACATCACTAAAGGAAAGGAACAGTGAAATATGAAAGTTAAAAATCTGTTATCTGCGGAACTTCCGCAGATAACGCTTACCCTTGAAAACGGCAACACGACCTATCGTTTCAGCGGTGTGTACGCCGGGCACAAATCTCTGCCGTCAAAATTGTTGAAATTGATGGCTGAAAATCCCAAAAAAGGCGGTGACAAACAGAATGAAATATGATAAAATAACAGTACGATCCTGTTTGACAGACTGTCGGAAAGCGAGGATAAAAAATGAACAGACAGGAGGATAAAAAATGAACAGACAGTCTGAAAAGATAACAGCGTTATACTGCCGCCTGAGCCGCGACGATGAATTGCAGGGTGACAGCAACAGTATTGTGAACCAAAAGGCGATTTTGGGCAAGTACGCAAAGGATAACAACTTCAAAAATCCGAGGTATTTCGTTGACGACGGAGTGAGCGGTACGACGTTCGAGCGCGAGGGATTTAAGGCTATGATAGCCGAGGTCAAGGACGGAAACGTCGGTACGATTATTGTAAAAGATATGAGTCGTTTCGGACGTGACTACCTGAAAGTCGGCTTTTACACGGAAATCTTGTTTGCGGAAAAAGACGTGAGATTTATCGCTATCAATAACGGCATTGACAG
>CANQKC010000049.1 GCA_947624305.1 uncultured Monoglobus sp. | reverse complement strand
ATGGCTACCATGCTGGACTATGCCGTGAATTTCTGTCATGAGCATATCGATTATTTCTTTAAGAAGTTTATCGATATGGGCTTTGCTTTGCAGTTTGAGCGGGGGAACCCAGATGTGCTCGTCGGCAGATCCGGTGTGGAGCTGTACAGCATGATAGCTGGTCGCTATACGGACTTGCCGCCGTACTTTGCGCCGTACAGGAGCGCCGAATATTGGGTGGGATGGTCCCTTGCCTATTATCAGTGGTATTCTGGCCGGACTTTTCGGGAGATCACTGAGGTGGTAAAACCCAGCGAGTTGCTCGACTGGTTCCCGACACTGCATGAGGCCGACCTTATGCATTTCGTGGAGGCGATGGACGAGCGGCTCAAGGGGAGGATGACGAACCTGGAGATACTCCGGAAAAACGCTGGTTTATCTCAAACTCAGCTTTCTGATCTCAGTGGCGTTAATGTCCGCAATATTCAGGCGTATGAGCAGCGGAAGGGCGATATCTCCAAGGCGCAGTTCAATGTTCTGAATGCCTTGGCCAGAACGCTGGGATGCTCTGTCTATGATCTGATGGACAGCAATGTGGCCCCCTATTATATGCGTCAGGGGGATGCAAGCACGGCCTTTTCAGCCCAGCTGATGCAGTCCATGCAAAGCAATGTGTATGCTCTTGGCCAGGGCGGCTATCCAGTGGCCAGGGTGAACGCCCTCCGATATGGATACCTCAGCCAGTTCCCTTATCAGGCGGTCACGGAGCGGGCTGGCACAGCTGCAATTAACCAAAACACTTTTCAGGATAACTGGTCCCAGTATTGGGAGGGCGTCATTCAACAGCAGGAATACGCAGAGGCGGAACGGCAGCACCGGAGACAAATGGTGGAAAGTCTTGCCAAGAAGGCACTTGGGATGGCTATCAGAGCCAGCGGCAACAGGCAGGCGTCCATGGTGTATGATGGGCTGTGCGCGATCACGGCGCCCAATGTGATTGAGGCTGCCGCCAAGGCCGCCGCGGAGAGTGACAGAAAGTGAGTGGGGAAGTACAGGATAATATGAGTTATAATGGAGTAGAAGGCTCGGTATTGTACTTAAATTGGCCATGTGGTAAAATGATGGTGTTAACTCATAGACAAGTATAGTGATAGACATTATCTGTCTGAAGCAAGACAACATAGAGAAAAGAACGGTGGAGACTATGAGCAATAAGGTGAATATTCCAGGGCATGCGGCTTTGATTGAGGCAACCTTTTGTGCGCTAAGAGAACTAGGTGGATCAGGCAAGAATAATGAAATTAATGAAAAAGCGGCAGAACTGATGGGCCTTTCGGAAGAAGTTCTTTCAAAGCCTCACCTTGATAGTAGTAGTCTATCGGAAGTCAATTACAGACTTGCATGGGCTCGGACTCTCCTGAAAAATTGTGGTGCGTTAGAGAACAGTACAAGGGGCGTTTGGGCAATTACACCCGCATATTCTGATAAGGATAAGGTCGATGGTGATTATATAGAAAAGAACTTTCACAGAAGAGCGGCAAAAGGATCAGGGAAAGCAGCAATAGATGAACAACAGATGGAAGATGCAGGCGTTGAAGTTCCGGAAGAGGTGAAACCGTGGCGTAGAAAGCTTTATGAAGTACTCGTTCATATGAATCCATACTCTTTTGAAAAGCTGACACAGAGGTTGTTAAGAGAATGCGGGTTTGATGATGTCCGAGTCACCAAGAAGTCCGGTGACGGAGGAATAGACGGAACAGGGAAGCTCAAAATAAACGGAATCTTTAGTTTTAACATAGCGTTTCAATGCAAACGTTATCAAGGATCTGTCGGAGCACCAGACATCCGAGATTTTCGCGGTTCACTCACAACAGATATAGAAAAAGGTGTGTTCATTACTACAGGATCATTCTCAAAACAGGCAATTGAAGAAGCGTCAAATCTAGGGAAACAGCAAATCGATTTGGTTGACGGTGAAGAGTTTATCACGAAGCTAGCGGAATTAGGCATTGGGGTCAGGGAAGTGAAGGATTACGAGATTGACGAAGATTACTTTGCAAAGATATAAGTAGATTTCCGAAAAGCGGAACATAGAGAAAACAATTAAGCATGACAGAAAGACATAATGCGTTTTTATAAAAATGTTATGGAAGGCAAGCACTTATTAAGAAGAAAGGTATCGGTATGACTGCGAACAAGAATGGACATGAATACACTGTAGTGTCGTATTTCTGCGGCTGCGGTGGTTTGGACTTGGGCTTCCGCGGAGACTTTAGATACCATGAAGAAGACTATAAGAGACTTCCATTTGATATTAAGATCGCGTATGACGCTGAAGCCAGGTGTGTTGAAACCTACAACAACTATTTTGGTAAGGGTAAGGCTGAAGTGAGGGATATAACAAAATTAGATGTGAATTCCGTGCCTGAAGCGGACGTGCTTATTGGTGGGTTTCCTTGTCAAGAATTCTCTTCTTGTGGTCCCCTAGGCGGTTTAGATTCTGAACGCGGAAGGCTTTATAAGACGCTTATTACATATATGAATAAGCATCACCCAATAATTGTAGTTGGTGAAAATGTAATCAATTTGGAACGTATGGAAGGAGGAGCTGTTCTCAACACGATTAAACAAGACTTGGCTAACGCTGGATATGCGGTACAGGTGTGGAAATTGTTCGCTCCAGAATACGGTGTCCCTCAAAGACGAACTAGGCTATTTATAATATGTGTAAGAAAAGATGTTTTTGATAAATATGGATTCCCACAAAAACCGACGCCTATTTTTAGTGTTGATAATTATAGGAGCATTGAGTGGGCAATCGGCGATTTGATTAAAATTACTGATAATAGTATATCTAATCAAAATGAATATTTTGAGGCCTCTCGTGCTAAACGTGGAAATGGGCAAGGGGATGAGAGTAATAAAAAAGATAAACCTGCTTATACCATTAGAGCAAATCCTAAGTCACGAGTCCAATTTCATTACTCGCTGAATAGACGCTTAACTGTGCGAGAGTGTGCGCGCATACAAACATTCCCGGATGACTTTGAGTTCTCGTTCTCTAAAACTGTAAATATATCACAAATTGGAAACGCTGTACCTCCTATGTTGGCATATCTCGTCGCGAAATCTGTGGCTACGTATTTAGAGACATTGAAAGGAGAGAATTATGAGTAATGTGAATGCTTTGGAGACTTTGGATATTACTCCAGCTCCACGCATATTACGGTCATTGGGGGAAATACCATTTCAAACCTGGCAGTGTATGGCGGAGCTGATCGATAACTCAATTGATGCTTTTTTATCCAATCACTCGTCTGCGTATGACGCACCAGAGCAAAAAATATCAGTGACATGGACATCTGATTCTGTTGCGGCCTCCGGAAGAACAGTTGAGGTAACAGACAATGCGTGTGGCATGTCTATTGAAAAGCTTCAAGACGCAGTGCGCGCTGGCTATACTAGTAATGATCCGGTTGGTAACCTTGGCTTGTTTGGAATGGGCTTTAATATTTCAACCGCAAGATTGGGAGAAGTGACCACAATTCTCTCCACCAGAAGAGGTGACGCCGATTGGGTTGGTATACAAATCGATTTTCAAAAACTGCATGAGGCTAAGAGGTTTGACGCTCCGATAATCAGAGAGCATAAAGAAAATGCAGAAGAGTCAGGAACTAGAATTACTATTTCTAAACTAAGGGCTGGAATTATAGCGGAGTTACCGAATAAAGAAAACGAGATTCGGCACCGTTTGGAGAGCGTTTACGCCCCCTTATTGAATTCGCAAGATATTACTATTGTCGTAAAGGGAAGACCATTGCGGCCAAGAAATCATTGTGTTTGGTCAGAATCGCGTTATGTTCGTTATAATGATCAAAATGTTCCGGCTCGCGTTTCTATTGATAGGAATCTAGGCGACGCGCTGTTTGACTTAGATCGAAATAGTTATTTAACGCGCGATGAGGCGGAGAAATATTATATAGATCAACAGGAGGGAAAGAGCTGGCCTCCAAATATCATTGAGCGCTCAAAACGCTTGACAGGGTGGATTGGTATTCAAAGATATGCTGATCCGAATGATTTTGGCATTGATTTCATCCGAAATGGAAGAAAAATTCTGGTATCAGATAAGACCCTGTTTCAGTATGAGAATCCTATTACTGGACAGAAAGAACTACAGTATCCTCTTGATCTCGGCACATCCGTTGGTGGACGTATTGTTGGTGAATTGAATGTTGACTACCTTCTTCCCACCTACCAAAAGAATGACTTTGATCGATCGGATATATCATGGATGGAGACGGTTGAAGCTCTTTGTGGTGTTGGTCCTTTTTTGCCGAAATCTAGAAAGGCAATGGGATTTAGTGAACCTAACTGTTCTCCGCTAGGATTGCTTGTAAACGCATATCGGCGCGTCGATAAAGGAACAAAATGCTTGTTTGCTCCAAATGATATTTCCAAACGTTATGCTGCTGAATTTCGTAAAGGCCTACGAGACTATATGGATGATACCCTTTGGTGGAAAGCTGCGCAAGAGGAGGATCAAAAACAAAGCACTGGAGGGACCCGAGCGACGACACCTGTCAATACAGGTGATACTCCATCCGACAATGTTGGTGATTATTTGGGAGGAATAAGTGCGACGGTTCCAAGTAATGGAGGAGTGCCTGTCAACACACCATCCAATACTAGCGCTTCTGCGTCTTCTATATCTGCGAAAGATGAAACTTCTACATTGGATGAGCTTATTCAGCGCGCGACAGTGGTCAACCAACTAACAGGGCGAAATTACAGATTTGGAAACGCTGGGTCTCTTAACGTTAGAGCCTATGAACTTAACCGTGGTGAGATAAAGTATAATGGGGAAAGAAAAGCCTGTTTCTTTTATTCGGATGGGATTGATTGCGACTTTGTCTATGACCCTACACATCCGATCTTGGAACAGTTTCCGATTACCCCGAAGATGCTGTTACTTCTTTATCTATCCGAAAAAATAAAGTGGCGTGATAGTCTGCCAGACCTTGTAACTGTGTATACTCAACTTGTTGAAACAACAATGCATGAAGCGAGAATAGATAGGAAAACGCTTCAGGATCGTGCGAGTAGCGCATTTGAACTATTGCGAGATAAACTCCAGCTAGCGTTACGAGAGCGGGCTCAGGACGTAATTGATTGTATTCACGAATCTACAGGAGAAGTTGAAGACACTATAATTAATCTAGTCCAGAATAATCCGGCTCTTTTAGAACCTTTTCAGAGTGGTAACGCAGCTGGATATGACGCGATTTATTATGTGCCGCCAAAAACTCTTTATCGACTTGTAGACCATTTTCCCGAAGAAGTATTTGATGGTAAAGCGTTGGCAACGCCCTACATGTCAATTTGCTTAAAAGATGTTAATGCCACACAGCGGGCAAGAGATGATTCAAAAGAACGTACTCTAGCTTTTATTAAAGACGCTTTGCATATCATATCCGGGTATAGTCAGCGAATTCAGAAGAACGAACTTGCCAGAGCGTCGCTAAGTGTAGATTTTCTGATAAAGGAGTTGGGCTTATGAATTTCTATACCGATGACATTTCCAATGGATATAACTGGAAAGGTCTCGAACGAGTAATTGCTCGCTTGATGGGCCACCTTGGCTGGAAAAACATTAATGTCATCGGTGGAAAAGGTGACATGGGAGGAGATGTTCTTGCCACACGAAAGGAAAATGGAAAAATAAAATCATGGGTTGTGCAATCTAAGGCAGTTACAGGAGATCGCTATATTGGTCCAAACGCTATTAAAGAGGCTATTTCCGCGCTCTCTTTTTACGATGTGAACATTGCCGCTGTTGCCACAAATGGAGAATTTACTCGTACTGCGGTACAACGGCAAGAACAGCTTTCAAAGAGTGGATATACCTTAAAATTGTGGAATGGTGCATTTATTAGCACACTAATAGATAAAATGCCGAATAATCACGCAGGAATGAGGGAACTGCGCCCTTATCAGCAAGTTATTGTTGATAAGGTTGTATCGGCATATGAAAATAGTGAGAAAAAAGCATTCTATATTGTCGCGACAGGCCTAGGAAAAACAGTTATAGCGGCTACTATTGCTAGACATTTATGGGAACGTGGATGCCATAGGATTCTAGTACTCTGTCATGCCACAGATTTGTCCTTGCAACTTGAACAAGGTTTTTGGCCTCAGATTACAAAAGAGATTCCTACATCTGTGTTTTTCGATGGATTGCCTCCCCGTAATACAGAGGGAATATCTTTTGGGCTATATCAAAGTTTATATGGATATCTTCCCGGTATTGAACCAAATCAATTTGACGTTATAATAGTAGATGAGGCGCATCACGCTTTGGCCCATGGCTTTCGTACATGTATAGAGCATCTGTGCCCGCGATTCTTAATTGGCATGACAGCAACTCCTTGGCGGGGGGATGGCCAAAGCCTCACATCACTGTTTGGAGAGCCATTAGAAAAAGTTTCTCTTGTTGATGGTATGGCGATGGGGTATCTTTCAAAAGTTGATTATCGAATACTCTGTGATAACGTGGACTGGAATAATATTCCAAGCATTAGCAAAAAACGACTTACAATCAGAGATTTGAATAAAAGGCTGTTCATGCCCCAGCGAGATGAAGCTGTTATATCTGAACTTCAACAGGCAATAAAGAATATTCCAAATCCAAGAATCGCGGTGTTTTCACCATCAATAGAACATAGTAATAGGTTTTCAGATATGCTTTCCGCCGCAGGGATTCCTTGTGCCGCGCTGTCAAGAGTTGACAAAGCTGAGAGAAGACGCAGGTTGCTAGCTTTTGCCGCTGGTACATATCATGCGGTTTGTGCGGTTGATGTTATGAATGAGGGTATTGATATTCCAGATGTTAATGTTCTCGTTTTTTTACGAGCAACGCATTCTCGGAGAATTTTTGTTCAGCAACTGGGCAGAGGACTGCGATTATCAGAGGGAAAAGAGAAGGTTATAGTACTGGATTTTGTTTCCGACATTCGGAGAATGGCGGAAATGATAGAGATGAATAAAGAGGGAAAAATCAAAGGCGCGGAAAAAGAGGTATTATATCTTCAACAGGGTTTTGTCTCTTTTTCTGATTCGCGGGTCGAAAGCTTTGTGGACGCATGGCTTGAAGATGTGGCTGACCTAAGCGGATCAGATGATGAGGTAAAATTGACTTTTCCGGAGGGGTTTTGATGGCTAAGACATTGACAAACGCCCAGCAAAAGACAATTAAAGAGGCTATTTACAAAAGAGCGGATGAATTTGGATATCTGACGGCGGGACGCGCTGAAAGTGGTAGATTTATGGATGAGCTTGTTGATGATCCTGAAATAGGCGGGGTGCTCAAAGAGTATATGTCCAAAGAACGAATTCGGACATATATCAAGGATGGAGGGTTGAACGCTTATGTAAAGGCGAAAAATAAAATGGCACTGTCTGCCGCAACTCCGGAGGACACGGTTCAGAAGCTGTTTAATTGTGATGCTACCATTATCCAAAAGTGTCGAGGTAAAAACGATGGTGTTTATGTCCTCCGTTCTCAAGATGGAATAATCTTTGTTGTCAGTAGCGGTACTACCCTGAAATGGGAAACCGCATTACGAAAGGCGCTTGAGCTTATATCAAGAGAACCTGGGCTAACTGTGGGGGGTATAACTCCTCGCATTTGTTTGCAATTATCTGAGGCCCGTCAAGAGCTAACTGATGCGGATAAGAAACATATAAGAACAGCACTAGGAGCTATAGGCGTTAAAGCGACGTTCTGTAGGAAATGATTTTTTACTTGGGGCGAGTGTCAAGATGGAGCGAACAATCGAAATAACCCATAAAATTATGTCCGCTGTAAAGCAAACAGATACTGAGCCAGAACTGATGCTTCGACGCGCACTGTGGATTAAAGGCTGTCGCTATCGAAAAAACTACAGGGAACTTCCCGGAAAACCAGACATCGTTTTTTTGAAGAAAAAGGTGGCTATATTCTGTGATGGGGATTATTGGCACGGACATAACTGGGCTATCCGGGGCTATGGTTCTCTGGAAGAGGAACTATCACGCTATACAGTTTTTTGGCGTAATAAAATTTTAGGGAATATTGAACGGGATAGGAAGAATAACGCCCTTCTTGAAGAAATGGGATGGACAGTTATCCGATTATGGGAAAGTGACATTCGAAAAGATATTGAGGCGTGTGTTCAAAAGATTTTGACAGTTGTTGGAGATCATTCTACTCTAAAGTAATTTACCGCCCGGATGATCATCCGGGCGGTGTTCTTATCCCCAGCCTTCCTCCTCCATCGCTTTCCGCAGCTTCTCTATCGCCTGGCGGTATATGCGCTCGGCGGTGGAGGGGGAGGAGAGGGTGTGGTCGATGGTGATGTCGGCGTAGGCCTGCTTTTTGATTTTGCGCTGGACGGTGGAGCCGTCCTCCGCCGCATCGAGGTACTCCGTTCCCAAGCAGTCCATGCAGAAGCCCAGGCGGGCGGCGACAATGGCGCGCTCCCGATAGTCCAGCTTGGCATAGGCGGACAGCAGGGCCTCCTCGCGGAGCATCTGCGTGTACAGGCGGTACGGCTCGGAGGAATCGCTCTGCGTCACATCCTCGGCGGTCTCGTCATCATCGTCGTTGGCGTACCTGCTGTAGAAGTCCGCGAAATTCATGTTCCGCAGGCCGGCGGCGAGGATGTCCGTCGTTTCCTCCACAGATCTGCCGATCTTGGCAGCGATGAGCGCTACCGTCTCGTCCCCGGCGTCGGGCCGCTGGTCATATATCGCCATGGCCTTTTTGAGAGTCTTGTAAGCGTCGCTGCTCTGGACGGTGAAGCCGGTCCGCATGGTGCGGACGTAATCATCCACCTCATTTTTAATGTAAAGCTTGGCGTACACAAGAAAGTCCGTGCCGCGGGATATATCGTACCGCGCCAGGGCCTTCAGCATACCGACAACGGCGGCCTGCTTCAGATCAGGGAAGTGGCCGCGCATTTCATAGTTGGCGACCCAGCCCATGACACGCTTGTTCAGGACGGGCTCATAATAGTGCAGGAACTCGAAAAAGTGCGCTATATCTCCGTCGGTGAAATAGGGAGCGATATAGTCTTGGAAGGTGGCCTTTCTGGGCGGCGCCGGGTCCAGGCGGTAGAGGTGCAACTCCTGTTCCCAATCATTGTTTTTCATAGCCGCGCCTCCCCCATAAGAAACAGCTCCGCGTCGCGGTACAGCTTCACCCGCTCCATGTCCTTCGCGTACTGGTTCCTGGCATAGGCGTCATCCCGCAGCGCGGTCTGCTTGTGCTCCAGCGCCAGCGCCTTTGCCGCCGCGCCCATCTCGGGCGCAACGGTGCCGCGCCGCATCTCCACCCGGATGGCAGAGCAGCGGTTGGTATAGAGCGCGGAGACGGGATCGTTTGACGCCAGTTCCTTGCGCCTGGTATAAGCGGCGTATTTCTGGCAGGTGAGCCGCTTCCCCCGGACCGTGTAGGGGGACATGCCCGTGCAGTACTGCTGGCGGCGGGCGGACTGCATGAGAAAGAACCTCCCGCAGACGCCGCACCGCCGGGGGTAGTGCCCCCAGTGCAGCCCCTCAAAGAAGTCGGTCAGCACAAAGGCCCGATAGCGGTCAAAGGTCAGATGGCGGGCAATGGTCATGCCCCCGCTGGCCTTGTTCTTTTTCAGAGAGGTATACTCCTCCGTGACGGGGAAGGGCATGGGTCCGAATATCTCCATGGCGAGGGGCAGCAAGTGGGCTTCGTCGAAGCGCGCCGCCTCGTCCAGTCGGGCCACGAACTTCCGCAGCTTCCGGTTGGCATCGTAAAGATCGCCGCTGATATGGTCAAAGAAGGCCAGAACGGAATCCACGCGCCCGATGAGCGTCTCCGCCTCCGGCACGCCTATATCCCTGCTGCGGCGGTATGCCGTGCCGATATGGACCTCCGCCTGGGCAAGCGTGCTGACGCGGCCCCGGTCGGAGAAATATTGGCAGATGCGCTTGCCGTTTTCCTCGGTGAACAGCTCTGTTACGCTTTGGATGATGGCATTGCGGTCCAGCGTGTCAAAGGGGTGCAGCCGGGGAAGAGCCTTCAGCGCTTCCAGAGTGTTGGCGCCGGTCATCTGAAACTCGTCGATATTCAGATACCCGTGCCGCAGCTGCTCCCGGATGTGATAATGCACGTCGTCCTGAAAGACGCTGAGCCGGACGGCGGTGTCGTCCAGATAGTATTGATTGAGCAGATGCACGGCAAAGGTGCCGGCTGGGTAGCTTTTTCCGCCCAGATATACACGCCCGTCCCGGTGATCGGCGGAAAAGGCAAAAATGCTCTGCTCCATTCTTTTTTCACCTCCGTCCGGCGTTCTTTTGGGTGTTTCTTACTATCATTATAGGAAGAACATGCTGTAAAATCAATATTTCCAGCTTGTTACGCATATTATTTTTAAGTTGTTACTTAATTTCATGGAAAAACCGCCCTTTCCGCTATTTCATAGGCAGAGGGCAGGAAGCGGGCCGCTCCGAATGGGGCGGTCTTTTTTGCTGCCCGAAAAACGGAAAGGAGGACGGAGCCTATGATCCTGAAGGTCACGGCAGGGCAGGCCGGCAGAGTGCGAAAGCTGGCGCGTGGGAAGTGCTGTAACTGCGTGAACGGCAATTGCCTTCTGCTGGACGATGGCGGGGAGAACCGGTGCGTGCAGCTCATCAGCCG
>CANQKC010000048.1 GCA_947624305.1 uncultured Monoglobus sp. | reverse complement strand
GCGAGGGAATATAAATCGCAGAAAATGCCGAGATCGCCGATCAGCGGCATTTTGAAGCGCAATATGTATGATCTTAAAAATCTCACTGAATTTCTGCACTTTTTCCTTGCTTTGATCAATGTTACAACTTTGTTAATAAATTAGATTGACGTGTGTCGGCGGAAATATGATGTTCTACTTTCGGACAAAGCCTCATAGAATACTATAAACAAGCCGATCAAAGGCGGCCGCGGGAGGATAGGAGCATGGAAAATTTTGATGGGATATTAAAATTTATGCCTTCGGGCGCGCTGAGACAGAGCCTCGCCCGCGGCCTTGAGAGCGTAAGCGGCGCGGAGGAGATCCGCCTTCGCGCGGAGAGGCCGCTGTCGGTTTTCGCGGACGGGAGGCCGCTGTATATTGGCCGCGAGGGCGGGATATGTCCGCCGACGGATGCGCTCATGGTCAGCCGACAGGCGGTTTCGGCGGTGTTTAAGTCTCTATGCGAAAACTCGGTCTACGCCTATACCGACGAGATAAGGCGCGGATTTGTGACGATCCGCGGCGGCCACAGAGCGGGATTTACCGGAAGGGCGATCCGCGGCCGTGACGGAAGAATAGAGAGCTTCCGCGACATAAGCTCGATAAATATAAGAATATCGCGCGAGATCGTCGGCGCGGCGGCCCCGTTCATCGGCGGCATAGTTCAGGGAGACAGAATAAAGAGCGCGCTGGTGATTTCCCCGCCGGGCCTCGGCAAAACCACGCTGCTCCGCGACGCGGCCCGCCTTATATCAAACGCGGGCTTTAAGGTGGGAATATCGGACGACCGCGGCGAGATAGCGGCAATGTTCAAAGGCGTTCCGACAAACGATGTGGGAACCAACACCGACGTTGTGGAATACGCTCCGAAGGGCGAGGGAACGGAAATATTGCTCAGAACCATGTCGCCGCGCGTGATAATCACCGACGAGATCGTGACCGAAAGCGAGGTCTATGCGGTCCTGTGCGCCAAGGGAAGCGGCGCGGCGGTGATCGCCTCGGCTCACGGCGCCTCGTTTGACGATATAAGCCGCCGCCCGCATATGCGGACTTTGTTTGAAAATCGGGTGTTTGATCTGCTGATACTGCTCAGGGGCAGGAACGGCGAGGGACGGATAGACGCCGAGACAAGGAGGCTGACATGACGATCAGGCTGATTTGCGCCTTGGCTGTCGTGCTGGGCTGCGGATATGTAGGGATTATCAAAGCGTCGGTTTTTGAAACGAGAGTGGTCCAGATCCGTGAGTTTTCGGAGATTTTAAGATATCTGGAGATCGAGATCGCTCTAAGCGGCACGGTCCTGTGCGAGGCGATGCGAGCCGCGGCGGGGCGCCGCGGAGGGATTGCGGCGGATATGTTTCTTGAGGCAGCCGACAAGCTCGAAGCTTCGGGCGGAGCGGACACAAGGGAGGTGTGGCTCGGCGTGATCGAGGAATATAGCGAAAATCTCTGCGTCGGCGGAGACGTGATCGAGACGTTAAGGGATTTTTCGGCCCTGCTTGGGGGAGGCACCCGCAAAAGCGAGGCTGACAACATAAAAGCGGCCCGCGAAAAGCTGAAGCTGGCGGAGGAAGAAGCGCTGCGCAGAAAAGCGGGCAGCTTTAATCTTTACAGAAGCCTCGGCTTCGCGTGCGGGATACTTATAACGGTGCTTTTGTTATAAAAATTCGGAGGGATATGCATGACCGGTGTTGATTTGATTTTCAGAGTGGCGGCGATCGGAATTCTGGTGGCGGTGCTTAATATGCTGCTGTGTCGGGCGGGCCGCGACGATCAGGCGATGATGACGACGATTGCCGGGCTGATCGTCGTGCTGCTCATGGTTATCCGCGAGATAAGCAACCTCTTCACCACAATTCAGGAAATTTTCGGGCTGTGATCTTATGGAAATAGTCAGAATAGCGGGCGTCGGCCTGATCGGGGCGGTTATCTCGATACTCATACGCCGCGCGAGGCCCGAGTTTTCAATGATGGTGCCGGTTGTTATCTCTTTCACGATCATGGCAGCCGCCGCGCCGTACCTCAGAGAGGTGGTCGGCGAGCTTTCCTCGCTGTGGGGGAGCGTCGGAATTAACGGAGCCTATATGACGGTTATCGTCAAAATAATAGGGGTGTCATATCTGGCGTCAATATCGGCCGAGCTGTGCAGAGACGCGGGCGAAAAGGCGATAGCGGCGAAGATCGAGCTTGGCGGAAAGCTCATGATCCTCGCGATGTCGGTGCCCTTGATAACCCGCATGCTGGATCTTGTGAGGGAGATAATGCGAATATAAAATATAAACGATAAGATTATAGAGATGAGCTGTACATTGTTGAAAAAAATCGGATTGATCTTAATTTTTGCCGTGGCCGTGACGGCGTTTCCTGCCGCCGCCGAGGAGCAGCCCGCTGACTATAGCGAAGAAATTCTCGGCGGCTACGCGGACCTGTACGGCGGGCGCATCGAAAGCGGGGTCGGAGGGCTCATATCCGACGCGGCTTCGCCTTACGCGGAAGGCTTTTCGATAAGGGAGTTTTTAAGCCGCGCCGCAGCCGGAGAGATAGATTTAGATTTAAGATCTGTGCTTGCCGAGGCGGGCCGCGCTCTTTTCGGGCGCGTGACCGCCGCCGCCAAAAGCATGGCGGGAGTGCTGGGCGCCGCGATCCTCGGCGCGTTTCTGACAGGAACGGTCAGCGGATTTGAAAAAAGCGGCGCGTTTAAGGCCGCGTCATACGCCTGTCTTATCGCCGCAGCGTCGATCGCGTCGACCGTGTTTTATGAGTGTCTCGAGCAGGTGGTCGAAAGCGTTGAGAGTCTGGCGGTGTTTATGCGGTGCGTGGTGCCGGTTATGATTGCGGCGCTTATGTCAAGCGGAGCCGTCGTCAGCGCGTCGGCGCTTGAGCCTTCGCTGCTGGCGGTTATCGAAATATCAGTCGCCTTGATAAAGTCGCTGTTTTTGCCGCTGGTCATGATAGGCGCGGGGATAGGCATAGTGAACAGTATGTCCGAGGAGATCAAAACCGGACGGCTGATCGGTTTTATTAACGGCTTTGTCAAATACGGCCTGAGCGTGCTGCTTACGATATTTGTGGCCTTCGCAGGGCTTCGGAGCGTCGCGGCCTCGGGCGCCGATGCGCTGACGCTGAAGCTCGCAAAGTTCGCCTCGTCAAATCTAATTCCGCTTGTGGGCGGAATACTCTCGGACTCGGTCGAGACGGTGCTGCGCTGCGGAACGGTTATCAAAAACGCTTTGGGAGTGCTGGGGATCGCGGCGGTGGCCTTTATAGTCCTGACGCCGATCATAGAGATCGCGGCTGCGCTCATCGTGTTCCGCCTGACCGCCGCCCTTTGCGAACCGATAAGCTCAAAGAGCGTAACGGAATGTATGTCATGCATGGCTGACGGGATCGCGGCAGCGCTGTCGATGCTTATTTCGGTGTCGGTCATGTTTATAATTATGCTTACTGTTATGATCAATATATCCGTTTAGGAGGCGGCATGGAGGAACTGAAAAGATGGGCGTTTTCGGTGGCTGCAACGGTAGTTTTCGGCACCGTGGCCGAAACCGCGCTGCCCGGAGGCGATTACAAAAAATATATTCATTTGGCGTTGGGCCTGGTTTTGCTGCTGAACCTTGCGGCTCCGATCATAGGCTTTGTTTCGGACGGCGGAGCGCTGCTCGGGGAGTACGCCGCGGAGCTTGACGCCGCGGTCCAAAGCACCGAGACGGACGCGGCGGAGACGGAGAAAATGCAGAAAAGCGAGATCGCAAAAATATACAAATCGACGCTTGAAAGCAGAATAGCGGCTGAAATTAAATCGGCGTGCGGAACGGTTCCGATAAGCGTGTCCGTTGAAACGGACGAAGGCGACGAATGCGGCGCGCCGACGCGTGTCACCGTCCGCATGCCGAAGGGAGCGGCGAGAAACGCGGAGGCGGTCGGCGTGGCGGCAAAAATCACGGGGCTTACGCCCGACAAGATCGTATTGGAGGAAACGTAGCGCAAGGTGTATGACATGAATGAACAAACGAATAAAGCGACGTTTTTTGACTCGGTGAAAAAATATTTCGCCTCGCTGCGCGCAAACAGGAAAGACAGAGCAAAGGATGAGAAAAAGAAGGTTAATCCCGCGGTTATCGTCATTATCGCAGCGGCGGCGCTGGCGCTTGCTTTCATGCCGACGCGCGTTGCCGACAAAAAGGATAAGGATGAACCCGCGCAGACCGGGGCAGAATTCTATTCGGGCGCCGAATATACCGCGTCAATGGAGAGCGAGCTTCGGGATATATTGAGCAGGATAAGCGGCGCGGGAGAGGTGAGCGTCAGGATATATATCGACAGCACCAATGAGAAGGTGCTGGCCGAGGAAAGCAAGACGCAAAGCGAGACGAGCGAGAGCGGGGACAGCAAAACCGAGAGCAGCTCCGGCGAGTCGCAGCCCGCTATGTCCTCAGGCGGCAGCCTCGGCTCGGGCGGCGAACCGTATGTGGTGCGCGAGAAGCTGCCTTATCCGATCGGCGTTATAGTTGTGGCGTCGGGCGCGGCGGACAAAAATGTGAGAAACGAAATATACGAGGCGGTCAAGGCGCTTTACGGCCTGCCCGCCAATCGAATTAAGGTCTCGTATTAAAATAAAAATAATACATAAAAAAGGAGAAATTGCAATGAACTCAAAAAAATCAAAGACAAGTAAAACAAACGGAGGCAAATCGGCGCGAATTCGGGGCGGCAGACAAATTCTGGTTGTGGGGCTGGTGGCCCTGGTGCTGGCCGCGGGATATTACCGCTGGACGCTCGGGAACCTTGAGGAGAGCGCGGTGAGCGTGTCAAGCACGGCTGTTCCCGAAAACGGCTCCTCGGCGGGCGGAAGCTCCGCCGCTTCACCCGCGCCGTCTGCGGCTGACGCCGAGACGTTCGGCTCGGATAAGGGCGGCGAAAACAAGGAAGAAGAAAACAAAGACGAAAATAAAGACGAAAACGGCGAAAATAATAATGAAAACAACAACAATAATAACGGCGGCTCGGACGTTATAATGCAGTCGCGCCGCGACAGAGACAAAATGAGGGCCGAGACTTCTGACAAATGGAAGGAAATATCATCAAACTCAAACGCGTCGGAGAGCGCAAAAAAGGAAGCGGAGGAAAATATCCTGAAGCTTACCGAGAACACCGAGAAGGAGAGCGTGATCGAAACCAACGTTAAATCCAAGGGCTTTGAGGACTGCTTCGCGCAGATAAGCGACAGCGGCGTTTCGGTAATAGTCAAGGGCGGCAAGCTTGACAGCGCGGTCGTGGCGCAGATAAAGGACATTATCGTGACCGAGACAGGAGAGTCGGCCGCGCGGATAAAAATAAGCGCCGAGGAATAGCCGACAAAATAAAAATAATAAAAACGCCTGAAATAATCAAAAAAATCATTGTATTATAAAAATTCTTATGTTATAATTATGATGATTAAGTGTGTGAAGATTAATTTTTGATGAATTATATTGTTAAGGAGGGTTTTATTATGGCAGAGGAAAACAAGGCTGTTCAGGAGAACGAGGCCCCAAAAACGGGAAGCGTTAACATTTCAAACGACGTTGTGTCGATCGTCGCCTCGCTGGCGGCGAGCAGCGTAAAGGGCGTTTCGGGTATGGTGAGCTCGATGTCGGGCGGCATAGCGGAGCTGCTGGGCAAAAAGAATATGTCCAAAGGGGTCAAGGTGAGCGTTTCCGACAAGGACGTTACGCTCAACCTTTCGATCATCGTTGAGTACGGCGCGAAAATCCCCGATGTCGCGTGGGAGATCCAGGAAAAGGTTAAGAGTGAGGTCGAGGCGATGACAGGCCTCAACGTTATAGCGGTCAACGTCAGCGTTGAGGGCGTGAATGTTCCCAAGAGCGACGCCGGCAAGATCGCCGCTCAGCCCGTAAAAAGCGTTGACGCGGCTGAGACGGTGAAGGACGCCGCCGAGGAGCTTGTTGATAAGGCTGCGGACAAAGCCGCGGAGCTTGCCGAAAAGGCGGAGTCCAAGATCGACGAGCTTATCGACAAGGCGAAAGAGGCTGCTGACGAGACGCGCGAAAGCTCCGATGAGGCCGAGGACGAAGCGGATGACTCCATAGAGATCACCGCCGAGCCCGACGAGGTCGCAGACGAGCCCGAGGCGTAGCCTTTGAATTTACCCGAAGAAAAGAAAGGAAAAAGAAATTAATTTCTGCATTGATTATGGAAAGGACAAAAGCGAGAGAACACGCGTTTACGATTATTTTTCAGTATAAGTTCCGCCCGGATGACATTGAAGAAATTCTTGGCGACTTTTTCGAGGAATATAACGCGGGAAGTCAGAAGGAATATATCGAGGGCGCCGTTCGCGGAACTATCGAAAACATAAACGCGATCGACGACAAAATAACGGAATACTCAAAAGGCTGGAGCGTCGAGCGTATCGGCGCTGTCAGCCTTGCGGCGCTTCGCCTCGGCGTTTATGAGCTCTTATATAACAACGATATTCCGGGCCCGGTTGCGGTCAACGAGGCGGTAAATCTGACCCGCAAGTTCGCGGGCCCCGAAACCGTGGATTTTGTGAACGGAATACTTGGCAATATTAAGTGATTATGTATAACAGAGAACCGTTGTCCGTGACCCAGGTTAATCTTTACATAAAGCAAGTTCTGGGCAGGGATGATATTTTAAACAACATACTTGTGAAGGGTGAGCTTTCCAACTTCAAGGCTCATTCTTCGGGGCATATGTATATGTCGCTTAAGGACGAGACCGGCGTTATGCGCGCCGTTATGTTCAGAAGCGCCGCGGCGCGGCTGGCTTTCAGGCCCGAAAACGGCATGAAGGTCATTGCCCGCGGCAGAATAAGCGTGTATGAGCGCGACGGCCAGTATCAGCTCTATATCGAGCATATGGAGCAGGACGGGATAGGCGATCTGCACATAGCCTTTGAGCGCCTGAAGAAAAAGCTTGAGGCCGAGGGCCTGTTTGATCCGCGCCACAAAAAGCCGCTGCCCAAATACCCCAAAACCATAGGCGTCGTCACGGCGCCGACCGGAGCGGCGATAAGGGATATTCTGAATATTCTGTCAAGGCGGTTTTCATATTCCGACGTGACGCTTTACCCGGTGCTGGTCCAGGGCGAAAACTCGGCCAAAAGCATCGTTGAGGCCATAGAATATTTCAACCGCACGAACTCGGCGGACGTGCTGATCGTAGGCCGCGGCGGAGGCTCGATCGAGGATCTTTGGTCGTTTAACGAGGAGTTCGTCGCGCGCGCGATATACGCGAGCCGCATTCCGGTGGTGTCAGCCGTCGGCCATGAGGTGGACTTCACCATTTCGGATTTTGCGGCTGATCTCAGGGCGCCGACGCCAAGCGCGGCGGCGGAGCTTGTGGTTCCCGAACAGAAGGAGCTGCGCGAAAAATTCAACAACGTATATTCAAGGCTTTACACCTGCGCCAACCGCGTGACCGAGCGCGGCAGGCTGAGGCTAAAGGTGTTCAGCGAGAGCGGCGCGCTTAAAAATCCGATGTCGAAGATCGACGACAGCCGCATATATCTTGACACCTTGAGCAAAGCCGTTGAAAACGCCTGCGCGGGCGCGCTTAACAAAAAGCGGAACAGCCTTGCAGTGGGCGCGTCAAAGCTTGAGGCGCTGAGCCCGCTCAGCGCGCTCAGCCGCGGTTTTTCCCTGACGAGG
This sequence comes from uncultured Monoglobus sp., assembly GCA_947624305.1. Taxonomy (GTDB): domain Bacteria; phylum Bacillota; class Clostridia; order Monoglobales; family Monoglobaceae; genus Monoglobus. Next base: position 3,574 of record CANQKC010000048.1, on the reverse strand, counting down.
GATAAGTCGGGAAGGGTGCTGAAAAGCGTAAAAAATCTGACCGCGGGTGACGAGATCGGCGTCACGCTGAGCGACGGCCATGTGAGCGCCGTTGTGTCGGACGTGAAAGAGAACAGCATTAATTAAGAGGATAAAACTTATGGATGAGAACAATAACAAAGACTTATTTGAAAAAAATTTAAAGGAGCTTGAGACCGTCGTCAGAGAGCTTGAGGGCGGCGAGGTAAGCCTTGACCGCATGCTTGAGCTGTTTGAAAGAGGCGTGAGCCTCACCAAGCAGTGCACAAAGGCGCTTGACGCGGCGGAGCAGAAGATCAACATATTGATAAAGAACAGGGATACCGGAGAGATGACCGAGCAGCCGTTTGCGGGCATGGGTGAATAATTATGAGCGAGAATATGAGCAGAACCGAACTTGAGACCGAGCTTAAAAGGATTACCGAAGCGGTCAACTCAAAGCTTGAGGAGATCGCGCGTGTGCCCGACGTGCCCGAAAAATCGGTTTACGAGGCCATGCGTTACAGCCTTTTGGCGGGCGGAAAGCGCCTGAGACCGGTGCTGACGGCGGCCGCGGCGGTAATGACGGGCGGCGATTTTGACGACGCGGTGACGGCGGGCTGCGCGCTTGAGTGCGTCCACACCTACTCGCTGATACATGACGACCTGCCGTGCATGGACGATGATGATTTAAGGCGCGGCAAGCCCACATGCCACAAGGTCTTTCCCGAGAATATAGCCCTGCTCGCGGGCGACGGACTGCTGACCAAGGCGTTTGAGATAATCTCGGCCCCCGACAGTTTCAAAACCTTGAGCGCCGAAACGGTGAACAAGCTCGCGCTGTGTCTGTCACGCGCAGCGGGCTGCGGCGGAATGATCGGCGGACAGGTAATTGATCTTGAGAGCGAGAATATGGAAAATATTTCCGCGGAGCGGCTGACGCTTATGCACCGAAAAAAGACGGGCGCGATGATCGAGGCTGCCGCGCTGATGGGTGCGCTTATCGGCGGGATCACCGACGAGAACAGCGGCGAATACAAGGCGATAAGCGATTACGCGATGAACCTCGGGCTGGCATTTCAGATAAAAGACGACATACTTGACGTTGTCGGCGACGAGAACGTTTTGGGAAAGCCCGTGGGCAGCGACGAGCAGCAGGGCAAAAACACGTTTGTGACCCTTCTGGGAATAAGCGGTGCCGAGGAGCGGCTCAAAAAATGTACAGCCGACGCGATAGGGGCCATTGAAATTTTCGGAGAAAAAGGAGCGTTTCTGCGCGAACTTGCGCGGAAGCTCGTGTCGCGCGACAATTAAATTAATTAAAGGAAGCTTATGCGAAGTTTACAGGAATTTTTTGACAATAAAATATTTTTTATAGTGCTTATGGCTTGGATCATGTCCTGTGTTTTAAAGGGCCTGATCGAGTTTTTCCGAACAAAGCATATCGACTGGGGCAGATTTTTCGGCCCCGGCGGAATGCCGTCGTCGCACTCAACGATCGTGACGAGCCTCGCCACCTGCGTCGGAATTTACGAGGGCTTTGACTCGACGCTGTTTGTCGTGTGCTGCGCGCTTGCGCTGATCGTTATGTATGACGCGTCCGGAATACGCCGCGCGGCGGGCGAGCATGCCAAGATCATCAACATAATCGTTGAGGCATGGGAGGAAAAAAATCCGATCCTGACCGATGAGAAGCTCAAGGAAATTCTCGGTCACACGCCTCTTCAGGTTCTGGCGGGCGCGATACTCGGAGTGTTGTTTTCCGCGATAGCCTGCCCGGTCATGGGCCTTTAGAGCGGCGCGGTTCTGTTTTTCCGCAAATATGCTTGACAAACCCGCTAAAGTAAAGTATACTGATATAAATATGTTTAGAATAATAATTGTATAAGTTTTTAGGAGGTATTTACCAATGATAACAGCAGGTGATTTCAGAAACGGATTAACTTTTGAATATGACGGCAGCGTTTGCCAGGTCGTTGAGTTTCAGCATGTAAAACCCGGCAAAGGCGCGGCCTTCGTGAGAACAAAGTTTAAGAACGTTATCACGGGCGCGGTTGTGGAGAAGTCGTTCAACCCCACCGAGAAATTTGAGAAGGCGATGATCGAGAGACGCGATATGGAGTATCTCTATCAGGACGGCGATCTTTATTATTTCATGGATCCCGAGACCTATGAGCAGGTTCCGCTGAGCGAGTCTCAGCTTGGCGACGCGCTCAAGTTCGTTAAGGAAAACATGCAGGTCAAGTTCCTCTCGTTCAAGGGCAACATTTTCTCGGTTGAGCCGCCCACGTTTGTCGAGCTCGCGATCACGCACACCGAGCCCGGCGTTAAGGGCAACACGGCCACCAATGTGACAAAGCCCGCGACGCTTGAGACGGGCGCGGTCGTAACCGTTCCCATGTTCATTAACGAGGGTGACATGATAAGAGTCGACACCCGCACCGGCGAGTATATGGAAAGAGTATAGGTGATCATATGTCTGAATTAAAAAAAGAGGCGGCCTACATAAAAGGTCTGTTTGACGGAATGAAGCTTGACCCCGAAAAGGGCGAGACAAAGATTTTATCGCATATCATCTCGTATATCGAAAAGGCGGCTGAAGAAGTCGAGATGCTTGACAGCGAGCAGGGATTTTTGGCCGATCGGATCGACGAGCTTGACGATGTAATCGAAGTCCTCGCCGATGAGATCGAAGATTACGACGATTTTGAGGATGATCTGTATCAGCTCAAGTGCGACAATTGCGGCGCGATAATCGAATTCACTGACGACGATCTTGACGCTGTTCTCGGCGGCAGCTTTGAATGTCCTGAGTGCGGAGAGATCATTGAGCTTGACCTCAGCGCGCTTGATGATGACTGCGGCTGCGGCTGCGGACATGAACATGAATAATTAGAACCCAAACGGGCAAAAGCGTTTCGCTTTTGCCCGTTTTTTACTCAAAATAAATGCGTGGGCAATTGTTAAAAATAACAACCAAATGTATGTTAAAATCCGTGCGGTAATACAAAATGAATAAAAATGGAAAAACGAAGAAAAAATAGGAAAAAGGCACTTGACAAAGTAAAACTAAGATGATAAACTGATAAAGCTGTCAACGTAGCGATTAGTGATTAGCGAATAGCGAATACGCGGAGAGAGTATGGCGAAAAGCGTTTATGAGTCAACCGCGTATGTTTATCTGATCAATATGTTTGCGGGGTGGAAACATCCGTGAATATTTGGCTGATAGAAAATCATTGATCGCCAAATTGTAGGAGCGGATATCATCCGCCCGGTAAAACCAAATCTTGGCCGCGTCGAAAAATTTTTGAAAAAATTTTTTGAAAAAAGTTCAAAAAAGTTCTTGACAAGGCTGAAAAGATGTGGTAAACTTAAAAAGTTGCTAATGATGACGCATAATGTTTGATTTAGCGGTTGAGCGTGAAACGGACATGACTGTGGAACACGAAGGGAAGCGAAACACCAGCGTGACACAGGACAGGGTCCAGCGTCACGCTGGTGTTTGAAAAATAAATAGTGGAGAAGCGGCAGCGGTAGATGTTTTTTGAAAACACACCGTTGCGACGAAATTGGA
>CANQKC010000047.1 GCA_947624305.1 uncultured Monoglobus sp. | reverse complement strand
CCTTGATTTTATCCGCGTTTATATATTTCAAATCATCGGACGCGATTTTTTCTTCCGATACAAGCCGGTCTATTTCGTCCCCGATACAGTCCGTGCCCTCGGTTTTTATTCGTTTAAGGTTCAGCTCGGACATTATCAGATGATACAGCGTGCCTATCTCGTTTGCGGGTTTATCGCCCTTTTCGAGCATGAACGCGGGCTTGCTGTGCAGAGGTGAAAACATCAGCTCCGCAATGTCGTCCGCGCCGGAGCTGCGTCTGCTGTCCGGTTCATATACCGGCGCGTCATAGATGTTTTCGCGCTCGATGGTAAGCTCCTTTATCTGCGTAACAGACGTTCTGGACGGTATCGTGTTGCTTTCGGCATACGGATAGCTGTAATCGAGTATATCATATACCGCTTTTTTAAGCTCGGGGCTGTCCTCGTAGGTTTCCGGTTCATCCTCCGTTTCTTCCGTTTCTTCGCCGGGCGTTATATGGTGGAAGGTATAGCTCCATGAGTCGGGACATGTGAACGCGGCGGGATATATCCATCCGGCAAAGGTGTTCACGTCTAAAGCGTCGGGCGGCATCATTTTGCCGTTGATAAGATTTTTTGTATGCGCCGCGATTATGTCCTCGTCGGTTAAATTCTTTTCCTTATCGGCAGCGACGACATACAGCTTTTCCCTTGCTCTTGTGAGCGCAACGTATAAAACGCGTATAAGCTCGGACTTTGCCTCGTCCCGATTGACGCGGCCGATTAGGTCATACAATGCCGTATCGCGCGTATAGCGCTCGTTGTGGTGTATTTCTCTCAGACCGAGCAGTAAATCCTTGTGCATCCTTACTGTGTTAATGTCCTCGCTTGTTTTAAGCCTGCCGCCGGCATTTAGAAGGAACACATACGGAAATTCAAGCCCTTTGCTTTTATGGATTGTCATAACGCGCACAACGTCGTGGTTTTCACCAATCATTTTCGCACCGCCCAAATCCTTGTTGCTGTCCTCGATATGTCCTATATACTCTATAAATCTGAACAATCCCTTGAAGCCGGCCGCTTCATACTGCTTTGCCCGCTCGTACAGCAGACGCAGATTAAGCTGCGCTTCCTCGCCGTGGTCGATTGCTCCTATCATGTCGTAGAAATAGGTTTCCTCGTATAGTGTCCATAAAAGCTGCGCGACCGACATACGCCGCACGTACCCGCGCCAACGGTTGAGCGAGCCGACAAACGCCGCGCACTTATGAGAGAGCATATGTCTTTTGCGCTTTGGCGGTTCGGGTACGGACGGTAGCTTATAAGCGTTTGCGAAGCGTTTTTTGGAAAGTTTGCGTCCGCCGGAGTCGGCGCATATGCGGACGGCCGTTATAAAGTTATCGGTATCTCCTGCCGTGAGCCGTATCCGCGCAAGCTCGTCATCGGTGAAGCCGCCTATGGGCGAGCGCATAACGCACAGAAGCGGAATGTCCTGACGCGCGTTGTTTATTATTGATATAAGCGACATCATCACTTTTATTTCACGCCGGTCAAAAAACGACTTGGTATCACAGTACGCGCCTATTCCGAGCCGCGTAAGCTCTCTGACAAGCGTGTCGCCGCTGCTTTTTGTGGAGTTTATCAGTATAACTATATCCTTTTTGCGTATGGGGCGGAGCTTGCCGCTGTCCTTATCATACACCTTGACACCCGATGTGAGCAGTTCCTTTATTTTATTGACCGTAAAACGTATTTCCGCCTCGTTCTTTTGACCCAATTCCGCGTCAGGCGGGAGCATAAGGCAGTGCAGCTCGGATTTGCAGTCGGAAACGGGAGCGGGGTAGTAGTCGCGGCTCTTTTCGCGGACTATAAGCTCGTCGCCTCTGTAATCGACGTCGCCCGCCTCATTGCTCATAACGCAGCCGAAAATATCGTTTACGCTTCTTAATACCTCCTGTCGGCTTCGGAAATTCTGCGCGAGCGTTATTTTTGCGCCGCCCGTTTCGCCGCCGGAATACGTCTCGTTTTTCTCCTTAAATATATACGGGTCGCCGCCTCTGAAACGGTAAATGCTTTGCTTCAAATCGCCGACCATGAATATGTTCCGTTTTGAAATCAGCGCGAAGATGGAGTCCTGCAAGCCGTTTGTGTCCTGGTACTCATCAATCAGGATTTCATCGTATTTATCCGTATAAATCCGGCGAATATCCTCGTTGCTGTTAAATAAATCAAAGGTCATATGCTCTATATCCGAAAACTCGCGCACGCCGCGCCTGTCCTTTGCCGCCGCGTATTCGGCCATGAACTGTTTTTCTATCCAGACTATATCGTCCGCCTCGCGGGCGAGCATATCCGAATTTTCAAATTTCTTTGCAAGCGAGCCGCTGTCCTCCGTTACGGCGGCGTCGAGCCTTGCGAGAAAGACGGAGCGTATATATATGAGCCGGTTAAGCTGCTGTATACGGGTTTTCGTATGGGGCGGCTGCTGTATGGCGTAGGCGAATTTTTTCTTGCGAGAGAGGTTTTTAAAGTATTTGTTATATACGGCAAATATCCCGTCCCATCCGTCCGCGTCGATAATCTCACAAGCCGCCGATTTGAGGTCGTTCGCGTAATCGCGAAGGTATTCGCAATCCCCGTCACGGCCGCCGTCCGGCTCGTCAAGTGACATTAGCAGCTCGTCTACCGCCTCTACGCAGCTTGCCGCCGCGCGTTTTGCCATGCCTTTAAGATGCTTTGCGTACGGCGTTTCCACAGCGGGCAGCCTGTATGCCGCCGCCGCGTCGTCAAGCCATTTTTCCGGTTCGGCAAAGGATGTTGTAAAATTGTATAACGCTGTTATGAGCTTTTCAAGCCCTTTGTCGTCACGGTTTGAGGCATAGCCGGAAATGAGACGGGAAAAGCGCTTCTTCTCCGTGTCGTCCGTTGTCTTATACAGTCTTGTCATAAGACTGTTCATTGCCTCCGCTTTTATAAGCTCCGCCATCGCGTCGTCGGCTATGCTTATGTCGGGGTCTGTGCCGAGCACATGGAAATTGTTCTGCACAACGCGTATGCAGAAAGCGTCGATTGTCATTATATCCGCCGACTCCGCAAGATGCGCCTGCTTTTTCAGGTGCCTTGCGGTTTGGGGATTTGTCGTTTTGTCAAGCTCGCTTATCAGGCTTTTAATGATTTTTTCGCGCATTTCCGCAGCGGCCGCGTTCGTAAACGTCACCACAAGCAGTCTGTCGATAGAGCCGCCGTCTAACAGCTTACGTATAATGCGCTCCACAAGAACCGCGGTCTTACCCGAACCCGCGGCGGCGGAAACGAGAAGATTTCCGCCGCCCGTGGGCGTGTATATTGCTTTTTCTTGGTCAGGAGTCCAGCCCATCAGTCCTCATCCTCCTTTTTTCCTTCCAACATGTCCCAAACCTCGTTATCCGTCTCGGATACGGGGCGGCGGCGTATGCATTGTTCGTCGAACTTGCACACGGCGGCAAAATCGCAATACGAGCATATTGAACTCATGCCGCCGTTATCTATGGGCGCAGGCTCAATATTGCCATCCCGAATTTCCTTGTCCATGCTTATAACCTTGTCGCGCACGGCGTCCATAAGCCGTTCGCCGGCGGCGAGACTGTGTACGCTGCCGCCTATTTTATCCGCTCCGTTCTTACCGAAGAACAGCGAACCGTCCGCGCGGGAGAGCTCCGTTTCAATACGGTTTGCCGCGTCGGGGTTTATATTTCCGTCCGCGTCCGCCTCCACGAAGGTGGCGCCGTCAAGCATGGTATTCTTTTTGAGTCGGTTTTCTACCGTTGACATTCTGCCGTTTGCCTTTATATTGGCGTAGTCGTCAAGCATTTTGCTGTAATACATTCCCGAAATCCGTACATTGTCGGTGTTTTCGCCGCTAAGCTTACGGGCTTTGTCCTCCTCGCGCATAACCAGGGAGTATATTACGGGCTGCATATCAAGTCCGTGCGTTATCTCCGCGACGGAAAACTCCTTTTTCCCTGTTTTGTAGTCCACAATTCTGTATTCGCATATATCGTCATGCTCGCATTTGTCTATGCGGTCGATCGTTCCTTTTATGCCGACGTTCGGAGTCAGCGCACGACTGACCTTCATCTCATACGCGTACGGTCTGAAGCTGCCGCTTTTTATGGATTTGCGAACGGTTTTTGAAACCTTTTTTACGGTGTGCCCCATCCTGCGGAATATATTCGCGGTGCGCTCCTTGTCGGGAAGGTCGGATTGCATTACATTGTCTACTGTGTCCGATACTATTTTATTTATTATGCTGTCACATTCGGTGTCGGTTACGGTTGTCCAGTCGTAGTCTCTGTCTATTTCCTCGCACAGTCTGCGGACTATTTCGTGCGCATAGCTTCCGGTATCGGCGGCGGTAAGCTCATACTCGTCCCGCGCCCGCGCGCCCAGTCCGTATTTTATGAAGTTTTTCAAAGGACACTGCGCGTACGTGTTAAGATGTGTGGGGCTGTAGAAAATCTGACCGGAATACAGCTGCCGCGCCAGCGTTCTGTCAAGCGTTATTACGCGCTCGCTAAAGCTCCTGCGCGCGGCGTTGATTGAAAACATCTTATGCCTCCATTCTCCGTGCTCGCTAAACCAGCTGCTTACATGTGTCCAGAGCGGATTATAGCGCGGGTTTATGAGCAGCTTGTGCAGCGTTGCTTCGGGCGAGGAGACATACAGCCGCTGCTGCTCCTGCGGAGTGAGGATTATGTCGTTGTACCTCTTGATTTTCGGCAGCTTGGCGCATATGTCTATAACGGTCTGCGACGGACGGCAACCCTTTCCGTCCGGAGTCTGCACGGGATAGCTTACGCAAAGCTTATCCGTTACGGCGCTAAGCGTTTTGTACACGTTATTATATTGCTTTTCGGATTTCTTTGCGGTCGTAGGCGCAAGCTGCAAGTCAAGTCCGGCAAGTATTTCGCGGTCCGCGTTTGAAAGGAACCCCTCCGCTGCGGTATCTGACGGGAATGTTCCCGATATTGCGCCTATGGCAAAGATTATCTTTGAATTTTCGGAGCGGTTCTTATCTACGGAGCCGATAAAGACGCGGTCAACTCCTGAGGGTATCGTGCGTATCTGACATTGCGTCATGGCGGCGCGGATGTATTCGCGGAATTCGTCCGCCGTCACCTCATACGCGCCAAGCGCCGTGTTTACCTGGTCAAGGACGTCAAGCACAAGATTCCATATCTGACCGAAGCGCTGCGCGTCCGCTGTGGCGCGGTTCATAGCCATGCCAAGAAGCTCTGCTTTAAGTCCGCGGTAGAGGTTGATATTTTCTAAAAACTCATAGAGCGCGCGGCAGTAGTCGTTTACGGTAACGGACTTTTTTGCCGCTTCGCTGTATGCGTTAACGGGCGCGACGATAAATTCGCGCAGCTTGTCGAGCTCGGCAATATCGTCATACTCTGAAGATTGCGCGTTTGTAACCTCGTCGATGGGGCGTTTAACAGCGTCCGTCCAGCTGCGCCGCCACATACTCCCGCCGCGTATTCCGCATTTTAAAACGTAGTTTTCAAGCCTGTCTATATCGTCGGACGGGATACGTCTGTATTTTGCCGCGCCCGAAGCGGGAATACAGGAATAGATAAATCCCGCGCGGAGGTATCCGAATACGGATGAATAGTCCCAGTTGTTTTCGATTATATCAAACAGAGACAGTATCTGCATCGCTATGGGATGCTCCGCTATTGAGAACCGCTCATCCGAATAATACGGTATGCCGTATTCTTCAAATATCGCCTCTATTATATGCGTGTAGCTGTCCTGATTGCCGCATATGACCGCGATATCGCGGAAGCGGTATTTTTCTTCCCGAACGAAATCAAGTATACGGCATGCGGTGTACTCGATTTCCGTATACGCGTCCCGCGCTTCAAACACCTCGGCATTTCTGACGTCGCCCGCATAAGCGGAGCGGTCAAACCATGTGGAAAACAGGCTTTTGAGATCGGGCGCGTTTGAAATATGCTTCATTCCTCCGTCAAGACGTATTATCCCGGCGGGCGTGAAGCCGGTTATTTTTTTTATAGAGGCTGTTGTTCCGTAATAGGTGTCCTCATCGTCGGCACAGGTGTTAAAGGTAACGGTTATATCCGCGCCGCTGTCTATAAGCGATTTAAGAACCTCAAACTGCTGCGGCAGGAATTCGTCAAATTTATCAATCCATATAGATGTATCATCAGAAAACCGGCTGCCCGCGACTTCGGCGAGGCGTATTAAATCCTCGTCACTGTCTATATAGTCCGCGTCGGCAAGCAGAGCGTCATAGTTGTCGGAAATGAGCGCTGTTATTTCAAGCTTTTGCTTAAGAGCGCCGTTTTCGAGCATATCCGCCTTTTCGTGAAGCTCGCGCCCCGTTATCAGGTATCTGTGCAGCTCGCTTATAAGCGACGCCGCGACGTCGACAAAACCGTTTCTGCCTACAGCCGCAATCAGGCGGCTGTCAAACTCATCCCGTCTATCTTCAAGCTCGTCGAGACTAAGCTGTATAGCGCGGCACATAACCGCCTGCTTTCCGGACGCCGCAAGCTTTTTCTCCGTTTGAGTGAGCAGCTCTCGCGCGAGCTTTTCAAAGGATGTTACCTCGATCCCGTTAAGACCGGTGCCGCCGAAATTGTTTATTATAAGTTTTTCCGTTTCATGCGAATAATGCGAGGGTACGAGCATAATGCATTTTCTTCGCGGGTGCATAGCGCGAGTTTTCCGTATCCCGTCTATGCAGTATTCGGTTTTGCCCGAACCGATGCTTCCTGTCACTATTTTTACCGACATACAAACCACTCCCGAATGATGTAATATAAAAATTATAACAGACATTCGCGCCCGTGTCAATTATCCAAAAAATAAAACGGTAATTTGCGTTGGCAAATCGAACAGAACCAGTAAAAACGGTGTTATAATATAATTGATGTGAGACAAAAAAAGATGAGAATAGTTCCAAAGTGTAATATAATGTTTAGTAGACAAAAAAGAACATATATCAAAGGAACTATTCTCATGACTATTATATCAGATAATGCACGGTTTCGTCAAGGGGTAATTAAATATTCTTTAAAAATGATGCAGCAGAAAACAGATAAGGAACTGTGACAAAACGATTTTGAAAATCAGGTTGTTCACAGTTCCTTTTTTCGCTCAAAAAACGAAATACCTTAATCTTGTCATACTTTTTGCAAACTTGCTATTTGGGTATGAAATTCATACTTTTTGTCGGCCACGCAATAAGACCGTTATTTCGGAGTGTGCTGTATGTTTTTGTATTTTTGTGAAAATGCTCTATTGCGTGACATGGAACAATAGCAAAATTATAGATTCATGCTCATATGTATTTTATTCCGAGGATGCTTTGTCCGTATAATTTCACGTTGCTTTGCCGAGGTGACGTGTGTGTAAATCTGAGTAGTGGTAATGGAGCTATGTCCCAGGATTTTCTGTATATATCGTATATCAACGTCTTCCTCAAGGAGCATAGTAGCCACGGAATGCCGGAACATATGCGGTGTAATATGCAAGTCAGAATTGATCTGGTTTTCCAGGTGCCTGATTACTATTCTTACCGACTGTTCTGAAAAGCGTTGTTTCCGATTATTAAGAAAGAAATATCCGTCCGGCAGAATATATTCGGAAAACAGCGCCTTATAGCGATATAAAATCGCGAGCACGTCATTGTTTTCTATTTGTATAATACGCTCTTTCGAGCCTTTACCAAATATTCTGACCGTTTTGGCTTCAATGTCAATGTCCTTTGCCTTGAGCGAGCAAATTTCGGAAACCCTTGCTCCCGTAGCGAACAGCAGCTCAATAACAGCGGCATTACGTATGGCGGCGGAGCGCTCACATTCAGTCGCGGCAGCTTTAATGTTTTCGTATAACGCAGCAAGAATTTTGCGTATAAGCTGCTCAGGAATAATTCGCGGCAGCAGCAACGGCTCTTTGAAAGATATATCTATTTTGTCAAAAGGATTTTTATCGATGATGTCCTGATAATAAAGATGATGCACAAACGCCTTCAAAGACGCTATTTTGCGTCGAACGGTTTTAGGTTTGAAGGTTTTATGCAGATATTGTATATAGTCAGTCAAGTCCGGCTTTGATATACTCATATTTGATTTGTATGATAAAAATTGTGTCATATCAATGCGATATGCTTTTATCGTATGAGCACTTAGGTTTTTCTGATGTTCGCAGTAGTTAAGGTATGTGCATATTTCTGAATTTAGGTTTATCATTGTTAATGGCTCCTTTTTGTATATTTTTGATATGAGTAGAATTATATAATATGAGAATTAAATTGTCGATATATGTGTATTATATAAGATTATTACAAAATATTGGTAAATGCGTTGACTTTAATGAGATTTAGTGTTATAACACGAGTTTGCCGCTTGACAATCAAAAAAGCCCTCCCTACTATGCCTGAAAATTGCATAATGGTTGGGCTTTTTGGCTTTAATATGCGATTTAACAGATTTGATTTTTATGTACTACTTGTATGTACTAATTTGATATTTTAATATTCGTTTTTATTTGCTTTAACTCCTTCCCATTTGACGTAGTCCCTTTTCTACAATGATATTATCGTCATCAAAAATATCGTCATCAGGCTCATCAATTTCAAAGTAAAAGTTCGTTACATAATAACATATCAAGCTTGATTTACGATTAAACTTATGAACTACAGAAGAATTTATTCTATTAAACAACTGCTTTTTATGATCATAGATGAAATCAAGTGCATCGTATATAATGATGTTCATATGAATCTTTCGTTATCGGTTCGCAGTAGTTATCGCTTTGCCTTACTGTTGGAATTTTAGAGACAGGATTTAATATTCTACCATATATCATAAGACGTATATATCCCAGCAAGACGTATTTAATTTTAGAAAAACATTTATATGAATTAATAACTTTAATAACACCTAATTCTTAAAGAATACGTTCGATCAGTCAATAGGAAAACAGCTTTTATGCATTCAATTGAGCCTTCAGTAAATTGAAAAACATATTTTTCTAACGGCATATCTTTTTTTACATAAGGAAGTAATGGGACGATGGGCTTACCGGTGATAAATGATTTTTTAAGCTTATCAAAGTAGTCGGAAGGACCTTCGGTAAAATGAGAAAGGGGATTGATATTTTTAATAGTTTTTTCTTGTTACTCCGGCACCATCATCTTTTGTAACCCTGACTCTCTCAACGAGACGAATATATTTTTTTCCATTGTTATTTGCTGCCTCAAGAAACATAAGAAAATCTCCTAAATGTACCGTATGCACTAATATATAATTATATCATAAAGGCATAAAAAAACAAGAGCTTTCCTTGCTTTTTATATTAAATTTATGTTACAAAGTGACAAACTCGGGTAGAATTATATAATATGAGAATTGGATTGTCGATATTTGTGTATTTATATAAGATTATTACAAAATCTTGGTACATGTGTTGACTTTAATGAGATTTAGTGTTATAATAAAGCAAAGGTCGGTAATAAAGGATAACTTAGAATTATGAATAAAATGGAGGAAGTTACTTTGGAAAATCCTTTTATAAATCGCAGAAACGAATCCGAATATATAAAAGAATTAGTTACTCAGCGGAATAGAGTAAATATTATTTTTTCTACAAAGGGTACTGGTAAAACTTGTTTAATAGATTACGTTATATCTAAAATTAATAAGGAAATGTATGTGAATATCAACACAAGTGAGCTTTTAAGTCAGGTCACACCAGAATATTATTTTATATCAAAAATAATTTCTAGTATTATTAAAAAACTCAATATTAATTCGCTTACCAACAAAACATTACAAGTTTTTAATGAACACATGTCGAATTTATCTATATCTATAAATTTAGGACCTTTGGGAGTGGGTTATACGCTGCCGCAGAGTTATAAAAAATCTGTTGATATGCTAATTGAAAAAATTAATTCTATTGATGAAGATTTCTATATACATATTGAAAATTCACAAAAGATAGATTCATCATCACTAAGTTATATAATTAGAATAATAAACGAAACAAAGAATACATTATTTTTTCTAGAATGTTCAAATGATATTGAGTTTTGCGAGAATATTGCCCAAACACTAAAAAGGAATATGTTGGATGTTGATATATTATCAATAAGTAAACTGGATTGGACACATGCTCGTATTGTACTTGAAAATTTAAATATATTAATTACTGATACAATTGAAAATGATTATAATTATTTAAAAGGGAATATAAAAGAAATAATATTTAATAATAAACACGTTCTCGCACGAAACATTGTTCTTGATTCTGAACAACAGTTTTGTTTAGATTTTATAAATATAGTTAGTTCTGACTTATCTATAAACGAAGTACATAATGTATTAGTAAAGTATAATATTGCAAACAAATATTTATATTCATTACCAAATTTGCGAGAATATACTAATGAATTGTTACATTTAGAGTTAGTTGCAGAAAATAATGCTGAACATTACTATATTACTAATCTTGGACAACTGTATACTAAAGCAAGTAATATTGACTTAATAATAGCAATTTTGGCAAACTACTATATACCAATAATTGAAAAAAACATAAAAGTTACGGAAGATAAAATAAGGGGTTTAAGACTTTTAATAAGAATCTTTATAAAATATAATGATAAACGCATTCATAAGATAATCCCATATATTGAACCAAATTTGTTATTTATTAATGGTAATAAAGATACTATTGACGAAGTATATAAATGTATTATTTCTGATATTAGTGCAGAAACTCAAATTTCCTTATTGCATATAGCTAGAAGTTATATAAGGTTAGAATGTTTTCAAGAGGCTTATAATATTCTAAATGAGGATTTTATAGATAGGTCTAGTACACATACTATCCTGTATGCTACCACGTTAATTCATTTATTTCCTGAAAAAAAGGAAACAGAGCAATTTATAAAAGATAATTTAAATATCTCGGCTGATTTTATGCTAAATTCAGCCTTATATACTTGCTTAATGAGTTTATATATGAAAATACGACCTACCGCCTATGTATTATCATTTATCGAAACATTAAATACTGACAAACTTACCAAAACGGATTATCATATCATACAAAAGAATTTATCTATATACTTAGATACCAAAGAAGCCATAACAACACTTAGAAATTGCTTAAAATATTTTAAGTATAAAAAATTTAATAGTTTGATGATAGCCACTGCCATAACTTTGGCTACAAAGTATGCGCAAAATGGATTTAATGAAAAGGCAAAAAAAATGCTATATGAACTTAGTGATAACAGCTTCCTCAGAATACAAGATCTGACTTATATAGAAAATAATCTGGCTGTTTTAGAAATTATGGATAATAAAGCTACCAGAAAAACGATTGAAAAACTAAAAGCTGCTTATTGCTTTTGTAAAGACGAATATACACATTTACTTATAGCAAATAATATTTTAATTTATTATATACACTCAAATCAATTTACAGAAGCAGTATTATATGCTAATGAGATTGAGAATGTAGGATTTGATTTATATAAATTTGATGATTATTTACATCTTGCAAATTTAAATTTAAGGTATTATTATACTGCTATAGCTAATGAAGAAAAGGTCGTGTATTATAATAATCAACTAAGAGAGCTACAGAAAAAATGCCACTCTAAGAAATTACAATTATATATTAGTGCTACTTTGGGTGACACCATTATATCTGACAAGTCGGACAGATGGTTCTGTATGTCTAAGTTAAAATATAGACCTGCATTTCTAGGACATTGGATCGTTAATTGTTTTGATTGCTAAGTGAATTGTTTAGTAACATTTTTAGCATTTCATTAAAATTGTAGCCGTTGCGTTTTAGTGTTTCTTGAAAGGCACCATTACTTCCTATATAGCAGTCGGGGGATAGTTCTAAAACATATATATCACCATTTTCCTTTATTCTACAATCAATACGCATAAACTCCATTTTATCAAAAGAATGGAATAGCTGAAACATTTTGTGTTGTGTCACAACATCTATATGATTTGAGGCACAATATTTTTTCCTTGATGGAGTAATTTTTTTGCTTTCAAGACCAAATACTTCATTATTAAAAATATTTTTATTATCAATGTTAAGTTCGCTTTCTCCACTAAAAAGTATTTTCTCTTTATCACCAATAATAATAAATGATACTTCATAACCCGGTATATATTCCTCAACAATAATAGGAATATTCTGATACGAATATAATTCCTTAATTAATTTAATTGTTTGTGATTTATTGTAAGTGATTGAATTATTAATAATACCATTTGAACCGCCGCCAAAGTTAGGTTTGACTATAACAGGATAATTTAAATTATCTAATTCATTTAATTCATTTATATTGTTAGGTGAATAAATAATAACTCCAGGAATTTGATTTAGACCGTATTTTCTGATATAAGATTTTGATAAGTGTTTATCATTACATATCATTTGAGCATATGAGGCACTATCCCAAATTTTGTGTAAACTCCAAAACGGTAATATAATCTGTTTTATCTAGGCAGAAATTGACTTGCTCAATTTCTGCCTTAAATATACTATAGCATAAACGACCGGGCTTGTCAAGGGCGCCCGCAGGGCGTTCATTGGAGCGGCTTGCCGCGTAAACCCTTGACTTGACCGGACGGCTTATGCTTTATTCCGGCAGCCGATCCGCGAAAAATATCTCAAGCTGCGAGTGGATCACTCCCCAGTCCTTGCGCTTGCCTGTCCATTTTTTCGTTATGTCTATCATCGCCAGATACAGCATCTTTATCAAGCTCTCATCCGTCGGAAATACGCTTTTGTTTTTCGTCACTTTCCTCAGCTGTCGGTTGAATCCTTCTATGGTATTCGTCGTGTATATCAGCGTTCTCACCGCTTGCGGATATTTGAAATATGTCGATAAATTTGCCCAATTCTTTCGCCATGATATAGCTATTTTCGGATATTTCACACTCCATTTTTCATCAAAATCATCAAGCTCCGCTAGCGCTGTAGGCTCGTCCACTGCCGCATATACTCGCTTCAGATCCGCCATTAGCTCCTTAATGTCCTTGTAGGATACATATTTTGTCGTATTCCTGATTTGATGGATAATGCATTGCTGTATCTCTGTTTTCGGATATACCGATTCTATCGCCGCCGGAAAGCCTGTTAAGCCGTCTACACAGGCAATTAAGATATCCTCAACTCCTCTGTTCTTCAGTCCGTTCATTACCGACAACCAAAACTTTGCGCTCTCATTCTCGCCTACCCACATACCGAGTACCTCTTTTAATCCGTCCATACGTATACCTATCGCTATGTATACCGCTTTTTTCACGATCCTCCCTTCGCTCCTTACGTGAAAATGTATTGCGTCCATAAAGACTACTGCATAGATCTCTTCGAGTGGTCTTGACTGCCATTCACGCACAACCGGAAGTATTTTATCAGTAATTCGGCTTATGGTGCTGTCGGAGCATTCGAGTCCGTATATCTCCATTATATGTGTTTCTATGTCCTTAGTCGTCATGCCCTTTGCGTACATAGACAATATTTTCTCTTCAATGTCTCCTGTAAGCGTAGTCTGATTTTTCTTGACAAGCTGTGGATCAAACTCTCCGTTGCGGTCTCGGGGAACGGCAATTTCGGTATCACCGAAGCTTGTTTTTAAGGTCTTTTTCGAATGACCGTTCCGGCTGTTGTTGACTTCTTTGCTGCGATAGTCATACTTAGAGTAACCAAGCTGTTCGTCAAGCTCGGCTTCAAGTCCTCCGTCTATCACTGCGCCGATCATCATTTTGTAAACGTCATGCAGATCCTCGATCCCCTCAGCACCCATTTCGTGCACAAAATTGAGTATTTTTTCTCGTCTTTCCTTCTCCGCCGCTCGCTCGGCAGCGCTCTTTTTGTAACGTGGCATAATTAAAAACCTCCAATTTGATATTTTTATTATATACCATCTTGGAGGTTTAGACAACTTACTTTACACAAAATCTGGGATTGTCTCGCATATGAGCAAATATATCAATCCGTAAATCCGTCATTTAACTATGACAAGCAATTTTTACTTGACATTTGTTACC
>CANQKC010000046.1 GCA_947624305.1 uncultured Monoglobus sp. | reverse complement strand
CAAATCAGAAAGAGGCGATGTTTATGTGTGTATAATTTCTTCGCTTTTTTCTGTCTACTTTATTGACATTAATCCACTTTCGTTTCTTGCGCTTCTATGCTCAGTCTTAAATATTTCAATCTCTGTTGTCATTTCATAATCAGAAGTGTTAATAATTTGTGCATATTCTGCTTTGGCAGGAAGATGACTTATTCTGTTTTTGCAAATAATACCTTTCTCAGCAAGTCTTCGTTCAAACTCCGAAAACCTATGACAGAAAGAAACCATCTCATCTTCGAGTTTTGCTGCTTCTGATTGGTTTGGAAGTCTGTCCGTTGTATCAATACCGCCAAGTTCCATTGCGATTTTACCTTGATTGTCATAGCGGATGTTAACCGCAGAACCTTCGCTGAAAGTGTATAACTCATCACGGAATCTCTTACCGCTTTTCTTGGTAACCTCGCGGCTGCCAATTAAATCATAACCCATTTCTTCCATAACTTCATCTATAGCATCTGCAATATATTTCTGTTCATTATCTTCAAGAGCCTCTGTTTCAAGTTTTGAAATTTCTGCTTTTAAATCAACAATACCGCTTTCAGATATTTCAAACATTTTGGGAGTAATACGTGCGTCATAACAAAGGATCCTGTATTCTGCTTCAAGTTCTCCAAACTCTGTACCGTAAGTTTCGATATTATTTATGTATGTTTTGCATTCGTCAGCAAGCGGTTTTATTGTTACGGCGCTAAAATTCTTTAAAAAGTCTTCATCATCAATACTATTTGCTTTTGCCAAAGCATCTTGCACTTTTGCTCTGAGCTCTAATGACAATGATGAGTTTGCAAGCAGGTCTCTTAAGATAGATAAAATATTATCCTTTCCGGATGGAGTATCAGGTTCTTTCAGAATATCCCATGACAAATTAAAGGCGCTTCCTAAATTATCTTGTATATCAGATGATATTTGGGCTTTTAATTCTTGAGATTGTTTGTCACAAATTTCAATCTCTTTCAGCAGCTTTGTTATATCACTTTTGATTGATTTCAATTTTTCAAGTATCGCTTTTTTCCTGCTTAACTCCCCGTCAGATAGCGTAATAACGCCAGGCCTCTGGTACCCTGACAGGGCATTAAATCTATTAAATACAGATTTTTTCGAACTATCAATTTCTGACAGCTTTTCTTTTAAGCTGTTTCTAAGAGCAATGCTTTCATCATTGCCATAATTATCGTACATTTGTATACTTTCCAAAGAAACAGAAATTTGATTTTGCAATACTTTGATTCTTTCGATACAAGCCAAAATGCTGCTATCACATCTGTTTTGGGCATTTAAGTTAGCTCTTTGTTCCGGCGTAAGAGTATATTCAGAAGTTTTTGGACCACTCATAATTTTAAACCCTTTCTATATCTTTCTTCATCTGTGTTATCAGGTAACATTTTTTTAAATTTCAAAAATGTTTTAATATATTTTAATTAAATGAATCTGTTTGCTCATCTTTAATTATTCTTTCTTTATTTATACTTAAAGCATACATATATTCTTTTTCATTTTTTAAACACCGAGCTAAAAACCTATGCATATATTTTCATCAGTTTTTTAGGGTGTGTTTAATAGATTATAATTTATCATATTCTAATAAAATATGTCACGCCGCTTAATATGATATAACTTTGTGTTCTCAATCATTGTTTTTAAATCGTCTATTGGAGCAGAAAGGTCCGATAGTTTTAATAAGTTTAGTAATTTGTCCTCTTTATGAGCATATTCCAGTATTGAGTTCAAAATGTTTATCATTTTCGCTATGTTATATCTGCGCATTTGTTCAAAATTTGCCTCGTTGGTTTTTTGGTCTATAATTTCATTAAAAAAGCCATTTATTGTTGGTATATCAAAATTTAAAAGGAAGTTCTTTATAGTTTCTAGTGTTATCTCCGGACTACTTGTTGTTTCAACCAAAACAGCATCGTCTATTACTTTTTCTTCGTCTTTAACATTTTGATTAATTTGTCTTTTTAAATGCAAAATTTCTGTTTGCATACGAACAACATCTTCTCTAACAAGTGATAAAGCGATTTTTAAATCATTGTTTTCGTTTTGAAGTGTTTCTACATGAAGAGAATATCTATCTTTTAATGATGCTATTTTTTATTTTCTTCTTTCAGTTGTTCAACTTCTCTTACTGACGAATTATAATAGTTTGTTATTTTTTTATTTTCTTTTAAAAGTTTGTCATATTTAGAACCAGTTACAATTAGTGTCACATTATCACCACCTAATATATTTGCCGCGTTACGCTTTTAAACTTTCTCTCCATTTTTTCAGTTCATCGTTTTTACCTAATGCGATTAGCCAGCATTCAAACTGAGTGTCAAGATTATCTTTATAATCTATCAGCTTATGGCAAAATTTTTGAAATACATCATATGATTTGTTAAGCAGATCTTTCATATATTCTGCGAGTTCACCAACAGTTCTGAATTGCTTGCCATCAAAGTTAAAAATTTTTTGACCGGAAAGCATATATGCCATCATATAATAAGTTTTCTCGGCATTACTCTTGCCGTCAACCTCATGCATTTCCTCAATATTTTTAGCGGCATTTTTAAGTTCTCGATTTCCTGATACTCTTAATTCCACATACTGAGTTAAAAGTTTTTCGTTCAAAATACTTTCATAAAAAGCATAATCTGATTTATCGTTTTCCCAAAGTTTTTCAAGCATAGAGCGACCCAATGCAGGCAAACTTTCAAAACTCTTACCTTTCCAATAGAATGTTTTGAGTTCGGGAGCAAGTTTATATATGGTCGTCCAAAAAATCAAATCATCGCTTTTTGTACATTTTCTCGCCTCTTCCTCGGCATCGTCACATACTCTTGCGCACTTCTGATTTGAACTGTTGGCAAAATGCGGAGCGAGATAACCTCTGAACAGTTCTTTTTTACCGTCATTCCAATGCGTTGCAAGTTCAATAACCAAACTTTGTATATCTGTAAAATCTTTTCCGTTAAAATTATAAGGATTCATATCCGCACGACTATTACCAATACCTTCGCCGGGGATAGTTTGTTTTTTACCCTCACACCAATTTCTAACCTCTTCATAAGTCCATCTTCTGTTGGGATTATCTTTGTTTTTACGATTTCTTATATCGTAGTATGTAAGAGCGTTAATAAAATCTGCAAGTTCTGTGGGCATATCTTTGGGTATTGGTATTCTTTGCACAGATGTATATTGCTCGATTTCTTCCTGTGACATATGTGCATACGGTGTATAACCGCAAAACAATTCAAATACGGTTACGCCGAATGAATAATAGTCTGATTCGGCAAGGAAAATATTTTTAAATGTTTCGGGCGCGGAATATTCGGGAGTCATACCTGTGCGTGTCATTACAACGGTATTGCCTGCTTCACGAACGGAACTGATACCAAAATCAATAATTGCAACATCTTTTCCGTTATCGCAAAGCATAATGTTAGAAGGTTTTAAATCCTTATGAATGATTTTCTTATCGTGCAAAATTTTAAGACCCGCGTTGATACAGGGGATGATGTTATTTTTTAATTCCTCAAAAGTGAATTTTCGTCCCTGAATACTACCGTTTTTGTAGTATGGCAATATCTCAAAGGACATGCCGTGAATTGTTCCTGTTTCATAAAGTTTTGCAATATAGGGAGAATTAATTTGTTTTAAGATAGTTGTTACTTCAGGTTTTATTGCAAACTTTCTTCTGTATATTTTTGCAATATACTTTTCGCTATTGTAATCGCAAACATACAAATCGGCTTCACCGGTATTAATATCCAGCTTACTTATCACCGTATATTTATCACAAAGCGTTGTGCCTTCTGCGATATTGCTTGGGCTACTGATTTCGGTATTAATTACAGTTGCATTATTCGGTTGTAATTCGGAATTTATTACGGAACTGTTTGATGAGTTATCAACCGGATTTATCATTGTTTCATTGCTCATTATGCTTCCTCCACAATATGTACTTTTTTATCGACAATCTTTACCTTTCCTGATTTTAAAAGACTAACAAACGCATCATTCATAGCCTTTGAAACCTTTGTGCCCATTCGTCCAAAACCGAAAATTCTCGCCGTTTCAACTTTAAGGTCAGCTTCATTAATTCCAACGGCATAATCGGCTATTGTAAGCATTGCTTTTTCAATTTCAGGAATGGAAATATGCTCTATTTTTCGTCTTTCGCCCATTGTTTTATTATTAATGCGAACTTTTATTTCTGGGCAATTTAATCGATAAACAAAATTGTCTTTGATGACAATATCAGTTTGCGAAAATTTTTCCAATATCTTATTTGTTTCTTCCTTAACATATGATGTAACTTTTACTTCTCCAAAAACGTCAACTGCTCGTTTATATAGCAAATCAATATGTATAGGTTGTTCCGTTCTAATTATATAATCGATTTCCCTTTCTATTTGCTGATCATAGTCATCATTGTCGTTTTGTGGAGCATCCCACCAATTTGCTACAACATAATAATCAAATCCATATGGATTTGTTGTGGTGTTATTTTGTTGTACATTCTTTTTTTCTTCTGTAATTGTCTCAACAGGCACATCATATTTTTCATCAAGCTTGATTGTCATTTCCTGAGGATTGTTCATCATACACTCATTAATAAATGCCAGCAACTTGTCCTGTTCATCTGTTGTATTTTTAATCCATGCGGTTGACCATACGCGGTAGATATTCCACCCCATATTTTTTAATATTTGCGGGCGGAGATGATCTCTTTCGCGAGCTGTTCTTGCAGATGCATAGCTTTCACCATCACATTCGATTCCCGCAATATAAGTTCCGCGTTTGTTAGGATGTTCAATCGCCAAATCTATCTTGTAATCAGAGCAACCAATATTTCTTGATACCATATATCCTTTTGAAATCAAGAAATCATATATACAATCACAGAAATCATCTCTATTATCAAGTGATTCTATTTGCTGTTGCGGAAGCGTAGAAGGGCCTTTAATTGCAAACTCAATGTAGGAACGCAAAAGTTTTGCGCCGTCACTCTTTGCTCTGCCAAGGTCAATATCTGTCGGTTCTATTGAGCCTACGAGTTTAATATTGGTCTTTGCTCTTGTTACAGCAACATTTAATCGTCTTTCGCCGCCTTGCTTGCCAAGTGGACCAAAGTTCATAAGCATTATTCCACGACTGTTTTTAGCATAGCAAATACTGAAAATGATAGTATCTCTTTCATCGCCCTGGACATTTTCAAGATTTTTAACGAAAAAGGGTTCGTCTTTGTTTTCATCAAAGAACCATTCGTATTCAGGATGCAGTTTTCTGTATTCATAAAGAATCTGCTCAACAGTAGATTGCTGTTTTTCACTGAATGCAATAACACCAAGCGACAAATCAGGATGATTGTTGACATGATTGATAATCAATTCAACACATTTTTTCGCTTCCGGCACATTACATCTGTTTTCATAAACACCATCAGCTACCTTATAATATTCAACGCCTGTATCTGTCTTTGATATTGCACTGCCGGGAAAGGTAATAAGTTCATTTTTATAAATATGACTGTTTGAAAATGCAATCAAATCCTCGCATTTGCTTCTGTAATGCCAAAGAAGGGTTCTGTTAGGAAGGATGCCTGCGGTTTCTTCAAGGATAGAATCATAGATTTCGTCCTCTCCCTCATCATCTGCATTATCAAATTGACCGTCCAAATTATTTGTGCTTGATGCAAAAAAGTTGGTTGGCGGCAATTGTTTGGTGTCTCCTGCGATGATAACCTGTTTACTTCTAAGAATTGCTCCGATAGCATCTTCAGGAAATATCTGAGACGCTTCGTCAAAAATAACCATATCAAAATTATAGGTCTGCGCTTCTAAGAAATATGATACCGATAAAGGCGACATCATAAAGCAGGGCTTAATTTTCAAAAGAAGATTAGGAATTGTCCTAAACAGTTTTCTTATTGGCATAATACGGCTTTTTTTGCCTAATTCTCTTGTCAAAACGCTCATTTCATCGTGTGCAGAAAGCAATCTGTCTTTTCTCGGCAGATTATTTATCAGTTTCTCACGAATTCTCATCCGTGCAATAGAGAGCTGATGTTCGTCAAGGGTACAGAAATCATTAACTGTCTTATCATGCATTACGCTCTTGAAGTTTGCAATTGAAGGTTTTGTTTCTATTACCTTGCTGAGCCAAAGCATATAAAAACGCTTTTTAAAACAGTTAACAATGTCTTTAATACCTTCTTGTTCAATTTTAAGAACTAATTCTTTCAAACCGCAAGTTATACACTTATCCCTGAAAGTCTTGTAATCAAGATATTCTTCAAGAAGGTCTACTTTCCCGGAGCATTTTCTATAACGCTCCGCAAGAACATCAATGCTTGAATTTGCAATTTCGTTGCCGAAAATTTTCATAAAGAATGGTTCCAATTCTTTGGCTTTTGAAACTATTCTACTGATAGCATTAATCTTTAAAGTCATTATTTCTCTATCCGTCATGTTTGTTGCAACAGTTTTGCAAAATTCTTCGGGAAGATTTTTGCCGACAATTAAATTATCAAAGTTTTTCTTGTTTTCAATATGTTGCTTTATCGCATTCCAATCGGTTGCGGTATATTTATATAAATCACCATAATATGTTTTGAATAAGCGTTCTTCATTCCGCAAAGCACTTTCGGCTTT
This sequence comes from uncultured Monoglobus sp., assembly GCA_947624305.1. Classification (GTDB taxonomy): domain Bacteria; phylum Bacillota; class Clostridia; order Monoglobales; family Monoglobaceae; genus Monoglobus. The sequence continues at coordinate 8,184 of CANQKC010000046.1, read as the reverse complement.
TCTTAATTCAATCGCTTTTTCAAGTTTTACAAACATATCAATATGAGAATCTTTGTTTTTATATATTCCCTTTAAATTTTTTATTTGTCTTTTTAATTCTCCGGCCGTAGCCAATGTTTCCTTGAGTTTGGATATAATGCCGTGCAAATCTTCATTAGAATCCAATTTGTTAAGGAATACGCGATTATAATTAGAAAAAATTGCCTGAATCATTTCTGCGGATAACTCTTCAAAAGTTGCATATACTCTTGACAGTTTATCATATTCGTTGTTAATGAGAATGTTTTTGAATTCATTTTGTGTACTTGCTGCAGGATACAGGCTTAATATTTTTTGGAGCGCAGAAAGGTCTAAAGATATAGATTCCCAATCTGTGTTTGTTCCCGCAAAAGCGCTTCCATACATCTCATCGATAGACGATTTATTATTTGTAAGTTCTGCTGTGAGCTCGTTCAATTCCTTTATTCTTAAAAGAACATCGACTATCTGTTGATCAGAGATTTTAGAAAAGGGGTCTTTACTGTGCTTAATAATTGTTTTCTTGTCTGCACGGTAATTGGAATTAAACACCTTGAAGATGCCCTTATAATCTGTTTTAAATCTATTTAATATTCCGGTATAATCTGTTTCAAAAATTTCTTTCTCCCATGTGCTCAATATTTCACTGTTAAGGGAGTTGATTTTTGCAGACAATTCTTTGTATTTTGATATATTGGAAATAGCACTGCTCAAAATACGAGCATCAAACCATTGTTTTTGGCAGGATGGCTGTGCTTTAAGTTCAACAATGAGGTCATGCAATGTGCTCAAATTTGTTAAGGTTACAGGCATATCGAGGCATAACAAAGCCATGTCGCTATTTGCAAGATTTACGACATTGGTAATACTGTTAAGCATATCTAGTATGTCATCGTAACATGCATCGATGTTTTCAGAAACATTATATATGATTGATGATTCAATGGATTTCGCTAATATCTCTTTTTTCGAATCAATATCTGCTTTTGTCTTTTCCAAATCAATATTATACACATCGGAATAGAACCAAGAGTCTATATTTTCTCGGTCTTTTATCAATGCGCCTATTCTTTCTGCTGATTTTTGCGTAAATTCTTCTAAATCTCCGATATTGTAATTATCAAATATAATTTCAGGTATTGTATTTATCTGTAACAGAGATTTTACAAAGCCTATAAATTCTTCAATCGATTGCAATGTGTTAGGATTATTTAAATCATAACTAGCTACTAAATCACTAATATTCGATATTAATGCATTTAAATATTCAACAATCGAATTGATATTTTTGTCCATTACTTGCTTATCTTCAAGCGTCAAAGAATTTATAACAACCCCAAACCACGGATTCTTTCCGATATCAAAATTGGAGTTGTTTATGTAATTTTCAAAGTTTTCGAGATTGTATATCATCTCATTTAATGTTTCTCTTGTAATTTTATCTACATCTTCGATAGAGAATAAAGCATCTGTTGCACCTTTTAAATTGTCCAAAATGCCGTATACATCATAGCAACTGATATTTAACGGTGCAATCTCCTCATGTAATTCGGCAGCATATTGGTTGAGTTCCGTTCTTTCAAAATTAAGTCTGTCTAATTCTTCAATGGCTTCTTGTTTTACTCGTGTTTTCTTCAAAGAAAGTGTATTTTGTATGTCGTCAAGGACTTGCTTTTTATTTGCCTTATGGCTGTGCAAAGCCAAACAGAACTCAGCAAGACCAAGTTCAGACAAACGTTTATATACTACCTGCAAAGCTGCCATTTTTTCTGAAACAAATAATACTTTCTTATCTGCGGCAAGAGCCTCTGCGATAATATTTGTTATAGTCTGACTTTTACCGGTTCCGGGAGGTCCTTGCATAACAAAACTAACGCCTCTCTTGGATAATTCGATGGTATCTTGTTGGCTTGAATCCGCACTTAGAACCTGAAAACAATCCTTGGGTATCAATGTATCATGATTATATGACTTTAGTTCTTCGGGGATATTGACAATTTCAGAATTATCACCAAGCATAGCTTTTAAAACAGCATTGTTTGAAATGTTCTCAATGTTGTTTTCAAGGTCTTTATACATATTAATTTTCAAGAAAGATAGTAGTCCTATGCTTGCTTCTCTGATTATACGCCAACCTTTTTTGTCAGCTATTTCTTCAAGTGTTTGTAAATAATTTTCAACCGTATCTTTATCCGGATCAAATGATGGTAATTCTATGCCATAATCTGCTGACAAAAGATGTTGAAGAGTAGGATTAACCACAACATCATCGTCAAATCTTAATAATTTAAATGGTGCATTAAGAGACTCGACTGTCAGTGAAACCGGCACCAATACCAAAGGAGATTTAATCCAAGTATGGCGTGAACCGTGATTTTCCTGCCACTCTATAAATCCCAAAGATAAATAAAGTATATTTGTACCTTGTTCTTCTAACGCAAGTTTAGATTTGTTGCGTAGGTTCTTTAATGTTTTTTTGCTTTCCTGAAACGATGTAGCAACCTTTATATCCCCAAGAAATACATTGATAGGACAAGAAAGCTTGTCAAACAATCTTAATACGGAGTATGTGCGTATGTCCGTATTTTTATCTAACGGATATTGAAAAGTCAATTCATTTTCGTTCTGAACATAATTTGCATACAGCTCATCAAGACCGGGCTCAACAATTTTTAATGTTGCCCTTGTTGTTTCTCTATAGTTTATCATTTTATTTCTTTTGCCCGTGTCTAAAAGTTGGTTTTTCCAGTATTCTATTTTCTTGTTTTCAGTAAGGTTCATATCGGCACCCCATCATTTGATTGTATATGTTAAATTTACAAAACGTTAATTTCTTTTTCCAATTTTTCGATACCATCCAAAATAGTATCAAACGGTATATTTTCACCAAAAATCATATTCTGCATATGTTCATAGTCATCTCTTAAGGCTTGCATATTCCTTTCCGGCGGCATCAATTTCATTGTGCCAATTTTTGCTTCTTCATATCTTGCCCAAGGGCAACGGTAAAACTTTTCTTTGAAATCAACCACTTTATTGAGCAAATTGATATCAGCAAATGCTTTTCCTTTAACAAAAGAATTTGCCATATAATACAAATCATAATAATGCCTTGAATATCTTGCGGGAAAAGTTTTATTCCCGGGTCTGTTCGCTTCACGGTGAAGGATAGTGACCTTTTCCCAAAAAGTTCGCTCCGGCAATACTGTCAAAACATTTGCAGACGCTTCTTTAAATAAGTGCGGATAACGCTGAGCGGCATAAGGCGTTACTGGTTTTAGTTCCGCGGGAGTCCATGCAGCAAGCACGCCGATCTCAAGACGTATTACCGGTAAGATCGAAAAGTCGTCAAAGCTCTTTCTGTAAGCAATAATAACCGTTTGCGGATCAATTTCATCAATGTAACACTTGATCGGCGTATTCAGTAAATGCTGTAGATCATCACTGATTTGCGGAATAAACTCATTTTTCAGATATTCCTCTGTGCGATGATTTGCTTCTTTATTAAATAAATCCTGTTTTGTGTTGCTTCGTTCCAACCAGGGTTCATCCTTTTCGTAACCAAGAACACGCCAATCGAGTATCAAATCAATATCTTCCGAAAAACGCTTAATTAGACCATATGATTTTGAGAGGCTTGTACCGCCTTTGAATGCAATTTTATCTTTGAAGTTGCTGATGTTAAACAGATATTTGAGCATAAAACACACCCAAAAATCTTTTTCAATAATCGCATCGGTCATACCCATTTTGGCGGCTGTGTTTTGGAATAATGCTTTCCTATCTTTTTCGTTTATGTTTGCTATGGTAATCATTTTTTATCATCCTTGCAAATTTGTTTTATATATTCGTATATCCAAGATGTAGCAGCTTTTGCTTCATTTAAAGCGTTTGTTTTTTCCTCCGGTGTTAAATTATTACTTAACTTTGATACTATTGCTTCGCTAACACCTTCTTTACCAAGTGCCTTCAGTGCTTGAACAACGAGAGCAGTTTTATATGATAGCTTTGAGATCTCTTTATTTGTTGTACGCTTAAACTTAATTGTTGTGTTATCATAGTTGTATGCTTTATATGTTCCATCACTTACATAAGACCACACGGCAGGGACTTGTGTTGACAATCCAAGAATATTTAACGCCGTATCACCACAGGGTGTAATAGTCCATCCAAAGTTTCTTGCCACTGCTTCTGCAACAAGGTTTGGAGAAGGAGCAAGATATTCATCTAGAAAGCTGTTATATTCAGGCTTATAATAAACGCCTCTCAAAACACGTTTGATTATATTGTTTGCTGCCAATCTTATAAATGCCATTTGGACTGTTTTCTTGTCAGTGATATCAACAAAATCAACTGCAACAAAAACATCGCCTTCTTTTGAATGCTCTATTCTTTTCTTAATTTCAGCCAAATAGTTTGGACGGGCCATCAATATCACCTCGTTGCTAATATTGTATATTATTTTCTACCAAAAGTCAATATATATTCATATATTTTTATAGATATCAAAAAATGAGGTTAAAATGTCCACGCAAATATAGTAAAGCGTGTCAACATTATTTAACAAAAGGACATACAACATTAGGTTTTACAATATGCAATTTAATGTGCAACTAAACTAATGTATGTGCTCATATTTGTAATAAATTAATCTATAATATTTACAATCATAGCAGTTATGTCATTTTTATTATATTCTTAATATTAATTTTTGATGGATCATTTTTCGTTTGATGTATCGACTCAAACTTTCAATATACATATATCATAAATTTATTTAATAAAAACAGTATTTGTTAATTATAAATTTTTATAATTCCATCATTCCTCAGCTTGTAGATCTTGCAAATTTATCGGTACAACTTTTCTTGTAATCAAATTATTCTCCGGCTCGCCCGCCTGTTCCGCAACTGCCAATCTTGAATAATATGCAAGCGTCTTGTCCTTCCAGTCCGCGTACTGCTCCTGCGAGTAATTCTCTCTTGTGTCCGCCCAGTCCTCAAGGAAGAGACACATATCGGCGTTAAGGTCGGTCTTTGCTTTTCCGTCAAACTTTATGGAGCACTCCCAATTATCATCTCTCGGCGGGCGCTTTACGTCAATATCAAATTTAAGTCCAGTCACCTTTTCAAGCTCAAACAGCATTACGGCCACATCCGCAAACGTAGTTATCTGCGGTTTCACCGTTTCGGTTTTGTAGCCGAGCAGATAAGTCGTTGTCGTGTCAAGAGCCTTTGCGATCTCATTCAGCATACTTATTGAAATTTCGATCTCGCCGTTTTCGTACTTCTGAATAGTACGAAGCGACTTGCCGAGAGCGTTCGCAAGCTCCGTCTGGTTATACCCCTTTTCCTTACGCGCCTTTCTAACGCGCCGGCCTATTGTCATTTCTTCATTGTTCATCTTTACTTCACCTCAATTACAGTATAACAAATCTGTTTGTGAATTTCAAGTGCATAAATAAAAATTTTTAAAAACCTATTGACATATTTTTGATTCGTGATATAATAAATGTGTACTGTTAATACGGATATTCTCTGAAAGCAGATAAAATTGAGAAAAGCAGCGTATTCATAGTTCTGATATTAGATAGGAAACTTTTTAGCAAGCATAACACTTTGGTACTCAAAGTATCAAAAGTGTGAAAATCCCGTTTCGGGATTTTGCAAAAAAGTTTCCTTTAATTTATGGAAAGAAGGCGAAATTATTGAATAAGCGCAAACGGAATATTCAAGTGAAGTTTTATGTTGATGAGAAAGAGCTGGAACTGATAAACAGGCGTGTCCGTTTGGCTAATGTGTCTAATCGGGGCGCGTACCTGCGGAAAATGGCTATTGACGGGTTTATTGTAAATGTTGATACTTCCGATTTAAAAGCGGCTGTCAAAGAGATGAACGCTATCGGAAAGAATATCAATCAAATTACGCGTAACGCCAATACCTATGAAATTATGAAACAGGATGTTGCGGCTGTCAAAGCGAAGGTGGATGAGATATGGCAATTACTAAAATACACCCTATCAAACATACTCTCGGCAAGTCAATAACATATATCGGAAATTCTGATAAAACAGAAAACGGCAAATATATCTCAACCTTCGGCTGCGCATACGAAACAGCGGAGCTTGAATTTGAATTAACGGCACAATTAGCAAAGAGCGGCGGTGAAAATCAAGCGTATCACCTTATCCAGTCATTTAAGCCGAATGAAGTCACGGCGGAACAATGCCACGAAATCGGAAAGAAATTCGCGGACGAGGTTTTGGGTGGAAAATATGAATATGTACTCTGCACGCATACAGACAAAGATCATTATCATAATCACATCATATTTAACGCCGTGAGCTTTCAAAACCACAAGCGTTACCGCTCAGATAAGAAATCATACTACCGAATACGGGAAATCAGCGATAAGATATGCGCCGAATACGGACTGAACATCATAGAGCCGAGCAGACGGAAAAGGAACTATGAGCCAAAGAAAACGTACGTCTCAAATAAGTACAAAATCAAAAAGGCGATTGATGAGTGTATCCTGTTCGCGATTGATTATGATGATTTCCTGCGGCGGATGCGCGATAAGAAATATATTGTCCGCGAGGACGATTTTCTGTGGTTTCGTGATATTGACAACAAGCGGTTTACCAAAACCGATACAATCGGCAGAGACTATGAGAAAGATAATATCGAACTTCGTATTAAAGGAATGTATCACCTCAAAACCGTTGATTTGCTTATTGATATTGAACACAACGTAAAGTATCGGCAGTCAAAGGGCTATGAACAATGGGCGAAAATCCACAATCTGAAACTGATAGCGAAAACTCTTATCGTCATAGACGAGATAGGCATTGCGGACTACGAGGATTTATCAAAGCGGGTATCGGAGAAATCCAAGAAATTAAAGGAAACGGCAGATAAGATCAAATCCGATAAAAAACGGATAAACGAGCTTGAAGCCTTGATGAAAAAGCTGAATATGTATCGAAACCTAAAACCGATTTATGAGGAATATACAAAGAAAAACCCGCTGCTGAAAAACACCTTCTATTCAAATCATAAGCAAGAAATAGACCTGTTCCGTCGATTGACGAATGAGCTAAAGCCGCACCTGACGGAAAACAACAAACTGCCGAGCGTAAAACAAATCGAGACGGAAAAGCAGCGGCTTATCGCTGATATTTCAAAGCTGTCGGCTCTGCACAAGGATATGAAAGACGAATACAACGATATATCAGTATTAAAGAAAAATGTGGATATGTACCTTGACATAAAACCGGAACAGGAGGCGCCGAATAAAAAGCCGAGTATTCTCAAAAAACTTGCCGAGCACAAAGAATATGCTGACACGAAAAACGAACAGACACAACATCATAAGAGACGTAACGACCCCGAACTGTAAAAGGAGGATATTATGGATATTCAAACAATAACCGATAAGATAAATTACAAGACAGCGCGAGTGAAAAAACTTCAGGCAAAAATCAAAGTTCTTGAAACAAAGAAAACACAGCTTGAAAATGAGGAAATCATAAACGCCGTTAACGAGGCGAATATTCCAATAGGAAGGCTGAAAGAGGTGCTAGAGCTAATGAAAGAAAGGAACGGTGAAATATGAAAGTTAAAAATCTGTTATCTGCGGAACTTCCGAAGATAACGCTTATCCTTGAAAACGGCAACACGATTTACCGTTTCAGCGGTATGTACGCCGGACACAAATCTTTGCCGTCAAAATTGTTGAAATTGATGGCTGAAAATCCCGAAAAAGGCGGTGACAAACAGAATGAAATATGATAAAATTACTATACGATCCTGTTTGACAGACTGTCGGAAAGTGAGGATAAAAAATGAACAGACAGTCTGAAAAGATAACAGCGTTATACTGCCGCCTCAGCCGCGACGATGAATTGCAGGGCGACAGCAACAGCATTGTGAACCAAAAGGCGATTTTGGGCAAATACGCAAAGGATAACAATTTCAAAAATCCGAGGTATTTTGTTGACGACGGAGTGAGCGGTACGACATTCGAGCGTGAGGGATTTAAGGCTATGATAGCCGAAGTCAAGGACGGAAACGTCGGTACGATCATCGTAAAAGATTGTTGTGCCATAATAGGACTAAATCAGAAAGACCTTGAAAACACGAGGCTTCTGGCTTAGTCCTTTCT
>CANQKC010000045.1 GCA_947624305.1 uncultured Monoglobus sp. | reverse complement strand
TAACTACAATACCTCGTGATAAAATCTCTAAACAGAATTGTTTAAGATTTCTTTATCAGGAGCGAGTGGGAATGATGACCAAAATCCCCGAAAAGCCCGTGAAAACGTACTTTTCGGGGATATTTAGGTGGTCTGTGGTACTAATATGGTACTATAAATTTGTAATAAATAAAAATTAAAAAAATTAATTAATTATTTTTTCAGCTTTGCGAGGTTTCTGGCGAGGGATTGAAAAAGTTAGCGGGTTGTGGTATAATGATTTTGTGTTTGAATGAAATGAGAAGAGGTAATTATGGAGTATACAATCAGGGAAATAGCGGAGGAAGAATACAGCATGCTTGAGGATTTTCTGTATGGGGCTGTTTTTGTGCCGGAAGGGATGCCCGCGCCGCCCAAATCAATTATCAATAGGCCCGAACTTCAGGTGTATATAGCCGGCTTTGGGACGATGAAGGACGATATCGGTTTGGTTGCGGAAGTGAGCGGCAAAGTTGTCGGCGCTGTTTGGGTGCGCATTATGGACGATTACGGGCATATTGATGATGACACTCCGTCATTCGCAATATCATTATATAAGGAATATCGCGGCTTTGGCATAGGAACTGCGTTGATGAGAGAAATGCTCCGTGTTTTGAAAATCAGAGGATACAAACAAGCGTCGCTTTCGGTTCAAAAAGAAAATTATGCGGCAGCGATGTATCTGAAAACAGGGTTTGAAATTGTGGACGAAAATGATGAAGAATATATTATGCTTTGCCGTTTGTGATTGCTTATTGAGAATCTAAGCGGAAGAAAAAAGGTCAAGAGACACGGCTTGCTATTGCATACATAAGGAGGTCAGCAGATGATGCAGATACAGCAATATGATACCGTTTTGCTTAAAGACGGTCGGACAGGGTGTGTTATCGAAGTGAACGATAACACAAGTTTTGATATCGATGTCGGAAAGTCGCCGAAAGATTGGGAAACCTTATACGACATTCCGCTTGATGACATAGAAAAAATAATACGCGAGAATCAGATATAAAAAGGGAAATACTGTGCAATATAATTGGTTTACTGTTGAAAAAATTGACGCTCGGACATTTGCGATCAGTGAGTATAAGCATTGGGAAGAAACACACTGCTATTTACTTTGTGGAACGGAGCGAGCTGTATTGATCGACACGGGGTTAGGTGTTGCAAATATCAAAAAGGTAGTCGAAAATTTGATCGACCTGCCGATTAGCGTTCTTACCACTCATGCCCATTGGGATCACATTGGTGGACATAAATACTTTAAGGACTTTGCCATACATAAAAATGAGGTAAGTTGGATTTCCGAGCAGTTTCCGCTTCCATTACAGACGGTCAAGAAAAATCTGACGCTGGAGCCGTGCGATTTCCCTGCCGGGTTTTGCTTAGATGATTATAAAATTTTCAAAGGCGTGCCTACACGCATACTGCACGACGGCGACTTAATTGATTTAGGCAATCGAACGCTGAAAGTCATTCATACGCCCGGTCATTCACCGGGACACTGTTGCTTCTATGAGCAGGACAGAGGATGGCTGTATTCCGGCGATTTGATTTATAAAGGATGTTTGGACGCTTTTTATCCGACTACCGATCCGATTGCGTTTATGCGCTCGGTGGAAAAGGTGAGATCGCTCAAAATTAAAAAGGTGTTGCCGGCGCATCATCAGCTTAATATTTCGGCTTCGTTAGTTGATGAAATTGCGAAAGCGTTTCAGTCTTTATATCAACAAGGCAAACTGCAACATGGAAACGGAATATTTGATTTTGGGACGTTTCAAATACATATTTGAGATGCGGAACGATAAAACATCATTTTGAGGGGTAGTAATAGAATATTATTATTTTGTCAATTTTCGCTTTTGAATACCGGAGTAAGGCCGCAAAATTCGGCAGTAACCGGGAAAGGAACATTGAGCATATCGGTGCCAAATCGATCTATGAACCGAAGGCGCGCTGATTATATAACACGCGTTGCGAACCTTAGGCAATATCAAAAACTCAATAAGGTTCGCCGGAAAAAATATTTGATTTATCAATAAAAGTATGTTAAAATTTAAAAGAAGTCCGCCGAATTGTGGGTAATATCCGTATATTATACAATATATAGGGTCACGCCTCGCAAGAGGCGTGTGAGTTGAAACTCCGTTTTCGTGCAATATTCCCCTTGACATTCCTGTCACGCCTCGCAAGAGGCGTGTGAGTTGAAACGATAATAAAATGATTGCTGTTTCAGTCGGAAATTGTCACGCCTCGCAAGAGGCGTGTGAGTTGAAACTCGTGACACCGGGAACGGCAGGAACCGTGATTTTAGTCACGCCTCGCAAGAGGCGTGTGAGTTGAAACAATGAGAAGTTTGTGGGCGTTTGCGAGGCGGAGGGTCACGCCTCGCAAGAGGCGTGTGAGTTGAAACAAAGACCCGATAGCCGTCAAAATAGATATTACGGACAGTCACGCCTCGCAAGAGGCGTGTGAGTTGAAACCATTCCGGAGATCGAGGCAATTTGTAAAATGCTTGTCACGCCTCGCAAGAGGCGTGTGAGTTGAAACGAAAATCCCGTCCGCTCCGCGACCGTGTGAATATGTCACGCCTCGCAAGAGGCGTGTGAGTTGAAACATAAATATGCTTTGCTGGGTCGTGACGCAAAATCGTCACGCCTCGCAAGAGGCGTGTGAGTTGAAACTATAATGTTACCTCAGACAACGCTCTCAATCAGGTCACGCCTCGCAAGAGGCGTGTGAGTTGAAACTTTTATTCCGCGGGCGATCCTGCGTAGGGTGTTTTGTCACGCCTCGCAAGAGGCGTGTGAGTTGAAACGCTCCGTTTGTCAAAGCTTTATAAAAAAGCTTCGTCACGCCTCGCAAGAGGCGTGTGAGTTGAAACGCGCGTTAATCGTTATATTTGCGCTCGCGTTGGCAGTCACGCCTCGCAAGAGGCGTGTGAGTTGAAACGCTGCCGTTTGTCGCCGAATTTCCCGGATTAACGGTCACGCCTCGCAAGAGGCGTGTGAGTTGAAACTTTCCTGCGGAAAATGCCGGCATCGGACGTTCTCGTCACGCCTCGCAAGAGGCGTGTGAGTTGAAACCTTGTTCACAGATTTAAGATGTCCCGGAATATTGTCACGCCTCGCAAGAGGCGTGTGAGTTGAAACTGATGTTACGTTTACGTTTATGAACGTCGTGACGGTCACGCCTCGCAAGAGGCGTGTGAGTTGAAACACAGTATGAACAATCTCAGTCGTCGGACAATTGGCGTCACGCCTCGCAAGAGGCGTGTGAGTTGAAACATGCCGGGCATATCGAGCTTGCCGCCCGCCAGGTGTCACGCCTCGCAAGAGGCGTGTGAGTTGAAACGTTTTCTGTCTTGTGATCCGGCCGTGAAACTTAAGTCACGCCTCGCAAGAGGCGTGTGAGTTGAAACACTATCTGTATGACGGAAAAGATTTTGGGGGTCGAGTCACGCCTCGCAAGAGGCGTGTGAGTTGAAACTTGATCGACTGCGCGTCGGTCAGCGATACGGAAAAGTCACGCCTCGCAAGAGGCGTGTGAGTTGAAACTAAAGTCAATATTTTTTTTGGTGCTAAAAGTATATGTCACGCCTCGCAAGAGGCGTGTGAGTTGAAACCTGGATCGCGTCATCTGCGATTGACGGGAATAAAGTCACGCCTCGCAAGAGGCGTGTGAGTTGAAACTTGAAACAGGTCAAAAAACGCTTAACGAAATATGGGTCACGCCTCGCAAGAGGCGTGTGAGTTGAAACAATACGGTGCTGACGCGTATGCAGAAACTTTCGGGTCACGCCTCGCAAGAGGCGTGTGAGTTGAAACGATCACGGGCGACACCGAGGGCACATTCAGACCGGTCACGCCTCGCAAGAGGCGTGTGAGTTGAAACTCATGTTTGGCAGCGAAAGAAGCGATCAGACTTGGTCACGCCTCGCAAGAGGCGTGTGAGTTGAAACTCTTCAACTGTGACATGGCCGTCGGTGAAGTATTGTCACGCCTCGCAAGAGGCGTGTGAGTTGAAACAAACGTGGCCGCAGATGTGCCCTCGATCACGCCAGGTCACGCCTCGCAAGAGGCGTGTGAGTTGAAACTCTGAGTCAGCTATCAAAGATATTGCAACCTGTGTCACGCCTCGCAAGAGGCGTGTGAGTTGAAACATGTAACTGTTATTCATCAAGCGGGCAGTGTTGGGTCACGCCTCGCAAGAGGCGTGTGAGTTGAAACCATTTCGGGAAACGGCATATCGCCGTTTGCGTCATGTCACGCCTCGCAAGAGGCGTGTGAGTTGAAACTTCGTCCATGTCGACGATTGCACAGGGCAGTTTTTGTCACGCCTCGCAAGAGGCGTGTGAGTTGAAACAGCGTTCGGAGAGCGGAATGGCGCCCCATATCCTGTCACGCCTCGCAAGAGGCGTGTGAGTTGAAACTCACCGACTCGGTTTTTAAATTAGTCACCGCGATGTCACGCCTCGCAAGAGGCGTGTGAGTTGAAACGAGGAAAAAGTAAAAGCTCTTGGAGGATAATTATGTCACGCCTCGCAAGAGGCGTGTGAGTTGAAACGCACATCTTGAAAATCCGTTTGTTGTTCACCCAGGTCACGCCTCGCAAGAGGCGTGTGAGTTGAAACCGGATTTATTCTCGGCTTTGTCTCTACCCATACCGTCACGCCTCGCAAGAGGCGTGTGAGTTGAAATACAGGCTTTACCAAAACATCGGACAGCGGTGAAAGTCACGCCTCTTGCGAGAGGTGTGAGTTGAAACCCGCAGTTGCATTTTATTCCATATCGACGCATTTGTCATGCCTCGCAAGAGGTGTGAGTTGAAACAGCAATAATGTTTTGCCGCGGGAGATGGATTGCCTTGGTTACGCCTTATCTTGCGAGATATGGTTTTGCGAAATCTCCCGTGGAGGATTGAAAAAATCGGCAGATTGTGGTATAATCATTTTGAAATAAAACAGAGCTACAAATCGGAATTAATAGGAGCAATACCATGTCGGAAATAAAAGGTTGGGAACAGACATTTGATACAGTGGCTTCTGCTTATGATAAGTTTCGCCCTTCTTATCCTGATGAACTTTATGAAATGATATTTAATTATAACGCTCTCAATGAGTTCTGTTATGTTGTAGAGATAGGAATTGGCAGCGGTAAGGCAACGCTGCCGATTTTAAAGACCGGATGCAATGTGACTGCAGTTGAATATGGCAAAAAGTTTTCTGAATTGTGTAAGGAAAAGTTTAAAGAATATCCGAATTTTTCTGTTATAACAAACAAATTTGAGGATACGTTTTTTTCGGACGGTACATATGATTTGGTATATTCCGCGAGCGCGTTTCATTGGATTGCCGAGTGTGTCGGATATGAAAAAGTGTTTTCGATGCTGAAAAGCGGCGGAGCGTTTGCGAGATTTGCAAATCATCCTTATCCGGCGAAAGACAATTTGCCTCTTTTTAAGGAAATTCAAAGTATTTACGGCGAATATTATCATAACAAAAAACCGCCGATAGAGTATACCGAGGATCGGGCCGCGCAAACGGCAAAAATCGCGGAAAAATACGGCTTCACGGATATAAAACACGCCTTGTTTCACAGAACGCGAAATTTTTCCGCAGGTGAATATTGCGCATTGCTCGGAACATATTCCGACCATATTGCAATCGAGGAAAATATAAGAAAGAAGTTTTTCTCAAAAATTGAGGAGGCAATAAACAATTACGGCGGTAAAATTACAGTATATGATACAATTGATTTACAGCTTGCAAGAAAGCCATAAATATATTTAAACTATTTTTGTTAAGGCGTAGAGGAGCAAATTCATGTTGGAAACAATGAATGAGTTTTTTAAAAACCGTCTCGAGGGCTACGATGAACATATGCTGACCGAAATTGAAGGCGCAAAGGAGTTCTATCCGTATACGGCGGCGCTGCTGCCGATGAAGCGCGGGGCAAATGTGCTTGATTTGGGCTGTGGCACAGGGCTTGAACTTGAATACTATTTTGCTTTGAACAAGGAAGCATCGGTTGTGGGGATCGATTTGTCGCCGGATATGCTGGCGGAGTTAAAACGCAAGTTCACTGACCGTAAGATCAAACTGATTTGCGGCTCTTATTTTGATATTCCTTTTGAAGCGAACTGCTATGATGCCGCTGTTTCGGTGGAATCGCTTCATCACTTTGCCGCTGAAGATAAATTGCTGCTTTATCAAAAACTTCATGCGGCTTTGAAACCCGAAGGATATTTTATCCTTACAGATTATTTTGCGGAAAGCGAAGCGCTGGAGCAGGAATATTTCAAGCGGCTCCGCACATTGAAAAAAGAACAAGGTATCGCTGACGACGCGTTTTACCATTATGACACGCCGCTTACCGTGGAGCACGAAACAGCCGTGCTGAAAGCGGCGGGCTTTTCAAAAGTCGAGGCGCTCCGAAACTGGGGAGCGACGTATTCCGTAAAAGCGTTTGTATAAGCCGAAAAGGAGATGAAAACTATTTAAAATGGTTATTTTGATTGCAGGAGCTTCTCATACAGGGAAAACAAAATTAGCGCAAACACTATTGGAAAAGTATCACTATCCATATTTATCTATTGACCATTTGAAAATGGGCTTGATTCGCAGCGGTATGACATCTTTGACACCACTTGACAAAGAAGAAAAGCTAACAAATTTCATGTGGCCTGTCGTGCGGGAAATAATAAAGACCTCGATTGAAAATAGACAAAATCTCATTGTAGAGGGGTGTTACATTCCTTTTGATTGGAAAAAAGACTTTGATACAACTTATCGTTCGGAAATAAAATTTCTTTGCTTGGTTATGAGTGATAACTATATCCGACAACATTTTGATGACATAAAGGAATATGCTGATGTGATAGAAAAACGATGTGACGATGACTGTAATATAGATAGGTTGATTTCTGATAATGTTCACACACTTAAAATGTGTAAAAAATACCACCTGGATTATATCTTTATTGACAGAAATTATGACTTGGATATACAGTTATTAAGCAAAGGAAATGGAACAATAGAACCTCTCTTTTCAGCATTGCAAGGTCTCATTAGGGATTGAAAAATTTGGTGGGTTGTGGTATAATCATTTTGGAAATGAAACGAAGTGACAAATCATGACTTATCGGAGAGAAAAATGATCGGAATATATTTAAGCGGAACGGGGAACACAAAGCATTGCGTTGAAAAAATAGTCGGGCTGCTCGATAAGAACGCAGCAGCGATACCCTTGGAAGCGGCGGATGTTACACGGCAAATAAAAAACAACGATACCATAATTTTCGGGTATCCGACGCAATTTTCAAACGCGCCCTATATGGTCAGGAATTTTATCAAGAAAAACAGTTCTCTTTGGGAAAATAAGAAAATACTGTGCGTTGCCACAATGGGCGCTTTCAGCGGAGACGGCGCGGGCTGTGCGGCAAGACTTTTCAAAAAATACGGCGCAAGAATTTTGGGCGGTGTTCATATTAAAATGCCGGATTCCGTCTGCGACAGTAAGCTTCTGAAAAAGAGTGTTGAGCAAAACAGAGAAATAATCAGGCTGGCCGATAAAAAGATTGAGTTTGTCACAGAGCAAATCAAACATGGAAAATACCCCAAGGACGGTATAACATGGATCGCTCATATGGCGGGCCTTTTCGGGCAGCGGCTTTGGTTTTATAATAAGACGGCAGGATATACTGATAAGCTGAAAATAAGCGCCGATTGTGTGGGCTGCGGTTTGTGCGCCTCGCTCTGCCCTATGAAAAATATTTCTGTTAACAATAATCGTGCTGTCGCGGGCGGCAAGTGCACAATGTGTTACCGCTGTGTCAGCCGCTGCCCGCAAAAAGCTGTCACGCTTTTGGGTGATGAGGTCATAGAGCAATGTTGTTATGAAAAATACTGTTAAAATGAATAAATAGGGAAGGAAATGATTTTATGGCGTCGAGCAAAGAATATTTGGAGTATATTTTAGAGCAGTTGTCAGGTCTGGATGATATTACATATCGGGCGATGATGGGGGAGTACATTTTGTATTACAAAGGCAAGATCGTTGGCGGCATATATGACGACCGCCTGCTTGTCAAGCCTGTGAAAGCGGCGGTGCGCTATATGCCGGAAGCGGAACACGCACTGCCCTATGAAGGAGCAAAGGAAATGCTCCTTGTGGACAACGTGGACAGCAGGGAATATTTAACGGGATTATTTGAGGCTATAGGTAATGATTTTAAGATGTGTTAGGAGGCTGTTTGAATGTTAAAGTATATTTTAATTTTGGCTTTAGTCCTGATCTTGGCGGTATTGCTTTTTATGATCGTACGTTCCAAAAACATTAATGCAAAAAAAACTCCGGAAATGAACTTTGCCGAAAACAGCTGGAGATTTACGGAGGGTATAAAACTTACCGATAACGAAACGGATCCCATGACAGAAGGTTCGGAAGGACTGAACACAGCGCCAAAGACGCCAAAAATGAATGGCATAGACGTAAGCGTGCATGACGGCAAAATAAATTGGGGCTTAGTGAAAAATCAGATTGATTTCGCGATCATTCGGTGCGGTTTCGGGCAGAATTTTACAAAGCAGGACGACCAACAATGGATCAACAACGTAAACGGCTGTACTCAAAATCAAATACCATTCGGCGTATATCTGTATTCGTATGCCAAGACAACTATCGCCGCAAGAAGCGAGGCTCGGCACGTTTTGCGGCTTGTTAAAGGGCGAAAGTTTCGGTTTCCTATCTACTATGATATGGAGGACGAAAAAACGCTGGGAAAGCTGACTAATAAACATTTGGCGGCTATCGCGAGGAACTTCTGTAATACTATAACCGGCGCGGGATACGAAGTAGGTGTTTACGCGAATACAACCTGGTGGAATACAAAGCTTACCGACGCTTTCTTTAACAATCCCAATATCAGCAAATGGGTGGCACAGTATGCAAAGACTTGCACATACAAAGGCAACTACGATATGTGGCAATATACAAGCGAAGGTAAAATAAACGGTATAAACGGAAATGTTGACAAGAATTTCTGGTATAAAGACGTAAGAAAATAAGTGACGGCAAATGCTCTAATCACATTGAAAAATTTTAAGATGGTTTATACCGCGTGGGACGGCGATAAGCTGATCGGGCTGATCTGCGCGATGGACGACGGAATTATGACGGCCTATATTCATTATCTTCCGGTAAATCCCGAGTACCAAGGCATGGGTATCGGCAGGAGGCTTGTGGAAAAGATGAAGGAAATCTATCGTGATTATCTGCGCGTCGTCATTGTCGCGTATAATGGCGAGATCGGCTTTTACGAGGCCTGCGGCTTTGAAAGGGCAAAGGATCAAGTCCCATGTTTATTATGTCGCTTTGGACGTAAAATTTGAATATAAGAGGTGATTGGTTATGGCGGAGAGTATTCTTGTTGTGGATGACGAGAAGGAGATTGCCGATTTAATAGAGCTTTATTTGCGCAATGATGATTATGAGGTGTTTAAGTTTTATTCCGCGGGCGAGGCGCTCGAGAGTATAGCTTCCCGCGAATTTGATTTGGCGGTTCTTGACATAATGCTTCCCGATACGGACGGATTTAAACTGTGTCAAAAAATAAGGGAAAGATACACATATCCGATAATCATGCTGACGGCCAAAAACGGTGAGAGCGACAAGATTACGGGCCTGACATTGGGCGCGGATGATTATATTACCAAGCCTTTCATGCCGCTTGAGCTTGTCGCGAGGATAAAGGCCCAGCTTCGGCGATACAAAAAATACGACCGCGCCTCGGCGGGCGATATGGGCGACGGGATGATCACGCGCTCCAATCTTGTGATGAACGTGAAAACTCACGAGTGCTTTATAAACGAGCGCCCGCTTGCGTTAACGCCGACTGAATTTCAAATACTCCGCATACTTTTGGAGCAGAACGGAAACGTCGTTAGCTCTGAGGAGCTGTTCCGCAAAATATGGAAAGACGAGTATTACGTCAAAAGCAACAACACCATAACCGTGCATATCAGGCATCTGCGCGAAAAGATCGGCAAAATCGCGGGAAATTCGGATATTATAAAAACTGTCTGGGGAGTGGGTTATAAAATTGAAAAACAACAATAATTCCGAGTACGCGAGATTAAAGTCAAAAATCTACGCGCGGTTTTTGACGCTGACCGTCGCGGCGGTTATAATTATTTTCGCGCTTTACAAGCTGATCTGGCAGTACCGCGGCGGAAATTTCGTGCTGAAATTTCTTGTCGGCCTCGGCGTGAGCCGCGACAGCGCGGAAAAAATTTATCAGCACTTTTTCAGAAATTTCACTCAAATTATATGGATAATTTCGGTCGCGGTGATATTTCTTGTCATGCTGCGGTTTTTTATGAACTGGTTCACAAAATATTTCACTTCGATAAACCGGGGAATAGACGCGCTGCTGATCGAGGATGACGCCGAGATCAAGCTGCCGCCCGAGATGGCGGCGACCGAAAACACGCTGAACACCGCGAAGCGGACGCTGAGAAAACGCAAGCGGGAAGCGCTTGAGGCGGAGCGGCGGAAAAACGACATGATCACATATCTCGCTCATGATATACACACTCCGCTCACTTCGGTGATCGGCTATCTCAGCCTTTTGAAGGAAAACCCCGATCTGCCCGCCGACAAAGCCGGGGCTTATCTCGGCATATCGCTTGACAAGGCGCTGCAGCTCGAAAACCTCATAAACGAATTTTTTGAGATAACAAAATACAATTTGCAGCAGATAACGCTTAACAAAAACGAAACCGATCTGTATTATTTGCTGCTTCAGCTCTCGGACGAGTTCTATCCGGTTCTGAGCAGGCGCGGGAACACAATAGAGCTGAACGCGGACGAGGACCTGAGCGGACGCGTGGACGCCGATAGGCTTGCCCGCGTGTTCGGGAACATAATACGGAATGCGGCGGCGTACAGTTATCCGAACAGCGTAATCACTATCGACGCGCGAAGGATCGAGGGGAATATTGTCGTCGCGTTCACAAGCCGCGGCAAAACAATTCCCAATGAAAAGCTGGGCTCGGTGTTTGAAAAGTTTTTCCGCGCCGACGACGCCCGCTCAAGCGCGACGGGCGGCGCGGGGCTCGGGCTCGCAATAGCGAAAGATATAGTCGAGCTCCACGGCGGAACCGTATGCGCTGAGAGCGAAAACGAGATAACGACGTTTAAAGTCACGCTGCCCGCGTGACATCTTAATAATTTCTTAGGAAATTATCAACTTAATATTAAAGAATGTGAAGCCTTAATTTGCTATAATGAACAGCGAATTAAGGCTTTTTGCCGCGCGGAGGTGTTGTTGGATGAAACATAAATTAAGGCTTGCGGCGATATTGGCGTTTGTCGGGCTTGTTTCGGCGTTTTTCGTGTTCCGCTTGACGAGCGGCGGAATTGCGCAGCGGATCAAAATCCGCGCGTCGCTCCTGATTGACCCGATAAACTTGAGCGAGGTGTCGTCCGAGGATGACGATTGGCAGCTCATATTGGTGAACGCCCAAAATCCGCTGCCCGAAAATTTCAGCGTTGAGCTGGCCGAGCTCTCAAACGGGCAGAAGGTGGACAGGCGCATATATCCGCAGCTCCAGAAAATGTTTGACGACGCGAGA
The DNA here is from genome assembly GCA_947624305.1 of uncultured Monoglobus sp. Classification (GTDB taxonomy): domain Bacteria; phylum Bacillota; class Clostridia; order Monoglobales; family Monoglobaceae; genus Monoglobus. Next base: position 4,401 of record CANQKC010000045.1, on the reverse strand, counting down.
GCGGAAGGCATTTTTCCGTCGGTGACATCGGCGTTCAGGACGGAGGAAAAACAGCGCTCGCTTTTGGAAGAGGAAACAGAAAAACGCGTAAATCAAGGCGAATCTTACCGAGCCGCCCGCGAGGCCGCGAAAAAGTGGGTGGCCGAACCCGGGCGCAGCGAGCATCAGACGGGGCTCGCCCTCGACATCAACAGCGCGGACGAGGCGCGGTCATCATCCGACAGCGTTCATAAGTGGCTGATAAAAAACTCTTACAAATACGGATTTATCCTGCGCTATCCCGAAAACAAAACCGATATTACGGGCATAGCCAACGAGTCGTGGCACTTCCGATATGTGGGCGCGGCCGCCGCCAAGGAAATACACGACCGCGGCCTCTGCCTTGAGGAATACATAAAAATTATACGGAAGCAGAGCGCGCGTAATTCCGGGTCGCGGCGCTAAAGCTCGATATTTTCCTCGGCCTTTTTCAGAATAGCCTCCGCGTCGGCGCCGATCATGTCAAGGCCCTCGGCGGATATAAAGCGCGTGTCTTTTATGCCGTAAAATTCCTTCGCGAGGGCGCTCACATATTCATAACCGAAGTTGTGTATGATCGGGCCGCCCGAGGTCGTCACGTAGTACAGCTTTTCGGCGCGGCACAGGCCGGCGGGAATTCCGAGGTCGGTGTAGTAAAACGTCACGCCGCATACAGTGACGTTTTCAAGATATATCTTGAGCAGCGACGGGAACGTCAGATCCCAGTACGGCGCGGCGATCACGACCGCGTCCGCCTCGGCAAACGCGCGGGCGGCGCCGAGCTCGGGCGCGGAAAAGTCGCCCATTGCCGTCAGTGCCTCGCGGCGCGCGAGCGATGCCCTGTCAAGCGGCTTGAGACCGTTCAGATCGGGGTCGATCTCGGTGACCTTGCCGCCGAGCTTTTCAAGAAGCCTGCGCGCGAGTCTGTTTGTGCGCGACTCCTCGCGTACGCATGTGTTTATAAATAAGATTTTTTTCATGATCAATAAACCTCCGTTTCAAACGATTATATCACAAGCCGTAAAAAATTACAAATTTTTTTCGCGCGGCCCGCGCGGGATTGCAATGCCTTAATATTTGTGGTATAATGACATAAGTTAAAACCTGCGGAGGGAATGTCTATGAATAAGGTCAGGATAACCGTTATGAAAACGGCGCGGTATGATGATTTGATCGAAAAATACGAGAACCCGATTACCGACGCCTGCGATATGCGGGAGGGCATGGTGTTTATTGCCAACGGCTGGCGCAGGCCCGAGGGCTTTTGCGAGAGCGCGTGGGAGAGCATGTCGGCGTTTGTCATGGCGCTCGCGCACGGCGGCGGTGGTTTTTACGACGGCTGGATGAAGAACGAAAGATCCGCGATGATCTCGTGCAACGACGGATTCAGACCGGTGAGCTTTTTGATAGAGACAATGGATGAGGAAGCCGATTAAAAAGGAGGATAACCATGAGCGAAAAAGTTAAACTGACGGCGGAGGAAGCCTTGGAAAAACTCAGGGCTGGCAATATGGAATACATAAGCGCCGAGCGCGGAGCGGGCGACATTTCTCCCGAAGCGCGGCAGAAAACATGCGATCACGGCCAGCAGCCGTACGCGATAATAATCGCGTGCTCCGACTCGAGGGTGATACCCGAAAGCATATTTTCGGCAGGCATAGGCGATCTGTTTGTGATAAGGGTCGCGGGGAACGTGATGGACAATCATCAGCTCGGCAGCGTGGACTATGCGGCCTCGCACCTCGGATGCAGGCTGGTCGTGGTCCTCGGCCACACGCATTGCGGCGCGGTCGACGCCGCGATACATCACGACCCCGACGGGCATATAAAATTCATAACCGACGCGATCCGCCGCGCCATTCGCGATGAGACCGACGACTACAAGGCCTGCTGCCTGAACGTTGAGCAGAGCGTCAATATAATCAAGGGCAGCCTCGGCATAACGCCTGACAGCGGCCTCAAAGTAAAAGGCGCCGTCTATCATATAGACAGCGGCGCCGTTGAGTTTTTGTGATCGGCATGCTATTTCGCGATTTTGTCAAGCCACGCCGCGACATCCGGCTTTTCGACCATGCTTGTGAAAAGATAATCCGTGACGCTTGATTCGGGCAGCAGCGCCTTCACCGTCTTGAGCGACGAGTCCTTGCCGCTGCCCCGGGCTGTGGCGAACGGAATTACTCTTTTGCCCGAAAGGTCGCAGGCTTTTAAGTAATTCTGCATGAACTGCGGCACCGTTCCGGCCCAGACCGGAAAGCCCACAAAAACAATGTCATACGCGGAAAAATTTGCCGGCTCCGTTTTGAGAGCGGGCTCTTTTTTTGTCAGCTTTTCTTTTACCACGCGGGCGACCGAAGGAATAAAAGCGCCGTATGCCTTTTCCGGTTCGATAAAGAACATATCCGCGCCGAACCTTTTTTGGACGGCCTTTGCTGTTTTTGCTGTGTTTCCCGAAAGAGAATAATAAATAACTGCGCATTTCATATTAACACTCCTATTTTTAAATTATTTTATTTTTGAGTTATCCGATCTATGATCCCGTCCGTGTCAATGCCGGGGTGGGTCACCTTCATGCGTATCACCTGAGCCGCGAAAATCGGGTCAAGCCCGAGCTTCTTGGCGATCTTGTCGGCGCTTTCGCCGCGGTCGGCGCGCCTTGCGACCTCGCTCACGGCCTTGGACAGGTCCTTGGGCATCTTCGTGATTTCCGCTGTGTCGGTTATGTCGATCTTTCTGACCGACCATTCGCCGCTGTCGATTTTAAGCTCCGCCATGGTGATCGGCAGATTGAAGCGTTTCCTGCCAAAGCTGCCGGGATTAAGGCGGAGTATTCCGCCCGACGCCTCGCAAAAGTATTTGTGGCTGTGGCCGAAAATTATTATGTCCGCGCCGATGTTTTCGGGAATGCCGCGCTTGTTGTGAATAAGGAAAAACCCGAGCCCGCCCAGAGTGAACTCAAGAGTTTCGGGAAGATCTTTCGACCACCCGTCATTGTTCCCGCGCACCGCGAAAAACGGCGCGCCGGGGTTTATCGCCGCCTTGATCTCGTTATAGTTTTTCTCGCTGCCGAAGTCGCCGGCGTGGATCACCGCGTCGGCTGTCTCGAGCGGCTTTTTGGCCTCGGGCCTTAAAAGCCCATGCGTGTCGGATAAAACAATAATATTCATAGCTATATTATACCTCAAATTTTGGGAGAGGTCAACATAGGGAATAGGAAATAGGGACTGGGGACTAGGGGCTGCGCGCGGCGCAGCCTCTGTTATCTACGTAATGTGCGTTAACCGTCGTAATGGCGGATAATATCCGCCACTACAATGATGGACAACGCAAAACGGGCGCGGGAAATTTGTTCAATTTTTGAATTCGGTTTGAGCGCGTAGTACCTAGTCCCTATTCTCTAGTTTCTATGTTGACTTTACAATTGTTTTGAGGTATAATATAGACATGGGAAGTGATAAGATTGGATAACAAAAAAATCATAAAACGCAATGTCAAAGACAGCGTGTTTACAAATCTGTTCCAGGACACAAAATATATTGTGGAGCTATATAAGGCCCTGCACCCCGAGGCCGACTATGTGACTGAGGATATGATCGAGATAGTAACGCTCAAAAATATCCTCACCGACAGTCTGTATAACGATCTCGGCTTTATGATTGACAAAAGGCTGATCGTTCTGGTCGAGGCGCAGTCCACATGGACGGTGAATATAATAATCCGCGGCCTTATGTACCTTGTGCAGACCTATCAGGACTATATCGAGAAAGAGGAGCTGAACATTTACAGTTCGAAAAAGCTTGAGATACCGAAGCCGGAGCTTTATGTAATCTACACGGGCGACAAAAAGGTCGAGGAAAAAGAGATCAGCCTGAGCGAGGAATACTTCGGCGGCGACACGACGGCGCTCGACGTGAGGGTCAAGGTGATCACCGACAGCCGCGAGGGAGACATAATAAACCAGTATGTGATGTTCACGCATATACTGAACGAGCAGGTAAAGAACCACGGCAGAACAAAAGAAGCGATAGACGAAACGATAAGAATATGCAAAGACAGGAATATCTTGAAAGAATACCTGTCCCGACACGAAAGCGAGGTGCACGATATAATGTTTTCACTCTATGATGATGAGCAGATACAAAAAGCAATGATGAGAGAACATGAAAAGATAGGCGAAACAAGAGGCCGCATGGAAGGCCGAATGGAAGGCCGAATGGAAGGCATAGACGCAATGATAGCGAATATGCGCAAAGCTGGGATAAGCGATGAGATGATACAAAACGTTGCGAATATGTCACAGTCGCAGCGTTCGACACCGCGGAAAAAGATGTGTAAAAAGGTATAAAAGAAGGCCTCTTTGGTGAAAATTATGGTAAAAATAATTTT
>CANQKC010000044.1 GCA_947624305.1 uncultured Monoglobus sp. | reverse complement strand
AAATTTCAAAAAAAGAACCAAGTCCTTTTTTCTGAACTTGGTTCTTTGCTCTCTTTCTTAACTTAATGACATTGCCCCGCGGGGCGGTTTTAATCTACTCGTTTTCTATTGTTATCTGGCAGGGCTTCATGGCCTCAAGCGCGGTTCTGTGGCTCTCGGGCGTCACGCCCGCGCAGCAGGCGGCGTCCACGATCACCGGGACCTCCGGCAGGGCGGCCTTGACTATCATCGCGTTCGAGATGACGCAGATGTCGGTGCAAAGGCCGACAAGCGTCACGCTCTCTATTTTTTCGGCTTTGTCAAGCGCTTTAAGAACATCGCCAAGCTCCGCGCTGCCGAACGACGGCTTGTCGATCGGCTCGGTTTTAATAAGCTCCGCGATCTCTCGGCGTATCTCCCAGCCCGGACTGCCCTTTAAGCAATGCATAACCGGAAGGTTTTTCCCCTCTTGAGTTTTAAGATAATCCTTGCCGTGGGTGTCTCGGGTGGCGAGAACCGTGCCGTCAAAGCTTTTGATCCTTTCGCAAACCTTCGGCACTATCGCCTCGGCCTCTTTGGTGCCGAGCGCGCCGTCTATAAAATCATTTTGCATGTCTATGACCAATAAAATCTTCAAATTTTGCCTCCTTTGATTATCCCGTGAACTTCTTATCCTGGCCGCAAATTTTTGCATAGTCGCAAAACAGGCAGGGGTCGTGGCCGTATTCGGTGTATGGATTGACCGAGATCTCGCCGCTCAATATTCCTTCGGCGGACTCGGCGATCTTTTTTTCGGCGTTTTCGAGCCGCTTTTCCATCTCTTCAAGCGGAAAGGTCTTAAAGTTTCTCGCCTTGGCGTAATCGCCGCCCGCGAAGTCGCCCAAAGCCTCTTTTATCACCCAGCCCGAGGCCGCGACTTCTTTTCTGACCTCTTTTTCATATTTCTCTTCGGTGTCGGCCTTGCCGCTCTCTATGATCGGATCGTTCATCTGCTGATAGAGCATCGCGGCGGGCACGCTTCCGTCGGCCCTGCACAGGGCGTTCGTGTAAACAAGCGGCTGGAACTTCACTCCCGCCTCGGCCAAAGGCTGATCCAGCGTCTTTTTCGAGGATTTGTAATCCACAACGCTGATATATTTTTTTCCGTCGATCTCCGCGCCGTCAACGCGGTCTACAAATCCCTCGACCGACGCGTCGCCGTTTTCGGTGTGAATTCTGATCGGCGGTATTTTCCCGTCGTCTCCTATCCTTACCTCAAACCCTATCGGCCTGAACTTTGAGACGCGGAAAAATTTTATCGTCTCCCAGGCGGTGGTCGAGGCGATGCCGCTCATTCTCATTATCAGATACTTGTAATAAGCCGAGCTGCGGTACATGATCTCGTCGGCGCTGCCGGCGATGTCCTCGATTATGGCGTTGATCTCCTTTCGGCACTGCTCGCGGGTGACGGACTCAAAATCGGTTTTGCCGTCAAAATACCGTTCCAGCGCGCCGTGGAGCACGCTGCCCATGCTGAGCGGGTCGAAGCTCGCGGGCTCCCTGGGAGCAGCCGCGAGGCCGTAGCGCATGAAATATGAAAACGCGCAGCCGTTGAACCGCTCAAGCTTTGAGGCGCTGAGCATTATGTCTCTGCCGTAGAGCCTCGTGACCGCGTCCTTTGACAAGGTCTCATAACCTCTCTCCGCGTTTTCAAGGCGGTTCAAAAAGCGCTTATAGCCCTCATCGTCCTTTAATGAGGCGGCGAGAGTCTCGGTCCCGTCTCCGCCGAGCCCCGCGGCCCTGCGTCGCTTCAGCTCTCTCAGCGCCGCGTTCCGCGTCTCGGGAATATTTTCCGCTTCCTCATACTCCGCGTCAAATATTACTTCCTTAAGCTTTGTCACAATTCTCGAGGGGTTCAGCGTGTCGCTGCCGGAAGAGCGCGGCGACATGAAATATATCTCGTCCGAGGCGGCGGAAAGCACGTTGTAGATCAGCATATTTTCATCCATGGTTTTTTCCTCCGCGGTCATTGCGAGCTCAAAGCCCTCGTCTCGGAGCGCGCGCCGCTCCGCGTCGGAGATCAGGCCCTCGCCGCTGTGAATTCCGGGGAACACGCCCTCGGTGACGCCGAGGACGATAACGACTTTAACTCCCGCGCTGCGGAACATGTCAATTCTGCTAAGCGACGCGCCGTCGATCGTCTGCGGCGACACGCCCACCTTTATTCCCGCGCAGGCCGATGTGAACAGCTCGTAAAATTTTTCGTATGTCATCGGGGTTTCGCCCATTATCGCGCCGATCTCACCGAGCACCGAAATAACGCTGTTCCACGCCATCCGATACTCCTCGGCAAGGTACACAAGCCCTCTTGATGTAAGGCTCTCACAAACGCCGCGCATGGTCTCGCGGTGGCCGCCGCGCTCGATAAACCCGAGCAGCGCGCCGACAATATCGCCCGCCGTCTTTCTGCCCTTTATTGATTTTTTGAGCTTTGTCACCGGGTCTAAAACCTTGGCCTTGACCGAGTTTATCATTTCAATATCAAACGTCGATTTGTCGGGGTTAAAGCTCCACTCGTCCGCGCTGTTCCACATGGCGCGGCTCGGGTTGACCGCCAGAAGGTAGTTCTCGAATATATCCCTTTCGCGGACGCTGAGACCCTCGCAAAATCCGCTTTTTGCCAGCGTCATCACCCGCTCATACGAAAAGCCGCGGGCGAGCACGTCAAGCACGGCTGAAAGATAGAGCAGATACGGATTTTCGGTCAGCGACCTGCGTTTGTCGAGGAACACGTTTATTCCGTAATCCTCAAACACGAGCGGCATTATCCCGCTGTATTCCTCGGCATCCCGCGCGAGAATTAAAAAATCACTCTGTCTCAAGCCCCGCTCGCGGCACAGCCTGTGAATAATCGCCGCGGCAGTCTCGACCTCGTCCATATAGCTTTCCGGGCGCATAAAATGAACATGTTCAGCGGGTTTTTTATATTTTTCGGGCCGTGTCCTGAAATAGTTGCTGACCATATGGCGAATATCGGGCGCCATAGGCTTTTGATATTTCAGTTTTTCGGGCCGTCCGATTTCCGCGCCCGCCGCCGCTGCCGCGTCTTGCAGGGCGCGGTAAGTCCCCGCGGGAACCGCGAACAGATCGTCGGGGCGTTCGGGATCGTCACAGCACAGGATCAGGCGGAACTCCGACGATTTCTTGACAAGCTCGATCAGCGCCCGCTGCTCAAGCGGCGTGAAGCTGCGGAACTCGCTGACGATCACGAAAGAGTTTTCGGGCATGCCGAAATCCTTGATCTTCGGAACGGCGAGCGCCAGATTATCCTCCGCGTCCGCGCCGCTTTTGTTGATAAGCCCGTCATACGTCTCGTAAAACAGCGCCATATCCATAAGCTTGCGCGAAAGTTCGCTCTTTCCGCCGCCCGTTTTTTCTGCGGCGGCGCGCAGCGACTCCGGATCGTGCCCGTAACGCTTAAATTCCGACACCAGCTCCGCCATAAGCTTTGAAAAGCCCTTCTGATGCGCGTTGGGCAAAAAATAGTCAAGCTTTTTCTCGATAAGCTGCATGGTTCGCGCGGCCAGGATTTCCTTGCCCGCGCCGTCAACGTATCCGAGTCTGAGCGGGCCGAGCTCCGACAGAACCAGATTTGACAGCCGCGAAAAGGTCAGCACCTCGGCCTTGTTTTGCGCGCTCACGCCCAGCGCCGCGATTATGCGCCGCTCGGTGAACACCGAAAACTGCTCGGGCACCAATATGTATGTCTTGATGTCTTTACTTATATTTTCTTTAATTTTTTCAAAAAGATACGCGCCGCCGTCATATTCCGCGGTCCCGTACACGGCCTTGAACATAATATCACCTACTTTATCACGTCAAGCACATTTATAATATCATCCGTAACATGATCCGCCCCCGCCGCCTTAAGCTCGTCGGCGCCGAATGATGTTGACACCGCGGCACAGCGCATGCCCGCGCTTTTCGCGGACTTAACACCGCTCAGCGAGTCCTCGATCACGAGGCAGCGTCCGGGATTGGCCGAAAGCCGCTCCGCCGCCAGCAAATACGGCAGCGGCGAGGGCTTCTTTTCGGTCACGTCCGAGCCGGACAGGATAACCTCAAAATCTTTCGGATCGATTTCAGCGGCCCTGAGCGACGCCATAAGCTTCCGCTCCGCGGCGCTGCTGACCAGCGCCAGAGTCAGGCCGCGCTTTTTAAGCTCCTTTATGAGCGGCTTTGCCGACGGGAAAACCCGCATGTCCGCGATATTGTTTTCAAAATTCTCAAACATTTTTTCCGTTATCTTGCCGATCAGCTCCTCGCGCCCCGCGCGTCTGCACGGTCCGATTATGAAATGCTCCTCTCCCGCGCCGATAAACTCCGTGAAATCGTCGAGCGTCGCGGGAATACCGCCGCTTTTGAGCGCGTCAAGAGCCGCTTTCATGATAACCGGCTCGGAATCGACTATAACTCCGTCCATATCGAATATGACATAGTTAATTTCACTCATAATATCACCGCTTTTATTATAGTTTAATTTTATCAAAATGTAAAGCAAAAAAACGCGCCGCGATATCCGACATTTTATTGCTCTTGACTTTTTAAGTGAAAATGATTATAATAGTATAACCAAAGAGCAAAAGAGGTGGGATTTTGGCCGACAATACCGAAAACGAAAAAATCATGGCGCGCAACAAAAAGGCGTATCACGACTATTTTGTTGACGAGGAATATGAGGCCGGAATCGAGCTTTGGGGCACCGAGGTCAAGTCGATTCGCGCCGGCCGCATCAATCTTAAGGACAGCTATGTTTCATTGAAAGGCGGCGAGGCGGTCCTGCTCGGGGTCCACATCAGCCCCTATGAGCAGGGAAGCATGTGGAACGCCGACCCGGAGCGGCCGCGGAGGCTGCTGCTCCATAAGCGGGAGATCAACCGCCTGATCGGGCTGACGCAGCAGCAGGGCTATACGCTGATACCGCTTAAGGTCTATTTTAAGAACCAATATATAAAAGTCTCGGTGGGTCTTTGCCGAGGCAAAAAGAATTATGACAAGCGCGACGCTATGGCAAAGCGCGACGCGCAGCGCCGCATGGACCGCGCGCTTAAGAATTATACGAGGAGTTGATATTATGACAATAAAAGAACTGCAAACCGCCATGATCGCCGCTATGAAGGCGCGCGACAAGGCGCGGAAGGACACGATCTCAAGCCTTATCGCCGCGGTCAAGAAGGCCGCAATTGACGCGGGCTGCCGCGACGATATTCCAGAGGATATGGTTGACGCCGCCGTGCTCAAGGAGCTTAAGGCCGCGAAGGAGCAGCTTGACACCTGCCCCGCGAACAGGACTGAGCTCATCGACGAATATAAGGCGAGGGTCGAGGTCATCACCGAGTTCGCCCCCAAGCAGCTCTCCGAGGACGAAATCCGCAAGGTGATCGAAGAAAAGTTCGCCGACGTCATCGCGACCGGCAACCGCGGAATGATCATGAAGGCCGTTATGGGCGAGCTCAAAGGCAAAGCCGACGGCAAACTGATAAACCAAGTAGTTGCAACCATGATAAAATAATTATCGCAATAATCCGGGATGTACCGGTTTCGACTTTTCCGGGATATATTTGAAAAAATATATCCCGAAAAATAAATCCGGGGATGTAATGGTTTCGACGGGGCCGCGGAGGCCTGAGGAGCGAGCCGTGGCGGGAACCACGTTAAAAGCCCGACTTAAAATTAAACGCTAACAATAACAGAGTAGCACTGGCCGCCTAACCGCGGCTTGTCCGCCCGGGTTTACCGCGGATCCGGTTCCGGGCATTAACGACGCGGTGAACGTGAGGCGCGAAAGCTTTGACGCGCCCATGCAATCATGAAGCTACCGAGCGCACCCGGCCTGTCAATGAGCCTGCGCGCGAGGGAATTTTAATCATTGACTACGCTCGTAGCGCCTCTTGAGGACGCAGTTTCGGACAGGGGTTCAATTCCCCTCATCTCCACCAACAACCGAATAACCGCCGCAAACACGGCGGTTATTTTTTGCGCGATTTTTTAAATCATCTTTGTGGAAAATCAATGCAATTAATTCCAAAAAAATTGACTTATGCTCTCGGAATGAGCGAAACCGATATTTACTGCATCTGAGCCGAAGTTAAACAGAACCGTCACAATCAACAAAAAAATTTATGATAAGGTATTGACTTTTTATTTTTTATATTTTATAATGCTAATATATTTGAGGGGGATTATATTTTTTATTTCCGGATTAATTTAAAATCGTTTTTAAGTTAGAATTAATTTAAAGTAATAAAAATATCAGCAAAAATATATTCAAATATATTTGATTAAATTCTTCTGCATATATTTTGAGTTTCAAAAAAATTTATTGTCAAAAAGGGAGAAATTATAATTCAATGAACAAGAATAAGACAACACCCGACAACAATATACCGGCAATTTATCAAGAAAATAATAGTGATTTTAAAGATATTCATGATGATCATAAAAATGTTATAAGTCGGTTTAAAAAATACTTAATAAGAGTCATTCATGCTCCCAAGTTAACATTGGGTTGTTTTATCGTTTTAAATTATTTTATAATAATTTGGCAGAGCAATAAAATATCAAATATTAGTAACCTGCTTCAAGATATCGTGAAAGATATAAGTGACAGCTATGAGTGGTTCATCAGTTCCATTTTTGTGTCATATTTAAATACGGAAGAACCGCAGACGCTCAGTCAAATTGTAAATAGTCTTTCTTTTATTTTGTTGTGCTATATTTCTTATAGATTTATTCTGTATTTATATAAACGTCTATGTAATTTTACGAATAAACATGAAAATAAATATTATTTTTATACTGTATTATTAATATGTTATGCAGCCTTTAGTTTGTTTACTTTTTTTAATACAGAAACAGTTTTGCGCGGTTTTTACAGAATAAGTTCATATATTTGTTCTTTAATAAGCGACTTGCTGTTTTACGTTTCGGCCAGATATTCTCCGACTCGGTTTTTTGGTGTTAATTTGCTGATAAGATATTGCATAGCATATTTTTGTATTTATGCTATTACAAAAATCACTGCGATTTTAAATTATTTGTTTTTTGAAAAAGTTGTGCGCGATACCAATAATCAGCTGCGTGTTGTTCCGTCAAGTTCCGGCATCGGAACTTCGAGAATTGCCAAATTTATTTATGATGAGAAAGAGAATAAACTTAACATTGTTAATATCAGTGAAATTTTTGCTGTTTTGATAACCTTTATCATATTTTGTGTAGATATTTTCGTTCACGGGAGTGAGCTTCAAATAATAGAATACATGGGGAAAATAATAAATGAGATCTTCCAAATAAGCCAAATCGGCAACGCTCCGTTTCAGTCGCCGCTGACGGTTTCTGTGGTTGTAAATGTAGTATTTAGGTTTGTTTCCTGCGGTATATACAGCGCAACCATAATTATTATATTTTATTTACTTAAAACAAGTTATTCAATACTTAAGAATGATGGAGAATTTGAAGACAAACATAAAGATACATACCGCGTTTTAGCTATAATGACAGCAGTCGATATAGTTTTGTTGTTGTGGATATATTTAATAAGCGGAAACGCCGGAAACATTCAAAACTCGGGTTTTTCAATTTTTAAAACAATTTTGTTCGCAAATGTTATTATTGCATTTGCCTTTATTTCAATATATATTTTATTTAAATATTCACGCAAAGTTATAAAAATTAATGTAAATAAAGACGAAGATGTAAAAGGCGAAGACGTAAAAGATGAGGATGTAAAAGATAAAGAGGAAAAAAATAAAGACGTAAAAGATGAAGATTTAGATAAGTACAGCGAAGGCTATATTTTGAAAAAAATTACGGCGGACACAAAAACTTTGTTTCTTGAAACATGGAAAATGTTTGTGAAGCTGATATATAAAATTTTGTATGCGGTAAGAGCTTTGCTCAAACCCATTTTCGCAGGGTTTTACAGTATTGAAAAAAATGATTCGGTTCCGTCTAAAATTTTGATGGCCGCTGCGAATTTCTGCGCTATAGCTTCGCAAATTACTACTTTTTTGGGCTTAATAATCTTTTTCAAAAAGGATATTATTACCTGGAATATAGCAAAAAGCATTTTAACGGTTTTGATATGCTTTTGTTTAACTACCGGAGTGCAGTATATATTATTTGCAACCGGAACTAACATTGGCAACAAAATCAGAAACACTTTTGTCTTTTTATATTACTCTATATTTAAAAAACCTCGTTGTAAACATCTTGAAAAAGCCCTATCAAACTGGTTGGCAGCCTCTTTATTGCTGTTAATTTATCTCATTCCGATGACAATTTCATCTATATTTTCGTTTTCGTCACTATTCGGAGGTGTGGCCGCGGCTGCTAATTTCAGAAATACCGTTAATACGGATGTTTGGAACGTTGCGAATTCAAAAATGAAAAAGTCAATTGATAATGTGGTCAATATATATAATATTTCAAATAATAGTATTGCAGAAGGTATTGACAAAGCATATTATTCATTTTTAGATATCGACAACGCATTAAAAGCATGGGAAAGCGCTAATATGGCAACTGACACCAACAATAAAAATGCACAAACTGTTGATAGTTTTGTGTTTGAATATAACGATCAAATCACCGGCATAGACGAATATAAAAATATATTGGAACTTGTTCTGTTAGACGACATAAATACTCAATATATACTTAATATTCAAGAACAGGAAGTGTCTTACAAAACGGTATTGTTGTATAATAAAAAAAGCCATATAATTAATTATTTAACCAATGAAGACGACAATAGAATTACAAGTCTTCCTTTTCCGGGAGCAGAAGTCTCTCCTCAGCCGTCACCAAGTCCAAATAATGAAGAAAATAATTCGGCAGTGCAAGCAATTGTTATAAATCCGTTATTTGAAGATGAAAAAGATAGTTCACCTGTTGATTATGGCAAAATAAAGACTGCTGCATTTTATGTAACAAAATATCAGTTGATCGACACTCTCTTTCATGAGTATGCGAACAGACTTGCACTATGTAATTCAAGATATGAGGCGGCGAAAAGTTTAACAGGAAATTCCAATGTCGACCTCGGTAAAACACTAATAAATATTAACGATCTTTTAGACAGTTACTCGTCAAATATATCAGTTTCCAGGAATATATTTGATTCATTTGTAAAAATTCGTGAGGATATTTATCAAGATACGGAAAATAAAAGTGATACGGACCGGGAAAGTAATTCTATGCAATCGGTTGCTCAGTTGCCGTCAGCCGCGGAAAAGTATACTCACTATGACAAGGAAGAATCCTTTTTGGGCTTTGACAGAAGTATTGATAGGATAACGAGCCTTCTTTCTTATCTCCCGGATGCTTCCGATGTGACAAATTATTCTAATCCGAATTCGACACCGGTGCCAACAACGTCAATAACTCCAATTATGTTGACTTCGGCATTGCCGTTACCGACGGCAGCGTCTGTTAAGGCTGATGATACAATATATGATGATACAATAAATATTAGCAGTGAAATTAAAAAAATAAATAATTATTATAATTATGCTGACAGCCGAAATTCAACTTTGGCATTTGGTTTAGATGTTCTTTATCACGGTAGTGTAAATAATATGTATATGCAAAAAATCGCTGAAATTTTGTTTAGAATACAAACAGATAATGAAAATTTATGTATGAATCCCTATGTTGCTGATGGAATATCTACCGTTTATACTTACTCATCACTTACGGCATTTTTGATATTGCTGGCATACATTATTGATCTTTTGCCGATTATAGTCGGGATATTTGTTGGGAAAAGCCGAACATTTAGACTTAAACGAAAGCTTAAAATCAAGTTAGCAAAGCGCAAATATAAATAATTGACAAATAAAAACCAATGAACAGCAGTTGCGGCGTATTCTCGGCTTTTAGTCAAAACGGACGATGATTGATCGCCCGTTTTTGTCGTTCCGTGAAAAGTGACGGATTGAGAGGGGTCTATTCGCTAATCACTAAGTTTCGGCTCCCCCTTAAAATAAGGGGGAGCCGGATTAATTGGGAAGAAATTTATTTATTTTTCATATTTTTCGCTTAAAGGTGTTATGCTCTCAAGGCCGTTCCAGATAAATAGCGCGAAGGTCTCGCCCTCGCCGACTTCAAAGCCGCTTATCGCGTACTCGCCGGCGCCGTTTATTTCGGTTCCCGCGTTAAAGCCGGTCAGAACGCCGCCCGAGTATTTCGCCGCGACAAGCCTTGCCGCGGGAGCGGGCTCCGCGCCGCCATAGGTCACTGTGACGGCAAGTCCGCCGTCCTTTGCCTCGGCGCTTTTAATCGAATATCCGCCGTTTTCGGGCTCCGCGGTCGGCTCGGGCGTCGTCGTGGGTGCTGAAATATCGGGTGTGGCCGTGGGCTCGGGTTCGGCTGTCGCCGTGGGTTCGGGCGCCGCCGTTTCACCGCCGGGAACCGCGCGGACCGAAATTCCGGCAATGTTTATGTCGCCCATCGGACCCGCGATATAGAGCGCGGAGCCCACGTCTTTAAAATGATAGGTAAAGGCGTAATCTCCGCCGCCGTGGTCGGGAGCGCAGACCGCCGCGGGCTCGGCCGAGGGGCTGAGGTGCAGACCCAGCGTGTTGGTGCCGTTTGAATAGAAGTAAACGGTGATCATACACTCGCTTTCGGGAATGATATAGAACGAGCGGCTGTCAACTTGCTTTGCCTGATAGCCCCTTGTTATCGAGACTCCGCCCGTGCTGAAGCTGTTGCTCTTGTAGCCGTTCTTGTTGCCCTTATAGCAGCCCACATATCCGTCTGCGGATATGTCGCCCGCCGACATGTTTTGTCCGCCGTTCCAGTCCTTGGCGAAGCTGTCCGCGCCGACGGGTATCGGCTTAACCTCTCCCTCGGGAGGCGGCACGGGCGCGCTTGTGGGCTTTGCCGTGGCGCTTGGGTCGGGTGTCGCCGCGGGATCGGGCGTCGCCGTCGGTTCGGGCTCGGGCGGGATCAGCGGAAGTCCGCCGCCTACCGAGACAACCTTCGAGGCGTAGTTCGTTATCTTGTCAAGCAGCTTTTGGTTTATGCCGTGGTGAGAGTCGTCGACCGCGTTGTCAAACTTCCACTCAAAGTCTCCGCCCTCGACGCGGCCCGCGTATTCTTTAACGGTCTCGACCGCCTGTTCCGCGGACTCCGACTTATATTCATACATAATGTCGGGATTGGTGTCAAAGTTGTTGTAAATTCCTCTGCCCCGGTCTTTGTCGCCGACTTTTGCCTGCACGGTGTCGGGAACGGTCTCATTGCGGTCATTGACTATATAAACGTCAAACTCGCCCGTGTCTTTTTCGCTTCCATAGGGCCACCAGTTTTTCTGCGGGGTTATAAACACATCGCCCCACGACTTTACCATGCCGCCCATCTGACCCGAAAGCGTGCCCTTTGCGGGATAGGTGTCGGTCGCGCTGTCATAGACGTCGCTGCCCTGAGAGGCGATTATTATCGGCCTCGGCACGTTGCGGTAATAGTTGCACTCCGAGAATACCGAGGTTTTCATAGCCGCGCCTATGCCGTACATGGCCACGCCGTCATAGTAGTTGTTGTAAACATGGTTGTCGCCGACTACGCAGCGCGGCATGCGCGCGTCGCCGTGATCGAACCAGTTGTGGTGGTATGTCGCGTAGTAGTGAGCCTCGGGACTGTACATATTGCTGTTTTCCCACGGGCCGCCCGAGACAAAGTTTTTGCCCAGGTCCCACATGTGGTTGTATGAAACAGTCACATAGCTCGAGCCCGACTTGAACGCGACCGCGCCGTCGCCCTTGGCCTGATCGGCGTCTTTTCCGGGCGCGTTGTACAAAAAGTCGCAGTTGTGGACCCAGATGTTAAAGTTGTCTGTGTCCATTTCTATTGAGGACGCCTCCGCGCCCTCTCCGGCGTACATAACGGCTAAATTCCGTATCTCAACGTTGACCATGCGCTTCAGGCACATCAGCCAGCCGTACACAGCGGCGTCGTCCCCCACGCCCTCGATTGTCAGGCTCTGGCCGACCATGGGCGTGCTTTTCTGCTCCCAGCCTTGTATCTGGACTGTGTGGCGCGTAAGTCCCGTGGGATCCTCGACCCTGCCGATAAGCCGCACGGCCAGAGGTTTGGTGATCTTTTTCTGCTGGCGGTAGTGCAGGATCTCGGGCAGGCCGACGCCCTGCGAGGGATCGCCGCCAACCGTCACCGTGTCCTTGTTGCCGTTTGTGACATAGATCACGTCGGCGTTTTGCTTTAACGTTCCGTCGTCGTTATAGGCTCCGCTCGCGGTGCCTACGGGCGAGTTCTTTGAAAACGCAAATCCGCTTCTGTCATAGGCCGAAACCGTGAGAACCCCGGTCTCCGCCGCCGCGTCCGCTATCTCCGCGCCGCCCTTCACGGGTACAACGCGCAGCGTGTACTCGCCCGCTTTAAGTCCGAGCGCGTCGGCGCGGTAATAATCGGGATATTCCCGAACCAGAGGCGCGTCCAGCTTAACCGGGCTGCCGCCCTTCGCTGTGGCGTAAACGTTGTAGCTGTCGGCTCCGTCAAACGGCGTCCACTCGGCATAGGCCGACTCGAGCCAGCCGTTTGATTTTGTGATTGTGACCGTGTCCGCCGCCGAGCTTATTCCCGCCGGGACCAGCGTCAGCAGCATAACCGCGGTCAAAATCAGACATATCTTTTTCTTCATGTATTTGTACCTCCTCAAAAAGAATTATTATTTTTCAAATTTATCACCGAGCGGCGCGATCGTGTCCGTTCTGTTCCATATGAACAGTGAAACGCTTTCGCCTTCCTCCGCGCGGAAATTTTCGATAAGATATTCTCCCGCGCCTTTTATTTCGACAGGGCCGTCAAAGCCGGTCAGAACGCCGTCTGAATATCTTGCCTCGAGCAGCTTTGCCGCGGGAGCGTCCGCGCCGCTGTATCCGACGGTCACTTTGAGCCCGTTTTCCGTATACTCCGCGGCCTTGATCGAATATCCGCCGCTTTCGGGCTCCGCGGTCGGTGTAGGCTCTGCGGTCGGCGTAGGTTCCATGGTAGGCGTCGGCGCCATAGTCGGCGGAGCGTTGGTCGGCGCCGCGTCAAGAGTCAGCGCCATGTAGTAGATAAGCTGCTCGCCGCTGTTTTTGGTGATCTCGCAGCTCTCGCCGCCGTTTACGGGAAACATCAGCGTGTTTCCGCTGCCCGTCAGAGCTTCGCCGTTGATTTTTGCCGTCGGCGCGCTCGACGCGCCGAAAACCAGCAGCATTTCGCCGTTTCCCGGGGCGGTGAAGCTTATGCGCGAGCTGCTGCCGAGCTTGAACGCGTTAGTCAGCGTCATGCCGCCGTATTCGATCGAGCCCCGGTCCTTTGACGTGGCGCCGCTTATGGCGTAAAAATCGCTCCGCATGTCGCTTTCGGTGAAGTTGTGGATATATCCGCCGCTTGGCGGAACGTCGGAACCGCCGCCCGGCTTGGGCGTCGGATCTCCCGGTTTCGCGGTGGGCGCGGCTGTGGGCGCCTGCGTGGGGAGCGGCGTTATCGTCGGGTTGTCCGAATCGTATTCCAGAACCAGATAGAACAGATACGAGATGCTGTCGCGTGTGATGTTGTATGTCTCGCCGGGCTCGACGTTGAATCGTATGAGTCCGGTTTGCGGGTCGCCGCGGACAACCTCGTTGTTTACCTTAACGTTGACCGAGCCGCGGTACGGATTGGCGAGCAGTGTCATAATGCCGCGCTGTACCGCCGTGAATTTTATATATGAGCTGCCCTCGAATTTGAGGGATTTTGTCAGATTGACCGCATCATACCGCATTATGCCGAACAGGTCGGTTATCGAGCCCTTGATCTCAAACACGCCGCTCGCGGTGCCTTGGGTCGTAAAATTATGCGTGATCCTGTTGCTCGACGGCTCGGGCGGCTGCTCAACAACGAGCGACGCGTCGCCGCCGACTTTGGCGATCGGCGGATCATAATTTTCAACCAAAGCCTGAAGCTCGGGTATCATGTCATAATTGCTGTCCTGAACCGCGTTGTCGAAGGTGTATTCAAAGTCTCCGCCGTTCATGCGGCCCGCGTATTTTTTAACGGTCTCAACGGCGCTTTCGGCCGACTCGGCGTTATAGTCATACATATCCGTCGCAGTGTCAAAATTGTCATACGCCGCGCCGCCCTTGAGCGCCTTGACGGTCCCGGGCACCTTCTCGTCCCGGCTTGAGACAAGATAACAGTCAAAATGGCCGGCGCTGCTAACTCCCGCCGCCAAGTCGCTTGGGGTGTCGAGCTGCGTATAAAAACGCTTGTGCTCGCCGATAAAATTGCCGAAGGCTTTTATCATTCCGCCCGACTGACCCGACAGCGTTCCCTTGCCGCTGTAATTCTTTTTGTCCGAGTTATAAACGTCGCTGCCCTGGCTTGAGATTATCATGGGTCTTTCGCAATATCTGAAATAATTGTTCTCGGCGAATATGCACGAGCCCTCTGCCGCGCCTATGCCGTATTTGGAAACGCCGTCGTAATAGTTGTTGTACATATGCACATCGCTTCCGACGCATCTCGGGTGGCGCGAGTCGGAGTGGTCAAAGTGGTTGTGGTGATAGGTGACGTGGGTTTTTGTCGAGGCGCCGTCGGGGCTGTCGGTGAACGTGGTCTTTCCGGAGTCCCAGAAATGATTGTATGAGATCGTCACATAGTCCGACTGATTTTTCATGTCAATGCTGCCGTCGCCTTTGCTCTGATCCTCGTCGGGGCCGTGGGCGCCGTAGAAATATTCAAGGTTGTGGATCCAGATGTTGTCGTTGTTTCCGTCAAGCGCCGTCGCGTCGCTGTCGGTGCCGCCGCCGTACCACATTATCGCGAAGTTGCGCAGCTCGATGTCGGACGACTCCTTAAACGTTATTCCCCAGCCGTGGATCGCCGCGTCCTCGCCTATGCCCTCGATCGTGACGTTTTGGGTTTTTCTTATCCCGAGCAGATATTTCTCCATGCCCTCGGGCATGTCGATCCTGCCTATCAGACGCACGATAAGCGGGGTCGTGATATTGTTCCTTTCGCGGAAGTCGAATATGCTCACAAGGCCCACGCCGTCTTTGGGTATCCCGTCTATCATAACGCGGTCCTTGTTTCCGTTTGAGACGTATATTATGTCCGCGCCGTCTTTGGGCGTGCCGTCGGGCTTATAGCCGCCGCTCGCGTCGCCTCGGGGCGAGGCAGAGCTGAAAGCGAAACCCTCGCGGGGATACGCGCTGACGGTAAGCGGCCCGGTCTCGACCGCCGCGGTTCCGTTTTCGCCGCTGTCATACTCTATTTTTATCCGATAGCTTCCCGGCGCGAGTCCGGGCGCGTCAACGCGGCAGAGGCCGCTTTTGTATTCCCGCAGAAGCTCGCGGTCAATCGGGGCGTATTCGCCGCCCTCGGGCTTTATATACGCGTTCACGCCGTCAATGCCCGCGCCGACCCATTCGGCGTACGCGGCCTCAAAGCTGCCCGCCGCGTCGGTGATCGAGACCGCAGCCGCCGCCGAGCTTATTTTCGACGGAATCAGCGTCAGCAACAGAAATGGGAGCAAAATCAAACACACTTTTTTCTTCATATCTATTCCCCCGATATTATATTCATTGATTATATTATACAGCCCCGCGCGCTTTGGGGTAAAGTAGCAGATAGTTAAAATTTTTATGGGTGCAGATTGAGTTTTGAATGAAGCGATTGACTTAAAAGCGGATTTGTGGTAGAATGTTTTCATATTATTTATACGGAGAAAATTATGGACAGAGAGACGAGGATCCGAAAAATTCTTATGACCGCCCTGAAAATTTCGGTCGGAAGCTGCGCGGCCATGTATATCGCCGAGCTGCTTAATCTTCAGTTCGCAGTTTCCGCGGGCTCGATCACCCTGCTGACGCTGCTTACCACCAAATGGGAGACGCTGCGGCTGTCGTTTGTGCGGCTGCTCAGCTTTGCCGCGACCGTGCTGCTCTCTTACCTGTTTTTTGAGCACATCCCGGGCGACTGGATCGCCTACGGCGTGTTCCTTTTTGTCATGACCGCCGCGCTTGAGGGCTTCGGCTGGCGCGCGGCCCTGTCGGTCAACGCGGTTATCTGCACCCATTTTTTGACGACCGACGATTTCGGCGCCGCGTTTATTTTAAACGAGTTTCTGCTGGTCCTGCTGGGAATTTCGATCGCGGTGCTGCTGAATTTGTTCAACAACAACGCCGCCCAGAAGCGCCTGATCGAGGCGCGGGTCACGACCGTTGAGGCGGGACTTACGGGAATTCTCGGCGAGCTCGCGCTTTATCTGCGCAGCGATGCGGACGAGGCCGATGTGTGGGGCGACATAAAAAGGCTTGAAAAAAATATAGACGAATATATCGACATGGCCCATGAGTATCAGGACAACACCTTCAGCGCGCAGCCGGGCTATTACATAGATTATTTCGAGATGCGTGCGCGGCAGATCGGCGTGCTGCACAACCTCCACAGCGAGATCGACCGCATGCGCGGCCTGCCCAGACAGGCTGAGATCGTGGCGGATTATATAATGTATCTTAAAAATTTTGTCACCGAAATGAACGATCCCGCGCCGCAGATCGAGCGGCTCAACGTGATTTTTGAGGACATGCGCGCCGAGGAGCTCCCCGAAACGCGCGAGGAATTTGAGAACCGCGCGCTGCTTTACCATATACTTATGGATCTTGAAGAATTTTTGAAATACAAGCGGAGGTTCGTGATCTCGGCCCGCCACGGGCGGCTCAAAAACACGAGGAGCTATACCGAAAGATATTTCACCGGAAAAATAAGGAGTCTTAGGAAAAACAAAAATCGGTAAATGTTAACAAATTGTTCATAAACGCTGTGAACGCCCGAAATTCGGGCGTTTTAAAGCGGAGCGGCCTCGGCGCCGCGGCGCGAAAATCTTGATTTTTACGCGAATTGCTTGACAAAAACGCAAAAAGAGAGTATACTAAAATTTAGTTATGTTACAATTGTGTTACATAATCATTACAAATTAAGGAGTGTTTGTAACATTGAGTTATAGAACCGATAGGTGCGGACTCGCGCGCCTGCTGAAGATAATAACGGTTTTCGCGGTGTCGGCGGCGATGCTTTGCGGCTCGTTTTCGGCCTACGCGGTAAGCATCTCGGCCAAGGGCGGAATAGTGCTTGACCAGTCGACCGGCGAGGCACTTTATGAATACAACGCCGACACGGCGGTCGTTCCCGCCAGCATGACCAAAATCGTGGCGCTCTATGTTATCTACAGCCACATAGCAAACGGCAGCGTTACCAAGGAGACGCAGATCCCCGTTGGAAGCGCACTCGCGGCGTATTCGAGGGACCCGGGCTATTCAAACGTTTATCTGACGGCGGGCGAGAGCTACAGTCTTGACGAGCTTCTGGGCGCCATATGCGTGGTTTCGGCCAACGCGGCGGTCATGGCGGTCGGCGACTACATATGCGGCAGCGAGGCGGGCCTTGTGAACGAGATGAACACGCTGATCGCGAACTGGGGCGTCAACGGCTATTTTGTTGACTGCACCGGAGTTTCGAGCAAAAACAGGATCTCGCCCCGAGGCATGGCCACGGTCGCGAACAGACTTATAACCGACTATCCCGACATACTCAACTACACCTCGCTGACCTCGATAAATTTTAGAGGCACGAGATATTACCCGACAAACAAGATGCTGCCCGGCGGAGCCTATGAGTATTACGGCGCCGACGGACTCAAAACCGGAACCACCTCGGCGGCGGGCTGCTGCTTCACGGGAACGGCGATGAGGGACGGCAAGCGCCTTATCTCGGTAGTTATGGGCTCAAGCTCGACCAACATGAGATATGTCGACACGATAAAGATGATGGACTATTCATGGGATGTTCTGGCCCAGCGCGGAAACGCGGGCTACAAGGAGCCGGCAGTGGAAAGCAAGCCCAAGGATTATATAGTCGCAACCGACCTTCGCTGCTTTATCAACGACTGGGAGATACCGACATTCATTCACTACGGCAACGAGCAGAACGGTTATCAGGACTGCGCGGTCGTAATGCTTGACGACCTTAAGGACTACGGCTTTGACGTTTCATATGACCTCGCCACCGACACGGCCACGGTCATCAACAACACCGACAAAGATCTGACCGCCGGCCCCAATTACGGCGAGCAGTACACCTACGGCGAAAATGAGAAGCTTGAACTCAGCGACTGGGAGGCCGCGAAGGTTCTGCTCAAGAACGGCCCCGACGACCCGGGAGTTTACGCCAAGAGCACGTTTGACATCAACGGCCGCGGCGCGATCTCGATCGACGAGCTGTGGCACATGGGCACGGTCGTCTGGAACGAGAAATACAACCTGACAGTGGTTGTCACCAGAAATTAAAAAACAAAAGGCATATCACGAATAATCAAGTGATATGCCTTTTTTGAAGTCTTTTGTTTTACAGATAAAAAGCGCTGTGAGATCCCGGAGTACACGTCAATCTAATTTTGAAATAAAATTGTAACCCAAAGAATCCAAAAACATGATATACTTAATAAGGGTGACAA
>CANQKC010000043.1 GCA_947624305.1 uncultured Monoglobus sp. | reverse complement strand
AAATTTCAAAAAAAGAACCAAGTCCTTTTTTCTGAACTTGGTTCTTTGCTCTCTTTCTTAACTTAATGACATTGGCCCCGCGGGGCGTTTTCGGTTATCACAGATTAATTCTTATCTGGCGGTCGCCCAGAGTCAGCATGTCGTTGTTCTTTACCTCGACCACATGCTTTAAGGGCTTGCCGTTTAAGAAAGTTCCGTTGGTGGAGTTGTTGTCCTCGACCATCAGCTTATCCTTATCCTTGGTCAGGATACAGTGCACGGACGACACCATGGGCTTTGGCACGACCACGTCGCAGCCCGGATTTCTGCCAATCAGCGCTTCCTTGGTCACGGTCAGCTCGTGTGTCTTATTGGTCTCAATAACGGTGACCGAAACCTTTATGCCGCCGCGCTCTTCGGCGTCCGCGGCGTCATCATCAGCCGCAAGCTCGTCATCCTCGTCTCCGTCGGTGCTCTCGGCGCTTTCATCCGGTTCCGCCTCGTCATCGGCGTTTTCGTCATCGACGTTTTCATCGTCATAATCGTCCTCGGCGTAATCCTCATCGGCATATTCGTCTTCGGCGTAACCGTCATCGACCGCGCCGCCCGCCGCGTCAAGGCTCCGTCCCGAACGCGCGCCCGAACCGTCGTAATAATCCGCCTCATCAAATTCGGGCTCTTTTTTCGGTTTCGGCTTTTTAAGCAGCCCGATACAGATAAACAGCATTGAAAACGCGAAAAGCACTCCCGCCGCAAGCAATATTTGGTATAAAATATTCATATAATCACTCCGTTCTAAAATATTATGGTGACAGCGCTGTAGTTATCCTCGGGAACGCGCTTTTTGACTATTTTAAGCATTCGGCGCAGCCACTCGGACGATGATTTTGAGCGCTTGAGCGTTCTCTCGACCTGCCGCTCGGTCACTTTTTCCCAAAAGCCGTCGGTGCAGATGAGCACCGCGTCGCCCTTATGCACCGCTATTGGCTCGATAACGTCGGCGGCGCACATCGGATCCGCGCCCATATACGCCGTGAGCTTGCGCCTGTCCCTGCTCTTGCGAATTCCGGGGAAGCGGAACTTGCCCTCGGAATGGGCCTTATACGCCAGAGAATGATCGGGCGTGATATACTGAAGAAAATTCTCGCTTAAATAGTACATGCGGCAGTTGCCCAGATGACCGCTTATCACAACGCTTCCGTCGGTCAGCACCAACGCGGCGGACGCTCTGTGCTCGCCCTCGGCGTCCGGGCCGCGGGAAATGCTCCAGAGCTTTTCGTCGGCGTTTCTGAAATACTCGGCCACCGTCTCGCGGGTCACGCCCGACGTCGCCTTGAAATCGTCCATAAACGAGTCTATCACCGTCTCGGCGGTATCGACCGCCTCGGGCGAGCCCGGCGAGCCGTCGCACACGGCGAAGCAGCCCACGCCGCCGTCCTCAAGCATTCCTATGTAATCCCGATTGAGAGAGGTCCCTCCCGAATTGCGGGCAGACGAAATATCCATAATTTAATCTCCCTTGCGTATATAGAGATATTATACTTTATATTTTTGCCGATGTCAAGAAAATCCGCAAAAAAACAACCGCTCTTTGGTCAGCGGTTGTTTTTTTGTTTTAAAAAAATCAACACCTATGTGTGTCATAATAGGAAATTAATTTTTTTTGCGTGATTAAAAGTGCAATAAAATTATTTACACAGTTATATAATAACAGATTTTTTTTGATTTGTCAACCATATAATTTAATCCAATTTGAATTAATTTCCACATTTTGGTACAGGTATAATAAATTACGCCTTTCCGATCGAGCCGAACAGCTCCATCTTCTCTTTTACCACAACCTTAATGGCCTCGGCGCCGGGAGCCAGAAGCTTTCTCGGGTCATAGCCCTTGCCCTTTAAGTCCTCGCCGGCCTCGATATACTTTCTGGTGGCCTCCTGGAAATAGAGCTGGCACTCGGTGTTAACGTTTATCTTGGCAACGCCGAGAGAGATAGCCTTCTTTATCATATCCTCGGGAATTCCCGTGCCGCCGTGAAGAACCAGAGGCAGATCGCCGATCAGCTCTTTTGTCTTGGCCAGAGCGTCAAAGTCAAGGCCCTTCCAGTTTTCGGGATACTTGCCGTGAATGTTGCCGATGCCCGCGGCCAGGAAATCAACCCCGAGGTCCGCAATTCTCTTGCACTCGTTGGGGTCGGCGATCTCGCCCGCTCCGACAACTCCGTCTTCCTCGCCGCCGATCGAGCCGACCTCGGCCTCGATCGACATACCCATAGCGTGGGCGATCGTCACGAGCTCTTTGGTCTTGGCTACGTTCTCGTCGATCGGGAAATGCGAGCCGTCGAACATGATCGACGAAAATCCCGCCTTTATGCACTTGTAGCAGCCCTCGTATGTGCCGTGGTCAAGATGCAGGGCAACGGGAACGGTGATCCCCATTTCCTCGATCATGGCCTTTACCATCGCGGCTACCGTCTTAAAGCCGGTCATGTACTTTCCGGCGCCCTCGGACACTCCTAAAATAACCGGTGACTTGCACTCCTCCGCCGTGGCCAGAATAGACCTGGTCCACTCAAGGTTGTTGATGTTAAACTGACCCACCGCGTATTTGCCGGCAACCGCCTTGTTTAACATGTCTGTCGCTGAAACTAACATTTTTTCATTCCTCCTTAAAATTTATATAAAACAATTTATTTTGTTCCGATTTTGTTGTCCCTCGCCCAGAAATAGAGGTACTGCTGGGCAAAGCCCGCCAGATCGCCGTATTTTTCGGCGATAAAGCCGTCGATCTCCTTTTCGGGCACGCCGTAGAGCTCGGTGACGACCCGCTTTATCCACACATCCTTCGGGAATGTCTCATATCTGCCGCACGAAAACAGCAGTATGCAGTCGGCCACCTTGCCGCCCACGCCCTTGATCTTCATAAGCTCGCGCTTGGCGTCCGCAGTGGTCATTTTGGGTATCGCGGCGATATCCACCTCGCCCGACGAGACCTTTTGGGCCGCGTCGATTATGTATTTGTCGCGGTAGCCCGCGCGCAGGCAGGCAAGATCCTCAAGCTCGAGCGCGGCTATCCTCTCGGGCGCGGGGAACGAGTAATACCCGTCCTCTATCTCATCGCCGAAGGCCGCGCACAGAGTTTCGATTATCTTTTTTATCCTCGGTATGTTGTTGTTTGCCGAGATGATAAACGAGACTATCGTCTCCCAGAGCTCCTGGCGCAGTATCCTTATTCCCCCGCCGTACTCGATGCATTTTATAAGCTCAGGGTCGCGCCTTGAAAGCTCGCTCTTTATCGCGTCATAATCGTCGCCCGACGCGAAGTATCTCTCCCAGAAGTCGTTGTCGCTGTCGGGGCAGCTCACGACCCCGTTCTTTACGCGGCAGACCCTTCCGCCCGCGACGCCCGTGTAGACGCCGTCCTTTCGGTTCCAGCGGAAGCACTGGCCGCACTCAAACGTGTGAACATCATTAAAATTCCGAGTTAAGTAAATCATTTTTTTGTTTTTCCAACTGCCTTGCGTATATTCTTGAAACATGGAGAGTGCGGACAAAAATATTGACCGCCTTCACCGTGATCGAGGTGTGCGTCTCGATCGACTCCTTTATCCGCTCCGCTATCCGTTCCGCCTCGGCCCCCACATTGCACGGGTACCTCAGCGAAAGCTCGATGTCGAGAGTGAGCCTGTTGCCCTTGCCCGTGCTGCTCTTTATTCTGAGCAGCCTGTACACGACCGCGAACCGCTCCGCCTCATAGGTGCAGATGTCAACGATCGCCTTGGGCGAGATCTTAAAATCGCCAAGATAGCTGTAGGTGGGGCGCATGACCGTTTTTTCTTCGGATATGGTCTTGTTTTTGCGTTTGAAGAGCTGCACCATAGGGTCGGTGAAATAGCCCGAAAACTGCTTTTTGACCTCAAACGTCGGAACGGGAATAACATGCTTTCCCTGCTTTGTGCGCATCTCTCGGGCAATCTCGATCTCTTCGGGAGTCGACACCTCCTCAATATATATAGTCTTTTGTATGGGCGCGACGTCGAGCGCGTCCGCTATTCTGTTTACCATTTTGTCGCTCGTGCCGATTATCAGCAGCGAGTCGATATTGTTCTTTTTTATCGCGCGGCGCACGGCTCCGCTGTGCTCGGGATCGCTGAATATCGCGGTGCGCACCGAGGCGATCTTGGTAGGCTCGCGCTTGGCGCTCCTGCCCGCGATAATTTTGTTGTCCGAGACAAGCAGGCCGTCGTCAACGATATAATCAATATTATTCTCGCGGGCAACCCACATGCTGTGATGCGATTTGCCCGTGCCGGACTTTCCCACAAGGGCGTAAACCTTCATATGCTTTACCTCTCGCCGCTCTCGTCTTTTTCGGAGATCTTGTAAGAGAGCCGCATCAAACTGTCGCCCAGGTGAACGTTCTCGACTATTATTCCCTCCATCTGTCGGAGCTCGGAATATGAGAAATTCATAAACGCCTTGATCCCGTAACCGATAAGCTCCTCGGCCACACTCTTTGTGGCCTCCTTTGGAACGGTGAGGATCGCCATGCACGGCTTGTTCTCCTTTATGAAATCCCCGATCTCGGAATAAGCCGAGACCTTTATTCCGTGTATATCGGTTCCCACAACCGCCGGGTCGGAGTCAAAAATTCCTATGAGCTTGAAGCCTCTGCTCTCGAACTTGGTGTTTGTGGCAAAAGTCCTGCCCATGTTTCCCGCGCCGACCATAACCGCCGTGTAGCCCCGGTTAAGGCCGAGAATGTTGGCGATCTCGGTTTTGAGGAACTCCACATTATAGCCGTAGCCCTGCTGGCCGAAGCCGCCGAAGCAGTTAAGATCCTGCCTGATCTGCGAGGCGGTCACGTCCATGCGGCGGCTGAGCTCTTTTGACGAAATACGCTCGATCCCGCTGTCATAAAGGTCGGTCAAATGCCTGTAATATCTGGGCAGGCGGTTTATCACCGAGCCCGATACTTTCTTTTCCATTGCTTTTCTCCTGTGCTTTTTCTGTTTTGTCGTTTGTAAATAATCACGCGCCGCCCGCGACAATTACCAACCGCGGGCGGAACCGTGTCATATCCGGCTCCCGCCGGGTCTGATCTGCGCTTATTTCAGCTTTGACATAACGTAATCCGCGAACTCCGCCGAGGTGGCGCCCGTGTCGCGGCCCGTTATGACAAGCTTTTTCTCGGTGTACATGCACTCGTCGAGCGCCTTTTCAAGAGCCTTGGCCTTGTCGGCGTAGCCGATGTGCTCAAGCAGCATGACAGCCGCTCTGATGATGCTGCACGGATCGGCATATTTGTCTCTGCCCTCCTGAACCATTCTGGGCGCGCTGCCGTGAATGGCCTCGAACATGGCATAGCGCTTTCCGATGTTGGCGCTGCCCGCCGTGCCAACGCCGCCCTGGAACTCCGCGGCCTCGTCGGTGAGGATATCGCCGTAGAGGTTGGGCAGAACCAGAACCTGGAACTGCGTCCTTCTCTTGGGGTCAACCAGCTTCGCGGTCATGATGTCGATATACCAGTCGTCAAGCTCGATGCCCGGATAGTCCTTGGCAACCTCTTTGCAGACGCTCAGGAAGTTTCCGTCGGTGGTCTTTATAACATTGGCCTTCGTGACGCATGTAACGCGGGTCTTGCCCGCCTTTTTAGCATATTCAAAAGCGGCTCTCGCTATTCTCTCGGTGCCCTCGTGGGTCTGAACAACAAAGTCGATCGCCAAATCGTCGGTCACGTTCACACCCTTTGAGCCGACCGCGTAGCCGCCCTCGGTGTTCTCGCGGTAGAACGTCCAGTCGATGCCCTCGGCGGGAACCTTGACGGGTCTTACGTTCGCGAACAGGTCAAGCTCCTTGCGCATGGCAACGTTGGCGCTCTCGATATTGGGCCACGGATCGCCCTGACGGGGAGTGGTCGTGGGGCCCTTTAAGATAACATGGCACTGCTTGAGCTCGTCAAGAACATCGTCGGGCAGGGCTTTGCCCACCTCGGCTCTGTGCTCGATCGTGCAGCCGGTGATCTCCTTGAACGCGACCTTGCCCGCGTCAACCTCGTCCTTGAGCAGGAACTTCAATATTCTCTCGGCCTGCTCGGTGATAGCGGGGCCTATTCCGTCTCCGCCTACCACTCCGATGATTATCTGATCGAGTTTGTCATAGTCGATAAACTCCTTTTCAGCCTTCATTTTTTCAACTCTTTTAAGCTGTTCCTCAAGAACGGCCTCAAATTTTTTCTTCGCATCCTCTATCTGCGCTGTATACGGCATGTTTTTTCCTCCTTGAATTATTATTGATTTTTTCACGGGCGGATAATATCCGCCTATATATGTGGCACTAAAAATTATAGCCGGTCTATATTTTATTTGTAGGGCCGGATGCCCACATCCGGCCGGCGGCATGTGGGCATGCCGCCCTACACCGACAAATACTTAAAATCCCTTTAATGCCACAAAACATTGCTGTGTTACGCATTGTTTTTTGTGTAATTCAAAAGTCCACCCGCGAGCAACATTTTCCGCTGACGCTCCGACAGGTCTATCTTCGCCTCGAACTCAAAGTCCTTGGTTACGTCCTTGATCTTAAGCCTATCGCTGCTCTCGATCTGAGCGCGCACATTCTCGATAAGCAGATCATCCATCTGGTCGATCCTGTCGTAATCCGCCTCGTTCGCGAACGTCATGGGGATAATTCCCGCGTTTATCAAATTCGCCATATGAATTCTCGCGAACGACTTGACAAGAACGGCCTTGACTCCCAGATAGAGCGGGGCGAGCGCCGCGTGCTCTCTCGACGAGCCCTGACCGTAGTTGCTTCCGCCCACAACTATGCTGCGTTTAAGCTCCAGAGCCCTCTTGGGGAACTCCTCGTCGCACACCGCAAAGCAGTATTCCGAGATCTTCGGAATGTTTGAGCGCAAAGGCAGTATCTTGGCTCCCGCGGGCATAATGTGGTCGGTTGTGATGTTGTCGCCCACCTTGAGGCCGCACTTCGCGTCGATCGTGTCAAGCAGCGGCTCGGAAACCGGGAACGGCTTGATGTTGGGGCCGCGGAGAACCTCGACCTCGTCCATTCTGTCGGCCTCGATCGGGGGAACGACCATGTTGTCGTTGATCGTGAACACCTCGGGCAGGGTGAACTCCGGCATGTCGCCCAAGGTTCTCGGGTCGGTCATAACTCCGGCCAAAGCCGAAACCGCCGCGACCTCGGGAGACACGAGATAGATCTGTCCGTCCTTGGTGCCGCTTCTGCCCTCAAAATTCCTGTTGAACGTCCTCAGCGAAATTCCGCCCGAGTTGGGGGACTGGCCCATACCTATGCAGGGGCCGCATGCGCTCTCCAAAATTCGCGCGCCCGCGTCGATCATCTTGCCGAGGGCCCCGTTTTCGGCGATCATGTTGAGCACCTGCTTGGAACCGGGCGCGATCGCCAGCGAAACGCCGGGATCGACCGTCTTTCCATCCAGTATATACGCCACCTTGAGCATGTCAAGCAGCGACGAGTTCGTGCACGAGCCTATGCAGACCTGATCGATCTTCATGCCCGCGAGCTCGGATATCTTCTTAACGTTGTCGGGCGAATGGGGGCAGGCCGCCATTGGCTCAAGCTCGCTCAAATTGATCTTTATTATCTCATCATATTCCGCATCCTCGTCGGCTTTGAGCTCGGTGTAATCCTGCTCTCTGCCCTGGGCCTTTAAGAACTCTCTTGTGGTCTCGTCGGAGGGGAAGATCGAGGTCGTCGCGCCAAGTTCGGCGCCCATGTTGGTTATCGTCGCACGCTCGGGGACCGAAAGGGTTTTTACGCCCTCGCCGCAATACTCAATGACCTTGCCGACGCCGCCCTTTACCGACATAACGCGCAGCACTTCCAGAATAACGTCCTTGGCGGCGACCCACGGGCTCAGCTTGCCCGAAAGCTCCACCTTGACTATCTTCGGATATGTAATATAATAAGTTCCGCCGCCCATCGCGACCGCCACGTCCATTCCGCCGGCGCCTATGGCGATCATGCCTATGCCGCCGCCCGTGGGGGTGTGGCTGTCGGAACCGATCAGGGTCTTGCCCGGAATACCAAAGCGCTCCAGATGGACCTGATGGCAAATTCCGTTGCCGGGACGGGAGAAGTAAATTCCGTGCTTTTTGCATACGCTGCCGATAAACCTGTGATCGTCCGCGTTTTCAAAGCCGCTCTGCAGCGTGTTGTGGTCAATATAGGCCACCGATTTTTCTGTCTTGACTCTGGGCACGCCCATAGCCTCAAACTCAAGGTATGCCATTGTTCCCGTGGCGTCCTGAGTCAGGGTCTGATCGATGCGGATGCCGATCTCGCTGCCCTTTTTAGGCTCGCCCTCGACAATGTGGCTCCGCAAAATCTTTTCTGTAAGTGTCAAGCCCATTACATCATCTCCTGTTCTTTGTTGTTTAAAATCTCTCTTAAATATTTTATATTAACGTTCCCCTCTTGTCAAGGGGAACGTTATATTTTTAACATATTTATTTGCGGTCAATCCACAATAACGGTCACGGCAAATCCTGCCGCACTTTCGCCAATTCAAACCAGAATACGCTGCCCTTGCCCGTTTCGCTCTGCGCGCCGAAGCGCGCGTCGTGAGCGGTCAGTATTTCCTTTACTATCGAGAGCCCAAGTCCGTTCGAGCCGCGCTTTTTAGATGTGAAATATCTGTCCCATATATACTCAAGCTCGTCGGCGCTTATTCCGGAGCCGTTGTCGCGGATCTCCGCGCGGACGGCTCCGTCCTTTTCCGCGACCGAAACATAAACGCGCTTATCCCCGCCGACATGCGCGGCCGCGTTTGAGATAAGGTTATAAAGCACCTGCTCGATCCTGCGCGCGTCCGCGCGGACATATTTTCCCGGCTCGATCCCGGTGATTATCTCAATACCGTCTGATTTGTACACCGCCGAGAATTGCTCCGCAGTTCTTTCCGCAACGGCGCTCAGATCGACGCTCTCAAATTCAAACGCCGCAGCGCCCGACTGGAGCTTTGAATAATCGAGAATGTCGTTTACGAGAAGCGAGAGCCTGTCCGATTCGCGGATAATGATTTCCGCGTCCTTGCCCGCGTCCGCACTGCCGTCAAGGTCGCGTATAAGCTCCGCGTAGCCCTTGATCATGGTGAGCGGCGTGCGCAGATCGTGCGACACGTTCGCGAGCAGCTCGCGGCGCAGCTTATCCGTTTCGGCGATTTTCGCGGCGGCGTATTCGAGAGACGAGGCGAGCCAGTCGGTTTCGGAGCAAAAGCCTTTGTTGAATTTCAGGCCGAAGTCGCCGCTTGCCATTTTGAGCGACTGCTCGGAAAGCTCGGAGACGGGCTTTGAAAACCGCCTCGCTATCCACACCGCGATAAAAAGCCCGAGAAGAAGCGCGAGAAACGTGACGGCGCAAAGCTGCAGCCGCAGTATCGAAACAGCCTGCCCCACCGCGCCGAGGGCCGTGTTGATATACAAAATATTTCCGTCCGAAAGCCGCCGACCGCAAACAAGCGAGCCTCCGTCACCGCGGTCGATAGTATAACAAACTCCGTCGTCAGCGCCGAGCTTTTCAAGAAAATCTTCATAGTGCTCGGGCAGGCGGCGGTACGCCTCTTCCTGCCAGTTCTGCTCCTCGCCGACACGGTACGGATTTTGCCCGCCGCCGTGGCCTCGCGCTTCCGTTCTGTACGACGGACTGTACTCGTCGGCGCTGTATATAATGTTTCCGCTGCTGTCCGTTATCAGTATCAGCACGGAGTTGTCAGCCGCAAGTTCGTCGACAGCGGCCGCGGTGTTTTCCGCGCTATATATCTCATCCGCGATTTTGTTGATCTGATGCTTCTGCATGGAGGTATACAAGCTCTGCAAAAACACCGTTTGCAGCAGCCACAACGCAGCGAGTATGACCGCCGCGAACACGGTGAAATATATCCACAGCTTAAAACCTATTGATTTAGTGTCGAGATTCAAATTTATATCCCACCCCTCTGACCGTGACAATATAATCCCTGCATTCTCCCAAATGCGCGCGGAGCTGCTTTATCTGCCAGTCGACCGTCCTGTCGGCCGGGTAATACTCATAACCCCAGACAGCGTCTAAGATCCGCTCGCGCGTTAAGACGGCGCCCTCGTTTTTCACGAGATATAAAAGCAGGTCGTATTCCTTTGCCGTAAGCTCCGTTTCCGCGCCGTCTATGCAGACAATCCTGCCGAGCGTGTCGATCGTGATCTTTCCCGCCGTTGTTATATTTTTCTCCGACGCGCCGCCGTGCCGCCCCGTCACGACCTTAACGCGCGCCATCAGCTCGCGCGGAGAAAACGGCTTTACCACATAATCGTCCGCTCCGGTCTCAAAGCCGAACAGCTTGTCATATTCCTCGCCGCGCGCGGAGAGCATTATGACCGGAATATCCTTCATGGCGCGTATTTCCTTACACGCCGAAAAGCCGTCAAGCTCGGGCATCATCGCGTCCATGATTATAACGTCAAAATCCGCCTCGCGGCAGATCGAGACAGCCTCCATGCCATTTTTCGCCTCGGCAGTCTCATAGCCCTCGCGCTCTGCGTATCGGCGCACAAGCGCGCGTATATCGGGCTCATCGTCAACTATAAGCATTCTTACCACATTCACCGCTCCTTCCGAAAAATATTATATCACGATCCGATAATTTTTTCAATCAAAATCGAAAAGGAGGCGCGTTTTCCGCCGCGCCTCCTTTTCGATAAATTTATTCCGCGGAAGTGTAATTCTTGATCGCTTCCGCCTGCTCCGCCGTTATGACTCCGGCGCCGACGAGCTCGTCAAGTCCGTCCGCGCGGGCCGCTTTTCTTTCCTCAAACGCCGCGTGACGCTCCTCGGGAGTCATATTGTCCGTATTTTCATACACGGTGCTTATTTCCTCATGCTTTTTCGCCGCGTATTCGGATATGGCGTCGGCAGCCGCCTGGTCGATTATGCCCGCCTCAACGAGCGCCTCGCTGTCAATATGGCTTTTGTCCGCGCCGCCTCTGTGGGCCTTACCCTGTCTGTAGCTGAATTCGGCCGTGTCCGCCGACTCGTTTTCCGCGTCGGTTTGCTGCGAATACGTAAACGTCTGCTCGCCGCCTGTGCCGTAATGGTTCGCTTTTCCCTTTCTGAAACCGTAATCCGCCGTTTCATCCTCCGCCGCAAACGCCGTACCCATTGCCGCGACAACCGCTGCCGCCGATAAAACCGCGCATATTTTTTTAACTTTGCCGTTCATATTTAACAGCTCCTTTCTGTTTTTTGCGATCTCCTGATCACGGTTCCATTATAAGCGGCGATTGTGTGGCAAATATGTTGCCTTTGTGGAATTTTTGTGGAATTAAGCCGCGCGGCCTAAAAAAGAGCGCACCGTTCCGCCGATGCGCCCTTCAGCCGCGCGTATTTCCTATTTCCTAATCGCTAATCCCTACGTCAGCAGGCAGTGTATATCTGCTTATACTGATTTTTGCTGTCGGGGGTAAGCACGAAGAAATTCTTTTTCATGATTATCGTCTTGTCGCCGCCGAACATCTCGATATACTCGTCGATATATTCCTCGATCTCGGCAAGGTCGTCTCTGTCGGCCTTGCGGGCGTTGACCTGCGGCGGAAGATCAAACGGCAGCTCCTCACAGCGGAGATAGATCTTGCCGCCATGCATTCCGGTCGCGCAGAACCGCTCCACAACCGTTTTCCTGTCGTCGTGGCCGAGGCCGAGAACGATTATATAGCCGCCCGCCTGGTACTCGCCGAGAAAGCTTCCGGCCTTGCCGCCGATAACCAGCACCGGCACCTTTTCCTTATAGGCCTTCATGTGAATTCCCGCGCGGTAGCCCGCGTCGCCCTCAACGAAAATCTTTCCGCCGCGCATCGCGTAGCCCGTGGCGTCGCCCGAGGAACCGTGGATCGAGATCACGCCGTCGTTCATCGTGTCGCCGGTGGCGTCCTGCGCGTTTCCGTAAACCGTCACGGTGCCGCCGTTCAGATACGCTCCCAAGGCGTTGCCGGGCGTGCCGTTCACAATAAGCTCCTTTCCGGAGATACCGCAGCCGATATAGCGCTGACCCAGGCAGTTGTCAACCTCGACTTTTTTGTCGCGGGTGGCGCGGATTTTCTTGTTGATCTCGTCGTAATAAGTGAGACCCGCGTTGATCTTCATTACTTGACACCTCCTAAGTCATCCTTCCTGACCGCTCTTGAAAACGCCATTTCCTGCGGCCGCTCCTTTATCGCCTCAAAATCTATCTCGCTGAGCGGGGTTTTCTCCCGCACAAGACGGGTGTAAATTCCCGCTCTCTCGATCTCGTCGATCAGTATGAAGCCTCTCAGGGTATCGCCCGACGTGACGAGCTTTTTGTATTTCGTTCCGCTGCGCTTGACGTAAGCCTCGCCTTCGTAGTCGCCCGCGGTTATTATGTGCAGGCCCCAGAAGCCGATCGCGTTCATCGGTATCGCGTCGTCGTAAAGCTCCTCGCCGCCGCTCATGTTGACGCCCGCCGCGTGGCCCATCATATAGGCGTTTGGCAACAGCGCGAGCACCTGATTTTGGCCGGTCACGCTGTTCAGGCTCTCGGCGCAGTCGCCCGCGGCGTACACGTCGGGAAGCGTTGTCGCGCACTTTAAATCGGTGGCGATCCCGCGGTTGACCTTGCCGCCCGCTTCGGAAACAAGCGAGACATTCGGTCTAACGCCGACCGCGATCACAACCGCGTCATACTTTATCTTTTTGCCGCTTGAAAGCGTCGCCGTTCCGTCCTTAAACTCCGCCACGCTGTCGTTTAAATAAAATTTGACTCCGTGGCTCTCGATATGCTTTTTAACTATCGCCGAGCCCTTCGCGTCAAGAATGCTCGGCAGTATCCTGTCGGCCAGATCAACAACTGTAAGGCTGCCGACTCTGTCGCTTATTCCCTCGGCGCACTTGAGGCCGATAAGGCCCGCGCCCACGATCAGCACGCGGCTGTCCTTGTCTATCGCCTCCGCCAGAGCCTTCGCGTCGTCAAGCGTCATAAAGCTGAACCGCTTCTCCACGCCGTCAAGCCCCTTCATGGGCGGCACGAACGGCGACGAACCCGTGGCGACCAGCAGCTTTCCGTAGCCTATTTCCCGTCCGTCGGCGAGGCTGACGGTTTTTTTATCCGGGTCGATCTTCTCGGCGCGGACGCCGAGAATAAGCTCAACGTCATTCTTTTTATAAAAGTTATCCGGCCTGTAGCCCAGCATCTTTTTCTCGGTGGTCTTGTTCCACAGATAGTATGAGATAAGAGGCCGTCCGTAAACTCTGTAATTCTCATCGGTAACGACGCAGATACTGCCCTCGCCGTCATTTTCGCGTATGCCCTCTATACAGCCGACAGCGACGATCGAGTTACCGATTATCAAGTAATCATATTTCATAATAATATCACCCTAAATCCTTTCCTCAAACACTATCGCTCTGTTGGGGCAGCCCTTCACGCAGGCGGGCTCTCCCGCCTGATTATCCATGCAAAGCTGGCACTTCTGAACGACCGAGTGGTCGCTTGACGGCATTATCGCGCCGTAAGGGCAGGACAGTATGCAGGTGAAGCAACCCACGCATTTGTCGGTGTCTATCACCACAACTCCGTCCTTATCGCGCGACAGCGCGCCCGATATGCAGCCCTTTACGCAGCGGGCGTCGCTGCAGTGGCGGCAGTTGACCGCGAAGCTCACGCTGTTGTCGCCCTCGACCTGAATTCTCGGGTGAATTGTTTTGCCCTTTAAGGCCTTTACCATGTCGCTTATGCCCGAATTGGCAAAGGCGCATTGATACTCGCACAAATGGCAGCCGAGGCACCATTCCTCATTAACGTAAATTCTTTTCATATCGCTCAGCCCTCCTTATTCGCCCGCGTGCTTGATGCCGAGGATCTGAAGCTCTTTGTCGGTGAGCCCTATTCCTCTCAGCATAAGCCGGTTGCCGCGCAGGGCCTCGATAGAGTTGATGCCCATGCCGCCCATCATTTCTTTGATCTCATGCGTCCACGCGTGAACAAGGTTCACGAGCCGCTCTTTGCCGTCCGCGGGGTTCAGACGCTTAACAAGCTCGGGCACCTGGGTCGCTATGCCCCAGTTGCACTTGCCCGCCTGACAGCTGCGGCAAAGGTGGCAGCCCAGGGCTATAAGAGCCGAGGTCGCGATATACACCGCGTCGGCGCCCAAGGCGATCGCCTTTACCACGTCGGCACTGCTTCTTATGCTTCCGCCGACAACGACCGAAACCGCGTCGCGGATACCCTCGTCGCGCAGGCGCTGGTCAACGCTGGCGAGCGCCAGCTCGATCGGAATTCCCACATTGTCGCGGATGCGCTTCGGAGCCGCTCCGGTTCCGCCGCGATAGCCGTCGATCGCGATTATGTCCGCGCCGCTTCGGGCGATGCCGCTGGCGATCGCCGCGACGTTGTGCACAGCCGCGATCTTGACGATGACCGGCTTTTTGTAGTCGCTGGCCTCCTTCAGCGAGAACACCAACTGGCGCAGGTCCTCGATCGAATATATATCATGGTGGGGCGCCGGGGATATGGCGTCGGTGCCCTCTGGTATCATTCTTGTCTTTGAAATGTCGTCAACGATTTTTTCGCCGGGCAGGTGTCCGCCTATTCCGGGCTTGGCGCCCTGACCCATTTTGATCTCGATCGCGGCGCCCGCGTTCAGGTAATCCTCATGCACGCCGAAACGTCCGGACGCGACCTGAACGATCGTGTTCGGGCCGTACTGATAAAAGTCCTCATGCAGGCCGCCCTCGCCGGTGTTGTATAAAATTCCCAGCTCCTCGGCAGCCGTGGCGAGGCTCTTGTGGGCGTTGTAGCTTATCGAGCCGTAGGACATGGCCGAGAACATTATCGGCGTTTCAAGCTCGAGCTGAGGCGAGGTCTCGGGAACAATGTTGCCGTTCCTGTCCCTTATTATCTCGGACGATTTTTTGCCGAGATAGGTTTTTGTCTCCATAGGCTCGCGCAGGGGGTCGATCGAGGGGTTCGTCACCTGAGACGCGTTGATCAGCATTTTGTCCCAGTATACCGGATATTCCTTCGGATTTCCCATCGCCGAGAGCAGCACCGCTCCGGTGCCCGCCTGACGGATAACGTCGCTTATGACCTCACTCGTCCAGTTGGCGTTGATCTTGAATGTGTGGTCGCTCTTGACTATTTTAAGAGCGTGCGTCGGGCAGAGGCAGACGCATCTCTGGCAGTCGACACAGCTCGTGCTGTCGCTCACCATTTTGCCGAGATCGGCGTCATAGCGGTGAACCTCGTTTGAGCACTGACGCTCGCAGGCGCGGCAGCCTATGCACAGATCGGGATTGCGCACCGCCTCATATTCGGGGTATAAATAGTCGCGTATCATTATTCGTCACCTCCGATTTCTTCCATCGCCTCGTCATAAAGGCGCACGATGACCGGCTCGCCGCCGCGCGGCGACCAGATGTTGTCAAGATTGGGCTCGATCACGCGCATTGCGCATTCCTCGCTGGCGATGTAAACCATGTCGTCCTTTTCCCCGACGACCATGCTGCGCAGCTTGAGCCTGTCGTTCAAGGCCATCATGCCGCCGGTGAAGCCCAGCAGGATCGAAAACGGGCCGGTTATAAGCAGACTGCTGAACGTGTTGCGCAGGAACTTGTATCGGCTGCGCTCGGGCTCCTCCATGTGGTCGATCGTTGACCAGAACGGAGCCGCGACGACCGCGGCCATTTCCTCAAGCGTCAGCTTCTTCTTGCGGAGCAGATAATCGGTTATGTATGTTATGACCTCGGTATCGGTCAAAAGGTTGCACTTGTAGCCGTACATCTCAATAAAGCGGCGGTTGGCGTCATATGACGAGATCTCGCCGTTGTGCACGATCGAGTAGTCAAGCATCGCGAACGGGTGCGCGCCGCCCCACCAGCCGGGGGTGTTTGTCGGATAGCGTCCGTGCGCCGTCCAGCAATATCCGTCATACTCGTTTAATCTGTAAAATTTGCCCACGTCCTCGGGGAAGCCCACGGCCTTGAAAACGCCCATGTTCTTTCCGCACGAGAACACATAGCAGCCGTCAAGCTTGGTGTTGATCCTGTTGACGCAGCGCACAACATATTCCTTCTCGTCAAGCTGCGACGCGGCGAGACGGGTGCGCAGAGGATCGACAAAATACCTCCAGATCAAGGGCTCATCCTTGATCTCGGGAATTCGCGTTATCGGGATCTTTGAAAGGTTGATAACGTCAAAATGACGGTCAAGGTACCTCTCGCAGATCTCCTTCGCCTCGTTTGTTTCGTAGAAAACGTGGAAGGCATACTGATTTTTGTATTCGGGATAAATTCCGTATCCTGCAAAACCGCCGCCCAAACCGTTTGAGCGGTCGTGCATAACAGATATCGAGTCGATTATCTGTTTGCCGTTAATTCTCGTTCCGCTTTTTGAGAAAATACCGGATATGGCGCATCCCGCGGGAATTCTGTTGCCGTTTTCGCCTTCTCTTAATAGCATAGCTCTTTCTCCTTCCGACACAGCGACCGGGCAGATCCCGGACCGCTCGTATTCCGAGCAAAAAAATTGGCGTTCGCCGCTCCGCAGAGCAGACGAACGCCTTTGTTCGGTTTATATAGTATAACACCATATAAAAAAATTGTCAACAAAAATTTTTCACAAAACAAGCGGTAAAAAGCCGCGCATTTTTGTGACTGAGGAACACATCCGAAAAAAGACATTGGCGGAGCCTCCCGGCTCCGCCATACAAAACTAACGTGATTTAAGATGTTAAACTAAATTATGCGTTTCACGCGATACTCGTTAAGATAAGATAAACAGTGTCCGATAACCATTTGGCTGATCGGCAGAAATTTTGAATTTTTTGAATAATATTAATAAATGTTAAGCGTTTTTGATTTCGCTTGCGAAATCCGCTAAGTTCGTGGGAACCTCGGGCTCGTATAATTTCCATCTGCATCCCATTGTTGTGGCTCCGCCGCCTATAAGCAGCATAAAGCAGCACATATATCCCGCGCAAACCAGACCCGCCTTGTCGAGCTTTCTGCCCTTTATGTAAGACATAACGTCCTTAAAGCTCAGCTTAACGTCATCCTTCTTAACAGCGGGCGACGAGGTCTTTGCGCTCTTTTTGGCAGCGCTTACCGAAACGGCGTTTATAAGCAGCGCGAAAGTCAGAGTGTAGTTTACACCGAGGCAAACCGCGCCTCCGCTCACCGCCATTACGATCATAACCGCGATTATCGCGAAAATGCCGAACAGCATTTTCCTGTAGCTCTTTTTTAAGTAAGCATCCGAAAACTCAACCTTCTTGTTGAGTACCGGGGCAAAGCTTGTCAGAACCAGAACCGACCACAGACAGATCGCCGCCTGAGCGAAAATGTGATAAGCGTTCTCAATATTTACATACTGAGCCGCCTTAACAACAGTCAGGACTGCGGCAAATGTTGCAGTGTAAAGCAGATTACATCTTATTTTTGTCTTTGCGTGCCATCCGCCCGCGGTTGAGCGGATTATTCCGTAAGAGACAAAGAACACCAGTCCCTCGAGCAGCATGTTGTAAGCCAACGCAAGAGCCAGCAAAACAACCGCGCTCAACACTTCCGAAATAACGGTCTCGCAGCCGATCGCGCACAGGTTCTCGTATTTTTTGTCAATAATTCCGTTTTTGCCGAAAAATCCTGCGAATTTGTTTGAAAATTTTGTCATAATTTAACACCTCCGTTTTTAACTATATAACGTATATTTTTCGGTGTCAACAAATTTTGGCAAACAACGTCTCATGCGTGGTAAACGACAGCATGCGCGCCAAAAAAACCTCTCCCGTTTGGGAGAGGTCAATCGTTAGGCGCAGCAGTTTTTTAACACAATGTCGGTCTCAAATAGTCCGCCTTTATATGATCGGTTTATACTGATGTCATATTTTTCAAGCACCGAATCAATGCTTTTCAGACCGTAGCCATGATTAGCTTCATCGGATTTGGTTGTCCTAAGATCGGACACATCGACTTCGCCGGAAGAGTTTTTGACGCTCACGACCAAATCGCCGCCGTTTTGAGTGACATATATCGAAACGAACTTTTCCTTTGTCTTTTCCGCCGCCTCAACCGCGTTGTCCAAAAGGTTGCAGAAAAGCTTTGTAATGTCGGTATCATCCATTTTTATTTCACCGTTAACACCTATAAAGGATTTAAAGTCAACTCCCGATGCCCTCGCCCTCTGACATTCTATGTTTATCGCCGTGTCAAACGCCTCGTTGTTGGTATAAACATAGCTGCTGAAATTTTTGTTTTCATCATTCAACGCGTCAATATATTTCCGCGCCTCATCGGTTTTATTCTTTGCGATCAAATCGGTTATGACTTTTAAATGTTTGTTCATATCATGCCGCATAATTCTGATCTGCTCGTTGGACTCTCTAAGCGTTCGGTAATTTGCCTTTCTTTCTTCTGCTATTTTTTTAAGCGACTCAACCTCAATCTTTTTAGAATATCCATCAAAAAAATCAAACACCATAAAGATAATATACATAAAACATAAGATTGGTATCATCATAAATAATGGATTTATTATTTGGGCTTTTGTCATGATATTATCAATTAAATAAATCATACATACACATAACAAAGGATATATCAATATCATTATAAAATATCTTTTAGGAATTGATTTTATTTTCTTTTTTGCAAGCAGTGCCGTAAAACAAAGAAATCCAAATACAAGTAAATCACTGATGAGCATACCAACATAATGCACAATTTCCTCTAAATGTACAATTCTATACTCAGTTTTAAGCACAAAAGTAAAAATGCATAAAATTAACATTTCACTAATCATAATAATTACACAATATATCCAGGTAAAGAAAAGTGCATAAAGCGATGATATATCATAAATAAAATATAGCAATATAAAAAACTCAGCGCAGCTTATAGTCATTGCCAAAAGGTTAGATATATTGATATAATCCCAAAAACAATCAAAAATAATAACAAATAAAATAAGTACTATATTAACTATATTTGAACGTATTCGCCTTTTTAAAAACAAATGTCCAAAATATACAATTGTAAAAATTTCAATTATTGAACTCAATGTGTTTAATACCGGTTCAATCATAACAAAATCTCCTTCCTGTATTTCCTACCGATCGGCACCTCATAATTGTTTGTCAATACGATATTCCCGCGTTTTATTGATTTAACATATTTTGTGTTAACAATATAACTGCGGTGGCATCTTTTGAAAAGTTTACTATCAAGTCTGCTCTCTATTTCACGCATTGTGCATCTGCAATAATAGGTTTCTCTGTCGGTATAAACTTTGATGTCATTGTTGGCGGCCTCAATATAAACTATATACAGCGGATTAAATTTGACTTCGCCGCCTTTTGTGTTAAGGCGCAAAAGGTTTGCGCCGGAAGCGCCGAGGTTCATGCGCTCATCGGCCTCTATCAAAGCTTTCTCAACCGCCAGCTTCTTGACAAGCTTGTTGTCGCTCTTGAGAATATAATCAAATGTATGATGTTTATATCCGTCGATCGCGTATTGAGTAAAAGCTGTAAACAAAACTATAACACATTTCGGATTGAGCTCGCAAAGCCTGTCCGCCAAAGCAAGACCGTCATAATTATTCATCCTGATGTCCAGAAACGCTAAGTCATATTTATCCCCGCGCTCATACAGATCCTTTGACAAGGAAAATGTGTCAATGGCATAATCTTTATTTTTGGGTATATAAGTGAGTATTTCATCAATAAAAATCTTGTCGTCGTCACACACCG
Organism: uncultured Monoglobus sp.; assembly: GCA_947624305.1. Lineage (GTDB taxonomy): Bacteria > Bacillota > Clostridia > Monoglobales > Monoglobaceae > Monoglobus. Next base: position 1,228 of record CANQKC010000043.1, on the reverse strand, counting down.
CGATATGCATAATGTCACCCTCTTTTGCCGAATTTACCGATATTATATCATAATATGGAATATTTTTCAATATTATAATTGACAAAAATTGAGTTTTATTTCAAAAAATTATTTCTTTAATAGTTATTAATGCACAAGAAAACGGCGGAGCCCCTGCGCTCCGCCAAAATAAAGTACGGTACATGGAAAGTCCGCGAAAAAACATTACCCTCACGGGCAGAGCCGGATATCGCCTTCAACTTCCGGCATAAAAACTTTGAGAAAACAAAAAACCGTCAGCTTATGGATAAGCCGCAAAAAATGTCATAATCTGTCGCTTTCAATGGGTAATATACAACGCATTTATAACAAAGTCAATAGAATTTGGCGGATAACACCTGAGCCGTTGCGGACAACATAGCGATTAATGATTAGCAAATAGCGAATAGAAACTATCCCGCCAAAGTTCACGGGCCCCTCAGTGAGTATGTTGTCCGGAAAACAGACCAAGAAAGAGCGCATACATAACATCCTCCGGCATTCCGATTTTTTTGCAAAAACTAAAACCCCAACCGTTTGGCTGAGGTTTTCCGATAAAATCTGTGTCTTATAATATCTGATTATGCGTACATAAGGCGGCCCTTAGGTTGAGGAATTTCTCGACCAAGTTCCTTAGCAGTCTCAATCCACTCATCAATTATAATTTCAGTATTTTTTATTACATCCTGATATGTTTTTCCGTCCGCCATGCAGCCCGGAAGTTCCGGGACTTCAGCAATAAACGCGTTATCCTGCTCGCTCCAATAAATTATAACCTCATATTTGGGCATCATCAACACCTCCTAAATGATACTTATAAACAATATTTCTTATCTGCCTTACCTGATAAGCCTTCGCCTTGTTTCCATCCGGCTGAATATTTATGATTTCAGGAAAATCATTGCTGTAATATATAAAATGATCTCCTTTAACACGGTATTCAAAACCTAAACGTTTTAACAATGCCTGCAAATCAGTAAAGCGAATATTAGTGTCATGTCTCCGAGATAAAATCAGTTCGAGAATTTTATCACTCAAAAATCTCACCGCCTTATTTATATTATATCACAAAAATATACAATATACAAGTATAAAAATAAAAACCCCAGCCGATAGGTTGAGGTTTTAAATTATTCCGGCAGCGTCCTATGTTCCCGGGCAGTTGCCCGCCAAGTATTTTCGGCGCTGAGAAGCTTAACTACTGTGTTCG
>CANQKC010000042.1 GCA_947624305.1 uncultured Monoglobus sp. | reverse complement strand
GAAGCACATAGTTTTCCTCAAACATACATCTACCTCCTAAAACTTGATATTAAAAAAGCGTGTCCACATAGCTCATATTGAGCAAGTAAACACGCTTAATAACTTTTCTTTATTAAATTTTTCAAAAAATCTCAGCCACACAAAGCTGAAAAACCGCATAAAATCGCGGGTTTCACGCTATTAGTCCATAAATATCAGCAGCATTGGTGATACTGCGTTTAGCGGTTGCCAAAATTTGACAAGTATTACCATCGGAAATAGTATAACAAGTATAGGTGATAATACATTTGGGACATGTGGCGGCTTAACAAATGTTATCATCGGAAACAGCGTAACAAGTATTGGTGAATCCGCTTTTTGGGATTGCGAACGCTTGAAAAACGTTACCATCGGGAAAAATATATCAAATATCGGTTCAAATGCGTTTATATTATGTTTTGACTTAACGGATGTATATTATGGCGGCAGTAAGGAGGATTGGGAAAAAATCCATATTGCCTCCGGTAATGAAAAACTTCTCAACGCCACGATACATTATAACTCGCCTATGCCGAGCGAGGCGACGCCTACGCCAAATCCTACGGTGACGCCTGTACCGACGGTAAAGCCGACCGCGGATCCTAGCGCGCCTTCGGTTGAGATCACCGAGGTTTGGGACGGGTTTGTAACGGCTAAAGTAAACAACTGCGATGATTTATTTGCTCAAGTGATCTTGGCGGTGTATAACAAAAACGGCGCGTTGATCGAAATGCAGGAAAGTTATAATTTTGGCGAGGTAATATTTTTAAGTGAAAACTTGCAAAATGTGGACATAAAAGTAATGCTTTGGAGCGATACGGACAGCATGAAACCGTTGGCCGAAACCGCCGAGATAAGTTTGTGAAAAACAATTAATTTTTCCCAATTAAATCCGAAGGGCGGGACGTCGTCTCGGCGTCCCGTCAGGCTCGCCCCCTTGGGGAGAGCTGGCGCCGAAGGCGACTGAGAGGGGTTCCTAATTTCTAGTACCTACGTTAACCCCTCTCCGCCTTTTCGCCTTCGGCGAAAATCCACCTCTAAGGAAGCGCTTGGTCAAAATCGCAAGCGATTTTGAAAGGTCGCTTTGAACCCGCACGCTCCGCGCGCTGATTATCCCCAAGGGGCGAGGCTAAATTGGCGGCACATGCCGTCGGCCGGATGTGGGCATCCGGCCCTACAATATGTGCGCAGCAAGCGGGCGGATAATATCCGCACGAAAAATTCCCATAATTTGATCCAAAGCTTATATTTATCTGTAACATATTCTTAACTTGAAAAAAATATCGGATTATGATAACATAAGTTTAAGCGCTTTGCGCTTACACAAAAGGGTATTTTGAGCGGTTAGCCATCTCCTATTCTATAATGAAGGGAGGTGATTCCTCAGTTAAATTCCCCGATTTTCGGGAGATGAATTTAAAGGAGGGATTTTTATGCTTAATACGATTTTAAAAATAATCGTTGCTGTTGTAATATTTTTTATAATAGTGAGCACAAAAGCAATATGACCGCCCTCGGCTAAAGTAGCGGTCATATTAAATTAACTTATACTTTGGCTAACCGTTTAACGGTTCCCTTTTGTGCGATTGGGAATTGCCCTTTGGTGATTCCCTTTTGCTTTTTTATTATATCTTATTATTTTGATTTTGTCAAGCAGAATTTAATTTTCGTTCTTGAATGTATGTATATCTGTCCTTTAAGCAGACAGTTCGGACGGTGTCGCGGTTATTCGGTTTTCTCGTTTAAAAGGACGGATTTATAGTCGCCTAATTTGGCTTTTTCCTCTTTGGAGAGCTCCGGATATTTGGGGTCGATGTCCTCGAGGGTCTCAAGCAGGATTTTTGTCACTATATAGCGCGTCAGCCATTTTCTGTCGGCGGGCAGAACGTACCACGGAGCGGTTTTTGTCGCGGTGGCGTTTATCGAGTCCTCAAACGCCTCGCGGTACTCGTCCCATTTGGCGCGCTCCTTAAGGTCGCTGCTTGAAAACTTCCAGTTTTTGGCGGGGTTTTCTATGCGCTCCAAAAAGCGCTCCTTCTGTTTGTCGGCCGAGACGTTGAGGAATATTTTCACTATCCGGTAGCCGTTGTCGCTTAGATACTCCTCGTAATTGTTGATCTGGCGGTAGCGCTTTTTGAAAAATTCCTTCTCGTCCATATCTATGCAGCGCTTCGGCATGTTGTAGCCCTTATAATATTTGTTGATCTTAACGGTCAGCACGTCCTCGTAGTGCGAGCGGTTCATGATCCCGATATAGCCGCGCTCGGGGACCGCTTTCTCGATCCTCCACAGAAAGCCGTGCGCGAGCTCCGCCGAGGTCGGCTGCTTGAATGAGTGAACGATGACGCCCTGAGGGTTTATTCCGCTCATAACGTGCTTTATCGTGCTGTCCTTGCCCGCGGCGTCGATCGCCTGAAGGATTATGAGCAGCCCTTCCTTGCCCTCGGCGTAAAGTTTGCTCTGGAGTTCTTCAAGCTTTGGCAGCATTTCACGGGTCTTCTGGATGGTTTTTTGCTTGTCAAGCTTGTATTCCCTGCCGTTGGTCGATACCTTTTTAAGATCAAGCTTTTTTTCGCCGTCATACATGAAATCCTTTGTTTTCATTCTAAAGCGCCCCTTTTTGATATATAATATATTAATATTCTATATCTTATTTCAATAAATGTCAACAAAAATTAAAGCGCTCGTTTAAAAATCAATAAACGAACGCTTAATAATAACTGATATTGATCTATGATCATTGCTTCAAATTTTTCGTTTTGTGAAAAATGAAAAAGTTTAATCTATGATCATTGTCTCAATATCCTCGCCGTCGGTGTAGGGGTCGGGAGTATATGCCGTGGATGAGGCGGCGGTTTCATCCGCAGCGGATGCGCCGCCGGGTGTTTCCGTTCCTGACGGCTGCGAATTTGCCGCGGCGGGTTCATCGCTTTCCTCGGGGGTCACATAATCCACTTCCTCAAAGGCTACGAATTCCTTCGGGTCAAGAGTTTTGTCGTCCTTTCTTATCTCAAAATGCAGGTGGGGCTCATCGTTCTGCTCGGAAACGGCGCTTGAGCCCACCTTGCCCAGGGTGTCGCCCATTTTTATTTCCGAGCCGATCGGCAGGTCGGGCACGTCCTTAAGATTTGAATAAACGCTGTCGGTGCCGTCGTCGCTGTGGTGGACTGTCACCGTGGTTCCGAGCAGACTGTCCTCGTAAACCTTTTTAAGCGTTCCGTCCTTTATGGCGGTGACGATCGTGTCGGGATTGGCGCCGATATCGACGCCGCAGTGGGCGCGCCAGTCCTTCATTGTTTCGGAATAAACCAGATCATCCGCGGAATAATCCTTGATTATTCTGCCCGAGACCGGGGGTTGGCATAGCTTGACCGCGGGCTGCGCGTCCGACGCGGTCTCGGCGCTGCCCGGGGAAGAGGCCGCGGGCGCGGAGGTCGGCCTCGCCGTGGGCATCAGCGCGTCGTCCTCGCCGCTTTGCGGAAGGGCGTTCGCGTTGGCTGGAACGGCAGCCGCGTAGGGCGCTGGAGTTGAGTATACCGAACCGGTCTCGATGCGCTTGTTTTTGTCCGGGTCGGGCATGATCGAGCTTAAGATCGCATAAATCCCAATGGCGGTGACCGCAAGCAAAAGGATTATGTAAAATCCTTTTCTCTTGGCGGAAACCGCGGCGTTTTGCTCGTCGGCCTTCGGAGGCTCCGTGATGGGTCTGCGGTCGTAGTTGTCGCCGCGTTTGCTTTTGTCGTCGTTGTTTTTGTTGTTCATTTTATCACCTCGGTTAAAGTTTTGCCCAAGCCGTCCCAAATAATACATAAATTCCAAAATAATTAAAAATATTTTATTTGGTTAAAATCGGTATTGTAAAAATCAAATACTTGTGTTATAATACATAAATTAATTACGAAATATTATATTCGGGAGGTTCAATAATGAGCTTATACAGTATTATCCTTGCCGCGGGCGAGGGCAAGAGAATGAAGTCGAACATCGCGAAGCCGCTTCAGCAGGCGGCGGGCAAGGCTTTGGTCGAGTGGGTCGTTGACACCGCCGAGGAGGCGGGCAGCGACGAGAATATTGTTGTCATAGGCCACAAGGCCGAGGACATGAAGGCGTATCTGGGCGACAGAGTAAAATACGCGCTCCAGCGCGAACAGCTCGGCACCGGCCACGCCGTGATGCAGGGCATAGAGCTTCTTAAAAATATCGAGGGCACGGTCATGGTGCTCTACGGAGACGCGCCGCTGATTCAGGCCGACACCTTAAAGCGCGTCCGCGAGGACCACATAAAGAAAAAGCGCGCCGCCACGGTTATCACCGCGTATATCGACGATCCCTACGGCTACGGCAGGATCGTCCGCGAGCAGGGTGAGATCGTGAAGATCGTCGAGCAGAAGGACGCCGACGAGGACGAGCAGGAGATAAAGGAGATCAATTCCGGAATGTACTTCTTTGACATTCAAAAGCTCCGCGCGGCCTTGAAGCGCATCACCAACAAAAACGCTCAGGGCGAGTATTATATAACAGACGTTATTGAGATCATGCTCGGCGACGGCGACAAGGTCGGCGCGTATGTGACCGAGCTTGAGCAGATACTGGGCGTTAACGACAAGCTGCAGCTCGCGCAGGTGGGCAAGATTTTGAACCGCCGCAAGGCCGTTGAGCTGATGCTTGGCGGAGTCACGATAATCGATCCCGACAAGGTTCAGATCACCGCCAATGTCAAGGTGGGCAGAGACACGATCTTGTACCCCGGCACAGTACTCGAGGGCAATACCGTGATCGGCGAGAACTGCGTTATCGGCTCGGACACGTCGCTTAAAAACTGCGTTGTGGGCGACAACACGACGGTCCTCAAAAGCGTCGGAATTGACAGCGAGATAGGCTCCGAGACCAACGTAGGCCCGTTCGCATACTTACGACCCGGCACAAAAATCGGCTCCGACGTGAAGATCGGCGATTTTGTCGAGGTCAAGAACTCCACTATCGACGACGGAACAAAGGTCGCGCACCTGACGTATATCGGCGACGCCGACGTGGGCAAGCGCGTAAACTTCGGCTGCGGCACCGTTGTCGTTAACTATGACGGCGAGAACAAGCACCGCACGATCATTGAGGACGACTGCTTCATCGGCTGCAACACCAATCTGGTGTCTCCTGTGACAGTGCGCCACGGAGCCTACACCGCCGCGGGCTCGACCATAACCGACGAGGTTCCGCCCGAGTCGCTGGCCATAGCCCGTTCAAAGCAGGTTGTCAAGGAGCAGTGGACGGTCAACAGGAAAAAGTCGAACAAAGCCAAAAAAAGCAAAAAGCAGGACAAATAAAATATTAAAGAGGTAAGCGCAATATGTATATGGTGGTCGGCTTGGGGAACCCCAGCAGGAAATATGTGAACACGAGGCACAATATCGGCTATGACGTTATTGACGCGTTCTGCGCCAAAAACGATATAAAATTCAAGTCAAGCCGTTTTAACGCCAATGTGGGAACCGGCTTTGTGGGCGGCGAGAAGATCGTCGCGGTGAAGCCCACGACCTACATGAACTCAAGCGGCGAGGCCGTCGCGCCCATCGCCGACTACTATGATATACCGACCGAGAATATAATAGTAATATCGGACGACAAGTCAATGGAGCTCGGCAAGCTCCGCACGCGCGCCTCGGGCAGCGCCGGGGGCCACAACGGGCTGAAAAGCATAATACTCTGCCTCGGCTCCGACGAGTTCCCGCGCGTGAAGATAGGAATAGGCGAGCCGAGGGGCGAGACGCATGACGAGGTCGTGAACTTTGTGCTGGGCCGCTTTTCAAAAGAGGAGACCGAGGTTCTGACCAAGACCGCCGTCAGAGCGGTTCTGGCGGTCGAGGAGATCATAAAGTCGGGCGTCAGGGACGCCATACAGAAATATAACGGGTGAGGCTGTTGAAAAACGGATTTTATCGGATGATGGACGAGCTGGCGGATTTTGAGGAGATCACCGCCGCGCTCAAATCAAAACAGAATACCCCAATCAATATAAGCGGTGTGTCGGAGTCACTCAGGGCACACCTCGCTTTTTGCGTGTCCGAAAAGCTTTCGGCTCCGGTCGTCATGGTTACAGAGAGCGACGCGGTGGCCGCGGAGATCGCCTCCGACCTGAAATTCTTCACGGGCGGAGATGTTCTTGTGTTCACTTCCTCCGATCTGCTGTTTTATGATGTGGACGTCCGCAGCCGCGAGGTTCAGAAAAAACGGCTCGAGGTGCTTGACGCGCTCTGCGCGGAGCGCGGTGAAATTACTTATCTTGTGACAAGCTATTCGGCGCTGATCTCGCCCACTTTGCCGTATGAAAAATACAAAAACAACGTAATCGAGCTCAACCCCGGAGACGAGGCGGAACCGGAGGAGCTTTGCGAAAGGCTTGCCGCTCTCGGCTATAAGCGCGAGGATATGGTCGAGGGCGCGGGCCAGTTCAGTCTCCGCGGCGGAATTCTGGACTTTTTCCCGCCTCGGAGCGAGCACCCGGTGAGGATCGAGTTTTTCGACACCGAGATCGACTCGATTAGAACGTTTGACAAAAACACCCAGCGCACGGTCGAAATGGCGGAATTCACGCGCGTAACTCCCGCCGCCGAGCTCGTGCTTGACAAAAGCGAGAGGGAGGCGTTGGTCAAAAGGCTGACGAGGCTCAAAAAGGACGCGCCCGAAAACGCGGCGGCTGTCCTGAGCCGCGACGCGGAGCGGCTCAAGCAGGGAATATCCTTTCCGTCGGTTGAAAAATACATTCCTTTTATATATAAGGAGATCCCCACGCTTATGGACTACATTTCCGAAGATGCGGTGATTTTCTGGTGCGACCCGGTGAGAATAAGCGACTCGAACGAAAAAGAGGAGTTGCGCTTTGCCCAGGACCTCACCGACCTCGCGGAGCGCGGATTGATACCGAGGGCCGACGCCGCGTATATCGTGCCGCTTAAAAAGGCCGTGCGCCGCCTGACACGGCAGAGGTTCGCGGGCATCTCGGCGATCTCGGGCAATGCCGCGGAGTACCGGCCCAAGCGCAGCTTTTCGATAACCTCGAAATCGCTGGCGGGGTTCCGCGGCAAAATAGAGCTTTTGATCGAAAATATTAAATATTACAAATCCGCGGCTTATCGCGCGGTGCTGCTCGGCGGCTCGGAAGCGCGGGCGAAAAACCTTGTGAGGCAGCTTGAGAACGAGGGCGTGTCCTGCGGCTTCAGCGCGGAGCTTTCGGAGCTTCCGCCGGGCGGCGCGGTGACGGTCTGCCCGGGCAGCATAAGCCGCGGCTTTGAGCTGCCGCTTATACGCGCGGTCGTGATCTCGGACAAGGAGATATTCGGCGGCGAGCGCAAACGGAAAAAGCGTTACGGCAGGATCAACGGAGAAAAGATCGACAACTTCACCGATCTGAACGAGGGCGACTATGTTGTCCACAGGAGCTACGGAATAGGCAGATACGCCGGAATAGAGCAGCTCGCGGTCGAGGGCGTCCGCAAGGATTATCTCAAGATAATATATAGGGGCGGCGACTGTCTGTATGTCCCGACGGATCAGACCGACATGGTGTATAAGCATATCGCGCGGGACGGCGCCCGCGTCAAGATGAACAAGCTGGGCGGCGCCGATTGGAACCGAACCAAGCAGAAGGTGAAAGCGGCCGCGGCGGACATGGCGAAGGAGCTCATCGAGCTGTACGCGCAGAGGGAAAAGATACCCGGCATAGCCTTCCCGCCCGACGACGAGTGGCAGTCGGATTTCGAGGCGCGCTTCCCTTACGAGGAAACCGACGACCAGCTCCGCAGCATTGAGGAAATGAAGCGCGACATGCAGCGTCCGCACCCGATGGACAGACTGCTGTGCGGCGACGTGGGCTACGGCAAGACGGAGATCGCTCTGCGCGGCGCGTTTAAGGCGGTAAACGGCGGTTATCAGGTGGCGTATCTGGTGCCGACCACCATTTTGGCAAATCAGCATTACAACACCTTCAGACAGAGAATGAAGGATTACCCGATCAACGTCGCCATGCTGTCGCGGTTCTGCACAGCCGCCGAGGAAAAACGCGTGATCCGCGGCCTTTCCACCGGCGAGATCGACGTGGTTATAGGCACACACAAGCTGCTCGGCAAACAGGTGCGGTTCAACAAGCTGGGCATGCTGATAATCGACGAGGAGCAGCGCTTCGGCGTCGCGCATAAGGAAAAAATAAAAGAGATGCGCAAGGAGGTCGACGTGCTGACGCTTTCGGCGACGCCGATCCCGCGCACGCTCCATATGTCGCTGACCGGGATCCGCGACATGAGCGTGATAAACGAGCCTCCGGCCGAGCGTTTCCCGGTTTCGACCTATGTCATGGAGTATGACGAGGACGTGGTCGTCGAGGCGATAAACAAAGAGCTTGGCCGCGGCGGGCAGGTTTATTATCTGTTCAACAAGGTCGACGGAATATTCAAAACGGCCAATCGCCTCGCGGAGCGGCTCCCCGGAGCGAGAATAGCCGCCGCCCACGGCAGAATGCCCGAGACCGAGCTTGAGCGGATCATGTCCGAGGTGCTCAGCGGTGAGGTCGACGTGCTGGTCTGCACCACCATAATCGAGACGGGGCTTGACATCCCCAACGTGAACACGCTGATCGTGGAAAACGCCGACCGTCTTGGCCTTGCCCAGCTATATCAGCTCCGCGGCAGGGTAGGCCGCTCGAACCGCGCCGCCTACGCCTATCTGACCTACAGAAAAAATAAGACGCTGACCCCCGAGGCGGAAAAACGGCTGCTGGCGATCAAAGAGTTCACCGAGTTCGGCAGCGGCTTTAAGATCGCGATGCGCGATCTTGAGATAAGAGGTGCGGGAAATCTGATCGGCGCCAGTCAGCACGGCCATATGGAGGCCGTGGGCTATGAGATGTACTGCCGCCTGCTTGAGGAGGCCAAGGCCGAGCTGACCGGCGGCGAGACCGCGCATAAGACCGAGACCCAGATCGACCTGCCGGTCACGGCCTATATCTCCGAGGATTATATAAGCAGCCACGGTCAGAGGCTGGCGGCTTACAAGCGCATAGCCGCGATACGCACCGAGGCTGAAATGCTTGACGCCTATGACGAGATCGAGGACAGATACGGCACGGTCCCGCCCGAGACAAACAACCTGATGCGGATCTCGCTTATCAAGTCGATGGCCGAGGAGTTCGGCATCGCCGAAATGATAGGAACCGGCGAGAAGGTGACGATAAAGTTCGATCCCGAAAATCCTCCCGACATGAGGCCGGTCATAAAGCTGATCGACGGCATGCCGGGCAAAATCTCGCTTATCAGCCCCTCAAATCCGAGGCTTATCATCAAAGCGGCGCCCGAAAGAACCGATATTTACGCCGGCGGATACCTGACTGAGCTTGAAGATATTTTGAAATCGCTGATTTCGTCGGCCCGGGATTTGTAAACAAATTTTAAATTTTTGTTAACATTCCAATAAGTTTTTACAACATGTATGGAAAAATGTATTGCCGTATAGTATAATAAAAACCGATGGAAATTATTGAGGGTTTTGTAAAATAATTAAAGTTTAATATAAGGAGAGAAGAACATGGACAACGAGAAGAACGAAGCGCTGAACGACGACAAGGTTCAGCAGGTAAAGGACGACGTAAGCGCGAAGATCGCCGACGCGGCTTCCGAGATCAAAGAGGAGATCGCCGCGGCTGACGAGGCTGCGCAGAACGTCAAAGAAGAGGCCGCCGACAAGATCGAGGAGATAAAAGACGCGGTCGAGGATAAGGCGGAGGAGATCGCCGACGCTGCGGAGGACAAGGCAGAGGATATCGCGGACGCGGTTTCCGAGGTCAAGGACGATATTGTCCAGGCCGTCAAAAAGGAGCCCAAAAGCGTTAATCTTTCGATGGGCGCGCTTATCGGCATAATCGTGGGCTGCCTCGCGGTCGCCGCTTTGGTTGTGTTCCTGATCATGAACTATGTGAACGGCCAGCCCAAGTACGGCAAGGCCGAGGGCAAGACGGTCGCCACCGTTAACGGTGAGAAGATCACCGACGAGGATATGGGCTACTATATCTACACCGCCGCCACCGACGAGTATTATAACGTTGAGGGCGACAACGCCACCGGCGAGCTTGAAGGCTATGACTGGGACAAGGAAGTTGACGGCAGAAAGCTTTCCGATATAATCAAGGAAAAAGCTTATGACAACGCGATAGCCGAAATCATAACGGCTCAAAAGGCTGACGAGGTCCTCACGGGCGAGTACGCGTGGGACGAGCAGGACGAGCAGCAGATCCAGATGACGGTCGACAGCTATGTTCAGCAGTTCGGCGAGGACGGATTTAATTTAAGAGCAAAGAGCATGGGCATAAGCTCCGCGAACGAGTACGCCAGAATGTATACCCGCGTCATGAAGGCACAGAACGTTCAGGCTGAGCTTGAGGAGAATTTAAGCGATTATATGCCCGAGGGCGTTGATCTTTCGCAGTATGTGCAGAGCGACAGGGGCTCGGCCAAGCATATCCTGCTTATGGTCGCCGACACAAGCGATCCTTCCGCGACCCCCGACCCCGAGGCTTATGACGACGCCACAGCCGCCGCGCTCGCTCAGACTATCTCCGAGCAGGCAAAGAACGGCGAGGACTTTGACTCGCTGATGGAGCAGTACAACCAGGATACCGGCGAGACCACCGCGGGATATACCTTCGGCACGGGCGAGATGGTTCCCGAGTTTGAGGAAGCCGCGTTCGCGCTCGGCCTCGACGAGGTATCTGACCCCGTAAAGAGCGACTACGGCTATCATGTAATCAAGAGGATCGCCGGCATGTATGAGCTCCAGGGCTACTGGAAGTCACAGGCCAAGATAAGCGAGAACAAGAGCAATCTTGACAAGATCTCGGTTCAGGGCATCATGGACGGCGTATATCAGTCCGGCAAGCAGCTCCAGGAAGAGCAGGCCGCCGCCTCATCGTCGTCATCATCGTCCTCCGGCTCTTCGTCATCCGACGAGTCAGCATCCGACTCTTCGACGACATCAGCCCCCGCAGGCGAATAATTAAAACCAAACCCAAACCCCGCGGCTCCCCGCGGGGTTTGATTTTGCTATTCGTTAATATATTATTTAGGAAATAAGAGATTAATTATGCAAGTTTTGATGAAAAAATATGCATAATAATATTCATCATATTTTGTTGACAAATAGGACGCAGTGTGATAAAATAAATATAAGGCGGTGATAAAAATGAATGTTAATTCTTCAACATCGAGAGTGACGGCGACGCTGCCGACCGAGCAGGTTAAAATGCTCAAGCAATTGTCTCTTGAACATCGCATACCGTCTGTCAATTTTGCCATAAGACAGGCGGTTGACGAGTATTTAAAACAGCTTAAAAAATCACAGTACGAGACATTGATGGCAGAAGCCGCGAATGATGATGATTTTATTCAAAGGACGATGTCGTGCGCGGAGGATTTTGCTTATGTTGACAGCGAGGTAGCGGGAGAATGGTAAATAAATGGGAAATCTACTTCTGTGTGCTTGACCCAACGCGCGGAAGCGAACAGAAAGGAACAAGGCCGGTGCTGATTATTTCAACGGACGCGGTAAACCACAATCTTCCGGTATCAACGGTTTTGCCGTTTTCAAGTATTAAACCGGGCTCAAAAATTTATCCGACCGAGATCAAAATTCCGGCAAATATCAGCGGGCTCCCGAAAGACTCCGTTGTTATGCTGCAGCAGATACGAACCGTGTCACATGGCAGGCTTTTGAATTTGGCCGGAAGGATAACCGATGCCGATACGCAGGCTAAGATCGCTGAGGCCTGCAGAAACTATTTTGATCTATGAGCTTTATCAACCCCCGCGGTGGTTCCGCAGGGGTTTACAATTATGTTACAAGCGAAAAAATGCTTGACTAATCGCGGCGTTGTTATGTATAATATATATTGAGGAAAAAGGGAGGATTTTGCGCCTTTGGGTGAAATTCCCGCGACGGTCTTGTAAAAAATAAAACCATAATATATATTTCAAACAAGGGGAGGTCTTACAATGAATACATTTGTAAGCATTGCACCCGTGATTGCGCTGATCGCGGCTATCTGCGGTCTCGCATTCGCGATGTATAAGTTCTTCTGGGTTAAAAAGCAGCCCGAGGGAACGAAAGAGATGGCGAATATCGCCTCAAAAGTCAGAAAGGGCGCCATGGCGTACCTCAAGAGACAGTATAAAACTGTCGGAATTTTCTTTATCGTAATGCTGATCATAATCTGCATTATGGCGGCGTTTGACATGCTCACATGGTTCGTGCCGTTCGCGTTCCTGTCCGGCGGATTTTTCTCCGGCCTTTCGGGATTTATCGGCATGAAGATCGCTACATACGCCAACTCAAGAACCGCCAACGGCGCGCAGCAGGGTCTTAACAAGGGCCTTAAGATCGCGTTCTCGAGCGGAACGGTTATGGGTCTGACGGTTGTCGGCCTCGGCCTTCTTGACATCAGCGTCTGGTTCCTGATCTTAAGAGCTATGCTCGGCAATCCCGACGAGATCATGGCGGCGATGCTCACGTTCGGCATGGGCGCAAGCTCGATGGCGCTGTTCGCGCGTGTGGGAGGCGGTATCTTCACCAAGGCCGCTGATGTAGGCGCCGATCTGGTTGGTAAGGTTGAAGCGGGCATTCCCGAGGACGACCCCCGCAACCCCGCTGTTATCGCCGATAACGTTGGCGACAACGTTGGCGACGTTGCCGGAATGGGCGCCGATCTCTACGAGTCATATGTCGGCTCGATCATCTCGACCGGCGCGCTGGCTACCGCCGCGGGTCTGGGCTACGCGGGAATTATAGTTCCCATGCTCATCGCGGCTATCGGCATTATCGCTTCTATTATAGGCACATTCTTCGTATCGACCAAAGAGGGCGCGACACAGAAGAACCTGCTCGGCTCATTAAGACGCGGAACATATATCGCGGCGATCATATCGGCTATCGCGGCGGCTGTTCTGATCTTCACGCAGCTTCCCGACAACACGGGCGTTTTCTGGGCCGTTATCTCGGGCCTGATCGCCGGCGTTCTTATCGGATTTTTCACCGAGTACTACACATCGGATTCGTATAAGCCGACTCAGAAGCTTTCCGGCTCGTCCGAGACCGGAAGCGCCACGATAATCATCGACGGTATCGCTCTGGGCATGAACTCAACGGCTATTCCGGTCATAATCGTGGGCATCTCGATTTTGGTAAGCTTTTTCGCGGCGGGCGGAGGCGGATTTATCGCCACCGGCAATATGGACAGCTTTGCAATGGGCCTCTACGGCGTGGGTATCTCGGCTGTCGGCATGCTGGCGACGCTGGGCATCACTCTCGCCACCGACGCTTACGGCCCCGTTGCTGATAACGCGGGCGGAATCGCGGAGATGGCGGGCCTCGGCGAAGAGGTAAGAAACCGCACCGACGCTCTCGACTCGCTGGGCAACACCACAGCCGCAACCGGTAAGGGCTTCGCGATAGGCAGCGCGGCTCTGACGGCTCTCGCGCTTATCGTTTCATACACCGACAAGATCGAGTCGCTCGGCGGAAACCTCCAGCTCTCGCTGACAAACCCGCCTGTGCTGATCGGACTGTTTGTGGGCGCTATGCTGCCGTTCCTGTTCAGCGCGTTCACCATGCAGGCGGTAGGCCGCGCGGCACAAAAGATAGTTGTTGAGGTAAGACGCCAGTTCAAGCAGATCAAGGGCCTTATGGAAGGCAAGGCTGACGCGGACTATGAGACATGCGTTGACATCTGCACACGTTCGTCTCTGAAAGAGATGATCGTTCCCGCGGCTCTGGGTATCCTGGCTCCTATCGTTGTCGGCCTGGTTCTCGGCGTTAACGGCGTGGTAGGCATGCTTGCGGGCGCTCTGGTATCGGGCTTCGCGATCGCTATCATGATGGCCAACTCGGGCGGCGCCTGGGATAACGCCAAGAAGTATATCGAGGCCGGAAACTTCGGCGGCAAGGGCAGCGAGAACCACAAGGCGGCCGTTGTCGGCGACACGGTCGGCGATCCCTTCAAGGACACGTCCGGTCCTTCGGTCAACATCCTTATCAAGCTGCTGTCGATGGTTTCGATCGTGTTCGCGGGTCTTATCGTTAAGTTCAACCTTATCGACCTTATCGCGAAATAAAGTGAATTTATGCCCGGGCGGTTTTCCGCCCGGGCTTTTTATGCAGACGGAGCATATATGATAATTAGTATAATATTACTTTTATGTGGTATGTTTTTAACGGTAAGTGAAATTACGTTGAGAATAGGCATACATAAAATGTATTACTTAATTCCAATAAGAATGCATGCTCTTATAGCATTAATCAGCATAGTTCTTATAGGTTATTATGTGTTTAAAGTTTTTAAAATAAATGAAATAAAAAGTCATAGAATATTATATTTATTTGTAATATTAACATATGTATGTCATTTTATTTTATTTTTTGACACATTTATACATGCGTAATACAGATATATGACGGTGGTTTTTAGACTGTTTCATATGCACAAATGAGAGGACGGTTCTATTGCCTTCTCTCCATGAAAGACAACATAACCGAGTTGGATGGATAAATAAGCTCGGAGAAGAGAGAGGTGTGAACTATTGAAAAAAATATTCTTTAATTTAATACCGATTTTTTTACAGATAGCATGCCTGCCATTATGGTATATCAAAGGGGATTGGATTGGTAGTGATGGTTATCTGTCTCTGTTTGAGTTTGCATTTAACATGTTGATAATACCAATTTATTTGGTGTTAGTGAATGTAAGATTGTTTGAGTTCAAATGGAAAAATATACTTATTCCTTGTGTATACATGCCGGTTATTGCTGCTGCCGGAGCATATATTCATTTTTTCAATTGGTGGATTTCCGGTGTTTGGATTGACGGTGTGAGAGTTGGTGCGGTAGATTCTATAACCGTGGCGCTTGTAAACCTTGATGCGATATGGTCTGTTTGCTTTGTGATTGGCCTTTGGATTTTTGTTAATATAGTACGCTATATTAAATTTAGACGACAGATAGTTAAAAGGTCTGATAGTGTGCGCAAAATACAATGCGAACGTCAAGTGGATGGTTACGTAGACAATAATTGAATGAACACAGAGGCAGTAGCGAAATCGTAAGCGAGCTTGGCGCTGCAAAGAAGGTCACGGAGTATGAGTATGATCCGATGCGTTTTATTAAATCTAACAGTTTAACACTACTTGGGAAATAGGCAAAAAAGAGCATATCCGCATTGATTTGCGGTTATGCTCTTAGTATGAGTGGAACAATAGAACCTCATTTTGAGAGATTATGGTATAAGTATATGGCCGCGGCTGTTTTCAGCTTTAAAACCAACCGGGCTTTTTATATTGACTTTTGTCAAATTATGGCATATAATTTAAATATATAGGCAAAGATTAGTAGGGTTAATATGGACAGGAACAACAGGCCGAGAGGGCGCGAAAAAACGTGACCGGCGGCGGTATGGGCGTTCACAAGCGCGGCGAGACCAAGCGCACCTACCGCCTGACTGATATATACAATCAGAATTATCGGACACCGGAATATTAAAAAACAGGCGCCTCCGCAAATTCGGGGGCGCCCGCGCAATAATCGGCAAACATTATAAGTTTAAAAATTTTGATCGGGGATGATTTTATGAGAGCAAAAACGGCACTGCTGCTTTTACTTATGATATTGCTTGTCTATTCCGCCGCCTGCGCGGAAGAGAGCGCGGGCGCGCTGAACTTTGTGCCGAGGAACGGCGGAAGGTTCATCTATTCGAGCAACCCCGAGAATATTTTGGACGAGAACCTTGCCGAGAGCGGCAGTATGCTGGATAACTATAACAGCCTTGACATGGGGACTTACACATACATGGCGTGGTACCACAACGGAACAGACGGAAAAATCCGCGCCGATGTTCTGTTTAACACATTGGACCGCGCTGAGATCAGAGTAAACCGTTTGGGGCTCCAGGTCTTTCCGCTTAAAAACTCGCCCGCGTGGACGGGCCTTCAGGCGTACGCGAATTTTCTGGGCAGCCCGATCGAAAACCCGTTTGACGCCGACGAGAACAATCCGCCGAGATATGATCCGAAAGAGCTTGATCTGCCTCAAACGATCACTCTCGCCGAGCCGAAGCGCTCGGTGTGGCTGAGCGATATTTACGAGTCGGCGTTCGGCGCGGATTATCCGCTTATGACCGACTTTAACACGCCGATATACATAATCATGGAGTTTGAGGTGCTGAGCGGCTCGCCGAGCCTCAGCACGATAGCCTACCGCGCGGGCTCGGACAAGACCTCGTTTTTGATAAGCTCCGCGCCCTACGTTCAGGATGTTGAGGTCTCAAAAACGAGCTCCGCCTCGCCGACATGGAAGGGGATAGCGGAAGCGGCGGCTGCCGCCGACGCGGACATAGATTACACGATCGACGAAAACGAGCCGTCGGACGCGTTTTCGCTCTCGTTTGATGTGAACGGCCCGTTCGGCTCGACCGAGACGAGCAAATGGATCACCCACTTAAATCCGCAGAACGATATTTTTGCTTTCCGGTCTGTTCCGGAGTCGTCAATGTCCGCGTTTGAGTATAACGACGGATCGCTGTGGCGGTTCGACACGCGCAGCGCACCCTTGCGCGTTCCGCCCGACGGGCTGCCGGATCAGGGCTTTGAGCCCAACGGCCCGCTGCCCGATCTGTCTCTGCCGCCGGGCGACATTATACAGAACGGATATTTCAAGGGCATGAAAAAGCAGCAGATCTCGCTCAGTCAGGGAAATTACAGCCTCGCGAACATATATAACTTGTTAATAACGAATAATACCGACGATGTATGGAAAATTAATTACAGGACCGATTCGGCCTCGGGCGTCGTTGTCGGAGTGAGCGCGAACGGAGAGCGGCCCGTCTACACCAGCGCGGGCTCGCTGGGGTTTAAAGCGTTTCCAAGGTTCGTGGGGCCCACGGTCGAGATACCGCCGCGCGAAACCGTGAGGGTGATCATCACCGTCACGCTGACCACGGGCGACAACGGCGGGATAACCAACGAGCTTTTCCTTAGCCGAAAGTATTAGGAGGCGGTGAATATGAAAAAATTTATATCGGTTCTGATCGTTTTTATGATGTGCCTGCCGCCTTCTGTCGAATGTTTCGCGGCTCCGGGCGCGGAGATGATCCACGGACTGGAGGAGGGCGAGATATATCTGGGCGGCGCCGTCAGAGATGATATTGCGGGCGTCCGCTTTACGGGCGACGGATATATTCTCAAATTGGCGGACGGCGAGGATTATTTCACCTCCGATTTTGTGAATATGAGAAAGGTCGATGTTTTTGACGACAGCGAGAGCTTTGACAGATACAGCCGAATGGGCGGCATGGACGAGATCATGCGCGCCGGAGACGTCTACATAGCCCGTTCCGACGTGTATGACAGCTATGGCAAAAGCGGCAGGGTCCTTGAGGATAAGGGATATCTGTATGTTTTAAATGATGACTTTGAGCTGATCACGAAAACAGAGTTTGATGATTATGTAAGGGAAATGTCATACGTCGGCGGAACGTATTATGTGATGACCTCCGACAGGAACGACTCGACAACCGAAAAAACCGAAGCGGTTTATGAGTCCGCCGACCTGAACTCCTGGACGCGCAGAGACGATCTCGAGCATGTGCCGCTCTGTAACGGCAGAGCGGCGATAACACTGATCGGCGAGGATATTTATATGTTTGAAAACGGAAAGCCGCAAAGCCGCGTCTCGTACGAAAGCATGAGACTACTCGACCGGAGCGGCCCTTATTCCGACAACGCATCGCAGCGGATACTGAATATGTTCGACGATTATTTTTGCGTCGCCAACAATGACGAAAAGGATATTTACGGCGATTTGTGGATGTCGGCTGACGGCGTGTATTTCAAGGAGTTTGAGCTGAATACTTTGGAGTTCATCCCGGGCACAGACGCGCTGTGCGACAAATACGAGAACGCCTATGTCTTAAAAAGCGACATAGACAAATACCTGCCCGACGACCCGGTTTATATTAAACTGAACGGCGTGTTTTTGGGGTTTGACGATCCTCCCGTCATGATGAACGGTGAAGTTTGGGCCCCGGCGGAGTTTTTGATAAAAAGCGCGGGCGGCTTATTGTCGCCCGCGGCGGACGGCGGTTTTGCCGCCCGGGTATCGAAAGCTCCCGACCAAAAAATGCGCTCGTTTGACTCGCGCGATGAGCGCGAGATCGGCCTTAAGCCGAGAGGGAGCATCACCTTTTCCGAAAAAATAAGCGGAGCAGCTGTGCCGGTTAAGATGATTGGCGGCAAGCCTTACGCGCCCGCCCGTGACCTCGCGCAAAGCCTCGGCATGAAATACATCCCGCCCAACGCCGGGCGCACCGCCGAAATAATAGACAGATAACGTAGTGAATAATAAAAATACAGTAGGGCCGGATGCCCACATCCGGCCGGCGGCATTTGCCGCCAATTTTGCCTCGCCCTTCCAATGGAAGGGCAAGCCGATTTTCATCTCCATGATACGCGCGGTTGCTTTCCGGACGCGGCGCAGTCCGCGAGATACAGATTGATAAGCGTCTGATACGGAATACCCGAACTGTCCGCCTGAGATTTAAAATATTCTATGGTGTCAACATCAATATTAATGGTAATTTGCTTCTTGAGCCTTTTGGCGTACGGATTTTTCCGCGCGTTTTTAAAATCATATTCATCTCTCATCTTTATTCACCCCATTCATGATATTGTTTGGCTTCGGTTTTGGTCGCTTTTCTGGCGGAGATAATTCGTATAACCGTTTCGGATTCTCTGAGACAGTGACAGACGACAAGCAAATTAGCCCTCTTACTGAGCCCCAAAATGATAAATCTTTCTTCATCTCGGGAGTGTTCGGGATCATCAATTAAAAGCGCATCATCATCATAAAATACTGTCTGCGCTTCCTCAAAGGATATTTTATGCTTCCTTTTGTTTATTTCGTTTTTGTTATCATCCCATTCAAATCTTAGTATATCCATAATTATATTATAATTATTTTATATTGATTTGTCAATATATTTTGTATAAAAATATAGCGGCATAATAATATGCCGCCGCGGGATACCGAGTTGTCACCACATGTGACATAGCGCACCAGAGACCGTAGGGGCGGATAATATCCGCCCGCTTGCCTCGCCATCGTTGTAGGGCCGGATGCCCACATCCGGCCGGCGGCATTTGCCGCCAATTTTGCCTCTCCCCAAGGGGCGAGCCTGATGGGGCGGACGGTTGCTGCCGCCCGCCCATTTTGAATTTAATTGGGAAGAATTTATTTTTTCACAAACTCATTTCGGCGGGTTCGGCTAAGGGGTTCATGCTGTCCGTATCGCTCCAAAGCATTACTTTTATGTCTGCGTTTTGCAGATAATTGCTAAAGAGATATACCTCGCCGAAATTATAACTTTGCTGCATATCAATAAGCGCGCCGTTTTTGTTATACACCGCAAGGATCACTTGAGCAAACAGGTCATCGCAGTTGTTTACTTTAGCCGTAACAAAATAATCCGATACCTCGGTTATCTCAATCGAAGGAGCGTTCGGGTCGGCGGTAGGCTTTACCGTAGGCGCGGCCGTCGGCCTTTGCGTCGGTGCCGATGTTGGCTTTTGTGTAGGTGTAGGCGTGGGTTTTGGCGTCGGAGTGGGCTTTGGTGTTGGCGTGGGTGTAGGATCCGCCTCCATAAAATGAATATTCGCCTCATAAATATGATCATTATAATTTTCTATTACTATCTTTTCCCAATCGTTTTTACTTCCGGCATAATATATATCCGTTAGTGCAGGGTAGTAACCAAAATTACTTTCTCCAATATTTTTAAGACTTTTCGGTATGTATAATTCGCTGATTCGATATGAATTATAAGCCATACCGGCTATGGCAATCGTTCCTTCTTTGATTTTAAATGATCCTGTTAAATCTGATTTTGTATTAATTAAATAATTGCCGATATAAAATGCGTCCCCGTCATAAGATCCGTCACCGGTAAATGGGTCTGTTTTATATAGTCCGGTATTTGTAAATGCACCCACTCCTATACTTATTACGCTGTCAGGTATCGTTACATTTGTAAGTTGTTCGCAACACGAAAACGCAGACTTATCTATATATTTTACACCATACGGTATATTATAACTCGACTGTATTTTATCTTTCGCATATGAGATCAACTTTGTTTGATCTTTGTTAAACAACACCCCATTTTGAGATGAATAGGATTCATTTTGGGGTGAAACCTCGTAATTTACCTTTCCGCAAAACTCGCATATATTTTCTCCTATATATGTCACGCTTGCAGGAATTGATAAAGTTGTTAATTCCGGACAACTTTGAAATGCGCGGTGGTCGATAGTTTCAACGCCGTTTTCCATATTTACCGTCTTAAGTTTTGTACAGTAGGAAAATGCTCCAACGCCTATGTAAACAACACTGTTTGGAATATTTATGCTTGTTATAGAAGTGTGGCCTGAAAACGCGCCTTCTCCGATAGTTTTAACGCTGTTTTGTATAGTTACGCTTGTCAGATTTGGATACTCGGCGCTATAGGAATTTGCTTTTTCTCCAAAGGCATAATTTCCAATGTTCGTAACCCCGTATTCTATAACAACTTTGCGTATTTTTTCGGCGTCGCTATAATACCAAGGGGCAATATCCATTTCCCAGTAATAATTATACATATCTCCCGTGCCGCTTATTGTCAGCGTGCCTTCGCTGTCAAGCGTCCATTTTACGTTGTCGCCCTGCGCTCCGCAGGAGCCGCTGTCTACTATTGTCGCGGCGGCTGCGGGCGTGAATGTCAGCAGGGCGCAAAGGATTGTCAATACCAAACTTAAACATAAAACTCTTTTCATAAAAATGTACCTCCTGAAAATAAAAAGTGTGTGGTCTCAATCGGAGCCACACACGAAAAATGCACGGCTCGGATTGTTACCACACAATTTTAAACCTACTAGTAAAACCTCAACAGAAATAAGCTAATAGAATGAGCGTACATTTTTGCCAAAAAAGCAAAATACGCCTACTTCTATTGTGGTATATTAAGTTTAAAATTATGTGGTGAGTACAGTTTATCACATACCGGAAATATTGTCAATCAAAATTTTGGGAATTTGAAACGGAATGTTTATTACACGTCAAACGCATGAAAAAATAACATAACTGTAACACAAAAAATGGAAGAAATAGTGTATACTTAAATCCATAAG
>CANQKC010000041.1 GCA_947624305.1 uncultured Monoglobus sp. | reverse complement strand
TGAACGAGTCAATTTCTGCCTCGGCAAAACAGATTATATTACCGTTTTGGAGTTTACACAAAATTCGGGACAGTGCCCAAACCAAAACTTAATTACTTGTAATCAATAAACCATAGCTGGTATTTTTGCTCTATAATTTCAATAATATAAATTATTTGAGTGACATCTTAATTTAGTTATGTTTGTTTTCCTCCAACTCGATTCCCAAATATGTTATTATTATATTTTATTGTTTAATTTAGATCAATTGGTTCAATAATGTAAACAAAACTAACTCATCTAATCATATAATTAATATGTCCTAATATCGCCAATATTACATAAACTGCAGACTCAACATAATTTAACTACTTTAGCAAAATTGCTTGCCTAATAAAAGTAATTAATTGTTACGTTTTAGGTAATCACACGAAAAGCCGATTTCGGGATTTCTACTTATTGGACATCCTCCACCACAATATTTTAGTTTATTACATTTTAAACAAGTATCAGGTAAATATTTTTTATTTCTAAAATCTTCAAGGCTTTGATTATTATTCCATAACTTATTAATATCAGGATCAAATATTGAACCAATATGCGTAAAAATATCAGCTCCGCATCTTGATAAATTGCCGTTGTAATCTACAGCGATTTTAGAAATTCCCCATTCGCATGGATGCATATATTTTATATATTTATCATCAATAGAGCATAACGGCAGCGGATCCTCAAAAACAATTTTAATCTTAAAATCCTTTTCTATTCTTTCAATTTGCTCCATTGTTTCATATATGATTTCTGGTGTTATTTCATATTGACTAGTGTTTTTAGCCCTGCCAAACTGGATAATGCGCTGTACAACAATATGATTAACATTAATACTTTTATTTATTATATTCTCTATTGCTTGGTAAAACACATCAAAGTTATAAGGTATTAAATTCATAACTATTCCTATATTCTTATTATGATCAGAAAAATACTTTAAGTTATTAACTAAATTATCATATGCACCATCTGTTTGACAAAAGGCATCATGTTGGTCTGCTAAACTATGATGGATAGTACCTTCAACTACATCAACTTTATCCACTATTAAATCCTTTTTTCCACAAAAGTCTAAAGTATTAGATAAAACAGAAACTTTTATTTTGTTTTCATGCATATAACTTATTAATTCAATTATATGAGGATATATTGCTGGATCTCCGCCCACTAACGAAATATCATAAATGCCCCATTTTATAAGCATATTAACAACGTTATAGATTTTATTTATTGATGGATGTTTAAGTGTATTTCCTGCATTAGCATAGCACATTGGACAATGGTGTGTGCAGACATATGTAATATGAAACGCTGCTTGATTTATTTTATATTGCTTTTTCATTTTTTAATCATTCCTTGTATAATAAAAAGTAGTAGTTTTTAAAGTTCCTCTCCAAGAACCCTTATATGTTATTTAAGATATCGCGGATTAATTAATTTTTCTTACCACAAAATAGTTTACAAACAACTCTAACCACCGTCTTTTAATAAGTTGGTAATCCTTTAGATACTGCATAACGGTTGATTTAGAACAAATTTACAATTGCAAATAACAATTGGAGGTTCTCGAACGGCATCAAAATTTTTCAAAGGAATTGTCAGTATGATTTTTATGGGAATTGATATTGCAATGGACTAAACTTAAATCTACTTTCCAAAATTTGTTAATGCTCTTCTTCCTAAAATCAAAACCCTATTACCAACTCTACGCATGAAATCTATTATCTGTATATGAATCTTTGTGTCATTAATTTTCATTGGCAATGAAATAATTTCCATCTGCTGTACGTTGCTTACTGTAATTTATATTAACCTAAAATACATAAGCCATACAATTCATCACTATATAAAATGAACTTATTTAACCACTGGAGAATTTCCCATAAACAATCAATTTTTATTGCACAAAAAAACTACATTTACAAAGTTACGGCACGCTTTCGTTGATTTCACTCATTGTATTCTTATGTCATCTACATGATGGTTTATTTCTTATAATTATCTTTCTTTTTTATTAATTTTATTGTCAACATCAAATTTCAAACTTATCACCCGTTATTTATATGGTTTATTAAATCTGAAACTGCTTTTATACATTTGTTTACATTTTGTTTATCAGCTGCTGCATCGTTTTTTCCGTAACAATTAGGAATAGTTACTGTATTAACAACTATGATTCCTGCATTATCGCAAAAATCATTTATACTTTTTGCAGCTAACTGAATACTACTTACATCATCAGAATTGCTCTGACCTACAGTTATAATGATACTTTTTTTACCTTTTAATTCTTCATTTATCGCTAATGGATTTAACCTGTCAAAAAACACCTTCAATTCGCCAGACATCAAGCTCCACCTTGCAGGAGATGCAAAAACAAATCCATCAACTGTTCTAACCTTATTGGCTATATCAGTCATATCATCATCATAAAAACAAGTTCCTGTCTCATCACAAATTAAACAACCATTACAAAATGACATAGTAATATTTTTTAAATGAATGGTCCTAAAATCAACACCTTTTATTATATTTTGGTCTAAACTATTAATTGTTTTTTCTACTAAATATTTGGTATTACCATTTCTTAAACTACCTATTACTGCTAATATTCTCATCTTTATCCTCCTCTATGATAAATATTTTATGTGCACACATACAATCAGCTTCAACAGAAACTCCTAAAAGAATAACTCTATATATTCCTGGATGCAACTCAAAAATTGTATCTTCTGAAAAAATTTCTCCAGGATCAATAAAATTAACAGAATCCGAAGCTATATGATCCAACAACTTACAAATTGATACTGAGTTTTGAAATTTCACACCTAGTAATTCGTCAGGGATTTTTTCAACTCTTCCGAGTTTACATTTTTTTGCCAACGCACAATCAAATTCTCCACATTCATGTTTTAATATATTAGGAAATTCATATTCAATATGATTATTTTTACTAATTTTACTCCCTTCATTAATAAAAAGATAGAAGCTTTTTGGAGTAATTCTATCCATACCTTTGTTTTCAATAGTACTTGTTATAATTACTTTTTTATTTTGTACAACTACAGATAATTCCAATTGTTTCTTTGAAGAATACCGTTTATTCATATTAGAGGTTATTATATTAATAGTAGTAATAACAATTGTAACCATCACTGCGATTGATGCTATTGCTTCGTTAATGCTCATTGAAGTTACCCATTGATTATTTAATAAATATGGTATAAACAATCGCAAAAATAAATATGAAAATAAACCAGCAATTATTACAGTAATTATAACATTTATAAGCCTTCTTATCTTTGGAGACAAACGATTAGCCCAACTAGCAATATACTTCACTTACTTATATCACCCTCTGATAATATGATTCATGACACAAAATGTAAAATACTATATGTCTATTTTATTATATATTTCCAAAAAAATCAACATAATAATTTATAATTTACTATAATATTCAAATTTTTGTAACAAAATAATAAAAATAACTTTTGAAATTTGTCTAAAATAACAACTATTAAGGATCTATAATAAAGCGAAAAAATGTTTTTATGTAAAATTAATTTTTATGTAAAATTAATTCATTTTTAAACTTTGCTTATAATTATATTGAGAACATGAATATAGCAAATGTATCACATAGAATTCCCGTTTTGGATTTCATGAAACTTAATAATACCCTTATGTTGATTTTAAACCTCTATTTCTTGAAACTTTATGTCTTTGTCAGGATTGTACCCGTTTATTACAAAAATCTTTAAAAGTATATATTATACCGGAAAAACGAATGGCGCTTAGTTATATCTAATTATTTTGCATTTCACGATATTTGGTAAATATAAATAATTTATAGCTTACTATATTATTAAACTATGTTAACAGTCATACGGATCGCATTTTGAGATATTGCGGACAATATTCCGTAACCATAGTCGCCCGTTTCTTCGTTTTCGACCGCTTGACGTATCAGGGTATTGGCTCGTCCGCTGGCGGCGCCATATCCTAACCCGTCATAAACCTCGTCAAGTATACTTCCCATGATATTCTCGGTGATTTTGACTGCTTCTTCCGATGCTCCGTCGGGCAGTGATTCTCCGGGGATTTCTGCCGCAAAGCCTGTAACGCTTGATGCGAGAACAGCGGCAGATAAAACAGTAGACAAAATAAATTTTTTCATAACAATCATCCTCCAAATATATTTTGATATTAATATTATATCACATATCCTTATGGTCGCCCGGTTTTTATTTTTAAATAATCGTAGAAAATATCCGGTTTGGTCTGTATATAGCGCACAATCAATACTTCAAGCTCATAAGTATTTTTCTTTGGAGCTGCCATACTTCATTCATTTTTTCTTGTAGAGCTGTTATGTCGTCTTTGTAAATCAAGCCTGTATCGTTTATGCGCTTTGCGATTTGGTTTATGTTTTTGCCGATAGCTTGAAGCTCTTTGGCGTATTCTTTTATCGGCGTTAAGTCTGTGTAGATTATGTAGCCGTCTATTGCCATTTTGCGCATGTACGCTCCGATTTTATGTATGGGCAGCTGCGCCATTTTCTGTTCGATAAGTTCGCGTTCTTTTTCCGTTACTCTGAATTTTATCTGAATATTTCTCTTTCTGTTTTCCATGCGTACACCTCCGAAATTTAATAAAGGGTTTGGGATAATTTCCCAATAATTTTTTGCGTATAAAACGGCTTATCTGTTTCGCAAAACCGCAATTGGGTACCCGTTTGCTGTGCTTGCTATACTGCAAATTTTTATTAAGCCGCCGCAGGCGAGGCTTAATTGTATTATACGTTAAGGCTTATATAAATTTTGTCAAAATAGAGCGGAAAGTTTTTTGGTTATTTTCCAAAATTCTTTTGTTTTTTCAACTTCCCTTATGTAATTTATTAAGCAAGGCAAATAATTTTAAAGAGCTTTTTCATCCCACAGCAGGGGGTCGAGCATTATCTTAATTTCATTCGTCCAAAATATGAACAAGTCTTATTAACAAAAACAAAATAGGCATTGACATACCGACTTAATTGGCGTTATACTGATTTTACAGAATAACGCCATAGGGATGAATAGTGAAAGGGGATTCATCAAATGGCAAATATAACAAAAAGAAACAAAAGCTATCAGATTCGAGTAAGCTGCGGTCGTGACATTTCGGGAAAACAAATTTTCCGCACAAAAACCTGGAATCCAAGCCCGAACATGACGGCAAAGCAGATTGAAAAAGAGGTGAACCGCCAGGCAATACTTTTTGAGGAAGCCTGCAAAAACGGATTTGTCTCGGCACCGATAAATTTTTCCGATTTTATAGATCAGTGGGTCGAGGAATACGGCAAAAAGAAATTAAAGAAAACCAACCTTGATCACATGCGCTCTATGCCGAAAAGGCTTAAATCGGAAGTCGGGCATTTGAAACTCGATAAAATCGGCAAGCGTGAAATACAATTTCTGATAAACTCACTGAGCAGTGGCAATAAGTCAAAAGGACTAAAACCTCTCGGAGCAAAGTCGATCAAGAACTACATATCCTGTGCCTCGTCCATTTTCAGCTATGCCATAAGGCTGGATATAATAAAAGAAAACCCGTGCAGGAACGCTAATATTCCAAGCGAGCAGCGGACTGAGCGCGATATGTACACGGTTGACGAGGCAAGAGTATTTCTGAAGCATTTGACTGAAAAAGCGCATTTAAAATACCAAAGTTATTTTATACTCGCGATCTACAGCGGGTTCCGCAGAGGAGAGTTATGTGGGCTGACATGGGACGATATTGATTTTGAAAATCATATCATCACGGTCAACAAAGCCTTATATCATATCCCGTTTGAAGGAAATGTTTTGGACACGCCAAAGACTTTGTCATCAAACCGCTGCCTCAAACTTCCGGAAATAGTCTTTGATTATCTGAAAAGGCTGCAAAATTTTTACGCGGAGCAAAGCCGCATATTCGGCACAAAATGGGCTGAAAATGATTTTGTGTTCAAGCGGGACGACGGCGAGGTTTTGTCACCGCTCGCGCCGTGCCAATGGTTAAAGAATTTTTGCAAAAGAGAGAACCTGAGATATGTCAGCCTTCACAGTTTCAGACACTTAAACGCCTCGCTGCTGATCGACAGCGGAGCAAGCGTTAAGACCGTTCAATCACTCGGGCACAGCGACGCCAACACTACGCTAAACATTTATGCCCACGCATTTTCGAGAGCTCAGGCAATCGCAAGCGAAGCTTTGGCAAATAACTTTAACTTACAATAAAACCAAAACATAAAAATGTTGAGCAAATGTTTAGCAAACCGTTTTTTCGGCAAACAAAAAACCGCAAAACCCACGGTTTCACGGCTTTTTGGGTGGTACACCTTCGGGGATTCGAAAACTTCCAAAATCTTTTTGTAGCATAGCGTAATGTGGCGTAATCAACGCTATACCGTCATTTTCGACACTATATGATAGCACGGATTATGATAAATTATTCTGCTCTTTCGTAATGTCATTAGTCAAATCTTAGTCAAAAGACACTTTGCCTTGGGTCATCGTTAAAATATTATAATTCAAAAATTCATAAGAAATCACGGTATTTTCTGGCGTGATTTCTTATTTCACAACATATACATATCAAAATTTTTATGAGAAAAAGCAAAATGAACAAATCTCGCGAAAAACGATTGTGCTCGGACTGCAAGACGAGTAAGATCGAGCGTATAATTACAGTCGAATTAAGGAATACTTCTATATCGACCTTTACAAAAATTCAAGCTCACTCCAATATGTGCCGATTGATAAATTTTTTCAAACAAATTTCGAAAGGAGTAAAAGACATGGCAACGGAAGTATTAAGGGTTAAAAAAACAAAGAATTTTACCGTGATGTTTAATCATCATTTGAAAAATAAAGAATTATCTTTGAGGTCAAAAGGGTTGTTGTCGGTTATTCTCAGCCTGCCCGATAATTGGAATTTTACTATCAAAGGCTTGGCGGCAATCAGCAAAGAGGGCGGTGACGCCATTCGCTCGTCTATTAGGGAACTTGAAGAAGCAGGATATGTGAAACGCAGACGCTTGATAAGCCGCAGCGGCAAACTTTCAAAGACCGAATACACTTTTTATGAGGTGGCAAGGCAGAAAGAATGTGACGCAGAAAATAACGTCGAGGAAAAACCTATGTCCGTAACCCCTATATCGGATAATCCTATATTGGAAAAGCCTATGTTGGAAAAACCTATGTTGGAAAATCCAATGTTGGAAAATCCAATGTTGGATAAGTCAACGCAATTAAATACTAAATATATAAAATACTAATTTATTAAATACTAAAATATTAATAACTAACATAACAAACTATCTATCTATCCATCTATCAATCACGCGCGCGTGAAGAAAAACGATAATGTAGGATGGACAGATAGATATGAGTAAATAAAATCCGAAATTAAAATATGAAAACCTTTACTATTTGATAACGCACGGGCAGATCGAGAAATTATTGCCTGATTTTAATCGAAAAATGACACTAATACACGGCACGAAGAATTAAATAATATCCGCGCTGTACAACATGGTCATGGCAGAAGATAAAAAAACGGCAGTCCGATAAAATGGGGTAAGCTGTCACGCAGTAGGCGGCCTCAAACACCGAAAAAACGTAGTTTTTTCGGCTAAAAACAGGCAAAGCTATGTCCTTATATTAAAAACCCCAAAAATGCGGTTCTACTGCGTGACACAAAGGGCGAATTCTGTATAGTTATTACTTTAAAAATATTTTCGGTTTTCAAGTTGCCGGAGTGGAAAAATAGAGGCCTGCGAGTGACGTAAAAACGCTGTTTTTAAGAGCAAAAACAATACCGCCTATATCCCTGCCCGTCAAGCCATAAAATCAGGGGTCTAAATGTCCACACATTTGTATTTTGATTATTTGTCCAAATTCTGTGATTTCGGAATAATTCAACGTCCGTGCTCTATCAGCCATCGAATAATGTTTCTGTCGTGCGCTATATACCAGCCGCCGCCGTGGTAGCTTGATGTGCCCGCGGGGAAATAATCATCCGGTTTTATGTCAAGGACAAGCAGATCATCGAGCTCGCTGCCTGTTATGCCTATTCTTTCATAGGCTGACTTTAAGCCCTCATACGCGCGTCTTGCCGTGTCCGGGCCGTAATACTCGTCATGCTCGGCCATGCTGATGTAGACAGGCATTTTGTATTCCGCGACAGCGTCATAGCCGCCGTCCCACTGCGTCGCGCAGTGCAGATACGCGGCGAACAGCTCTGGGTGCATATCGACAGCGCGTGAGAGCGTTTCACCGCCGGCGCTGAATCCCGCGGCGTATATCCGCGAAGTATCAACATTGTAATTTTCGATAAACCAATCCGCAAGCTCTATCGTCTGACGCGCCGATTTGTCGCCCCAGTCGGTCAGGTTCGGCGACACGATGATCATGCCGCCGTTTAGCTCGGTCCAGACCTCGGCGTTGCTTTTGGCGTACGCGTTGTCGGTAAGCGGTGTTGTCGTGATAGTGTTAAATCTGCTGCTCCAGCCGGGAAGCGTCATAAGCATCGGATATTTTTTGTTCCCGTCATAATAAGGCGGCAGGTAATAGGTGTAATGGAGCGTTCCGTCTGCCGTGTCAAGCGTGTTGTTGAGATATTCGGTAAGCTCTGCCTCGGCGATTTTGATATCATCGAACGAAACGCTTGTTGTAAGCGGCCGTATTGTGTCTTTTTCCCACTCAAACATTTTCATATTGTATGTGCCGTCGGGCAAATTCTCAAATTCACCGCTTGATTTATTTATGCTCACATCATGTAGCGTCCCGTTTTCATTGTAGAGCGCTGTTATAATATACGCATCTTCGGAGTCGGAATTTACGGAAAACTTAATATTTCTTCCTTCAACAATCGGTTCCTCGGCCTCAAGCTTCGGCGTTTCCTCCGGCGGGAACACGCTCATAAGAAATTCGTCAAAGTCCGGGCACCAGTTCCCGTTTGCTCCAAAGCCGTGCGAATAGCCTTCGAGCATATTCACTCCCACGGTTACTCCCGCTTCGCGAAGCGCGGTAATATGACGCTCGATCTGACTTCTGAACACCTCGTTTGTGCCGTAGCACACATACGTCGGCGGCAAATTCGCGTTTCTCAAGGTGTCAACGTCAAGCTCCGCCACACTCAGTCTGCCGTAGAACGAATAGATAACTCCCACCGCCGCGACATCCGCGTTTATTTCGTCCAGTTCATCGGGGATATAGCTGCTGTCAAGCGCAGTTCCGTTTACGCTGCCCTTAAAATTCATAGCCTGCTCGCCCGCTTGTATGCCGCCCGCGCTAAAGCCCGCGACCACGATATTGTCGGGATCAATGCGATAAATATCCGCGTTTTTTCTCACGAACCGCACCGCGCGCTGAAGGTCCAACGCGCCCTCCTGCTGTGTGTACGGATGGAGCCGATAATCGACTATAAAGCACTGATAGCCGAGCTTGTTCATTTCCTCCGCCGTGGGCACGGTATCGGTATAGTCGCCGCGAAACGCGAACGCCCCGCCCGCGCAGAGCAGTACCGCGCCTTTCGGCTTAACGTCCTCCGGCACGAGCATTGAAGTCACATACGGAACGAAGTCGGGATCGTCGTAGTAATTTCCGTTATTCGTTGTGTAATTCGTTCTCGCCGGCACATTGTCCTTATCCCATAAATACAAGCTCTGATCGGTATATCCGTCAGCCCTTGCGGTCGTCACAGTATTGCTGTCGCCCTCTACCGGAAACGGCGGCTTTCTTTGCCAATCGCCCTCGTAATCGCGTATATTCGAGGGTGAGTCCACTTCGTTTCCTGTCGGCGCGGCGTATGAAACCATGCCGACAGCGAGCATCGCGCTCAATATAATACCGATTTTAATAATTTTTAAGATACTCATTTCATATTCCTTTCCCAAAACGCGACGGCGTTATTAATCCAGCCCTCCGCCACCGTGCCCTGACCGAGTCCGAATCCGTGCGGAAGTCCGTCGAATACCTCTATCATAGCGTCCGTGCCGTTTGCCTTGATTCGCTCAATTCTGTTTTCCATCGTGCGGTACGACGCGATCCCGTCGCTTGTGCCGACGCAGTTGTATGTCGGCGGCTCGCTGCCCGTTACCTCGCTGTGACCCGTGTACTGCATTATAACAGCACCCGCTCTCGGGTACGCGGCTTCGCCGTAGTATTCCGTACCGTATGAGCCGAGATCGGCAGCCATTCTCGCGCCCGCGCTGCCACCCCAAAGCGAATAATCTTCAACATCTATCTCAAGCTCCGCCGCGTGGTCGTGAATAAACGCGATCGCTCTCGCCAGATCCTCCATAGCTGTGTCCCAGCCGGGACGATAAATAAGCGCGAACGCGTTATAGCCCATTTTGCTGAGTTCAAGCGCGTGCGGGAAGCTGTCGTGCATAGCTCCGACATACGAGAAGCCGCCTCCGGCGTTGCATATCGCGGTTTTGGCGTTTTTATCCCCTCTGAAAAAGAACAGTCCCGTATCACGCTTCGCGCTGTCAGCCGCCTTTTCCGCGTCGCTGTAAATGTCATAAAAAATCGTATTTCCTTTAAGCGCATTTTCCTTCATGTAGTTTACAATTTCAACAGTCTTGTCGGGATTTATATAGTTGTACCATGTAAGGCGCAGATCTTCGAGAGTGTCGCCGCTCCGGTAGCTCGTGTTCACGGGGAAAATCAGCCTTCCGTAACCGTCGAACGCCGGATCGGACATGACATCGGATATTTTTGTGTTCTTTGTAAACGGCTCAAAGTCCATTTTCTCGCCTCCCGACTTCAATCCTTCAAAAGAGACAACATTGGAAATTGGTTTCATTGACTCATTTTCCCAAGTGAATACTTTTAATTCATATTCTTTATCAGGCTGCATTTCAAACTCGCCGTTTAAAGTGTTTACACGAACATCCGATAATACTTCACCGTCATACAGGCCGCTGAATATCCATACTTCGTCCGTGTTAAATTCGGTTTCAACGGAATATTTCAAGATATTTCCGTCAACAGTCGGCGTCACGATCAAAACATTGGAGCTCTCCGCCGAGCAGCCGAGCGTGACGAAAAACACGGTGGCAATACCGCAAAAAATAAATAATATTTTTTTCATAATTCGTATCTCCCCTCAAGTAAACACTATAATAAATTCACAATAAATCCGCTGACTAAGGCGTAGAGCATAACGAACGCGATATACATCGCGAAATGCTTTATGCCCAGCACGATTTTGAGCGCGCCGAGATTGGTTATCTTTGTCGCGGGGCCTGTTACCATAAAGGCAGCCGCGCTGCCCATGCTCATGCCGCTCGCGAGCCATTGCTGAAGCAGCGGGATCGTTCCGCCTCCGCAGGCGTAGAGCGGCACGCCGATCGTCGCCGCCATTAACAGGCCGAAGCCCTCGTTGTTCACAAACAGTTTCGCGAAGGCGTCAGCCGGAACATATCTCTGAAACAGTGCGGAGAGCAGAACTCCCAACAGGAAGTACGGGCCCGTCGCCTTCAGGTTCCTGCCGATGTTCTTTATAAGGCGCATGATCGGGTTCGGGTCTGTGTCGTGACTTGCCCGCTCCGAAAATCCGTCGAAGTTGAAAAAATGCTTGTCCTTAAAGAAAAACCTTACTGCAAGACCCGCAACGATACCGCAGAGGAAGCAGGAGATAAACCTCACGCACAGCGCAAAGCTGCCGAGAGCCGCGCTGTACATCAAAAGCTGCGGATTGAGCAGCACGCTGCTCATCATAAAGGCGGCCAGATAATCGTCGCGCATACCTTTTTGCGAAAACGAGGCGGCGATCGGGATTGTGCCGTACATACAAAGCGGCGAGGCGATGCCGATAAGGCTCGCGGGAATTATGCCGAACACGCCGAGATGCTTATCCTGTATGACCGTCATCAGCGAGTGTATCTTCTGCTTTCCGAACACGGATATTATCGAGCCGATCACGATACCCAGCAGGAAGTAAGGCAATATCTGACGCAGCTGCACCTCAAAATAGTACCACACATAAATAAATTCACGATGAAGTATGTCAAGCATTTTTGTCACTCCTTTCGTAATCCCTGCTTACGTTAGTCAAAACGGCCCTATTGAAAAAGTATAGGGCCGTTTCGCGGATTATTATTGGGAATTAGATTTTATCAATTCTGTCGGGCGTTTTGCCATAGAGTTTGTCACAGCTACAACTCCCGCCCATACCGCGGTGACCGCCGCGGCCATAGCGACTCCGGCTGTCGCCATTTCCTGAACAGCCGACGTTCCGTTTGTCAAAAACGGCGCCCACGGCACGATCTCTCCGTGCCAAACGTGCTCGAATGCTAAGAGAGCCGAGCCGCCCCAGAGCATATTATTGAGCCAGTTAAGTCTTTTGATAAAGGGATTTTTTATCTCGATTTTTTTCTTATCCGCCGATTTGTCGGCGCTTTTCTTTACAATCGTCGTAACGATCGCTTCAGTTGTCGGTACTAAAAAACATGCCATTTTATTTTCCTCCTTAAATTAAACTTAAAATTAATTATCTATGCTTACCAAATTATATTCACGGCTGCCCAAGCCTATTTCGGCCGCGTGTTCGAGGGTGTGCAGTCCGTTTCTGCTTTCAATTCGCTCTACAAGCGATTTTCCGTCGCCGTCCTTTTGCGCGTATATAAGATCAATGCAGGCTTGGTCTACCGCGACGGGATCGTATGACGCCAGAATGCCTATATCGTGCATATCGGGCTCGGCAGGATTGCCGCTGCAGTCGCAGTCAACCGACAGGCGGTTCATAACGTTAATATAAACCACTCTACCGTCAAAATAATTTACTACGCTGCTTGTCGCGTCGCCCATCGACTCAAGGAATTTATCCTGATCGCCGCCCCACGGACTTGTATGCGATTGACCGCCGGTATGGATAAGGCACTTGCCCTCCTGCGAGCCGATACCTATCGACATATTCTTAATCGCACCGCCGTAGCCCGCCATAGCGTGACCTTTGAAGTGGGCAAGTGAAATAAGCGAGTCATAATTTTCAAGATGCGCTCCGACATAGTTTTCCGTTATCGTCGATGACGCGCCCGTTGCCGGCGTTGGAACGGGAATTATCTTAGAGCCGTCTCTGTCCATAATATCGACAAATCCGTCCTTTGATATTGTCTTAAATCCGTGATCCTCTATAACCTGCTCGTGCATGGCGGTTTCGCTTCTTGAGCCGCCGTAAGCCGTGTTGCATTCAACGATCGTTCCATCAACCTTTTTAACCAAGTCGCCGATAAGCTCCGGCCTTAAATAATTGCTGTTGGGCGGCTCGCCTGTTGACATTTTGACCGCCACGCTGCCCTCCGGCTTGAAGCCGAGCGTGTCATATATCTTAACGAGCGCTTCGGGCGTTATCTTCGTTGTCATATAGACCGTAGGAGCAGCCGCGACTGTTTCCGAGCTTTCCGTTTTCGGTAAGTCAAGGCCGTCGATCCACTCCCGGACCTGATCGGCCGTTGCGCCCGAACCGAAACGCATACCGTCGAGCCATGTTCCCGTGGTCGTTTTTTCCGCTAAATGCTTCGCGCTGTCTCCGAGCCCCGATGATGACGAGGTGCAGAACGGAACAACGGTCTTGCCGGTGAAATCGACATTTTCAACAAACTCGTCGATAACCCACGAAAATTCATGCCACCATATCGGAGCGCCGATATATATGACATTGTATGTGTCAAAATTCGGAATATCGGTTGTCACAAGTTCCACATCCGTATTGTCGGGGTCATTATGTTCTCTTACCACGCGGCTGTTGTCGTCTGTCCAGTCAAGATCATCGTCCGTGTATGGTTCCTTAGGCGTAAGCTCAAACATATCCGCGCCCGTGTAATCGGCAATTTTCTGCGCAACGCCCTCGGTCGTGTTCGTTGCCGAAAAGTATACAACGAGCGATTTTGACGCCACGTCCGTATTCGGCGCCGCCGCTGCCGCGTCCGACGGAACTGTTATCGTTACCGTTTGAGTATCGCCGTCCCAGCCTACCGAAAATTTAAAGCTCTCGGCGATAAAGCGTATCGGAAGCATTGTGCGGTCGTTTATCGTTGTCGGCGCGACGTCGAGCGTCTGTGCTGCACCGTTTAAATACGCTGTCGCGCTGTCGATCGTCAGATCAATAACGTCGCTACCGTATGTGAGTGTCGCGGTGTTGGTGTTTTCATCCCACGCGACAGCGCCGCCCACCGCCTCGACGATTGCGCGCACCGGCAGCAGCGTCCTCGCGTCGTTCACAAGCACCGGAGCCGTTCCGCGGCCCGGGTCTATCTCGCGTTGTTCTCCGTTTACCGTCATAACGGGATTGCCGATCTGCAGAGTTATTATCTCTCCCTCGCCCGCGGCAAGCGCCGTTTCGGTTTGCGGCCGGCTTGCTTGCCACGCGAACATCCCGAACGCGAGACAAATTACCGCCATAACCGCGATAAAAGCTATGCTTTTCTTTGTTTTTGTCATATTGACATCTCCTCTCGTCTGAAATATATATTAAATTGTCACAGTAATTTAATATCCTAACTCTTCAAGCCATAAGTAAATGTGTTCATGTATATTTCTACTTAATATAATCAGCTCTCACGGCTCGGACGCACTATGAGATCCGAAACGTCCACATTATCAGGCTGGGAAATCGCATAGAGAACGGCATTAGCAATAACATCCGGCTCCAGACCGACCTCCTCATAAAATCTTTCCACCATTTTCTTTGTCTCCGACGGTGCAATCGTATTCAGTAGCTCCGTTTTAATCGCTCCCGGATAAATTACGGTCGTACGGATATTTGTTCCCTCCATGACGGACTCGGTACGGAAGGAATCCAGCATAGCCCGGACAAAGTGCTTTGTACCGGAATAAACTGCGTTGCCGGGAACGGATTTTGTACCGGCAACTGAAGATGTGACAATTATATGTCCGCTTTTTTGTGCCGTAAACTCCGGCAGCACCGCCGCTATAGAGTTAAGAACGCCCACAATATTGATGTTCACCATGCTCATCCAGTCGCGGGTTTTGAGTTCGGACATATTACTTCCCGGCATAACTCCGGCGTTTGCAAAGAGAACGTCCACTCTCCCGAACTTATCTTTGGTCATGGCAATCAAATCTTTCATATCTTCAGCACTGGATACGTCAGATTTGAAATACACCGCGTTATCGCCGATTTCGATAACCAGCTTTTTCAGCCTGTCCTCACGCCGTGCGGAGAGCGCGACCTTTGCGCCGTTGGCAGCGAGTATTTTAGCAGTTGCCTCTCCGATACCGGATGATGCGCCTGTAATAATAATAACTTTATTTTCTATTCCCGTCATTACAATCTCCTTTGGATATATTTTTAATCTAAATTAAGACCGTCAATCCAATTCTGAACCTGAGCCTCTGTTGCGCTCGTTCCGAAACGCATACCGTCAAGCCAATTTCCGCTATTTGATTTCGCCGCAAGGTGCTGCGCGCTCTGACCGAGCGACGACGACATCGACGTGCAGAAAGGTATAACGGTCTTTCCGTTAAAATCCGCGCCTTTCACAAAATCGTCGATAACCCACGAGAACTCCTGCCACCATATCGGAGCGCCGATATACACGGTGTCATAGCTTTCCCACGCGGGAACGTCGATCGTTTCAAGCTCCACATGACGATTCGGGTCGTTATGCTCGGCGTTTACGCGGCTTGACTGATCTGTCCAGTTTAAGTCGGCATCCGAATACGGCTGCTTCGGCGTAAGCTCAAACATATCGGCGCCCGTGTAATCCGCGATTTTCTGCGCCACACCCTCGGTCGTGTTTGTGGCCGAGAAATACACCACGATCGTTTTGCCTGTTTCGGGCTCGCTGTCCTCTTCAACGGTAACCGCGGGGCACAGCGGCATTATTTCTCCGAACGCGCTCCAAAGCATGAACTTATCTCCCGCTTTTGCCGCGATGTTTGTCGTGCCGTTTTCCGCGTCGCTGATCTCAAGGGCTGAGAGCATTCCATCCGTGTATGACGCGTAAATGAGATTTGCGTCTCCAACAAGACCGCTTATGGTAAGCGCTCCGCCCGAGTAAGTCATATTCGCTTGAGGACGCGATGTCTGCGCGGGCGTTGGAGTCACAGTCGGCGTGGGCTCAGCTGTTGGAGCTGCAGTCGGCGTAGGCTCCGCTGTGGGAGCTGCAGTCGGCTCCGCCGTAGGCGTCACTTCGTTATCTATATCAACAAGATTATATTCTCTGCTTCCCAGACCGATCTCCTCGGCATGTTCGAGAGAGTGATAACCGCCCTGTCCGCTGACGCGGTTTAAAAATCTCGTGTTGTTTTCCGCCTGCTGTATCAGATCAAGGCAGGCCTGATCGAGAGCCACGGGGTCATAAGAGGCGAGAATACCGATGTCGTGTATATCCGGCTCGGACGGGTAACCGTTGC
The DNA here is from genome assembly GCA_947624305.1 of uncultured Monoglobus sp. Lineage (GTDB taxonomy): Bacteria > Bacillota > Clostridia > Monoglobales > Monoglobaceae > Monoglobus. Next base: position 5,819 of record CANQKC010000041.1, on the reverse strand, counting down.
AGTCGCAGTCTACGGACAGGCGGTTCATTACGTTTATATATACAACCCTGCCTTCAAAGAAGTTAGATACTGCGCTTGTGGCGTCCGCCATAGCCTCTTGAAACGGCGCGCCCGAACTCCACGGATTTGTCCGCGAGGTTCCGCCGCTGTGTATCCAGCATTTGCCCGTAGGCGCGGCAATGCCTATCGACATATTTTTGATTGCTCCGCCGAAACCCGCCATAGCGTGGCCTTTAAAGTGGGCGAGAGAGATCAATGTGTCATAATTCGCAAGATGCACGCCGACAAAATCCTCTGTTATCCTTGACGTTCCGCTTTGCGGAGCGGGAACGGGGGATCTCCAGATAACCGTCCTCGTCCATAATATCGGCAACGCCGTTCTTTGATATGGCGTTAAGACCGTGATCCTCTATAACCTGTCTGTGCGCCGCCGTTGAAGCGCGGCTGCCGCCGTACGCGGTGTTACATTCAACGATCGTTCCGTCCACCTTTTTAACCAGATCGCCGATAAGCTCGGGTCTTAAATAGTTGCTGTTGGGCGGCTCGCCCGTGGACATTTTTACCGCCACATTGCCCTCCGGCACAAAACCGAGCCTGTCGTAGATCTTTACCAGCGCCTCCGCGTCAATAGCGGTCGTCATATAAACGTCCGGCGCGTCGGGATCGTCGGTTTGGTACATCGTGTCGGCGGCTGTCACCTCTTGGCTTATGTCAAGCGTTTTTGAAGCGGCCGCAAATCCAACGCATAATACCGCCATTACGGCGATAAAAGCAACGCATTTCTTTAATCTCATCATTGCCGTCCTCCTTTAATTTTTAATATTTATATCCGCGTTCATGATCGTTACTGTCTGCGCGCTCTCGTTCCACATCACCGTGTAACCGAAGCTCTCCGCGATAAAGCGTATTGGGAGCATTGTGCGATCGTTTATTATAACAGGCGCAACGTCGAGCGTCTGCGCCGCGTCGTTTAAGTACGCGGTCGCGCTGCCTATCGTCAGCTTTATAACATTGCCGTTATATGTGAGTGTCGCGATATTTGCGCTTTCGTCCCATTCGACCGTACCGCCTATGCCCTCAACAAACGCGCGGACGGGAAGCAATGTTCTGTCGTCGATCACAACGGGAACAGTGCCGTTTTCGTCGATATTCTTTTCCGCGCCGTTTATCGTCATAACGGGGTTGTTTATTTGCATTGTGACCGTTGTTCTGCCGGTCTGCGTCGGAGCGGCGTTCACTGCTGAATTTATCGCGCTCATAATATTGAGCGTTCTCGGAAAACCGTTGTACGGCGTGCAAAGGAGCGCGGCGGCAAGCATTGTGTCGGCGGTATTGCCCGCCACGATATTCGCCGCGTAGTTTGCGGGAACTTCGTCCTCGCGTCCGCCCTGCGCCGCCATTACGGTCAGGTCGATAAGAGCTTTCGTTTTCGCGTCGTCCGACGCGGGAACGGCTGCTCCGTCGATTACGGCGTTTACCGTGTTTAAGATGATCTCCCGCGTCTTGGCGTCAAGATTTTTGTCTATAAATCCGTCCTTGTCGTCCGCGTCATAATGCGCGATTATTCCCAAAAGCTCTTCGCTGTCGCTCTTGTATGAGGTCGTTATCGTTTCCGTTTTGCCCGCGGGCTCTGTCGGAGCAGCTTTTGTTTCGCCGCTGTCCACTGTATTTATTACATCAAGCGCAAGCTTCGTCTTTTCCGCGCCGTTGTATTTTTCGTTGAGCAGCACCGCCGCGCGGAGCATATCCGCCGAATGACCGACGTTCAGATTACCGTTTGCGTGTCCCATGAGCTGACCGCCGCAGTTCCCGTTCGCGACGATCGTGCAGAACGTCAGAAACTCGCGCGTGTAGAGGCTGAGGCCCGTTCTGTTATAGAAATCGCCGAAGCAAATCCCCGACAGGTACAGCGTTTGCAGCTTCATGGCCTCGCTCATATCGTCCGTGATAGTGCCTATCTGCGGGCCGAATAATTCGCGCTGAACATTAAGTCCGTCGTTATATCGGTTTTCCTCGGTCGAGGTTATGCGGCTCGAATACGGAATATCCTTGCCGAGAGCCTCAAGCGCCTTGTCAGCCGCGTCGAGCGCGCCCGCGGCGCGGGTGTAGCCGCAGTATGCCGCGCTGTGATATATCGCCTCTTTGATCTCGACAGCCGTAAGCCCGTCGTCAAGAGCGGCTTTCACCTCATCGGCGATTTCGTCGTAAAGCATATCGGCGCTGAGTGTCGCGAGCGTTGATAAATGCCGCGTTTTCACATCAAGATTTTCATTTACAAATTCCGCTTGCTCAGTGTCGCTCATGCTCATAAGCGCATCGGCGGAACTCAAATCCCCGTCCGCCGCGAATGCCGCCGTCATGCACGAAAGTGTAATCGTGAGCGCGGTAATTATCGCTAATACTCTTCTCATCTTAACTCTCCTGTTCATCGCAAATAGGTTTTTTATTTAACATTCTCTTTGATCCAATTCTCGATATGGCCCGCGATCTCCTCGCTGTTCTTCTCCTGGAACATGAAATGCGAATTGCCCGTTATGCCTATATCGGGAAGATTTATAACCGTGCAGTTGCCGCCGTCCGCGTTATACTGCTGCGCGAACGCGACTGCTCCGTCGCGGACGCTCTTCCAGAAGCCGGTAGACTGAATATCCTCAGGTCCGTTATCAATATAATCGCCGAAGTAGATCACCATAGGAATTTTCGCGTCAAGGAATTTCTTGTACTGCTCCGAGCCGATTTCGGGAGTGCCGCCCGGCTCTATCGCAACGATTGCCGCGACGTTTTCCGTATCGACGTTCCAGCCTACCGCGCCGCCCTGCGAGTGCGTTACATATATGCTCTTTTTGCCCGTCTTTGTCTTAACGTCCTTCATAACCTCGTCCATTGCCGCGGTATTCACAGCCATGTCAAAGCTGCCCGTGTTCGGCGTCATCTGACGGAAGAACTGATCCTGCGTTTCCTCGCCTTCGGGGAACTGCGAGCCGTCATAGCGCTGAGGCGCGACGCGTCCTATTCTGAAATGCGTGTACCACGCCTGATCGCCCGGCATATATTCCTTTGACTCGGCCGACCATGTATCTATATTGTCATTAGTCATCGCCGTTGTCGCTCCCGCTTCGCCTCTGCGCGGCTGATCCACGAGAAATACGCTGTGACCCTTGCGAAGGAACGACGTTGACCAGCCTTCGCGTCCGTCGGGCGTTGTCATCCAGCCCATTCTCGACTGTCCATAGCCGTGCAGGAATACCATAGGCAAGCCTGTCTCGTTTTCGGGTATCTGATACAATACGTTCGCGTGGTCCACATGAGCGGTGTTGCCCGCGCGCGTATTATCAAGCCAGTTTGTTGTTTCGTCAAATTTTCCCTCGACCGGTTCCGTGACCGTGCCGCCCGACGAGAACATGCCCTGATCCCCTATTTCAAGCGAGTCGTCGGCCTCTGAGGATAATATTATTGTATCGTTTTTGAAATCCACGTCAAAGCCGCCCACAGCGGCCGAGATGTCCCGTAGTTTAAAATATGTGTAATCGTTAATGCTGTAACCCTCAATGCTTACGTCGTTTCCGTCAAGCTTAACGGGATACGGATTAGGTGACGCAACCAAGTCCGCCGCAAGCGCTCCGACTATTCCGAAAATAAGCGCTCCCATCAAAAAACCGGTAATAAAAAATTTTTTCATAATAATACCTCCGTTTAATAGCTTTCTTTAAGTATTTCTAAAATCTCTTCGTGAGTGAGCTGCCTGTAGCTACCCGGGGAAATATTGCACGACTGCGCGATCTCGGGTAATATGCCTTCATCCTCGATCCCCAATTCACGCAGGGTTTTCGGCAGCCCGATTTCTTTTATAAAGTCCTCAAGAGCATTGATCCCCGCGAGAGCAAGCTCCTCGTCCGTTTTATCGTGCAGCGATATGTTCCATACATTTGCCGCAAATCTTACGAATTTTTTAAGTCCGTCTTTGTAAATATGCCTGTAATATGTCGGCTGAATAACCGCCAGTCCGCAGCCGTGGTTGCAGTCGGTGTACGCGCCGAGCTGGTGCTCGATCTGATGCGCCTCAAAATCCGTTTTCTTGCCGAGCTTTATGACCCTGTTTTCCGCCATTGTCGCGGCCCACATCAGATTGCTGCGAGCCGTGTAGTCGGCGGGGTCTTTGAGGGCGGTCGGAAGATTGCGGATAACGCTTTTCATGACTGCCTCGGCTATGTCGTCGGAAACATTGTTTTCGTCCGGCTCGCTGAAATATATTTCCATTATGTGGCTCAGCGTGTCAAAGCCGCCGGAGGCTGTCTGTAATTTCGGCACGCTGAATGTGTACTCGGGATCCATAAGCGCGAAGTTCGGGTTGCAGGCGGGATAATCGCGCCCGGTTTTGATTTTCGTTTCCTCGTTCGTGATAACCGCGCCGCCGTTCATTTCACTGCCGGTGCCGCTCACGGTCACTATCACGCCGAGAGGCAGCGGCTCAAAGCTGATACAGCCGGGTCTTTGCCAGAAATATGTCCAAACGTCGCCGTCATATACCGCCGCCAATGAGATCGCCTTGCAGCAGTCCATAACCGAGCCGCCGCCGACTCCAAGTATTATGTCCGCTCCGTTTTCTTTCGCGAGCCTTGCGCCTTCCAGCACCTTCGCGTATGTCGGGTTTGACGGAATTCCGCCAAATTCGATAACATTCTTGTTTTCCTTTTCGAGAATTGTCATGATCTCGTCGTAAATGCCGTTTCTTTTGATCGAGCCGCCTCCGTAGGCGAGCATTATTGTTTGATAATTTTTCAACTTGCACGCGAGGTATTCTTTAACGCAGCCCTTGCCGAAATATACCTTAGTGCTGTTTTCAAAAATAAAGTTATTCATACGCTATCCTCCGCTCTGTTTTATTTGTTAACTACATTATAAATGAAATTTATCCGAATGAGAAGTTCCGTTTAGTTCATCAGTTATAACTAAAAGTTATAACTGATTAGAAACTACGATTTGCCGCAAGTTCTGTTTTATACTGATTTTGAGCAACAAAAAAAGCTACCGTTTTTCGCGGCAGCCATTTGTCGGATATAAGATAAATATTAAACAGAAATTTATGCCTATTTCGGCATAAGCGGGAACATTTTATTAATCCCAATTTATATCATCATGTGTAAACACTTCGCCTCGTTTTATTTCCGCGTCAGCCTCATCAAGTGCCTGACGCTCCGACGGCGTTACCTTTGTAAAATCCGGATCCCACGCGAGAACCATTCTTTTTATAAATTCATACACAAGATTTTGCTCAGAATCGGGCAGCATATCAATCATTTTTGAAATTTCAACAGCTTTTGCAGACATTGTTATCCACTCCTTTACTTATAAATATCACCGCGGCTGTCAACCTCAAGGATATATAATATTTGTATTGTTCCGTCATTATCGAAGCGGTATATAATTCTATATTTTCCTATTCTCAAGCGGCACCGCCCGTCTGTATATCCTTCCATTGCTTTTATATCGCCTTCCGGCGGGTCATTAAGCAGCTTTTCAATTCCGATGCGTATACGCTGTTTCGTGGGACGATCGTATTTTTCTATCTTTTTCCGTGCCGACTTAGTATATATAATCTGCGTTTCTTTCATTGTTAAACATAACCTTTCTATACCGCTGTTCATTCGGTGAAGATCTTTTTCTGATCACTCTTTAACAGTTATTATAACACACCCGCTGTAAAATTTCAATACATTATAGAAAAAAAGAGACCCGCGCGGGAATGTCATTAAGTTAAGAAAGACTAATAATGATTAAGTAGTATACAGGGAGAGTGAAAATTGCGATTTCACTCTCCC
>CANQKC010000040.1 GCA_947624305.1 uncultured Monoglobus sp. | reverse complement strand
AGCCGTCCGGTCAAGTCAAGGGTTTACGCGGCAAGCCGCTCCAATGAACGCCCTGCGGGCGCCCTTGACAAGCCCGGCCGATTATGCTACAGTATATTTAAGGCAGAAATTGAGCAAATCAATTTCTGCCTCGGTAAAACAGATTATATTACCGTTTTGGAGTTTACACAAAATTCGGGACAGTGCCACTTTACCCCACAAAAACATACTTTACTGTTTTATCTCACCCCGCCTTCAAGCGTCCTTTGGCACGAAGCGCGCTAAATCAGGCACGAAATGAAAAAATATTTTTTATACGTCAAACAGAATTATATTTGTCTCATAAAATCCGTCATGACACGACGCCCTGAATATACCGTTATATTTTTCCACCACTTCGGTAATATTATTAATACCGATCCCGTGATTTGTTTTATCGCTCTTATCGGTCAATGGTTTTCCGTTCGCAAACTCAACTTTTTTGTCGGTTGTATTTTGTATTCCTATAAACAGCTGACGTTGGCGAAAGAATATATCAAAGATTATTTTCCTCTTTTCGGGTTCTAATCCTAAACACCCTTCAATCGCGTTATCAAAAAGATTTCCGAGCAGCATACAGCACTCCACGCCGGTTAATTTTAAATCACAAGGCAGTTTTTTAATATTCAATTCTGTTGTGATATTATTTTTATGAGCCTGCGATATTTTTGAGTTTATTATGGAATCAAGCGACAGATTTCCTGTATTCATTACTTCATCGTCATTGCCGAGCTGCTCAACGCCCAATTCCAAAATATATTTTTCTGCTTCATTAATATTTTTGTCTTTTATTAATGAAAACAGAATTTGCAAATGGTTTTTAAAATCATGTTTTATTGAAATCATTTTTTTGTTATCATAAGTCTGCTTCCTCATGTATTCGTTCTGCTCATCAACATGACTTTCCAATAAAGCGTTTTTTAATTTTGTTTCAAATGACTCAATTAGTCTGTCAAATAAATAAAAACTGATAACGCTGCTGTACATTGTGCATATCATCAAAATTAACATCGGCACTTCACTTTCGGGTGAAACCGATTTGAAAAAATATACAACAGACATCACAATTGCCATATTCATTATCGGCAAAGTCATAAGCGCTATCCAATAATTTCGATAAATATGCGAATACTTTTTATTCCAAAATATACAGATGAATTTAATTGCTATAAACAACAATATTTTAGAAGAAATCATTCCTACTATGCGGTATGTTGTTTCATCAATTAAGTCAATGGGCCGAATTTGATTTAGAATTAAAAGCAACGCTCCAGCTATGTACTCCATCGCATCGGAAATCAACGCGATGCCGAGCGCGCAAAACAATTTCGATTTCCAATCAGAGTCATAGCACAATGTTCCTATGAGCGCCGCGGCTATATAAATTACAGTAGTCGCAATCAGACCCCCGCCGATAAGATAATTTGCCAACAAAACCAAAATAAAAAATATTTTTAAAACATTTTTTAATACCTTCTTATTACACTCCATAAAATTATCATATAACATATATGTCATAATCATTTGGAAAGTAATAATTGCAATGTTTAAAAATAAAAACATGATACGCTACCTCATTCCTTTAATATATGTTAAATACCGACCCTCAAAACTATCTTTTCGAGAATTGCTGACGGGCACGGTTACACCGTTTTTTAATGTGACTTCCCCGGCGGAATGTTTTTCGACCGCGGATAAGTTCACGCAGAATGAATTATGGGTCATAACAAATCCGTGCGCGTTGAACAGCTTTTCGTAATCCTTGAGCCTGCCGATAAATTCGTATGTTTTATCGTTCGTGTGCAAAACGACTTTGCGCATGTCGTTATTGACATATATGATTTCGTTAAAAGGTATTGTATACTCCCTGCGGTTATATTTAAAGGAGAAATAGGCGATGCTTTCAATATCCGACTGTTTCCTGTCCAGTATCTTTTTGATCTCATCAAAACTCACAGGCTTATCAAGAAACCCCGAGGGAGTGCAGCTAAAGCAGTCTCGCATATATTTTTCGTAATTTGTAAGAAAAATGATAGTAACATTTTTATCAAGCTCTCTTACCCTGTTTGCGGTTTCGATCCCGCTAATTCCGTTCATCTCAATATCGGTAATGAGCACATCAAAAGCGTTGCCGTGCAAGGCGTAATACTTTAAAAGCTCATCACCGGAATAAAAGATTTCCCAATCGATCCGGTTATTTTCTTCATTGTATCGAAAAAGGTATTTTTCAAACTCGTTTATCCAATTGTTTTCATTGTCACACACGGCTATCCGAAGCGTCATGCTGCCACCCCTTTCTATTTATTTTACACTCTTTATGTCAAAGCGGCAAATTTAATCTATATTAAATCCATTATTATAAAAAACAACTCATATTCATTATCGGACCGCGCAGCTTTTGATATACTTTTATAATTATCGAGCGCTTTCATTATGTTATCTGTGCCGATACCGTGATTTTTCTCATCTTTTTTTGTTGTGGCTTTTGCTTGACCGGTTTCGCTTGCGCACGAATTTATAATTTTGCATATTAATTTGTCTCTGTCATATTGTATGTAAACATTAATATATCTGTCTTCTTTTACCTTATCACAGGCCTCGATCGCGTTATCCAAGGCATTTCCGAATATAATACACTCATCCTCGTGCGACATCGGCAAATCTTTCGGAATACATATTTTCGTATTAAATTTTATATTCTTTTCTTCCGCCACGGTTTTCTTTAGCGTCAATATCGCGTCAAGAACCGTGTTCCCCGTGTCAATATAGGCGTCGCTTTTTGAAATGTTGTTAAAAAGTTTTTCGATATATTCAAGGCAGTTTTCACGCTCATCCTTTTCAATATACGCTTTTATTGCGTATAAGTGGTTTTCGAGGTCGTGCCGTATCTTCTTTACCTGTCCTTGTGTCATCATTATATTGTCATAATGCTTTAGCTGCTCTTTAAGCTGGACTTCAAGCATATTGTTTTTTGATATTACATAGCTTTGTTTTGACATACTTTCAAATAAAAACAGGACAATGGCCGTGGCGGCATATAATCCCAAAATACAACATAGTATTAAAGTTCTTATAGAAGTAATATCGGTCAGTTCGGCGGTTCTGTAAAATGTGTACATAGACAAAATCGTCACGCCGAACATAATTGCGAAAAGCAGCCAATATCTTATATTTGATAAAACGCGCCGCTCATTTTTAAATCGCATGTATATGTATATTATAATTAAAAAATTTACAATTTTTGATATTATTATACCAATTATTCTTAAATTAAGATTATTTACGCTAAAATCAATACTTTTATTGCTTACCAATGATATACTCATTAAAACAAGCATCTCAATTACAACTACCATTACAAGATTTACAACCGCGCAAATTATGCGCATGCTAAATCTGCCGCTGTAAAAATACGAGAATATGACATATAAAATAAACATACCTGCCAAATTAATTATACTGATTGAAAAGACGGCGTTACATACATCGATCAGTATTCCCAAAGACAATACCCCGAGTATAATAGATTTTTCCCCGAACCGAGAACGCTTGTCTAAAAATGTGGCGCACAATATGAAAAAATATGCGGCCTCGCATAAACCGGTAAAACAATTCGCAAGTATCAATAAATTCATATCATAATTTCTCCTTATCTTCGTAGTTCATGTAGCTCTCGATAAGATTATTTCTGTACGTCCGCGATAACGGAATTTTTTCGTCAGTATTATAAAGCTTAAGCCATGTGTCGCCGATTATGTGTATATACGCTAAATTAACAATATGGGTTTTACAAACCCTGACAAACGATTTTGTGTCCAAGCTGTCATTAATACTGTAAAGCGCCCGGTTGGTTTTATAAACATGATGTGTTGTATGAATATATGTTTTACGCTCTTTGTTCTCTATGAAAATAATGTCACTGCTCTTAATTCGTACTTTACGGCGGTTTTCGATGATCCTGATAAATTTTGTTCCGCTTTCTATGCTGTCATATACCCGATTGAAATCATACAAAAAAGTATTGTATGATAAAGGTTTAACCCAAAAATTCATAGGAGCCGGCTCAAAACAGTCGAAAACATATTCCTTATAGCTTGTCAGGAAGAAAAGTATTACTGAATAATCAGCTTTTCTTATTTTTTTCGCGGCTTCTATACCCGATATATCTTTCAACTCTATATCCATAATCACAACATCATACGGATTTTTGTTTTTCTCATAGGTGTTCAATAAATCCGTGCCGGAATAGAACACATCCCATTCAATATCGTTATGCGTTTCTTTGAATTTTAAAAGATGTTCCTCGATTTGATTTATCCAATAATTCTCATCGTCGCATACGGCTATCCGAAGCATCATTCTGCCACCCCTTTCTTTTTATTTTACAGCCGAAAAGAGATTTTGTCAATTTAATCCGTCTGTTCGGCTTGCTTTCTTATTTTTTCAAGGAAGAGCTCGGCGGGCTTTGAGAATACCTGATAGCGTTTCCAGACCAGATCCATATGGGTGTAAAGCCGCGGCCTCAGCGGGATAAACCGCAGATCGCTGTCGCCCGTGGTGTTGATTATCCCGTCGATACAGAGAACGCAGCCCAGTCCTTCCTCCGCCATTACCGAGGCGTTATAGAGCAGATTGTATGTGGCGGTTATGTTGAGCTTGTCGGCATGAACGCCGAGGTGCCCCGAGAACTCGTTGTTTTCAAGCGCCTGCTTAGAGACGATCAGCGGAAGCGACGGCAGCTCGCTGATCCCGATCTCGCCGCGTTCCGCGAGCGGACTGTCCTTCCTCACGAGCAGGCCCCACCTGTCGCGGGCGGGCAGCCGAAGCGAGTGATACTTGCGCGAGTCCGAGTTCCCGAGCAGCAGGCCGAAGTCGATAAGGCCCTTGTCAAGCCGCTCCGCAACGTCAACCGCGTTTCCGCTTGTAATATGGCAGCGTATGTCGATCCCCTCGTCTTTCAGCTCCTTTACCGCGTCGGCGATTATTTTGACGCCTCTCGCCTCGGCGGCGCCGATATATATATCGCCGGACACGGGCTCCCCGGCGGAAATCTCGGATCTCGTCTTTTCGACAAGGCTTATGATCTCCTCGGCGCGCTTGTGAAAGATCACTCCCTCGTCCGTGAGCTCAATGCGGCGGTTGCCCCTTATCATCAGCGTGACGCCCAGCTCTTCCTCAAGCTCCATAAGCTGGCGCGAAAGCGTGGGCTGCGAAACGTGCAGCATCTGCGCCGCGGCAGTGATATTCCCCTCGCGGACCACCGCCAGAAAATAATTCAAAACTCTGATTTCCAATTCAGCGACCTTCTTTCCCGTTTTTTAAAATTATATCATGATATGCTATTCGCGTCAAGAATAGTTAAGTATTTGATATAAGTATTTGCTATTTCGGCCCGCGGGCCTTATAATATAAGCAGAAACGATAATTTCAGATCGGAAAGGATGAGATTTTATGAGCATCGGCGTTAAGATAATATCGACTGCCGCGGCGGTCCTTATGATTTGCGGAGCATTCACGGGCGCTTTTGCCGAGGAAAATATTTTTCCGCAGGAAAGCGTTTTCCCACAGCATGAGCCCTACGGGAAAGGCGTCGGCGTGATGTCCGGCAGAGTCGTTTGGGCTTATGACCCGGGCTGCGTCGAATGGGACGGAAGCGGATACTGGTGGGAAACGGATCACTTTGACGAGGACGCGGTCAAGGCTATGGTAGGCTCGTCGATCGCCTCGCTCGCGGGGAAAGGCTCCGCCGCGGAGGCGTGGCCCGCGCTGTTTGAGAACATAAACGGCAGGCGCGGCAAAAGCGGCGGCTATAAAGACGGCGAGAAAATCGCGATAAAGGCGAACATAAACGGCTCGGCGGTAATGGACGACGACACCTCGGGAAAAACGATGATGAGCTACACCAACCCGGTCCTGCTCAAGGCTCTGCTCACGTCGCTTGTGGCCGATGCCGGAGTCGCGCCCGAAAACATCACGGTCTACGACGTGTCGCGGCTCTTCCCGGATTATATGGTCGACATGTGCAGCGAGGGAATTTTGAGCGGCGTGAACTTCGTCACTCGCGACAACGGGACAGCGGACGAGAGCGCGCCGATAATCTGGTCGCATGAGTTCGGCGGCAGGGTGAATTATCTGCCGACCTGCGTTACCGAGGCGGAATATGTGATAAACCTCGCGAACCTCAAGGGCCACAGCTACGGCATAACTCTTTGCGGCAAAAATCATTTCGGCTCGTTCATCAACGGGAACATGATGCGCCCGCCCGAGGGAGCAAATCTGCATCAGTGGCTGACAATGAGCGAGATGGGAATATACAGCCCGCTGGTCGATCTTATGGCCAACGCGGACCTGGGCGGCAAGACCGTGCTTTATATGCTCGACGCGATCATCTGCGCCCCGTCCGAGGGCGCCTCGATAACCGGCGAAAACTCAAAATGGCACCAAAGCCCGTTTAACGGCGATTACACGTCGAGCGTGTTCGCGTCGCAGGACCCTGTGGCGATCGACTCGGTGGGCGCGGATTTTCTGGTAAACGAGCCGGCAGTCACCGAGAACAACCGCGCCGCGAAGGACAGAACGGTTGAAAACTATCTGCACGAGGCGGGTCTCGCCGCCGCGCCGCCCTCCGGCACGGTTTATACCGACAGCAAGGGAAACGCGGTCTCGAACCTCGGCGTTCACGAGCATTGGAACAACGGCGAGGATAAGCAATACAGCCGCAATCTCGGAAAGAGCGAGGGTATAGAACTGGTCACCGCGTGGAGCGGCCCGCGGATAACCGTTGACGGCGGAACGATCACGGTGAACGGCGCGCCCGCGGGCAGCACGCTTATCGCGGTCTCGTACCGCAACGGAATGATCGCGAACGTGAAAACCGCCGCCGAAAGCGAGGGCGCGGCAACAATATATCTGGGCGAGGTTCCGGAAGGGACAAAAATCAAGGCGTTTCTTTGGGACTTAAACACGATAAGGCCCTTGGCGCTGCCTTTGGAAATATAAAACAGGGAGGAAGAAAATTGACAACAGAGGAATTTCTTAAACAGATGAGAGAGGGCAGGGGAGCCGAGGGCGGCTCCGGCATGCACATTATGATGCACGATCTGAGCCAGCGGGCGATCAGGATAACGACCGAGCTGAACTCCGCGTATCACGAGCCAGTCGAGCTTCGGGAGATATTCTCAAGACTTATCGGCAAGCCGGTCGACGACGGCTTCGGACTGTTTCCGCCGTTTTCCGCGGACTGCGGCCTGAACATAACCGTCGGGAAAAACGTGTTCATCAACTCGGGCTGCCGCTTTCAGGACTGGGGCGGAATAACGATCGGCAGCGGCGCGCTTATCGGCCATAACGTGGTTATCGCCACAATCAACCACGGGATCCCGATCATACAAAGGCACGACAACAACCCCGCGCCGGTCAGTATCGGCGAAAACGTCTGGATAGGCTCAAACGCCACGATCCTGCCCGGCGTGACCATAGGCGACGGAGCGATTGTCGGAGCCGGAGCCGTGGTCACAAAGGACGTGCCCAAAAACTCGATCGCGGTCGGAGTCCCCGCCCGCGTCACCAATAAAATTGAATAAATATTAATTCATACTTGACAAAAACAAAAGAGTAATATATAATAATTATACAAAGAGAAACGGCAGAGCGTAAAAACGGTCAGCCGCTTCGCAGAATAGTTAATAAGATAACCGATCCTTTGAGCGCAAACTTTGGATCGGTTAGTCTTTTAGGTTGAAATATCAAAGGTTTTATATTATAATATTTTTATCCAAAACATTACCGAAAAGAGACAGATAAATGGAGAACGCGGAAAAAACCGAATTATTTGAACAAACGCCGATACCGAGAGCGGTGATGAAGCTGGCTGTGCCGACCGTCATCAGCTCTCTTGTTATGGTGCTTTACAACCTTGCCGACACATATTTTGTGGGCATGCTGGGCGACCCGATCGAAAACGCGGCGGTCACTCTGGCCGCTCCGGTGCTGCTTGCGTTCAATGCGGTCAACAACCTGTTCGGCGTTGGCGCGTCAAGCATGATGAGCCGCGCGCTCGGCAAAAAGGATTTTGAGACGGTCTACCGCAGCTCGGCGATGGGCTTTTTCTGCGCGCTGTTTTCGGCGGCGCTGTTTTCGCTTCTCTGTACGGCGCTTAAAGCCCCGCTGCTGACGCTTCTCGGTGCCGACAGCGGAACAGCCGCCTCGACCGCCGCTTACATGAAATGGACGGTGTCATTCGGCGCGGTGCCGTCGATCCTGAACGTGGTTCTGGCCTATCTCGTGCGCAGCGAGGGCTCGTCGCTCCACGCGAGCATCGGCACAATGAGCGGCTGTATACTCAACATAATCTTAGACCCTATCTTCATTCTGCCCCGGGGCCTCGGCATGGGCGCCGCGGGAGCGGGCTGCGCCACGTTTATCTCAAACTGCGCCGCCTGCGGCTATTTTTTCGTGCTGCTTTTTGTGACGCGCGGAAAGACGTATGTCTGCATAAGTCCCAAAAAGCTCAAGTTTGACAAGTCTATCATAAAGGGAATATGCGCGGTGGGAATTCCCGCCTCGATCCAGAACCTGCTGAACGTGACCGGAATGACGGTGCTTAACAACTTCACCTCGGCCTTCGGCTCAAGCGCTGTGGCCGCCATGGGAATAGCGCAGAAAATAAACATGGTCCCGATGCAGATCGCGCTCGGCTTCTCGCAGGGAATTATGCCGCTTGTGGGCTATAACTACGCCTCGGGCGACGTAGGCCGCATGAAAAAGTCGATACTGTTCGCAGGAAAGATAATCGTGTCGTTTATGGCGGGCGTGGCCCTGATCTATTACATAACCGCCGGCGGGATCTCGGAACTGTTTATCAAAAATTCCGAGGTCGTGGCGTACAGCGCCGATTTCCTGCGCGGCATGTGCCTTTCAATGCCGTTTTTGTGCATGGACTTTCTCGGCGTCGGTGTGTTCCAGTCCTGCGGGCTTGGAGGCCGCGCGCTGCTGTTCGCGATCATGCGCAAGATCGTGCTTGAGATTCCCGCGCTGTTTGTCTTAAACGCCCTGTTCCCGCTGTACGGTCTGGCCTACGCGCAGCCGCTGGCGGAGGTCGTTCTGGCGATGGCCGCGGTTATCGTGCTGCGGCGGCTGATACGCGGCATGGAAAGAGCCTGACAAAATCACACGACTCGCGGAGGAAAAAATGACAGGAACAAAAACCGCGGCGGTCAAAAGCCGCGCGAAACTGAAACGCTTTTTTAAATACATATCGCGAAGCACGGCGGGAATGGTGGGAATATCCGTCTATGTCCTCGCGGACACGTTTTTCATATCTTTATACGCGGGATCAAGCGGAATAACCGTTTTAAACTTTGTTCTGCCGCTTTACAGCCTTATTTTCGCAATAGGCTCAATGGCGGGCGTAGGCTCCGCCACGAGATACGCGGTCAAAAAGGCGCTCGGCGCGAATGACATTAACGGATATTTCGGCCACGCGCTGATATGGCAGCTCATTCTCTCGGCGCCGTTTGTTGCTCTCGGAGCCGCGGCTCCCGAGCTGTGGCTGCGCCTTATGGGCGGCGACGCGGCGATAACCGAACTCGGCAAAACATATACCCGAATTGTGCTGCTCGGCTCTCCGTTTTTTATGATGAATTACTCATTCACCGCCTTCGCGAGGAACGACGGCGCGCCCACGACCGCTATGGCCGCGCTGCTGACCGCCAGCGCGTTTAACATAATTTTCGATTACGTCTTTATGTTTCCGCTCAAAATGGGTCTGGCGGGCGCCGCGCTCGCGACGGTCATGGCTCCGGTCATTTCAAGCGCGGTCTGCTGCGCGCATTTTTTCGGCAAAAAATCAAGCGTGAGGCCGACCCTCGAGCGGCCCTCGCTCAAAAAGCTCATCTCATGCTGCGCGCTGGGGACTTCGGCCTTTGTGGGAGAGATCTCCTCGGCTGTCACCGTCACGGTCTTTAACTTCCTGCTGCTTAAAACTGCCGGGAACATCGGGGTCGCCGCTTACGGGATCGTGGCAAACCTGGCCCTTGTCGCGACCGCGATATTCAACGGCATAGCGCAGGGAATGCAGCCGCCGCTCAGCGAGTGCTGCGGCGGAGACAAAAACGATGACCTGAAGCTTTACATGAAAGCCGGCCTTGTCACGGTTCTTATCATTGAAGCGGCGATAGTAACGCTCGCCTGGGTGTTCGCGGACGGACTCGCGGCGATATTCAACAGCGAGGGCAGCGCCACGCTCGCGGAATACGCGGTCGACGCGATCAGGCTGTATTTCATAGGCTTTGCCGCCGCGGGAATAAACATCGTGATGACAACATATTTTTCCGCCACCGGCAAGGCGCTGTGCGCGTCCGCCGCCTCTCTGACGCGCGGGCTGGCCGCGATCATCATCTGCGCGCTGATTTTGAGCGCTCTGTTTGGGATAAACGGCATATGGCTGTCGTTCGCCGCCTCGGAGCTGATAACCCTCGCGGTGGTGATATGTCTGCTCAAAACGCAGAGCCGCCGAAATGAAACTTTGCAATAATTTATAAAGTCCGCGGCGCGAATTTATCGCGCCGCGGGCTGTTTTTTAATAAGCGAGAGTGTATTTTTCGCGGTACCTGTCATAAATATCCTGCAGATAATCAACATTGTCGTCGCTCAGACGGTCTTTATATTCATGCGGCGAGAACAGCGCGTTGTCCTCCTCCTGGAGCAGATACACGGCTATGTTGGAACAATGATCCGCTATTCTGCCGAGGTAGTTTAAAAGGCTTGAAAACACAAATCCAAACTCCGTGCTGCATTCGCTTTTCCGCAGCCGCGTTATGTGGTTCTTTTTCATCATGCGGCTTATTTCGCTGATAACGCGGTTGAGCGGCTCGATCCTGAGCGCCGCGGTTTTATCTTTGTTCTCGATCGCCCTGACGGTAAGGCCCATGATATCGTTTATCGCCGAGGAGATCACCGCGACCTCCGTGGCGGCGCTCTCCGACAGCTCAATGCTGTGGCTGAACATCTCTTTCGCGGTTTCCGCGAGGTTCCGCGCGTTATCCGAAACTCGCTCGACCTCGCCGATTATATGTGTCAGCGTGGTGATCTCGGTGCTCTCGGCGACCGTGAGCTGCTGCTTTGTAAGCGCTGCGAGGTAGGCGCTCAGCCTGTCCTCATAAGTATCGATCATCCGCTCCTGATTGATTATCTTGTCCCGGCCGCTTTCATCATAATTTTTAAGCAGATCAAGAGCCTTTCCCACCGAGCTCCGCGTGAGCACGGCCATGTCGGCAGTCAGCTCGCGGGTCTGGCCCGCCGCGAACGCGGGATAGCTCAGGAAACGGTCGTCAAGGCTGTCAAACAAATCCATTTCCTCGGCCCCGGATTTAAACGTCATCTCCGAAAGCCTCTCTATCGCGCCGCAGAATGGCATCAGCACCGCCGTCGAGAGAATGTTAAACAGCGTGTGGATAAACGCGATCGAGAAAACCGACGAGTTCGCGTCCATAAATCCGAAATCAAAAACAGCGTCAAGGCCGTAAAACAGCGCGGCGATAACCACAACGCCGATAATTTTTATGTAAACGCATGACGCGGCGACCCGCTTCGCGTCGGTGTTTCCGCTTATCGCAGACAACACGGGCGGCAGAGCGGCGCCTATGTTCATTCCGAGAATTATTGGCAGCGCGGTCGAAACCGGTATCGCGTTGGTCAGAGACAGCGCCTGAAGAATACCGACCGACGCCGACGATGACTGTATAACAGCGGTGAACAGAGTTCCCGCCAGAATTCCCGTAAGCGGGTGCGAGAACATCACAAGCATGTCCTTAAAATGCTTGCTGTCCTGCAATCCCGAGGTGGCGTCCGACATCATTTCCATACCGAACATCAGCACGGCAAAGCCGATTAGAATTGAGCCGATATTCTTTTTCGCGTCGGATTTTGAAAACATGTTAAGGCACAATCCGACAGCCGCCAGCACCGGAGTGAAAGCGGACGGCGTGAGCATCCTAAGCAAAACGTTTCCGCCCGAGATACCCGATGTGCTCAGCAGCCAGCCCGTGACGGTGGTTCCAATATTCGCGCCCATCAGCACGCTTGTCGTCTGCACCAAATTCATTATGCCCGAATTCACAAAGCCGACAAGCATTACCATTACCGCGGACGAGCTTTGGATCACAGCGGTCACGCCGAAGCCCAGCAAAAAGCCCTTGAAACGGTTCGAGGTAAGCTTGCTGAGTATCGTCTCAAGCTTGCTGCCCGAAAGCTTTTTAAGGCTGTCGCCCATGTAGTTCATGCCGAACAGGAACAGAGCCAATCCGCCCAGCAGAGTCAAAATCGAAAATATATCCATATGTATATCTCCCGCAAAGTTTTTGCATATTATAAAGCAAAAGGCTTAAAATTTTCTTAAACCAAACAATATAATAACATAACGATTTTCAATATTCAACATAAATTTTAGAAAAAATCATTGACGAAGACATATTAATTTTCGGGTATTACGCATAATTTTTTGTTTATTTTCCAAATTTACGGCGGCGTTGACTTTGCGCAAATATAATATTATAATATTTAATATCGGACTATAATTTTTAGGAACCGGAGGAAACGACAAAATGGACGTTAACGAATTATTGAAAGAGGCAGCCGGGCTGCAAACCGAGCTTCGGTACATTCGGCGCGAGCTCCACAGGCACCCCGAGGTGGGATTTGATCTTAAATTCACCAAAGCGTTTGTAAAGGCGAAGCTCGAGGAGATAGGATATAAGCCGGTTGAGACGGGCAAAGCGGGGCTTATCGCGCTGTGCGGCGGCAAAAAGCCGGGCAAAACGATCCTGCTGCGGGCTGATATGGACGCCCTGCCGATACGCGAGGAGGCCGAGGTTGATTACAAAAGCGAAACCGACGGCAGAATGCACGGCTGCGGGCACGATATGCACACCGCCATGCTTCTGGGCGCGGCGAAAATTTTGAAAAAGCACGAGGACGAAATATGTGGCACGGTCAAGCTGGAATTCCAGCCCGCCGAGGAAATTTTCCAAGGCTCACCCGACATGCTCAAATCGGGTCTGCTTGAAAACCCGCATGTTGACGCGGCAGTGATGATCCACGTTACCGCGGGACTGCCGCTTGACTCGGGCACCGTAATGGTCGCGGACGGCGGCATTTCGACCGCTTCGTGCGAGCAGTACCGCATAACGGTGCGCGGCAAGGGCGGGCACGGCTCCGTTCCGCACGAGACGATCGATCCGATAACAGCCGCCGCGCACATTCATCTCGCGCTTCAGGAAATAAACGCGCGCGAGATCGACGGGCACGATTACGGCGTGTTCACCACGGGCCGCTTCGAGGCCGGACAGGCATCCAACGTCATTCCCGACAAGGCCGAAATGCTCGGCACGATCCGCACGACCGACCCCGACAACAAGGTGGGCGAGCTTATCAAAAAACGGATGACCGAAATAGCCGAGGGCGTGGGCGCTGCCCTGCGCTGTGAAGTCGAGACCGAATTTTTCGATTTCTGCCCGTGCATGTTGATTGACGACAGACTCTCGGAGGACGTCATGAGCTATATGAAGGAGCTGTTCGGCGGCGCCGCAATAAGTCTTTCGGCCATGTCGGGCGGAAAGCCGGGCGGCGGCAGCGAGGACTTCGCCTTTGTGAGCCACGAGGTCCCCACGGTCAGCATGTTTTTGGTCGCGGGAAGCTCAAACGACGGCTATGTCTACGGCCAGCACCACCCGAAGGTGAGATTTGACGACTCGGTTTTAAGCCGCGGCGCCGCCGCCTATGCCCACACCGCCCTGCGGTATTTGGGATAAAAATGTATAAAACAAATAATATAGCCAAATAAAAGCGTCGAAAAAAACGACGCTTTTTATAATTACTTTGTATTATTTAAAAACAATTTAGTTGTCACATAATTGTTTAACTATTTTTTCATCAGCGGGGCAGAATGAATAATTATTGATTTCATTTTTTGAAACCCACTTCACTTCTTTATGAACATTTTTATGAATTACGCCCGAGACAATTTCGCTATAAAAAAATACAAAATTTATATATATATTGGGGTATTGATATCCAGACCTCGTAAATTCTTTTATTATTCTAAGGTTTATGTCCAATTCTTCACTACACTCACGAATTACACATTGTTCAAAACTTTCACCAATTTCACGTTTGCCTCCTGGAAACTCCCAAAAACCTCCCATTGACGCTCCCGAAGTTCGTCTACATATTAAAATTTCATTTCTTTCATTTTTAATTATCGCGGCAGCAACCTCAATTTCTTTCATAGATATTAACCTACCAATCTATTCGTTTTTCTCAAATATTTTGCCGGAATTGGCTTTTGAAGGCGCCAAACAATATTCATTGGCGCACTTCCGTTGCTGTTTGCATAATCTGCAAGGCCTAAAAATGTATATCCAGGTGTTAAGCCAAAAGAGTCTCGTTTTTTGTCTCGTACAAACAACAAAATTTTACTGCCTAGTTTTTGATGATTAATGTACCGTTGTCCATTTTTAGACTCTGGAGTTGTAGTGCTTTGGCTCTGCCAGTGAAACAATGTGTCATTTATTGAATAATCCTTATACATAGTGCTTGGAGAATAATCTTTATCTGACTTATTAAGCGTAACCATGAATACATCTGTCTTTTTTTCTTTAATATATTTAACGCCTTCACGCATAGCAGCAGGATTTACAACATCTAGTGCTAACAAGAGTTGTGCCTTTGAATATGTACAATATAAATCAAGAGGACATTCGTAACCAAGGTCGATATTATCGTCGATAAAGTCAATATGGTTATAATTGAATTTTAATAATTCAATAAGTTCCGCAAGCATAACTCTCGATTTTTTAATTTCTCTTATTCCTTCTACTGGACTTTTAAAACCAATCTCAATATCAGTTTTACTCCATATGGTGTAGTTAAACATTTTAAGCATTCTTATCTCATTATCTGAAAAACTTGTCGGTTCATGACCTTCAAGCATCTCAATCAAAAACAATATCCAACGCCTTGAATCAATAGAGCAGATGCGTGAAAATGCTTTTGTTAATATTTTTTCGAGCTCCTCACTAAAGTCGTCAATTACTCCCGCTTCAACACATAGTCTTGAAAATGAATTATTCTTGTATATCGTACGTATATCAAGATGATAGTATGATACAAAGTTTTCAAGACTTAACTCAAGTCCACTGTCATCAGTGAAGTTCACTATGCGCGAAACTAGACCCGCCTTTTTTGTAAATGAATTTTTGATATTGCTAAGCACATATTCCTTTGCTTTTTTCTCAAGTTGAATATAACAACCAGGTGGAAGAGATATAAATCCTTCACTGATTTCACGCTGTACACTTTTACCAGTATTTGAAAGTAATGCAGCAAACTTCTCTTCAAAGTTATAATGTCTGTTTGCCTGACCAATAAAGTCAAGTACCGTCAAACATTCCTTTTCCTCCGAAAATCTCAAACCACGACCAAGCTGTTGTAAAAACACAGTCAAGCTCTCAGTTGGACGTAGAAAGAGAACAGTATTAACTTCTGGAATATCAACTCCCTCGTTATATACATCAACAACAAAAATAAATTTCACATTACCCGAAACCAATTTATCCTTTGCAGTTTTGCGATCATCATCACTCGAATTGGCTGTGAGATAAATTGATGGTATTTCAGATTTATTAAAACAATTCGACATATATTCTGCATGTTTCATTGATACGCAAAAACCTAAACCCTTAACTTTATTAATGTCGGTAACATATTTTTTAACTGAACTTATAATTAAATCAACACGTCTCTTAGCGTCAAACAATTCCATCGAATACACGCTTGAAAGCTCATTTTTGTCATAACCGCCCCGTGACCATTTTACAGTACTTAAATCAATCGTATCAGTAATACCAAAATACTGGAATGGACATAGAAGTTTGCGTTCAATTGCCTCAGGAAGGCGAATTTCGGCAGCTATGCAATTGTCAAAATACTCTAATATGTTTCTACCGTCCATACGCTCAGGAGTTGCAGTAAGGCCCAAAAGGATTTTGGGCTTATAGTGTGAAAGTAACTTTCTGTATGACGATGCTGCCGCATGGTGAAACTCATCAACGATTATAAAATCGTAAAAGTCTTCATCAGTTATAGAATAGAATTCCTGACTGTTAAATGTCTGAATTGACATAAACAAATGCGAAATGTCATCTGGTCTATGGCGTCCAACAAATAGATTGCCAAAATTCGCATCCTTAAGCACACCCCTAAAAGTCTCTAAACTCTGTTGTAAAATTTCCTCACGGTGAGCCACAAACAGAAGCCTATTTTTATAATTAGGATTTTGTTTGCAAAATTTCTTATAATCAAAAGCAGAAATTACAGTTTTTCCCGTACCAGTTGCCGCCACGACAAGATTTTTGTATCTTCCACGAACTTTACGCTCAGCCTGAAGTTTATCCAAAATTTGCTGCTGATAAGAGTAAGGTATTATATCAAATATGTATCTTTGATTATTATCACCGGAATATTTTTCGGCATTAAGAGCTAATTCAAGATGTTGTTTTTCAGACTCAGAATAATATTCAAACTCAACAGAATTCCAATAGCTCTCGAATGTAGCATTTATTTTTTGAATAATATCAGGCAAATCCTTGGCAGTAACCTTAACATTCCATTCCAGACCACTTGATATAGCTGCGTTTGAAAGGTTAGATGAACCTACATACGCTGTAGTAAATCCGGTATCGCGATAAAAAATATATGTTTTTGCGTGAAGTCTCGTACGTTTTGTATCATAAGAAATCTTAATTTCGGTATTAGTCAATAATCGCAATTCTTCAATTGCCTTAACATCGGTAGCTCCCATGTATGAAGTTGTAATTATTCGCAGCTTACCACCATTTTGTGTAAATTCGCGAAGTTCATTAATAATGAGCCTTAGTCCACTCCACTTTATGAACGACACCAGCATATCAATCCTATTCGATGATACTATTTCTTTTTTAAGTTCAGTAAACATGCCCGGTTCAAAGGCCGCACCAGTAAATAACGAGCTATGAGCAATTGAAGTCTCAGGGCGGATAATATCGAGCTTTGAGTTTACACTGTGCGCTGAATTCCGAACATCCAAAAGCGCAATAAGCTGTTTTCCCTCTTCACTCACAATCATATTGTCATCTTGAAAAATTGTTCTAATTAAGTTATTAATTAAGTTAATTTGATCATTCAGTTTGCCACCGCTATCTTGAATTATATTTAGTCGCTTTTCAATTATTGAAGCAGCATATCGCGACAAAATCACGGGAGCTTCAGCTAAGTCTAAATCCACTGAAAATGCATTCTGATCATTTTGATTTGCCAAATAATTTTCTATATATTTATTTATAACCTGCTCATAAAGTCCTGATTTCAATTTATTATCATCTCCAAAATGTAATTATTCAGATTTTTTCCCGGCCTTTTTCAGCATTTCGAGATAGCGGCGGGCGTATAGGATCAGGGATATTATGATCAGCAGAATATTAAAGCAGATCAGCGCGTTGGCAAGCTTTATATTTATATCGGGGAAAAGGATTAGAACCAGAAACACCGCGTACAGCGCAACGGTGTTCAGCTTGCCGTGCCATTCGGAGCTGTTGACGATATCTGTTTTTATGATCGTCTTAAGGCCCAGAACGCCCATGATGATCTCTTTTAAGATAAACACGATGATCACCGCGATCATTAATTTGTAGCGGAAGGCCAGACACAGGATAACCGACGCCTGCGTCAGCTTGTCCGCGATCGGATCGAGTATTTTGCCGAAGTCCGACACCATATTACATTTTCTCGCGATTATGCCGTCCGCGACGTCTGTGACTCCCGAAAGCAGGAGAACGAGCACCGCGGCGTTATAATTCCCCATGCCGCAATACAGCCACACAAAAAACGGTATCATCAGCAGTCTCAGGGCGCTGAGAAAATTGGGAACGGTAAACACCTGTTCCTTTTTAAATATCCGATGCATAAGGCAAATCCCCTTTCTCCTTGAGTATAGCACAAATAATATAAAATTGCAACAAAATACAACCTTAAATTATCTTAATATCCATGAAATGCCCTTCGCGAGCCTCAGGTCGGCGTCCTTGAAATGGTTCCCGGGGTTCAGCTCGAAAACCGTCCTGATCCCCTTTTGCCGATAGAGCGAGAACAGCTCGGCGGTGCGGCGCTCGGTCTCGCGCAAATATTTGTTTTTCACGCGGCTCTCGGCGTCTCCGAGCGAAAGGTAAACGGCGTCGGGAGCCTTCAGGAAGTCACGCGTTTGCGCGAACTCCGTAAAATCCGGGTACCAGACCGAGCCCGACGCGGACACCGACGCCGAAAACGCGTCGGTCACATACGGCGCGTAAAGCGCGAAAAGTCCGCCCATGGAATATCCCGCGATCACGCGGCGGCCCGGCTTTCCCGTTATTTCCTCGGCGCGCGGAACTATCAGCTCGGTAAGGCATTTCGCGTAACCGTCCGCCTCGCCCGTAAAATTGTCGTTCCGATCCACGACCGGCTCATGCGGCCACGGCGAAAGCTCCTCGTCCCATCTGAGATTTGAGACCGAGACAAAATTAAACGGCGGGCAGCCGAGCTCATCGCATTTTTCAAGCACGGCGCTTCCGACTTCCGCGTACATGCTCGCATAGACTGCCGGGGCGTTTTCGGCGGCGTGTTTGTAAACGCAAACCTGTTTGTTGTCAATTGTCATTTTTACAATATCGCTCATATCATTTCTCCTCGCGCAATATCATGTAGCCGCCCATATCGCGGAACCCGAGACTTTCGTACATCGGCCTCCCGCTCTCGGTGGCTTCAAGATAGATTTTTGTAATGTTCCGCGCTTTCGCGCAGTTTATAAGATATTCGGCGACGGCCTTCCCGACTCCGCAGCCACGGTATTCCTCTTTGGTGTACACGTTCATCAAATAGGCGCACTCGCCGTTTGGATTATCGGGCGAGGGCATCTCGCGGTAGAGACAGAGCCCGCCGCAGCCGACCGTGACCCCCGAGAGCTCCGCGAAAACGGCGATATGCTTTCCGCTCGGGAGTGCTTCCCTATAATACTCAAGATTTGCCTTATACAATTCGCCCAGATCCTCATCTTGCGGTATTTCAAAAACATGGCGCAGCACCTCCGCGCGCCACTTCATAAGCGCGTCAATTTCATCGGCGCCGACCTGTCTTATATTCAGCATACATATCCCTCTTTCATAATGACCGGCAGCGCGTCGTCGTCAACCTTGCCGTTTGCGTTCAGCGGAATGTCCGCCATGCGCACAAAAAACTCGGGTATCATATAATTCGGCAGGAACCTCGACATCTCTTTTTTCAGCGTGGAAAGGTGGGCCTTCGGTTGCTTCAGCACGATATATGCCACCATGTAATGCAGGTTGCGCTCGTCCTTATACGGCCTGACCACAGCCTTTTCGATCCCGGAGCACATGCACAGCACATTCTCGACCTCGCCGACCTCGACCCGCTTGCCCAAAATCATGATCTGCGAGTCCTTGCGGCGCAGAAACGCTATGCTGCCGTCGGGCAGAAAATATCCGAGGTCGCCGCTGCGATAGAGCACAGAGCCGTCCGCGCGCGTCACAAAAGCCTCGTTTTCCTTCTCGCGGCCGCCGATATATCCCGCCGAAACGCCGCCGCCCGATATACAAATTTCACCCGTCCCGCCCGGCTCCACGGGGTTCAGATCATCGTCCATGATCTCTATTCCCGCGCCTAAAACCGGCTTTCCGACGGGATAAGAGCCGTCGGGCAGAGGCTTTATGCCGTTTACGCGGCAATATGACGCGCAAACCGTGGTTTCCGACGGGCCGTAGGTGTTGTAGACCTCGACCTTGTCGAGCAGGTTATCGACATAGCTCCCGCGAAGCACGTCGCCGCCGCTTATCAGCAGGCGAAGGCTTTTCGGGATTTGCGGCAAATGGTTCATTTCAAGCAGCAGATAGGGAAAGCCGCTGATCTGGGTGATATTGTTTTGTTCTACGAACTTCATCAAAGCGCGGATATCCTTTTTTGTCTCCGCCGACGGGATCGCCAGCGCGGCGCCCGACAGAAGCGAAGTGAAAACCTCCTCCACAAAAATATCGAACGAGCATACGGAATACTGAAGCATTATGTCACTTTCGCTTGTCTTAAACTCGTTTTGAAACGCTCTGACATAGTGGCAGACGTTTCGATTGCGCACCGCCACGCCCTTGGGTGTTCCGGTCGAGCCCGAGGTATAGAGTATATAGGCTAAGTCGTCGGGCTTTGCCGAGGATATTACATTCGCGTTTTCCGCCTTCATGCCCGGATCGACGATAATCGTTGGGAGCCCGCAGGCTTTGGATATATTCGCGCTGTTTGTGATTACAACGTCAGCCCCGGCGTCGCTCATCATAAAGCGTATCCTCTCCCGCGGAAAAAACGGCTCGGCTGGCACATACGCCTTTCCGAGCTTAAGCGCGGCGAACACCGCTGCGATCATCTCGACCGAATGAGTCATAATGATGCCGACCCTGCGCGCCGATTTCGGAATTTTCGCGGCGATCGTGTCAATCAGCTTATCAAGCTCCGCCCTTGACAGCCCGCGGTCCTCGTCAAACACCGCCGTCGCGTTCGGCGCCTGCCTCACCTTTTCATAAAAAAGCTCATAAATTACATCTCTGTTCATACTAAAGCTCCTTCTAAAATAATCCTTTTTAGTATTATACAATGTTTTGGAAAAATATGCAAGCATACAAAACGGCGCGCCGCATAAATTGCGGCGCGCCGTCGATCTCAGTCGAGCGGGGTTATTTTTCCCTGAACGACATATCTGTCGCTGTTATATCCGGTGCATGTCACCAGAGTTATCATATTATCGTCGACCGTCATCGGAACGTTGACGCTCGCCTCGGATCTGCTCCACGACCTTCTGAGGCAGGACGCGTATGTCTCGGCGGAGTCGAAGTTTATCGTATACGCTTCGGACACCGCGCCGTCGGGATAGCAGGCGAAAATGTCGATCCGGTAATCCCTGTCCGCCGTCAGATAATACATAACCGGATGCTCGCGCATATAAGCCGGATCGGAATAATTCTGAAGGCAGGCGAACATCGTTCCGTTTTTCATGTTGTGGCCGTAGATCACGGTGTTGACGTCGCCCATATCCGGATCGTTGAGCGCGTCCATAAATATCGCGCCCGATGAATTGGACTGATTGTTGTACAAATGCTTCAGGTAATATGAATTGTCAGCGCTTTGAACCACCGGATAGTTTATCGGTGTGCCCTCGCAATAGAGCCATCCGACAGCCTCGGCGTTCATTTGAGAAAGCAGCTCGAAATTCACGTCCAAGGGCGCCGCTCCCGTGCCCGCCGACGTGTAAATATCGTCGGCGGACAAGGTTACCAGATCAAGCGCCAGATCGTCATAGGCATTTTGGGCCTGTTTGTACCCGACCTGTATTCTGACCGCCTGACCTATCGAGATCACGCAGACAAGAACGCATATAACCGCCGTTATTTTTAGAATTTTATTCCTCATCTCACTTACCTCCTGTGGGCGTCAGCGCCGTTTTCGGTATTATTGTCCGACAGCTTTTTCAGCAGCAGCACAGCCGCCGCGAAAGCCGCAGCCGCGATCACGATCCACAGCGCCGTATTTGAACTGTCTCCGGTCTTCGGAGTCTGATCCTGTTCGGGGCCCGGAACAAATCGATTCGGAGTCGCCGTCGGCGTGATGATCTCAAATTCCGAATTATCGGGCGTGGCTGTCGGCTCGTTGATATTGTTGTCGTGAATATCCGGCGTGGGAACGGGCTGATCGTCCGGCGGCGCCGTCGGCAACGGCGTTGCGGGCGCGGATGTGGCCGCAGGCGTCGGAGCCGGCGTGGGAACGGTGCTGAAAGGCGTTCCGGGTATAAACGGCAAAGACGGACGCGGAGTTACCGCGGGCGCCGGCGTGTTTGTCGGCTTTGGAGCGGGCGACGGAACCAGCGTCGGTAACGGCACAACAGTCGGCATCGGTGTTGCGGTCGCGGACGCGGGCGTAGGCTCGGGAACATACGGAGTCACTGTCGGGCCCGGTTCCGGCGTCGCGCTCGGGGTCGGTTCGGGCGTAATGCTCGGACTCGGCTCCGGCTCCAATATATCGCTCGGTCCCGGCGTAATACTCGGGCTCGGCTCCGGCGTTACCGTCGGTGTCGGCGCTTCGGTAGGCGTCGGCGTGGGTGTCGGCGCCTCGGTCGGCGTCGGCGTGGGTGTCGGTGCCTCGGTAGGCGTCGGCGTGGGCGTCGGCGCCTCTGTGGGCGTCGGTGTCGGCGTCGGTGCCTCGGTAGGCGTCGGTGTAGGCGTCGGTGCCTCGGTAGGCGTTGGCGTAGGTGTCGGTGCCTCGGTCGGCATCGGCGTAGGCCTCGGTGCCTCTGTGGGCGTCGGCGTGGGTGTTGGCGCCTCGGTCGGCGTCGGCGTCTCGGTAGGCGTCGGCGTGGGCGTCGGCGCCTCGGTGGGCGTCGGTGTCGGCGTAGGCGCCTCGGTAGGCGTCGGCGTCGGTGTAGGCGCCTCGGTGGGCGTCGGCGTGGGTGTCGGTGCCTCAGAGGGCGTCGGTGTCGGCGCCTCGGTAGGCGTCGGCGTGGGCGTCGGCGCCTCTGTGGGCGTCGGTGTGGGTGTCGGCGCCTCGGTAGGCGTCGGCGTGGGCGTCGGTGCTTCGGTAGGCGTCGGCGTGGGCGTCGGTGCCTCAGTAGGCGTCGGCGTGGGTGTCGGTGCCTCGGTCGGCGTCGGTGTGGGTGTCGGTGCCTCGGTCGGCGTCGGCGTGGGTGTCGGCGCCTCGGTAGGCGTCGGCGTGGGC
>CANQKC010000039.1 GCA_947624305.1 uncultured Monoglobus sp. | reverse complement strand
CTGATATAATATCGCGTTTCTACGTGCTTTTCGCCCCCTTTTGTAATTGTATTCCGCGTCATTCCAATCGTTTTTAATCCACTTTTATTCCTTTTTACACATCTTTTTCCGCGGTGTTTATATTGGTATCTTCGCCGTGAATAAACATATTCATTGGCTGCCAAAATTTTCAATTAATATCCCCAGTACTAAACTCATTGATAAATTCTTAAGCACTTTTGTCAGGAAAACGATACACTATATGATATTGATAGTTTATTAAAATAATCCTATTAAACGAATCTTTTCCATGAGAGGTTCATCAAATACAATTTCTCCAATAACCTTTTTCTCGACCAATGATTTTCTGCTATATAATTCACATACCCATACAAATTTAGGCATAGGAACAAAAGAATATATTTTGCAAGTATGGGTTGTCCGCAAACGATGAAACTCTCTTTCTCTTAAATCCAGATGATGTCGACAAAAATGTTTGCATTACAATTAATAGATGTTTTATAGTTGGATATTTATAAAATTATGAAGGCTACAGTCCACACACAATCTTTTTTGTGAATTTATGAAAGTAATTTTAATAAAATATATGTTTAAAATACTTTTAGAATAATTCTAATGTATTAACAAACTAAGGTCATTTAAAGGCTTGATTTTAAGGTTTGATGTGCCAAAAGACAAATAATGTTCCATTTGCATTGAAAACCCATATATTTGTGTTGATTACAAATGCCTAAACGACCATTCTGTGTATTGAAAACAATAAAAAGAGCATAACCGCATCGATTTGCGGTTATGCTCTTAGTATAAGTGGAACAATAGAACCTCATTTTGAGGGGTTATGGTATAAGTATATGGCCGCGGCTGTTTTTGGCTTTAAAACCAACGGTTTTACGGCGTTTGCGGAGCTCTATTTTTCCACTCTCGGTCTGTATTTTTGCTGATATTCAACTTTCTGCCGCCGAGTGTACCAAAAAGGCGGACGCACTGAACGCCGTGGAGCTTGTTTAAAGGAACCGAAAATGACTATGAGCTTGACAAAACATTCACCGGAACCGAGGGAGCGGCAATAATAGACCGGCTCTTGGGCAAAGAAAAAGAGGTGCTCGCCAAGCGGAAGTGAAGTTCAAAGACGTGAGCGACCATTGCTCAAAGCCCCATGTCGCCTACTGCGCGGGGATAATCCTTGATAGAAAGAGACAATACATAACGCCATAACGTGTAACTTCCAATCTCTTTATGACGCAACAAAGACCCGCGACCGCGAGCCTTTGACCATTTTAGGTGTATAGAATATAAACCCAACTTACAAGCCCATAATTGCCTTACAATCATTTCTTCCGAACATTTCTTCCGGAATCCAACACATTCATCGGAAGTTAGTACATTAGAGTGCTTTACGTTTATTTATATACTGAAAATGCATCTTTATAGTTTGTATGGGCTTTTAATATTCCTTTTTTGCACGTTTATTCTGAAATCTTGCCGAAAACCTTTTTATATCGGGTTTCTCTTTTTTATATGTTTTTGACTGCTTTTGATTTTGTGACGATTTATTTTTTGATTGTTTTCTTAATTTTTCTATTTTATCCTGTTCTAATTTGTAATATTTAGATTGAAAGTCAAAAAACCTTTTTAAATTGATTGTTCCGATAATAGCATTATCATTGTTGCCGCCTTTTATTTTAAAAATATCCTTATTATCCCTATCGTATGGGCCGGTTGTTCTTGAGTCACCGTAAATTGATGTGTTGGCTTGCACTATAAATGCATGTAAATCTCTTACTGTGGACTCAATTATATTAGAAAAATATGTTGTATCAGGATTAAAAACAGGAGCAGCTATTATATCACATTGTCCTTTATATAACGCACGAACAACAACATCAGTCATTTCATAACATAGTAAATTTCCGATATCAACGCCTTTCCATAAAAATTTTTGATAAATAGCCTTTGGTGCATCTTTACAATACAGACCTTCCTCAGCTAAACCTTCATATTCTATGGGAGAATAGTCATTTTTTTCACGAATATAGAGAAATGCATTTTTATAACGTCTTTTCCCGGTCTCAAATGGTAAAATAGTAGCAATATAATTGTAGACCTGTCCATTTGGCGCTTTTATGTATTGCAGACCCGTTACAATACCTATTTGAGATTGCTTTGAAAATTTTATTAATTCATCTATCCAATATATAGGAAAATATAGTTCCGGTAAAACAATTAGATTAATTGTATTTCTGCAATATTTATATGCTTCCCTTAATATGTTTCTCATCGTTTCTTTATTTTCAACAGATAACAATTGTTTAGGATCAGATAATACTTTCATTATTTCTTTTTTTCCAATACTAATACTGCCAACGCAAATATCCATAAAAACAGGAGTTGCCTTTATATCTGTTGGTATTTCCAATGATATTAGCTCATATTCATCTTTAAATTCTATATGCTCTCCTTCTATAATTTGGAAAGGTTCATATCTTATGCCGTTAATTTTTTTGAATTTATCTATTAGTTCTTTTTTAAAATAATCAAACTTTTTTCTGTTGTTATTTTTATGAAAATAATAGAACATCAAAATTAAAATCTCCTCGTAGTGTATAAATCTTGGAGACCATTTAAATTTAAAATCATCTTCAATTTTAGGTGGGATTTCACCTAAAGAATCAATATTCATCTTCGTATATGAAGGCGGTGTTTCATATATCATATAATTACTCATAGGCAACGGCAATAAACGATGATTAAACATATTGGCATTAATATAAAGTACGACCTTTTCTTTTATTAGTTTTTTGGTAACAAGATCAATGTTTAAACTCAATGCAGTATATAAGCATATGTCTAAATGTTTTTTCAAAGTTTCTTTTGCAACCTTATTAACTGTTGGCGAGCGTTTAAATTCATTATTAAGCGATTTATGTTTGAGATTATTAATTTGTTTTTTTACTTGTTTATAAAACATTATTAAATCTTTGCCTCTTTCGTTTATAACGAGGAAATACATATAATTCATCCAGTTAGAATAATATTCTATACACTGTCCACCGGAAAAAAACTTATTTATTCTTTTTATTTGTTCGTCTATTTCCTTCTGAGCGATTTTACTGCTTTGATATATGTTGGTGTACTTGCTTACCAGCGCCGAAAAATATCTGCTTACGCTGTATGCATCAATATTCATATTGCCTATGTCGCGCAACTTATCATATCGTCCAAAATGTTCTATTGTATAAATGTCCTCATCAAAATTCAGCGATTGCAAATCACTTTCCGGAATAGGATTGGCTTGACTGGGAATTATTTTAATTGTTTTATTATATACATCGATAATAGCTTTTGGTTCCATATGATTAATATATATTATTTTTATTTTTTCGTTTTGAATAATAAGATTTTTATGACCTTTTATTTCATAAGTTCCGCTTTTATCTGATAGTATGTCTGTTTTTATAAGTAAATCGTTTATAATTTCTCTATTTGATGTTTTATCCGGATATGTATTATTGTATACAAAAATCATATCATCAACATATCGACCATAATAATTCACATTATATTTTTTTACTACCTTTTTGTCGAAATCGGAAAGGTATAAGTTGCCTAAAAGCATCGAGCTGAATAAACCGATAGGAAGTGGATATTCACGTTTAAAAAAATCACGTAAGTCTTGTCTATAATTCTTTATAATATTGTAATATATAGAATAGACTTTCTCTAAAATATTCGTAAGAGCATTGATTTTATATATAATGTCATTTCCATGAAATAATTTATTTAATCTTTTAAAATTACAACTTGCAGAATAGAAATAGTTTTTTATGTCCAACGAAATTAAAACCGAATCACGATGGAGGTCATAATTTTTTTCTAATTGAGAAAAAGCATTGTTTCTCCATTTCGAATATTTATGGAAATATATATTAAACAGTCTGGATGTGTGAAAATCAATACCATATAAATCATCGGAACAAAAAATAATACTGTCAACAAGTGTATTTCCGTAAACATTATATGAGAGCAAGTTTTCTTCGGAACTTGCTTTTCCTAAAAATAATGTCCATAACGTATCAAGTATATGCAATTCTATCGGCATATCAATAAAAAAATTTACTGACTTAAGATTTTTTCCTTTTTGCAGATAATTTGATACAGGTAAATCTTTTTCCTTGTTGTATGTTTCAAATTTTTTTGGCAATACAAAGAAATTTATTTTATCATGCAAATTTTCAAGATAATTTTTTGTCGCTTCGCGTCTGGGATGCGCTAAACATTCAGCCAGATTAATAAATGTTTCATCCATAGCCACAGATGAACCTTCAAACGTTACTATTTTTTGCCGCATGAGTATAAAGTTTTTATTATAATAATAGTATGATTTTAATTTCTTGTATGCTCCTTTGAGCATTAATATATTGTTTTTTTTATTTGTGAATAAATTAGCCATATTCTTCACCCATGATAATCTCACCATAAAATTGTATTATAATCATTTTTCTTATTATATCACACTAATTACTAAATTTCAACAATTATCGACATCATAAATATAAGAAATTGTAACAAAACATTGAAATTAATATTGTTGAATTAATAATATTTTTATGCTATAATATTTTCGGTAAAATAATATATAAGAGGTAATATCTTTACATATAAATTAATGAAAGAGTGAGAAAGTTCGTTTTTTGAAAGGCCGATTTATGATTTAGCAATAGACTGCTTGGATATCGGTATTGATATGATCACGGATGATGATATTCTTGAAACTATGCAAGCAAAGATAAATTCTAAGACGGGGAGTAATATGAAGTATGATAGGGCAAATATAGACACAGATAGAATAGATAAACTTAAAAACAAGTATAAAAGAACTGTTATTCGCGATAATCGCGTTGATCAGTTGTTAAATAGCAGTAAGCTTGCCTATAATGAAGAAAAAGCCATTCGTGAAGGATATAATGTTTTATCTTCTCATGAAGATGTATCAGCAGAAAGCCTTAAAAATTCTCTGTTTTCCCATAATACAGATATTATATTTCGGAGGATTAAAAATAAATTTTTGGAGATATATGATTTTGATGTATCCGATTTAACTTTCGTGAATGACAGGACGATGGGGAATGTAAACGCTTTTTTTGAAACTGACCTAATATTTTTTGACAGGATGTTAGAGGATACGTTACATGCGTTTTTTATAGTAACTCTGATATGGGCGAAGTATTTTGACGATGAAAATCTGTACGGAAGATTTTTTAATTATCTGACGACTGTGCTATATGCGACAATCGTTGATAAATCTACATATAACATATATGATGGTGAATATATAAAACGGGAAATTCGTCAATGGAGCAGTACTGTTAATTTGGCGGTAAGTTGCCAGTATTTTTGTATGTATTTCTGTATAGCGCATGAGGTTGCACACAAATATATAGCTGAAACCGTAGATAAAATAAGTGCTGTGCAGGAGGAGTTTAAAGCGGACTCAATTGCGTATGATATTGTGCTGCGATTAATGATGGATGAGGAAAATTCCGACATTGAGAATAAAGACCGCGAGTTGTTCGCCTATTGTTATCTTGCTCCTATGATGATTTTTGATTTTTGGGATTTGTTATTTTATACAAACCGAGTTATATCAAAGACGTATATGATAAAAGATAACAAGCATCCTGAAATAAAAAAACGAAAAGAAAACCTTTTTTCAATTCCATATACCGATGAGTATGATTTTGACAGCAGTGAGGGTAATGATGTTTATTCAGCATTTTTAGATGTCATTGATAAATATAAGACTGAATTATTGTACAGAGCAGAAAACGGAACTCTTAAAGAATTTTTGAACTATATAAAAGGAGCTTGATATGACTAAAAATATGGCTGAACGGCTGTTGGAAGAATTTATTATAACCATGGAAACCGAAACTCAAAACAACAACCTTCCTTGCGATATTGAAGAAGAAATTCTTGATAGATGCATTGACATTACTGTTGATGAATTAAGCGAAAGGTCTATTATGATTTTAGACGAAAAGCCAAAGTCAATAAAACTTGCGAATATAACAATAGACTTAAAGCAAGCAATTGAAATTGTAATTGAAGTTGCGCTGACGTCGGCTGTTCCAACAGATAAACTGAGTGCAGTAAAGATGATTTTATTGGTTGTGTTAAAGGCGTGGCAGTTGTCTAATAAATCAATCAGCAGGCAAATGGCGGATGTAGTGTTAATATTGAATGATCTTAACGCCTATCAACGTGACATACCAATCGAATATTTGAAGGATTATGTAAATAAATATTCGTTATTGCCGGAATCTAAGTGTTCTGATACGGTAGATGATATTTTGAACGAATTATATGATTATAGAATCATTCATATGGACGAGGGAAAAGTAAGGTTAAAAGAAAAAATTGCATATGCAAAATAAGATATAAATTTATGAAAATAGCGTTTGCGTTTATTGGCATTGACATAAAATAGTATGATCGATAACTATAATTTTTTATAGAATGTGCCCGCTCGGCACCGCAGAAAAAGATATGTAAAAAGGTATAAAAGAAGACCTCTTTGATGAAAATTATGGTAAAAATAATTTTTGTCAAGGAGGTTTTTGACTCGAAAATACAAAAAGAAGTTATAAAGGAATATGTAAAAAGCGAGAACTTTACAAACGCTGCCGACATCATAGGCAGCATCAAATCTATATTTGCAGATGTTCTGAACGATATGTTTCAGTGCAAACTTGATGAACAGCTCAGCTATGAAAAACATGAGAGTTCGGATTCCGGCAGCGAAAAGAAAAACTACAGAAACGGCTCTGCCAAACGCAGAATGAACTCAGCTTGGAGAGGTTAAGATTTACGCTCCTCGTGTCAGAAACGGCGAGTATAAATGATAAGCATCAGCGTAACGCAAACGGCTTGGAAGATAAAATATTATCCCTATCTTGCGTCACAGAATATCACAAAGAAATGGACACAGGGATACAAGAATTGGGACATAGTGATCCGACAGCTGGAGATAATGCACGAGGAAAAAACGGCATAAGTGGGGGCTTTGCCCCGAACCCCGAAGTTTAACGCATTGGTTTTCTCTGAAACGGGAAAACGAGCGGCAAGCCGCCAGTTTCAGTGCAAAATCCGCAAGACCGCTCCGGTTGCTCTTCAGCAGAGCCGTACCCTGCCTTGCGGCAAAAGCCAATATATGATTATTGGCACATTAACTTAAGTTTAAACCCATGATTTTCGCCATGTCGAAGTCAGTCGTTTATTACCTACACATCTTTTTCCGCATAGCCTTAAAAAGCTCGGTTATATTATTTTTTAATATACTTTTTTGCTATAACATCTATAACGTTATAAGAAACCTGATTTTTAACATAGTAATCCGAAGGCTCGACGATGAATGTTTCGGGCACATAAATGTTGCGCTTGTTGTCATATCTCAGACCGAGCATTGCGTATGTATTGCCGTATTGTTTATACAGCAGGTATTTTGACATGATGCCGCTTTTTGGAACCTTGGTATAATCAAAGTCAACGATCAGTTTGGATGATATGATTTCATCAAATTTGAGAAAGTATGAAAGTCTGTCGCCGATTTTGTGATAAAATGAACTTTGCTCTATTAATTCTTGTTTGATTTTGCCTTTTCTTATAGCTTTGTATATGCCGGCAGCCGTGTTGTTTTCGCGTTTGGTATCAAGCTGAGCGATATCCTTAAGATAGTGCAGTCCGGCAAGGTGATGGAAATGCTGCGCCGCAAACATAACCTCGACCGATATATCGCAGTCAAGGATAAATGTATAATCATATCCGATATATTTCCTATATTTATCGGCACAGTCCAAAATTAAGCTCATAACAAACCTCTCAATTGCATTAATATGCAAAAACGCCCCTTTAGATCAAGAGGCGTAATTAGCAGTTTATGCTTTTGTGTTCGGACCAAGCCCTATTCAGGAGCGGCTAAGCAATAACCGCCAAAAGAACCTCCATAGTCACTACCTGACAAAGCAAACTATTTCTCGGGTCAATATTATTATATCACATTTTTCAGATTTTGCAATAGGTTTTTTAATATTTTTTATTAAGTCACTATATGCGCCTTGTTTCGCAGAATAACGCCGGAATGAAATAAATATTTGATCATACTTTGCTCATACAGAAATAAAAAACTTACAAAATCATATGTGAAGATACCGAAACAGTAAAATGTCGAATGCGCGGTTAAAGCGTTGCTCACAGAGACTTACACTGCGACACGATAAGCAAAAATTGCCCTTCGAATCCCCGAAGGTGTACCAGATGACATCCCTCGGAACGCCCGATCATGCGGCGTTTCGGGGGTTTTGCTTTTTCCGAAAATCCATTTTGACTAAGATTTGACTAATGTTTTGATATTCTATCTTTATGTAGCTTGTTGTAACTTAAAGGCGCTCGCTACTGTTTCGCTCGCCAACGCCTGCGCTCTTGAAAATGCGTGAACGTAAATGTTGAGCGTCGTGTTCGCGTCGCTGTGACCCATGTACGCTTGAACCGTTTTAACACTCGCTCCCGACTCTATCATAATCGAAGCGCATAAGTGACGGAACGAATGCGGTGTCACATACCTTGTTCCCTCGCGTTTGCAAAAACTGTTCAGCCAATCTCTCGGCGTTAGCGGCGACATAACATCGCCATATGGGTTTTTAAACATAACAGCGCCTCATTTCAAATTTAAAAAGTATATATTCTATCGCATATGAAACGGTTATGCAAGCGGATTATATAAAAATTCCGATTCGTTATGGCTGCCCCGATTTTTATTAAGAGATTGATTTTCGTTTTCGGGTGTGTTATAATACAGGAAATAATTATCGAAAACAATCAACCAAACGCATTGATTTTTACGGCAAGTACGGTATAATCATTTCATAAGCGGACAGAATGATAAATCGGAATTTGAGAGGATATAAGAATGAGCACACTTTATGTTTCAGATTTAGATGGAACGCTGCTGAGGAGTAACGGAAGAACATCAGAATACACAAATAGGGTAATCAACCGATTGACGGAAAAGGGAATGGTCTTTTCTTATGCAACAGCCCGTTCATTGACAACCGCAAAAAAAGTAACGTGTGGGATAAATGCCAAAATTCCTCTGATTGTATATAATGGTGCTTTTGTAATAGATAATCTTACAGAGGATATTTTAATTGAAAATTATTTTGATGATCGGATCAATTTAGTGTTAGACGATTTGTTTGCCAATCAAATATATCCTATTGTGTACGCATACATAGAAGGAAAGGAAAAATTCTCTTTTGTCCCTGAATGCTGCACGGATGGAATGAATAAATTTCTTGAGAGCAGAAAGAGGGATCACCGTACCAATGCTGTAAAAACGATAAATGATCTGAAATCGGGAAAGATTTTCTATATCACATGTATTGATGAACCGCAAAAGCTCGAACCATTATATAGGAAATATAAGAATTCTTATTATTGCGTATATCAGACGGACCTTTATACGAAGACGCAATGGCTTGAAATCATGCCTTTGCATGTTTCAAAAGCAAGGGCGATCAAGCAGTTACAGTCCCGCCTGAAATGTGAAAAATTAGTCGTGTTTGGCGATGGAAAAAATGATATAGACATGTTTGAACTGGCCGATGAGAGATATGCCGTCCAAAATGCCCATGAAGATCTGAAAAAAATGGCAACTTCCATTATTCCGGCAAATGATGAGGATGGTGTTGCAAAATGGCTTGATAAAAATTTTATTATGGGATAGAATTCTCGCGTTGCTCGGTCAATTCCCGTTTATCGGGCAGTTAAAACAAAATACCACAATCGAGAGCAATCGAAAAATTTTCATACGATCAATACGCACTGGGATATTGACTGATTGAGCGGTAAATTACTATAATAAAGACGGGGGTATAGATATTACGGAGGCGTGACATATTATGAAATCAATTCTTGTAAAGGACACAACGAAAGAAGAACGCGAAAAAATCGTCAGCCGCGCGTTGTCGTTTTGCGGCGGTGAATGCGAGTTTTGCAACGGATGCGACAATTTGGGCGGCGGCAGAGTGGACGAAATTTATCGCCCGTATATTGAGGGAGAGAAGGAAATAGCGGAGATCAACACGGAATACAGCGGCGGCTTTGTGAGAGGTTAACGATTACGGTATACAACATATAAACAGCCCTTTGACGCCTATATGTTCATAGCGTCAAGGGCTGTGATATATTCGAGCGTCGGTTATAAATTCATGTTAGCGTCTGCGGCTCGGTCCCGCGCACGATTTTGTCTATAACCGCGCTTTGAGTTTTTGATAGTATGATAACAACATAAAAGACTTCATCCCGTATTCAAATGGGATGAAGTCTTTTATTTTAAATCTTTTTCAGATTTTACACTGATTAGGTGATAATATATGGTTCCGCCAACTGCATCATACCGTTAAGCTCGTTCCATATAAATATTTTTATACCTGAAATATATTCATCGTCAGAAATAATATTAAATTCACACTGACCATTCGTGAGCATTTTTATATCAATAGGCTTTTCATCATATTCTTTCTCAATAGAAACTGCAGTTTCATTCTTGAATTAAGAATTACGACCGGAAAGCTTAAAAGAAAAATTCACCCTCTTTATTTTCAAGGGTGGCTCTGATCCTTTGAAACGCAGTTTCTACGTTGTTAAACAGTTTTTCAATACCCAAATCACGAATAATTTTTCTTTTATCATCCCCGTCTACTATAGCGGATTCTTGATTTTGAAGCATAATAGCGCTCCACTTAAGATCAATGGCCTTCATCGCTCTTGCACGGAGCAGGATTTCTTCTTTGACCTTTTCAATATACTCTTCATCCTCTGTATCAAAATAGCCTTTTAAATAAGCATTCAAAAGTTCATAATTCTGCTTTTTAGTCAGTCCATTAAATTCAGATACAAAATCTTCTTCCGGATGATCTTCCACCGCCCCTATAACAGGTTGAGTGAACGATATAAGATCAAAAATCGGATGACCGTATCCTGAAGCTGAATTTCCTGAAAATGCCATATCTAAAAATAATTCCCCATCATCTTTAATCAATACATTTCCGGGATGGAGATCACCATGAACAAAAGTATTTGATTCGGGTATCACTTCAAAAAGATGCCGTATCATTTTATAATCATCTTCATCAAGGATTTCTTTAGCACGATCAATTTTAGCTAATTCTAATTGTTTTATATCATCAAAAGTATCATCAACAGCTGTATTGTGAACGCGGTGAGTAAACTTGCCGAGTTCTTTTCCCAGTTCTTCTAATTTATCCTGATTCTCCCGAAGTTTATTCATATATGATTGAGAATTTAACAATTCATAGATGATTCCATAGTGATTACCTACTTTGACTACATCATAAGAAATAGCTGTGGGAATACCTAAAATAAAAGCCTTTTGAGAAGTATCTCTTTCTTTCTGAATATGTTCGAGCGGAATCGTTTCGTCGATGACCTTAAGGATCGTTTCATCGTCAAGACGATAAACAGTTCCGTGAAAGCCTGCTCCAATTTTTTCAAGTCCGTCAACAGAAAATTCTCTCATTTTCTCAGATCCAACAGAAATTTCTCCCATTTTCTTTGATGTAGGAATCAAAGTTGTCATTCCTGTCATTTCTAAGATTTCATAAACTTCCGGCGACGTATTCTCAATTCTCAGCTCACCATAAGTCTTTAAGAGCCTTAATAAGATACGAATTCCAACACTGGAAATATACTCAAGATAATTAAAATCCAAAATCAGTAAATCGAATTTATTGGCTGCGAGTATTTCATTTATACCGGTTTCAATTTCCGGAGCAGTATTTGTATTAACTTTGCCTTCTATTCCCAATCTTAGAATACCGTCTTTAACCGATAGAAGTCTGCCCTCCGACTTATCGGATTTTAAAGAATTTTGTAATCTTTCCTCCATTATAACAGTCCTCCTTTTGAATAATTTTTTTGTATATGAGGAATAATACTTATAAGTTTTTGTCTTTCGCAAAACTACAATGTTTTGCGAAAATGACTCAATTTATCAAGCATTCATGCGGATTTTACAAAATTCTGACCAAAAAAAATACGGCTCACGCAATCTGCGCGAACCGAGCCATGCTGTTTCTCTTGTGTTCGTCAAGCGAGTGAGCATAAATCCGTAGTGTGACCGTTGCATCGGCATGACCGAGTATTTCGCTCAAGGTTTTTATATCAAAGCCCAATTCCAATGCCCGAACGCTGAACGTGTGCCGCAGGGTGTGAGCGTTTACATACCGTACACCGGCGCGCTCCAGTATTTTTTTGTACTGATACTGAAACGTCCGAGTATCCATCATATGGCAATCCGTATGAAGCACATACGATGATTGCTTCAACTTCCGTGCTATTTTCAGCTTTGCAAGCAAACAGGGCGGTACCGGGATTTTGCGATGAGATGTCTCACTTTTCGGCGGCAGTTCCCGCAATACCGACTTGCCGTCAATTGTCACACGCTGAACCGTCCGGTTAACATACATATCACCACTTTTGAAATCAATATCTTTCCATTTCAGACCGCAGGCTTCTCCAATCCGCAAGCCTGCGTACAGACAAATCAAAATACCTATATCGTTAGGATTTTCCTCTATATTAAGCGCGTTTTCAATACGTTTCTGTTCCTCGCGAGTAAACACTTCCACTTCATTACGCTTGACTTTTGGCAATTCAATATCGAGCCATACAGGTTCAACATATCTTTCACGGCTTGCCTGTTTCAGAGTTTCACGAACAAATGAAAAAATACCCTTTACAGTGGACGGCGCTAAATCTGATAATGAATTTACGAACGACTGCACCATATCATGGTTCATTTTCCGCAGCAGCGTGTTGCCGAAAAAAGGCTTTATATGGTTCTTGATATACCTCTCGTAAATGTGATATGTGCCTATTTTCAGCTTGCCCTCCTGCGATTTCAGGTAACTTTCCGTCCACGCCGCGAACGATATGCCAACCGGTATTGTCTTGTTCGGCTCAGCGTGATTTTTCATTTTTAATTTTACTTCTGTATAGCTTTTCCCGTATACGGACTTGTAGACCGCCCTGCCTGCTGCGTTATACGCCACGATATAGCGGCCTTCCCACCTATTGTCTTTGCGTTTGTAAATGTTTTCGCCCTTTCTTGGCATAATTCTTTCATCCTTAATACCATAATTTTGACGGTGAATAGGTTAATTATATCAGTAAAATCAGGCGCTTATTGCATTTTGTATAAAACAAGCAAACAAAATTTTATGTTTTGGGCAAGCAAAATTGCCACGCAAAACGCATGAAGATCTATCTCAAGAAAGCTACATAACATTATGTGGAATTAAAGCGCGAGCAGTTCTTTCAAAAACCGCATTGGATTGCAACACACGTAAAACCGTTTCAGCTTCATGCTGGTTCCGGTTTTTCCGATATTCGCCGTTTTCAATATGGAAAGTGCAAACTTTCTCATGATATTCAAATTAAACGCCGCCTGCTCATCCAGCGTTTTGTTCGCGTCCTCGCGAAAGGTGACATCCAAATGCCAATGCAGGCTCTCAATCGCCCAGTGGCCTCTCACGCAGCGCGCAAATTCTTCCGCATTTGTCTCTATGCTGCTGATATAATATCGCGTTTCTACGTGCTTTTCGCCCCCTTTTGTAATTGTATTCCGCGTCATTCCAATCGTTTTTAAGCCTTTCCAAATGGACACGGTGGTCGGCAAGAGCGGTACAAAGGAAGTGTTGCTGGTTCTTACGGAAAGAATGACAAAACAGGAAATCATTCGCAAGCTAAAGAGCAAATCGCAATATTGTGTTGTCAAAGAACTGGATAAACTGGAGAGGAAGCTCGGCAGTAAGAAGTTTAGAGAAACATTCCGTACAATCACATGTGACAATGGATGCGAAAACCTTGACTGTTAAGGGATAGAGCGTTCTGCTATGGTCAAGAAAAAGCGGACAGAAGTCTATTATGCCCACCCATACAGTGCATGGGAACGGGGGAGCAACGAGAACGCCAATAAGCTGATACGGCGCTTCGTTCCCAAAGGAGCCGACATCAGCAAATTCTCTCATGAGAGAATTAAGATGATAGAACATTGGATGAACAATTACCCGAGAAGGTCGCTGGAAGGACTATCTGCTAATTTGTTCATCCATCAATTAAATGTCGCTTAATATTTGTGGACATTTTATATTGCAATTTATATTTTTGTTTCAAAGTTCAAAAAAGTATTGCTCTTTTAAACGCGATGTGGTATAATATAACAGTTAAGCAGGATTAAAATCACAAACGCACATCGTGTACAGAGTGGAGAAAAAATGATGGATTTTAATGATTTAATAAAGAGTCTTTTTGGAAAAACAAATAAAAATGCCAACCAACATGATATACCGCGCGTTTCTTTTACTTTAGACGATATTTCTGATGAGGAAATTGTTGACGTTGAAGAATTTTATGCAGATGAAGTTGATTATGAAGAAGAGATTGATGACGACGAATATGATGATGACGATGACGACGAATATGATGATGACGATGATGACGAAGAAGATGATGCGGAAAATAACATTTGCATTCATTTAAATAAATATAAAATCAAATTTATCAAAAGGGCTCTGTTCAAAAAATTTCCCAAATTGAAAAATATT
Organism: uncultured Monoglobus sp.; assembly: GCA_947624305.1. Taxonomy (GTDB): domain Bacteria; phylum Bacillota; class Clostridia; order Monoglobales; family Monoglobaceae; genus Monoglobus. The sequence continues at coordinate 8,890 of CANQKC010000039.1, read as the reverse complement.
CAGGGCGAAAATTGTCTTGAGAAAATTTTGTCCGGAGTGTTTCCCGACGGCTTTGAAAAGCATATGTATATCCGCAATCTGACTTACAGTAATAATGATGGCGATGTTTTAACACTTGGCATCAGACCGGAAAGAACCCACAGAGACTTTCTGGAAGATTATATTCCCAATGATGTTTCTTTGATGTTTAAAGGCCGAGTTTGGGGAAAAAAATTTATAGTTGATTCGATTTATGACGTCGCGAATACGGAACGATTGGATTTTGAAGTTGATGTAAATGCGACTCAGTACGAGGATCCGTCAAGGGTATACTATAATTTTCTGTATGATATTCCGAATGAAGTTGATTCGTTAACCAAGCACACAGAAGAGAAACTCGAAGAATGGAAAGAATATTTGAAGTGGAAAAAAGAATTGGCCGAACGCCAAATTTATGGCTGTAAATACTACAAAGTTGCTTTTGATAATGATACTAAACGCTTGAACTTTTGGCTGGTTTTTGAGAATAAAGAGTCGTTTTACAATTTCAGAAAGTATCTTGGCAGGGATATACAGGTTTTCGATAACGACTATTCCGCGAATGAATGGACTTTCGAATTTCAACGCGAAACCGACAATGGACGCCAAAGATTTAATAGTGTGGAGCTTGGGCGATATAGAGGCGTTGTTAAAGAATATGAGCTGAAATCCTTCGACGAAAACGAAAAATTGACCAATGAGGAAATGCCTCTTGAGGATAATTCGCGCATAACAGACAAATATTATTTTAAGGATGACAAATATAAGAATGTGATTTCCGAACAAGACCTTTATAACGCGTTTGATAACCCTTACATAGTTCAAGTCGCGTACGAGCTTAACAGAAAAGATGCCGACGAGATTAACCGCAGGAGCCATGATGATGAAGAAAGTTATATTCATTATGTTTTGGATAATTATTATTCCGACGGATTTCTCGCGTTATCAGCCATAGGTGAGTTTGCTCTGATTGGAAGATTTCAGCGAGCTATTCAACGGTTTGAAAGAAATGAATGCTATTCTCCCAACCTTGCACAGTGGTTATTTGATGTAAAAAGCGCTCGCGTTTCAAATAAAGAAGAAGCGATCCCTGACCGATGGCTCAACCCGCATATTGCGGAAAACGAGAATCAAAAAACGGCCGTTTACAAAATGCTGGCCGCGCCGGATCTTTGCTTGGTGCAAGGCCCTCCCGGCACCGGAAAAACAACGGTTATCGCCGAAGCGATCTATCAGTTTGTCAGACGGGGAGATCGGGTGTTGGTGGCCTCTCAATCGAACGACGCGGTTGACAACGCGTTGGAGCGACTGGCGAATACACCGGAAATCCGCGCTGTCAGACTGGGCCAAAATAGCAGGAAAAAACGCAAGGCTGTCAGCCGGAGTGAAAAAAAGTTTTCCGAGGATGAAGCCTTAAAGAACTATTACAATTCTCTTGCGGACCAAATATCCGAGACCTGGCTTGATACATGGAATACCCTTGAAAAAAACAGCGTCGTTTATGATAAAGATGTTCGGGACGCCGAATTATCTTTAGAAAATATAGCTAAATACAATAATAGTATAGCGGAGCTCAACAAGAGACTCATAAAAAAACAAAAAGAAATTAATGATATTTCCGAAGAACTTTCTAAAGCCAACAACTTTAATAATTCTTTGGAAAATGATAAGCGGCAGCTTGAGCGCGCCGAACAGTATTTCCTCGGCGAAGGCACGCCGGAGTTCAGCTTTTCCGAATATATGCTCCGCATTTGTGAAAAAGAGCTGAATGATTTAATTGAGTCCACGCTCAAAAAAGGCGTGTATATTATTCCCGAAAAACTTGACCTTGATGTGATGGGAACCGATAAAGAGCGGGCGTATATTATTTTAATGAAAAAAAATCTTACGGCGCTCAAAGGGCTTGTAGAAAAAATTAAAAATAAAAAAAGTTCTGACAGCTCCGCAGACGGCGAATTGCTGTTAATTAAAAGTGAATTAGACAAAGAAATGGATAGATTTTTGGCTATACCCGATGACGACGAAGACGAAAAACGCAAGTGTGATAAAAAATTACGAGAGCTCAAAAACAGGAAACTCCAACTCGAAAATTCGTCCTCGAGCATTGCGATTTCGTATTACGAAAAAAATATCTTATCCGAAGAAATGCGTGAGAACATTTCCGGCGGCAACACAGACAATATTCCTAAATTGTTGATAGGTGTCATTGAAGAGTGGGATGAAACTGTCAAAACAATGCTTGATCAAATAGCCGTCGGGCTTGAAAACAGGCAGCCTGCGGACATTTCTCCTATCGAAAAGAAAATGATGAGCGCGGAAGGCGATCTTGCCGTTATAAATGAAGATATCCGGAACAGCGAAGGTTTTATCAAAAGCAGTAGGGAGACTTTGATAGCTCTGTGTAAAAAATATTCTATTAAGTCTCAAAATGAGGATGAAATTATCAGCCATATAAAGCGGCTCAGGGAAGATAATATTCGGCAGCTGCAAAAAGATAAAGGTATCAGGAATGATTGGGAGGAGACAATGAGGCGTTTCAAAGAGCGCCTCGTTGATGAGGATGCGTTTGAATATGACAAGAGGAATTATCAGGAAATCTATATCAAGGCATGTAATGTGGTCGGCATTTCCTGTACCGATAATATGCGCGGTTTGGCAGAAAATGGTTATGATGATTTTGATGTCGTTATCATTGACGAGGTAAGTAAGGCTACGCCGCCCGAATTGTTGATCCCGTTGATGAGAGCGCGGAAAGCTGTTTTGGTCGGCGATCATAGGCAGCTTCCTCCTATGTTCCGGGAACATGAAGGGTCATACAAAGAGCTTGCGGAAAACCGGGAAGACGCCCCCGAAGAAGTGCGTGAGCTGCTTACCGAGGAAAACTTCCATAGGTTCCGAAATATGGTCACATCCTCATTATTCAAAGAGTATTTTGAGCAGGCAGATGACAGCATTAAGCACTCCTTGCTGGTACAGTACCGTATGCATAGTGACATCATGGATATTATCAACAGATTCTATGAACAGGGGCTTACCTGCGGACTTCCCAAAGAAGTTGAAGAGAAGGAAAAAAGTCACGGTTTGACGATCAAGGGTGTTGACAGAAGCAGTTTTATCAAGCCCGAAAATCATGCTTATTGGATCGATTCCTCTCGCACACCAAACGGAACGCCAATTTATGAGGTTCGTCCCAATAATAGTACCTCTAATTACAATGTATTGGAAAAATTTATTGTAATTGAATTACTAAGGCGTATTGCTGACGCTTATAAAGAACAAGGGTATGGCGAAAACAAAAAAAAGACCGTCGGTGTTATCAGCTTTTACCAAATGCAGGTAAACGAGCTTCGTGAAGAGTTCAAAAACGAAAGAAAAACATATGATTTCTCTGCAATCGATGTTGATATCAATACCGTCGACAGGTTTCAGGGAAAGGAAAAAAATATAATTATTACCAGCCTGGTAAGAAACAATAAAGACGCTAAAGCAAGTAAGCACGTTGTTACTTTTGAGCGAATAAACGTTGCTTTTTCCAGAGCGCAGGAACTTCTGGTTATTGTTGGGGCAAAGCATATGTACGAACGCCTGAATATTCAACTTCCCAATATGAATACCGGCGGATACAGGACGGCTCCCGTATATAAAAATATAATGGAAAGCTTGAACAGAAAAGGTTGTTTAAAGTCTGCCGACAAGCTTATTACACCCGAGCTTGAAAATGAAGTTCTTGACGAATATCAAGAATACGCGAGATACCGAAAAGAAAAAGGATACCGAAAATACCAAAAGAATAGAGGCAAGATATGATTATTTCTGAGATTAAAACGTCCTACCCATATATAAGATATAAAGTCAAAGTTATTCACTATACAGATAGAAAATCAACGGCTATTGAGTGGGTTATTCTTGAAGCGATCGACAAATGCGATACACTGAAGGCGTATGCCGGCATGTCGATAGCTTCATTCTTTGAGCATATTTTTACTATTTCGGATGCGAATTTGCTTATTCGCCCCTGTCTGATCAATCTTTATGATTTAGGCGTGATCCGCATTCCGGAGAAAATTTATGACGAGACAGATCTGTCTCTGGTTCAGATGAGTAATCTGGAGCTAACCGAAGAAGGCAAAAAAATGCAGAGCTTAGGGTGTCTTCCGGCCAATAAATCTGATGATATTTTTACGGTTTATTATGACCCTGTAAGCAAAACTCTCATAGAAGCGCCCGGACAATCGCGCATTAAAAACGCGACCGGTATTGAGGTGATAAATACAGACGAAATCGAAAATATCGAGTTTCCTTCCTCTACAATTCTTGCGTGGCTCGGTTCGGTCCAAAATGACAAACAAAAAGATCAATTGGACTGGCTTTCTCCCACGACAAAGATCGAGGATATTAACTTGCTTGAGTCGGATATATTTTGGAAAAACACAGTTAAAAAAATCGAACTGACCAAAGGAAGGCGATGGCGGGTCCGGGATGAAGAAAGCGAGGCGATACATGAGCTTTCTTTAGAATGCGCGGATCTTCCCTGTCCCGAAGAAATGAGAGATAAGCTCGGAATTAACGATCCGGATAACGAAATCGAGAAACTTATCCCCGTGTCGGACGCCAAAACCTTTATCGCTAATCGTCAGCGCAAAGATGATCTGTTTTGCGTTGATGAAAAATACTATAAGGAAATTCAAGCGGTTAAACCTCAAAAACAAAATAAGCTGAGAGTGGGGTTTGTTTTTGGAGCGGATTCGTTTGATGTGTCGAGCGAAGAAATGCAGCTGATAATTCATATACCGGATAAAATCGGATCAAATGTGATTTACAGAAACGCGGAGACCGTTGTTCGGGCCGGAACCATTACGGTATGTGCCGGAAATACGGAGAAAGATATGGCGTTAGTTTATATTCCCAAGGAAAAGCCGAGTGATTTATCCGAAGAACTGCTGCGTTATATTGATAAGTATTACGAACAGGACAGCAGCATCCTTTTTGCTCTTGTGGAATTGGGATTAAAGGAACGATTTTCCGAATATCTTGAACGCCTTCTGGAAAAGGAGGACAGCCCTGACAAAAAAGCCGAAATTATTGAACGGCTTAACCAAAAATGTGTTGATTATTATAACAAAGATCTGATGACTTCAGCGCATAAGGAACAGCTTATTGGCGGTGAGAAACAAAAACAGAAAAAGGAGGAGAAGAGTATTGAGCAGGTCCTATGAATATTCCTATTCTTTGGAAGCAAGAAGAAGAAGAGAAATTAAGCTGAACAGAATAAGCGCAACCACGGAGCGGTTTTATTCGCGCTATATGCAGCAATACAAACGAATGAAAAGTGAGGGGTTCGCCGCCTATATTCCGGACGAAATGGCCCGCCTTGAATCTGATCTCTCAAGTATCAGAGAGATGCTTGAATCCGATCCGGAGGAGGCTCGGGAAGTGAGTTTTACAGTCGGCTCATATATCGGAAGTTTGCAGTCTTTGGCGTCAGCGGCCGGAGAAAAGTTTGAACGGGCAGAGCGGCTGAGAGTTGAGAATAAGAAAATTAAACGTGAAAAACATCAGGAAGAACTGGTTCAAGCATATTTTGAAATATTGAAAGGCATAACCGATCCTATCGTTATTAATTATTCGGTATCCGATTTGCAGACGCTGAAAAAGGAGATCGAATCCGGTAATTTGACCGACAAGTCCGAGCTTGAAGCAAGAGCCGAAGATATTACCGCCGGCGCAAAAAAAAGAGCGGACGAGTGGAAGGCGCAGAACGCGGTCGAGGCGATCGATGATGCGGAAAATCGTATAAAAAAAGAAAACATCGAAGACAATGAAAAGACGCAGCAATTTTTAGAAAGAATAAATCAGCTGCGTTCCGGACTTGCCGAAGGGAAGGTTGAGCCCGAAGCGGTCGAAAAACAAATTACTGTTTTGGAAACAGAAGTGGATGACACGCTAATTTCGGAAGAAACAAGAAGGGAAACCGTCAAGGCGATCATCAAACAGCTCAGGAGTCAGGAATTTACGGTCGAAAGGCCCAGAATAATACAAACGGATGACAAGAATTATGTGAAAATAACCGCAAAAAAACCTTCCGGGAAAAGAGCCGTTTGCAATGTAGACCTGCATGGTAAGATTGCCTACAAATTTGACAACTATGAGGGAATGACCTGCCTTAAGGATATTGAAAGATTTAATACTGACTTGAAGAAAGTGTATTCAGTAAAACTTTCGGACGAAAGAGTATTGTGTAGTAATCCGGATAAGCTGGATAAGGATGCATATAACACAATGGAGATGAACAGGAGGGAAAAATAATGGCAGAATTAAATGTTTGGCTTGAACGTTTCAGACGCGATATAGGCTACAAATCCGCGGTTATTGTTTTTGGCAACACATCCGATATTATGAGAACAGGCCCCGGGAAATATGGTAAGGTTATCAATGTTCTTATTGATTGCGTTCGCAAAAAAGGTTATAAACAAGTTTTCAAATGGGACAGAGTGGACGGAATTGACAATTCTGTATCCGATGAAATCAAAGTTGATGATAATCATGAACCCGAGCAACAGTCCGAGGGCAGCTTTTACGGATTTGACGGAGATTTTGATGAAGATACATCCTCAAATGGCAATCACTATAAAAGTCCGGACGAATTCTTCCCTTTTATGCTGGACGAGATAAAAAAAGACAATAGCACAGCATTCATTTTGGATTATTCGGATTACCTGTTTGGCAACGCAAATTCTCTTTCCGAAAAGGAGAGAGATTATTTGGCGATTTTGGGTAAAACGCTGGATGTGAGTCAGTCTTATAACTTGATCAACAAAGAATCGCTTAATTCGGTTGGAAACATTGTGATTATCGTTGCTAAAAACAGCGCCATGATACCTCCCATGTTTTATTTGAATAATCCGATGGTCAGCTCTGTTAATGTGCCGCTGCCCGGACATCCGGAAAGGGAGGCTTTTATAGATGCCAACAGTGAATCTCTGAAAATAAGCCAAAACATTAAGAATGATAAAAACGCGAAGGATGACCTGATTGATGCTTTAGACGGGTTTACCCTTAAAGAGATCGCGCAAATGATAAAGCTTTCCAATCAAATGCAGAATCAAACGGAAGAAACACTTTCTTTCGAAAAACTGATCAACCTGTTTAAGTACGGAGAAAAAGTAAGTCCTTGGGAGGAACTGTCAAGTGATAAAATCGGACGGATCGAGGAAGAACTCGGCAAGCGGGTCAAAGGACAGGATCATGCTATCGCTAAAGTGAAAGACGTGATAATCAGGGCATATACGGGCATTTCCGGCTTACAGCATTCATCCAAGCAGAAAAAACCCAAAGGAACGCTGTTTTTTGTCGGACCTACCGGTGTTGGCAAAACTGAGCTCGCAAAATCGCTCGCCGAGTTTGTGTTTGGCGACGAAAATGCTTGTATCCGATTTGATATGTCCGAGTATAACCATGAGCATAGCGACCAGAGATTGGTCGGCGCCCCTCCTGGGTATGTGGGATATGAAGCCGGCGGCCAACTCACAAATGCTGTCAAGGAAAAACCCTTCTGTGTTCTTTTGTTTGACGAAATTGAAAAAGCTCACGGAAAAATTCTTGACAAGTTCCTGCAGATTTTAGAAGACGGCCGGTTAACTGACGGCAAGGGCGAGACGGTTAATTTTTCCGAAACGATCATTATTTTTACTTCCAATATAGGCGCCGCTGAAGTTAAGGCCGGGTCGAAAAACGCTTCGGATATAAGGAAAGAGTTTGTAAAAAAAGTTCAGGACCATTTTGTCAAAACACTCGGAAGGCCCGAATTATTAAACAGGATCGGGAATAACATTGTGGCTTTTAACTTCATTGACGATCCGAAGGTTTATACCGATATTGCGAAACTCAAATTCAAAACCATTAAGGATTTTGTTAAGGAGCGTTATGGGGCGGAGATCGTGTTTGATAATGAAGATGCTGTTTTTATGTCTATCGCAAATAAAGCGGAAAAACAAAACGGCGGCAGGGGTCTTCTCAATTTAATGGAAGATGTTATCATCAATCCTCTGTCCGAATTTATATTTGAGATGACTATTGACGGGAATAATATTCTTAGAAACAAACGGGTGGTTATTAGTAAGCGTGACCCGAACAATCCTGACAGCTGTGTAGTCGATTTTGATTTATAGTAGGTGATATTATGGGGTATCTTAATATTGCTTCAATAAGATTGTGTACAGAATCGGAAGGCCCCGGAAAAAGACTTGCCGTTTGGGTCCAGGGCTGTGAGCGGAGATGCCCCGGCTGCTGCAATCCCGAAATGCAGGCGATCAAAAAAAACATTATTGTCGATACCGACGATTTTATAAATATGATAAGCCGCACAGGTGTTCTTGATGAAATAGAAGGCCTTTCTTTTATCGGCGGCGAGCCAATGCTGCAGGCCGAGGGCCTGGGAGATGTTGCTGAATGGGCGCACGCAAACGGTATAACCGTTCTCGTTTTTACCGGGTATTTGATCGAGGAACTGAGATACTTAAATAATGACAGCGTGAATAAATTACTGGAACATACCGATATTTTGGTAGACGGTCCATACATTCAAGAGCTGAGTGATCTTGAAAGAGACTGGGTCGGTTCAGGCAATCAACGGGTGTTGTTTTTAACTGATGCTTACAGCCCCGGGATCGAGTATAAGAACCATGAACATAAAATGGAGGTAATGGTTTCAGACAAAGATATTCTGATTAACGGATGGCCGTATTAAAACCGGCCGTCCGTTAGGCGCTACGGAAAAATTGGGCAATACAAACCAAGAGACAATCCCAGATTTTGTGTAAAGTAAGTTGTTTAAACCTCCAAGATGGTATATAATAAAAATATCAAATTGGAG
>CANQKC010000038.1 GCA_947624305.1 uncultured Monoglobus sp. | reverse complement strand
AAAATTTCAAAAAAAGAACCAAGTCCTTTTTTCTGAACTTGGTTCTTTGCTCTCTTTCTTAACTTAATGACATTGGCTCGGCTGCTCTTTTTTTATGCCGTAAGGCCGGTTTTTGCCGCGAGTCGGAATTATCGGTGGTCCGCGCGCGGCGGATCCGCCTTAACTTTTACCAATCCGCGGGGGTTTCGGGCGGGTATATTTGTTAAAGTTTTTACAAATTCGGGTTGACGATTTTATGTTTTAGTTATATAATATTTAAGTTAGGTTTTTTATAAAACAATTATACACTATTGGAGGAGATATTTTTATGAGCAGAGTATTCAATTTCTCGGCGGGTCCGTCAATGCTTCCCGTTGAGGTACTCAAGAAGGCGCAGGAAGAGATGCTTGACATGGGCGGCAGCGGCCAGTCCGTTATGGAAATGAGCCACAGAAGCCCCGAGTATCAGGCGATTATCGACAAGGCGGAGGCGACTTTCCGCGAGATCATGAACGTTCCCGATAACTATAAGGTCCTGTTTTTGCAGGGCGGAGCCTCGACGCAGTTCGCAATGGTTCCGATGAACCTCGGCGGAAAGTCGAAAAAGGCGGACTATGTTACGACCGGCCAGTGGGCAAAAAAGGCTCTGGCCGAGGCAAAGCGCTACATTGACGCGAAGGAGATCGCGTCGAGCGCGGACAAAACGTTCTCGTATCTGCCCGAGGTCGACAAGAGCATGCTGACTGACGGCGCCGACTACGTTCATATTACATATAACAACACGATCTACGGCACGCATTACAACACGATGCCCGATTTCGGCGACAGAACGGTCGTTACCGATATGTCGTCATGCATCCTGTCCGAGGAGGTCGACTTCACAAAGTTCGGTCTTGTTTACGCCGGAGCGCAGAAGAACATGGGCCCCGCGGGCGTGACGGTGGTTGTTGTGCGCGACGATCTGATCGGAAACGCGCTTGACATAACGCCCACGATGCTGAACTATCAGACGCACGCCGACAACGGCTCAATGTTCAACACACCGCCGACCTATGGCATTTATATCTGCGGTCTGGTGTTTGAGTGGATAAAGAACATGGGCGGCGTTAAAGTCATGCACGAGACAAACGTTGAGAAGGCGAAGATCCTCTATGACTTCCTTGACAACTCGAAGATGTTCAAGGGCACGGTCGTTCCCAAGGACCGCTCGCTGATGAACGTTCCGTTCGTCACCGACAGCGACGAGCTCAACGCCAAATTCGTGGCCGAGTCCAAGGCACAGGGCTTTGTGAACCTTAAGGGCCACAGAACGGTTGGCGGAATGAGAGCCAGCATATATAACGCGATGCCCGTTGAGGGCGTGAAGGCGCTGGTTGACTTTATGACTAAGTTTGAGAAGGAGAATTCATAATGTATAAAATTCAGACACTTAACAAGATTTCCAAAAAGGGACTCGGAGTGCTCAAGAGCGATAAGTACGAGGTTTCAGACGAGTGCCAAAATCCCGACGGAATTATTTTGAGAAGCTTTAAGATGCACGACATGGAGCTGCCCGACAGCCTCAAGGCCGTTGCCAGAGCCGGAGCGGGCGTCAACAATATCCCCATTGACAAGTGCAGCGAGAAGGGTATTGTGGTGTTCAACACCCCCGGCGCCAACGCGAACGCGGTCAAAGAGTTGGTTATCTGCGCGCTGTTGCTTTCGTCACGCAAGGTCGTTCAGGGAATTAACTGGGCCAAGACCTTGAAGGACGAGGGCGATCAGGCCGGAGCTTTGGTTGAGAAGGGCAAGTCGAACTTCGTCGGCCCCGAAATCGAGGGCAAGACTCTCGGCGTTGTCGGCCTCGGCGCCATCGGCGTTCAGGTCGCGAACGCTGCGCACCACCTCGGCATGGACGTTATCGGATATGACCCGTATCTTTCGGTCGACTCGGCGTGGAACCTGACGAGATTTGCAGAGAAGGCCGAGAACCTTGACGACCTGCTCGCGAAGTGCGACTATATCACGATCCACGTTCCGGCGCTGCCTTCAACAAAGGGCATGTTCGATTCCGAGGCGTTCAGCAAGATGAAGAAGGGCGCGAGACTGCTCAACTTCTCGCGCGACACTCTGGTTGACACGGGCGACGTTATCGACGCACTGAACGACGGTACGGTTTCGTGCTACATCACCGATTTTGCAACGGCGGAGCTTTTGAACCATGACAAGGTAATCTGCATGCCGCATCTGGGCGCGTCGACTCCCGAGAGCGAGGAGAACTGCGCGGTCATGGCCTCTAAGGAGATCAAGGACTTTCTGGAGAACGGAAACATCAATAACAGCGTTAATTATCCGACCTGTGACATGGGCGCAAAAACCGGCGAGCGCATAACCGTCGCGCACAAGAATATCCCGAATATTCTGCACAAGATAACGGTTATCATATCCGGCAAGGACAACCTCAATATCGACCATATGCTCAACAAGAGCCGCGGCGATTACGCCTACACAATGTACGACGTCAGCGATAAGATCGATCCCAAGGTTAAAAAAGAGATCGAAAGCCTCGACGGCGTTATCAAGGTAAGGATACTTTAATAACGTAGTGATCGGGGATTAGCGAATAGCGAATACGCGGAGTTAATTCGGCGGATTTTATGAAAAATTTGCCGCGCACGATTGTAAAATAATATGTAGGGACGGCAATCTGTCGCCCGCGGGACGCCGAGGTCGGCGTCCCCTACGATCATAGTAAGTAAAGTGCCGTAGGGGCGGACGACCCGGCCGCCCGTGGCTCCCACAAAGCGTCAATGAACGCGCTTTGTGGGAAAGTGTAGGGATCAAAAAAGCGCCGCAAGACGCATAGGGCTCCCGAAAAGCGCCAGCGAAGCGTAGACAGGGCTCCCAAAAACGCTTGCGTTTTTGGGAAGAAGGAACAAATTCGCAGCGATGAGCAAAAGGCGCATGCGGCTTTTGTGATAAGCGAAGAAATTTGTGACGCGGGAAAGAGGAGCCGACCCGGAGCGGGCGCAGCTTTTGCCGCTTGCGGCAAAACAAGCAAGTGCAGGGATCAAAAAAGCGCCGCAAGGCGCATAGGGCTCCCGAAAAGCGCCAACGGAGTGCGCTTTTTGGGAAAGAGGAGCCGACCCGGAGCGGGCGCAGCTTTTGCCGCTTGCGGCAAAACAAGCAAGCGCAGGGATCAAAAAAGCGCCGCAAGGCGCATAGGGCTCCCGAAAAGCGCCAACGGAGTGCGCTTTTTGGGAAAGAGGAGCCGACCCGGAGCGGGCGCAGCTTTTGCCGCTTGCGGCAAAACAAGCAAGCGCAGGGATCGGCGGCGACGAGGATAACTGATGATTGCGCGCGTAAAGCGTGAGGAAAGTCCGAGCTCCATAGGGCAGAGCGCAAGCTAACGGCTTGTGGAGGCGACTCCAAGGATAGTGCAACAGAAATAAACCGCAGTTATTTTTAATAGCTGTAAGGGTGGAAAGGCGAGGCAAGAGCTCACCCGGCGGTCTGGCGACTTACCGCTGATGTAAACCCCGCTCGGAGTAACACCTGAATCGAAGATTAAGCCGGCCCGGTGCCTTCGGAGATTGGTGGCTGGAGGCGCGCGGTGACGCGCGTCCAAGATAGATAATCATCTGATACAGAACTCGGCTTATGTTATGCTCGTCACAAAACAGGACAGCCCCAATCGGGCTGTCTTTTTTTGCGTGGTAAAGCAAAGGCGGCACAGCTTAGGCTGTGCCGCCGTAAAAATTTCAAATATTATTTTTTCTTTTTGCCCTGGCCGGCGGCAGCTCTCTTGGCGTTCACGGCTGAGTCTCTCCAGGTTGCCCACAGAGGACCGGTGATGAATACCGAGGAGAAGAAACCGACAACGATACCGATGATGATCGGCAGTGCGAAGGCCTTGATCGACGCCACGCCGATGATGAATACCATGCCGATCGTGAGCAGCGTGGTGATCGTGGTGTTGATCGAGCGCGTCATGGTCTGCCAGATACTGTTGTTGGCGATCTCGCCGTAAGTCTCTTTTCTCGAGTTGCGCGTGTTCTCGCGAATTCTGTCCATGATAACGATCGTGTTGTTGATCGAGTAACCCAGAACCGTGAGCACAGCCGCTATGAAGTTGATGTTGACCGAGATCTGAAGGATCGAGTAAACGCCGAGCAGGATCAGAACGTCGTGGATAAGCGCGATGATCGCGACGCAGCCCGATGTGAACTCAAATCTGAACGTTACATAGAGCAGGATTGCGGCGCATGCCAGCAGCGACATCCACAGAGCGCTTCTCGCCAGCTCGCGGCCGGACGAGGGTGAAATATCATCCATACTCTTGAGTCTTACGCCGCTTGTGAGCTCACCGTCCGCGTTAGCCGCGGGAGCCTCGGTGGCTGCCGCCTCCGCAGCCGCGGGATCTGTTGAAGCCGCGGGATCGGCTGTGGCCTCGGTGGCCGCCGTCTCGTCGGGAGCCGCGGTCGCCTCTGCGTCTGCCGTGCTGTCAACGACCGGAGCGCCGAATTTGCCCTCAAGAGCGGTCGTGATGCTGTCTCTTACGGTGTTCGAGAACTCGGTTCTCTCCTCGTCGGTGATGTCTTTGTCATATCCGACCTTGATGATAACGTCGCTGCCCGATTTTTGTACCGACGACGCGGCTTTGCCGGCGCCGAGGGCCTCGCTGACGAGCGCGCTCATATCCTCGGTCGAAAAGTCATCGCCTTTGACCTCGTAGGTAAGAGCGATACCGCCCGAGAAGTCGGTGTCGAGGTTAAATCCTCTGAAAATCAGTGAAACAATACTGATCAAGCATAAAGCGAGTGAAATGCCAAAGAAAATCCATTTTTTCTGTACTATATCAAACATTACGCTTTACCTCCTTTCACGCTTTCAGAGCCTGTTTTTGATTTGTTAAGGCCGTAAAGCCAAGGGTTCTTAACATTCATTCCGATCATCTGCTTAAGCAAAAATCTGGTAACGAATATCGCCGAGATCATCGAAACAACGATACCCATGAACAGTGTGATACCGAAGCCCTTGATCGTTCCGGTTCCGAGCCACCAAAGGATGACCGCCGAAATGATCGTGGTGACGTTCGAGTCGATAACCGCGGAAAGGGCTCTGTGGAAGCCGGCGTCAACGGCGCTTCTTACCGTCTTGCCGAGCTTGAGCTCTTCCTTGACGCGCTCGAAGATAACGACGTTCGCGTCAACCGCCATACCTATCGCAAGTATGATACCCGCGATACCGGGCAGCGTGATATTAATGTGGAAGTTAGCCAGCAGAATGAGGACGACCGCTACATAGAACATGAGCGCGAAGTCCGCCATAAGTCCCTGCAGACGGTAAATGAGGAGCATGAACAGCAGCACAAGGATAAGACCTATGATACCCGCTGTGATCGCCTTTGAAAGCGCTTCCTCACCGAGCGTGGCGCTGACAACCTTAACCTCGTCAACCGCGAGAGAGAAGGGGAGCTGGCCCGACTTGATGTTGGCGGCGAGAGCGCTGGCCTCGTCAGCCGTGAACTCACCCGTGATGATACATGAGTCGCTGTCGATCTGCTCGTTAACTCTGGGAGCTGTGAGGACGTTGCCGTCCATCTCGATCGTGATGTAGTTCATGTTGCTCGATTTCGCGGCTGCCGCGGTTCTTGTGGCCTCCGAGAACTTTTGCTGACCCTCGGGAGTGAACTCCATGCTGATGTAGTACGAGTTCCTTGAGATACCCTGCTCGGTCTGGCCGTACTCCGACGAGGCGTTCGTAACCTCGCTGCCGGTCATGATCGTGTTTCCGTTGGCATCCTTGAACTCGAGCTGTGCGGTGGCGCCGAGCGTCTCGACCGCTGTGTCGGAATCCTGAACGTCGGGGATCTCGACTCTTACCTTGTTTGAACCCTGCATAGTAACGCTTGCTTCGGTGTAGCCCTGGAAGTCAAGACGTCTGCGCAGAAGGTTCACTACGTTATCCATATCCTCCTCGGACGGGTCTGTTGTTGCCGCCCGGAACACGATGACGGTGCCGCCCTTGAGGTCAAGACCCTGGGTGATGCCGTCGCTGTCCATAACGCCGGGAATTCTGTACTTGTCCGTGAAATCCAGACCGTACACTCCGACGTACAGGAGCGCCGCGATAACCAGAATTATAGCGGCAAATTTAACTAAGCTTCTGGACAAATCTGTTTCCTCCTTTAAATTTGTATGTGTTATATTTGGTTAATTATTTTTTCGTGATCAACGCGCGTTCAGCAGAGCATGACCTCGTAGCGTTTTGAGCGGACCGAGGCGACGCTCGCGCTCGCCGCGGCTAAAAGAAGCGCGATAAGGATCAAAACGCTGCTTAATGTTCCGCCCGATGCGGCAGCGGAGTCCTCTCTGAACTCGCCGTCTGCCGATGCTCCACCCGAAGAAAAGGCGGTTCTGGCGCCGCTGTTTTCCATGTTGGGAGGCATAGCCGGGGCAAGGCCTGTCCCGCTGAGCCCGGTCTGTTCGGGGCCGGGAGCGCGGCTCAAGAGCGCCGCCCGCGAAACCGGCGAAAGCAGGCCGGAAATCAAAATAAAGCATGAAACAAAAACCGCAATATATCCGTTCCGCCGCATCGCCGCGCCTCCTTTACACACAATTATCACAGCATACCAAATTATTATAGTTCAAGCGTTCATTAAAGTCAAGAAAAATTTGTAATTTGTTATCAAAAAGTAAAAATAGCTATTAGTGATTATCGAATAGCGAATAGTAACCACTCTCAGTCAACATAGTTATTAGCGATTAGCCAATAGTGATTAGGTTCCCCTCTCAGTCAGGCTGCGCCTGACAGCTCCCCCCAAGGGGAGCCTTTAGGGACGTCGAGGGCGCCGTCCCCTACGACCAAAGCGCGCAAAATCCATAGGGCGGGCGGATAATATCCGCCCCTACGGCGGGAGGCGGAACCTGCGGGCGCGGAGATATTACCGCATTTTTCCGCACAGTTTTTCCGCGTATTCGCTAATCACTAATCACTACGTTGGCATCACATGGCACTGTTTGTTTATTACAATTAAGACACAGGGTAATTATTGCACTGTTTAATTATCAATTTTAACGAAAGGAGGCATTTTTATGCCAAACCTAACCACTCCCGTTCCGGCACGGCTCACGGGGGATATGTCCCGCGACATCGGCGCGATAAAAAAATGGGGAACGGCGCTCATTGACGAGCTGAGCTATATCCTTGACAATCTCGATTCGGGAAACGTGATCGAGGCCTCAAGCGTCAAGGCCGAGAACATTGACACCACGAGCGCCAAAATCAGCAACGCGCAGATAGGGAACCTGACCGCGGACAAGCTTCGCGCGGGAACGGTGGACACCGATCTCGTCGTGGTCAAAAGCGAAAGCGGGAACCTCAGCATCAGCGGAAACTCGATCAGGATCGACGACGGCGAATTCAATCGTTTCACCGCCGAGTATGACAAGGAGATGGATATTTTCAGATTTGTGCTTTGCAACTCGCAGGGCGAGCCCACCGTCAGCATCAACAGCCTGGGCAACGCGGTCTTTACCGGAAAGATCGACAGCTCGGAGATCTATTCATCAACGATCGTGGGAACCGACAGCTTGTCATACGAGGCGGAGGAGGGCGGAGTTTTCGCCATGATGGACTCGCAGGGAATTAAAATCATGCGCGACACCGAGGAGGGCCGCAGCCAGAAAATCGGCATGTCGGTGGGCGACGACGGCACCGCCTATATGGTGTTCGGCTCGGGCGACGGGACCGACGAGCACACGATAAACGGAGTGCGCTATTCCCGCGGCAGCTTCCTTATAAAAAAGGAGGACGGCTCGGCGACGCTGAACATAGTGGGCGGAAACGGGATAATAGCGTTTATGGACGACGGCGGGCTGTGGCTCAGCGGAGACAAGGTGCTTATCAACGGACGGGACATACTCGCCGAGATAGATCAGTTAAAAGGAGGAAATCGAAATAATGAAACCGCAGAATTATAACGGAAAAATAAGCTCCGAATTTTTCGGAAAGGTGCAGGACAGCTTCAAATTATATAAGGAACATAAACAGTTGTTCGACCGCAGGATAATCGACAACAACAGATGGTACAAGAGCAGGTACAGCAGCGACCCCGACGCTCCGATACCCGAGCCGACGACGCCGTATTTGTTTAACGTTATCGCCAACAAGCACGCCGACGCCATGGACAACTATCCCGAGCCGAATATTCTGGAGCGTGACGAACTCGACAGCGGCGCGGCCGAGAAGCTCACCAAGATATTACCGATGCAGCTTGATCTGTGCGATTTCAGGCGCACATACAGCCGCGCGTGGTGGTACAAGCTCAAAAACGGCGCGTCGTGCTACGGAGTGTTCTACAATCCGGCTTTGGCCGACGGACACGGGGATATCGACATTAAGCGCATCGACCTTTTAAACCTTTTCTGGGAGCCGGGAGTGATCGACATTCAGGACAGCCGCTTTTTGTTCCTGACCGCTCTTATCGACAACGACGATCTTAAAAGACAGTACCCGCACCTCGCGGACAAGTTCAGCGGGAGCGGGGCGATGGATATTCTGACTTATGACGACATGCAGAACACCGCGTCGCGCGATCTGCTCCGCGACAAGACTTTGGTCGTTGACTGTTATTACAAGCGCCGCGCGGGCGGACGGCAGACTGTCGAGCTTATCAAGTTCACCGACGATTTTATTCTCGAGGCCTCGGAGGACATGGGCGACGAGGGGCTTTATGATCACGGAATGTACCCGTTTGTGTTCGACGTGCTCTATCCTGACGAGGACAGCCCGGTAGGGTTCGGATTTGTGGATATAGTGAAAAATCCGCAGCTTTATATAGACAAGCTTGACAGCCTTATCTCAAAGAACGCGCTGATCTCGGGCAAGATAAGGTTCATGGTCAAGGACAACGGAGGCCTTAACGAGTATGAGCTGTCAGACGTGAGTCGCGACGTTATCCATGTCGCGGGCTCGGTGGGCGACGAGAACATACGCGAGCTCCAGGCCAAGCCGATGCACAGCTTTATCATTCAGCACCGCCAGAATAAAATCCAGGAGCTTAAGGAGATCGCGGGCAACCGAGACTTCCAGCAGGGCGACACCCACGGCGGCGTCACCGCCTACTCGGCGATCGTGGCGCTTCAGCAGGCGGGAGAAAAGCTCGCCCGCGACATGCTGGTGACAGGCTATGACGCGTTCCGCGACGTGGTTTATCTTTGCATTGAGCTTATACGCCAGTTCTACACAGATCCTCATTCATACAGAATAACCCGCGATAACGGCAAGAGCGAGTATGTCACCCTTTCCAAAAATGACCTCGGAACGGGCTACCACAGGGCCGAGTTTGACATCAGCGTGAGCGCCGAAAAGAATAATCCATACAGCCGCATAGCGCACAACCAGACTTTGACGGAGCTGTGGCAGATGGGCGTGTTTGACCCGTCAAGGGCGGACGCGGCGGTTCTGATGCTTGAGGCGATGCACATAGACGGCAAGGAAAAGCTGATCGAGGGAATAAAGAACATGAAGGCTGAATTTGAGGCAAAGGGCGACGCGGTCATAAGCGCGGGCGGAGAAAAAGCCCCCGCGCGGCAGACAAACGCCGCGGCGGAGGCAAGAGATAAGGCAGTTCACAAGGCGACCGAGATCGCGTAGAGCAGGCGCCTTTTAAGGCGGGCGCGGGGCAAAGGCTAAAGCAGTACCTTGCCCACAGTCCGAATATCCTCGCTCTCGTTTATCGGGATCGGGAGATATTTGGGATTGATCGAGACCAGATAGGGCTTGCCGTCGATCAAATCAAGCTTTTTGCAGTAGGCCTCGCCGCGGTAGACGAATATTCCGATGTCGCCGGGGGAGACATAAGGCATGTATTTTATGCAGACAATCTCGCCGTCGCAGATCTCGGGCTCCATGCTGTCGCCCGAAATGCGGATGCCCGCGTCGGTGTCGGGCGGGGCCGCGATCGACATGATCTCGACGTCATCGTCGGTTATGTAGTTGCCGAGACCCGCCGCGGCGGGCTGGCGGTACACCGGCACCGGGATCGTGCCGAACTCTAATTTGCGCGCCTTTTTAGTAAGGTGCTCCTCGTATTCAAAATCGAGGCAGTTAAGGACGCGGCGGAACGCGTCGTCGTTTCCGTACAGACCCTTGAGCTTGTTGACAGCGAGAGCGAGATCGGCCGAGAGCGGAGACTTGCCGCGCGCGGCGCCCGTTCCGCAGAAATAGCCGTATATGTCGTCAATGCCGTATATGCGGCACAGCTCGAGGAATATCCGTATCTCCGGCTCGGCGCCGCCCGTTTCCCATGAGCTGAACCGCGACTGTTTTATGTTAAGCTTTTCGTAAACGTCTTTCTGACTGAACCCGCTGCTCAGGCGGGCCTGCTTAAGCCTGCCGCTTATGTTTTTGTTGGCCATAATATGACACCTCCAAACATAATATAACATATTTTTTAAAATAAATCAAGAGAAAAAATAAAAAATTTGGTTTATTTTGTATCCCCATATATACGGAGCGCGACAGGAAAAAACACAATATTTGGAAAAAATATTGAAAAAAATGTTAAAATAGCTCTTGACAAACAAGAAATTTGTTGTATAATGTAAATACCGACTCCACTAATTCTATTCAAATATTTTTGGTATATCAAATTTTTTGTTAATCGTGTCAAAGAAACGGAAGTGAAAAAATGACTCATCCCGACATTGATTTTGTTGAGCGCCACGGTTACACCCGCGCGCAGCTCCCGTACACGCGGCCTATAGGCGTTTGTCTGTTCTGCGGGAACGATATTGTGCGCAGCCGCGATGGACACGTTAAAAGCTTTGACGGTCTGTTTTGTAACATGGAATGCTGCCACAGCTACTATGAGATAGACGAGGAAGAATATTGACATCTGTATGTTTAAACGAAAGAAAGGAGAGAATTATATGAAATTTGAAAACGCGTCACAGGTGAAAAAATGGCTCAGGCTGCTGCCGGTAGCCAAAAAGGAAATGAAGGCGAAGATCGACTTGTACAGCGAGCTTATCGCGGACCTTAACCGCGTCGGGCTCGCGGACGAGGCGGCGGGAAATCTCAGAGGAGTTACATATGGCGAAGCGCTCTCAAATGTTGACCGCTACCGCGAAAAGATCAAGGAGGCCCGTGATAAGTTTGAGGGTATGATGCGGGACTGGGAGCGGCTCCGCGAGCTGCTTGACAGCGAGGAGATCACGGTGCTGACCGAGAAATATCTTAAGGGCACGAGCTGGACCGCCATGGAGTTTGTGGTGTTCTACAGCCGCAGACAGTGCTTCCGCATACTTGACAGGGCGGCGGAAAAGCTTGTGGGCCAGACAGTGAGCGGTGACGGCAATGTCTGAAGAGAGGGCGAAGGAAAAATTGACCGAGACGGTTCCGCAGAAGGCGGACGAGAACCGTTCCGAAAAGGCCTTGAGCAAGCTGTGCGAGCTGGTCGAGTGCGGCGACAAAAGGATCGAGCTGTCGTCGGCCAAGGAGGTTCTGGGTCTTCTGGGCCTGCCCGAGACGATCGCGGACAAGGTCGAGGGCGGCAAACTCGAGGTGGAGATAAAAATTGTCCGATAACATAAAGGAGAGTGGCCATGAACGCGAAGCTTAAGCTTGAGATAACAAAGACTCAGTTTGAATTTATCACCGCGGAGGCCGACGAGGTTTTGTTCGGTGGGGCGGCGGGCGGCGGAAAATCCTACGGTCAGCTTGTGGACGCGCTGCTTTTCGCCCTGAAGTATCCGGGGAGCCGCCAGCTGATGCTGCGCCGCACGTTCCCGGAGCTTGAACATTCGCTGATCATGAACGCCCTGCTCATTTATCCAAAAGAGGCCTGCCGCTATCGGAGCTCTGACCGGAAGTGGATATTCAGAAACGGTTCTGTCATAGAGTTCGGCTTTTGCGCGTCCGAGAGCGACGTGCTGCGCTACCAGGGCGCGGAGTATGACGTGGCGCGGTTCGACGAGCTGACCCATTTTACCGAGACGCAGTACACTTATCTGCTGTCGCGCGTCCGCGGCACCAACGGCTATCCGAAACAGATAAAGTCAAGCACCAACCCCGGAGGCGTCGGCCACAGCTGGGTCAAGGCGCGGTTCATTGACGGAGCCGAGCCCGGAGAGGTGCAAACGACCGAGTTCGGCACAAAGCGGCTGTTCATTCCGTCGTTCGTGCAGGACAATAAGTTCCTGATGAAGTCGGACGGGGCTTACGTCCGCCGCCTTGAGCAGCTTCCGGAGAACGAGCGGCGGGCCCTGCTCTACGGCGAATGGGAAATTTTTGACGGGCAGGTGTTCTCCGAGTGGCGGAACAATCCCAAGGGCTACGCGACAAGAAAATTAAGCCATGTCATAAAGCCGTTTGACATTCCGAAGGAATGGCGCAGGTTCCGCGCGTTCGACTTCGGCTATTCCAAGCCGTTCGCCGTCTCGTGGTACGCAGTGGATTATGACGGCAGAGCGTATAACTACCGCGAGCTTTACGGCTGCTCGGGCAAGCCCGACGTCGGCGTCAGGTGGACGGCGCAAAAAATCGCAGATAAGATCTATGAGCTTGAGCGCGAGGAGCGCGAGGCGGGAATAAAAATAACCGGAGTCGCAGACCCGGCGATCTGGAACGCCACAGGCGGAAACGAGGGAAGCATAGCGGAAATGATGGAGCGGCGCGGCGTTTATTTTGAAAAGGGTAACAACAACCGCCTCGCCGGGAAGATGCAGGTTCACTACCGGCTGGCCTTTGACGGCGAGGGGCTGCCCATGATCTATTTTTTCGAGGGCAGATGCGCGGGAATGATAAGGACGCTGCCGCAGCTTAAATATGACGAGACCGAGCCCGAGGATGTGGACACGAGGCAGGAAGATCATCTTTACGACGAGCTGAAATATTTTCTGATGATGAACCCGATAGGGCCGCGCGAGGAGAGGGCGGCGAATAAAAGGGAATACTCTCCGCTTGAGACGCCGCCCGACAGGTTTATCATATGAGCTTTGAATAAATATTGAGAGGATTTTTTAAAAAACTCTTGTATTTCCCGGAAGAACATGGTATGATATATAATAATGCGCGGCGGGAGGCGAGAGCTTTGAAATCTTTGGGTATTGACTTCGGCGACAGCCGAACGGGGTTCGCCGTCTCGGACGAGCTCGGGTTCGGGGCCGCGACGCTTCCGTGCCTTCAGTCAGGCAGCATAAGCAAGATTGCCGCTCACGCGGCGGCGCTTGCCGAAGAGCGCGGAGCGGGCGAGATCGTTCTGGGCTATCCGAAAAACATGGACGGCACGCCCGGCATCAGGGCCGCGCGGACCGAGGAGCTTGCCGAAAAGATCCGCGAGGTCTCGGGCCTTCCGGTGATCCTCTGGGATGAGAGGCTGACCACGGTCTCGGCACACAGGCTGATGAACGTTACCAACGTCCGCGGCAAAAAGCGCAAGGCGGCGGTCGACAGCATATCCGCTGCGATAATACTCGAGTCATACCTTGACAGCAAAAAATAACACGGTTAGCCGTGCGCGGCGATCGTGAAATATAAAGGAGAATTGCAATGAGCGAAAACAAAAATTACAGTGAGGATAATCCGTATGTGATCGAGCTGATCGACGACGAGACAGGGGAGACCGTGCCTTTTGAGCATCTTGACACCGTGCGCGTCGGGGATGACGATTATATCGTATGTATTCCCTATGACGACGAGGAGGAAGAGGTCACGGAGATCGCGTTGTTTAAGATCGACAAGGACGAAAACAGCGAGGACTGCTTAAGCCAGGTCACTGACGAGGACCTCGCGGATAAGATATATGAGGAGTTTAAAAAACGCAACGGGGATAAGTTTGAATTTGAAAACTGATAAAGCATGACTTAAGGGAGGAAAGCTTATGTACACAATCGCTTGCGAAACTCATTTTGACGCGGCTCATTTTTTGTTCGGGCACCCGGGGAAATGCTCGAACATTCACGGCCACCGCTGGAGAGTGCGCGCGTATTTCAGCGCGGAAAATCTTGTCGACGGCGGCGGAAGCGACGGCATGGTCGCGGATTTCGGAGAAATCAAGCCTGTTTTGAAAAAAATCGCGGACGAGCTTGACCACAAGTTTATAGTTGAAAAGGACACTCTTCGCACCACCACGCTGCTGATGTTTGAGGAGGAGGGCTTTGAGCTCTGCGATGTGGATTTCAGGCCCACGGCGGAAAATTTCGCCGCGTATATTTTTGAAAGGCTCAAGGCCGAAGGGCTTGAGCCGGGCAAGGTGAGAGTTTATGAGTCGGATGACGCGTTTGCGGAATACAGTGAATAATGAACTGAAATTTCCCGTCTGCGAGAAGTTCGTCAGCGTTAACGGCGAGGGCAGACGGGCGGGGCAGCTCGCGGTGTTTGTGAGGTTCCGCGGCTGCAATCTGCGCTGCTCGTACTGCGACACCGCATGGGCAAACGACGGCTCCGCCCCGGCGGAGCTTTTGACCGCGGATGAGATCTGCGGATATGTGAGATCGACCGGCGTTAAAAACGTCACTCTGACCGGCGGCGAGCCGCTGCTCCGTCCGGGAATAGGCGGCTTGATGGCGGCTTTGAACGATCTCGGCTCAAGTGTTGAGGTCGAGACCAACGGCGCCGTGGCGCTTGACGAGTTTTGCGCAAGCGGTGTGAGGCCTGACTGCTTTACCATGGACTATAAGCTCCCATCAAGCGGCATGGAGGACAGGATGGTTGGCGCAAATTTCGATCTGCTCGGGGGCGGCGACTGCGTGAAGTTCGTCTCGGGCAGCGAGGAGGATCTGATCCGCGCGTTTGAGGTCATAAACGAGCGCGGGCTGGTCGGGCGCTGCGGGGTTTACATAAGTCCGGTGTTCGGCGCGATCGAGCCGAAGCGGATCGTTGAGTTCATGGAAGAGCGCGGCATGAACGGAGTTAATTTGCAAATCCAGCTTCACAAGGTGATCTGGGAGCCTGACAGGAGAGGTGTTTAATGATAGACACAAAAGCCATTGAAAAACATGTTCGGGGAATTCTTGAGGCCCTGGGCGACGACCCCGACCGCGAGGGCTTGATTGACACGCCCAAGCGCGTTGCGGGGATGTATGCCGAGGTTTTTGAGGGAATGAACTATACCAACGCGGAAATAGCCGAAATGTTCAACAAAACCTTTGAGGACGATCCCGATTCATACCATAGCGCAAACGATATGGTAATGGTTAAGGATATTGAGGTGTTCAGCTACTGCGAGCACCACATGGCGCTTATGTATAACATGACCGTCTCGGTCGCGTATATTCCGCGCGGCAAGGTTATCGGCCTCAGCAAGGTCGCCAGAATAGCGGACATGGTGTCAAAACGTCTGCAAATTCAGGAGCGCATCGGCGCCGATATTGCCGAGATCATGCAGGTGATAACCGGAAGCCCGGATGTGGCCGTCATAATCGACGCCAGCCACAGCTGCATGACCGCGAGGGGCATAAGCAAGCCCTCGGCAAAGACTCGGACGCGCACCCTTCGCGGAAAATTCGAGACAGACGAGAGTCTGGCCGAGCGGATAATGGGATAAATTCACGGAACGGAGATATATATGAGCAAAAAAGCATTGGTTTTGTCAAGCGGCGGAGTGGACAGCACGACCGCCCTTGCCATGGCGGTCAGCGAGTACGGCGCGGAAAACGTGACCGCGCTTTCGATATATTATGGGCAGAAACATTCAAAGGAGATCGAGGCGGCGCGGAATATCGCGGAATACTACGGTGTGCGGCGGCTCGAGCTTGATCTGACCGATATGTTTAAGTTCAGCGACTGCTCGCTGCTCAGCAAAAACGCGGACGCTGAAATTCCGAAAGAGAGTTACGCGGAACAGATAAGCAGGACGGGCGGCGCGCCGGTTTCGACCTATGTGCCGTTTCGGAACGGCCTGTTCCTCGCGTCGGCCGCGGCATACGCGGTGAGTTTGGGCGCGGACGAGATCCTTTACGGCGCGCACAGCGACGACGCGGCGGGCAGCGCCTATCCCGACTGCAGCGAGGCATTTAACGCCGCGATGAACGCGGCGGTTCACGAGGGAACCGGCGGGAAGGTGAGGATACGCGCTCCGTTTGTCGGCATAACCAAGAGCGAGGTTGTCGCGATCGGCGTGAAGCTCGGCGTTCCTTACGAAATGACGTGGAGCTGCTATGAGGGCGGAGATGAGCCGTGCGGCGTGTGCGGCACCTGCCGCGACCGGAAAGCTGCGTTTGAGGCGAACGGATTGGAGGGCCTGTCATGAACAGAGAAAACGAGAATTTGACGCTGCTCGGCGGCGGAAAGACCGAGTACAGATCGGACTACGCTCCCGAGGTTCTGGAAACCTTCGAGAACAAGCACAGGGATAACGACTACTGGGTGCGCTTTAACTGTCCCGAGTTCACGTCGCTGTGCCCGATAACCGGCCAGCCCGATTTCGCGGAGATCATAATTTCTTACGTCCCGGATGTTAAAATGGTCGAGAGCAAGTCGCTCAAGCTGTATCTGTTCAGCTTTAGGAACCACGGCGACTTTCACGAGGACTGCGTGAACACGATCATGAAGGATCTGATAAAGCTCATGGATCCGAAATATATCGAGGTTTTCGGCAGGTTCACGCCGCGCGGCGGGATCTCGATCCACCCTTACGCCAACTACGGCAGGCCGGGAACCAAGTGGGAACAGACCGCCTTTGAGCGGCTGACTTCAAGGCCCGTTGAGTAGGCCGCCGCGGGAATATAGAATAAATTATCAAAAAGCCCTTGAACTTTGGGCTTTTTTGTTATATAATAGCATTGCCGTGTGTTGCGGCGTAAAATATGTGTTTAAGGAGATTTATATGAATATTTACAAATTATCGGAATTAACGCCCGAAAAGAAGGACTTCATAATGAAGCGGGCCGAGCTTGACATCACCGAGCAGATGAAGGTCGCCAAGGAGGTTTCCGACGACATCAGAAAGCGCGGCGACGAGGCGGTGCTTGAGTATACCGAAAAGTTTGACCGCGTTAAGCTCACCGCCGACCGTATGAAGGTGAAGCCCGAGGAAATCGAGGAGGGTTATAACCGTCTTGATGAAAAGACGCGCGAGGCTCTGGCTTACGCCATAGGCAACATACGCGACTTCCATTCAAAGCAGATGCCCGAGGAAATGTGGTTCACCGAGGTCGACAAGGGCCTTATGGTGGGAGAGAAAACCACGCCTATCGTTGACGTCTGCCTGTATGTTCCCCGCGGCAAAGGAAGCTTTCCCTCGGTGCTGTGCATGCTGGCCACCCCCGCGGTCGTTGCGGGAGTCGGGAAGATCGTGGTCGTGACCCCTCCGAACGAGCAGGGCAACGTTGACGACGCGATACTGGCAGCCGCCAAGATAATCGGCGTTTCAGAGATATATAAGGTTGGAGGCATCCAGGCTGTGGCCGCTGTCGCCTACGGAACCGAGACCATTCCCAAGTGCCACAAGATAATCGGCCCCGGCAACGCTTACGCCACTGCGGCAAAGCGCGTGCTGGCGAATTACATAGACTCCGGACTTCCCGCGGGGCCGAGCGAGTGCATAATCCTCGCCGATGAGAACGCCGATCCCGAAAAGGTCGCTCTCGACTGGATGATCGAGGCCGAGCACGGCCCCGACTCGGCGGCGCTGCTGGTTACGAACAGTGAGGAACTGGTGCGTAAGGCGGCGAAGATCGTGGAGCGGCAGCTTGAAAAGATTTCTGACAAGCGCCGCGAGTTCGTGACTATAAACTTTAACACCTACGGCGGAGCGATCATAACCGACAGTCTTGAGGAGAGCATTGATTTTGTCAACGAATACGCGCCCGAGCATATGGAGGTCATGACAAAGGAGCCGTTCACCGTTCTGCCCAAGATCAGGAACGCGGGCGAGATACTTCTGGGCGACTATACGCCGGTGACGCTGTGCAACTTTGTGCTTGGCCCCAACGCGATACTGCCCACGGGCCAGTTCGCGAAAACATATTCGAGCGTTTCGGTGCTTGACTTTTTAAAGCGCTCGTCCGTCGGCTACGCCAGCCGCGAGGGCTTTGAGCGGGTACGCGACTACGCTTACAGTATCGCGACGGTCGAGGGCTTTGACACCCACGGCCTCGCCGTAAAAGAAAGAAAATAAATTATTTTTTGCAAAAATAATTTCGAGAAATTGACACCCGCGGCCTCGCGGTCAAAGAGAGAAAATAAATTTTTGGGGTGATATTATGAAGAATACAATTACCGTTACCAGAAAATCGACAGAGACGGCCATAACCGTCAGGATCGAAAAGGGCGAGCTTGTTCCGAACTACAGAAAACGGATAAAAACGCCGCTGCCGTTCCTCAACCACATGATCGAGCATATCGCGTGGAGAGCGGGGCTGAATATTTCGATCAGCATGGATTTTGACGCCTTCGAGCTTAATCACCTCGTCTGCGAGGACGTGGGCATGACACTCGGAAAGGCCGTCGGCGAGTTCGTGCGTCTCAACGTGCCCTCTGGCTACGGCTCGGGAACGGGCATGATAGACGAGTCTGTCGCGGACGCGGTCATCTCGTTCGAGGACCGCTCGCTGTTTAATTTTAAGAGCGCTGTGAAGTATGGCGAGACTGTGGAAAACATGCCGTCGGAGGAGCTTTTGACATTTCTGGACGGCTTCGCGCAGGGCGCGCGCTGCACATTGTTTGTCGATCTGCGCTGCGGCGAGAACGGCCACCACATCTGGGAGGCGGTCTACCGCGCGGTCGGCATCGCCTTGGGCGCGGCGCTTTCGGTTGATCCGAACAGAGTCGGAAAGACCTCGGGGGTCGCGGGAGAAGTGAAGTATGAAATTTCAGCCGAATAAATTTAAAAGCGTAATATTTGACATGGACGGTGTTATCACAAGCGAGTATATCTATTGGGATACCGCCGCTCTTACTGTGTATGAGCTGCTGCTCGACTATCGGTTCTACGGCAGGACCGGGATCGACCGCGAGGGCTGCCTGAAAAGCTTTAAAGAGCTGCGCCGCGTGATTTTTGACAGCGACAAGACGATTCGCGCGGTGAAGGCGCTTGGCGTCAACACCAACTGGGACCTGGCCTACATGACATTTTGTGTGTCGCGGTATATCGACCCGGAGCTTTCGAGGCTTGACGAGAGCCACTTCGCGTCGGTGCGCATGTTTATTGAGAACATCGAGGCCAAAGCGCCTGAGGTTTACGGGTTTGTGGGCGAGCTTGCGGCAAACGCCTGCGGCAGGCCGAAAGAGGAATTTGAGCGCACATACGGCGAGCTGTGGAAAAAGCTGCAGTTCTGCTTTCAGCGCTGGTTCAAGGATGACGGTCTGTGCATGCATGAGACGCCGCTGGTGCCTCTTGACAAAACGCGCGAGACGCTTGAGTACCTGCGTGACAGCGGTTTAAAATTGGGAATAGGCACGGGCAGGCCGAGAGATGAGATCATGTATCCGCTTAAAGCGTGGGACCTTCTGAAGTATTTTGACGAAAACATGATCGTCACCTATGACGAGGTTTCGGCGGCCGAGAAAAACCTGCGGCTCACAACGTCGATCGCAAAGCCGCATCCGTATGTGTTTCTGAAGGCGGCTCTGGGGCTTGACTATCCGGACAAAAAAATCGTCGGCAGCGCGTATGCCAAAAGCGCGGCGAGGGCCGCGGCCGTCGTGGGCGACGCGCCCAGCGACTTTCTGGCGGCGAGAGTGGCGGAGATGCCGTTCGTCGGTGTGCTGACCGGAATTGACAAGGCTGCCGCCGAGGCATATTTTAAGACAAACAAAGCGGACTATATTTTTGATGATATAACCGGGTTTTTGCCCGAAAAATAAGAAAAGGCGGGATGATTATGAGTGAGACAATACAGCTTGAGACGCCGCTCACGAAAGACAAGATAAAAAATCTTAGGGCGGGTGACAGCGTGCTGCTCAGCGGCACGATATACACCGCCCGAGACGCGGCGCACAAGCGGATGATCGAGGCCTTGGGCCGCGGCGAAAAGCTGCCGCTCGGGATCGAAAACCAAACAATATACTACGCGGGCCCGGCGCCCGCGAAGCCGGGGCGGGTCATCGGCTCATGCGGCCCCACAACCAGCGGACGCATGGACGCGTACGCGCCGACGCTTATCGGACTCGGTCTTACCGGAATGATTGGAAAGGGCGAGCGCTCCGACGAGGTCATCGCTGCAATGACCGAGCACGGAGCCGTGTATTTCGGCGCGATAGGCGGAGCGGGTGCGCTGATCTCAAAATGCGTGACCTCAGCCGAGGTCGTCGCCTACGAGGATCTCGGCACCGAAGCGATTCGCCGCCTGACCGTTAAAGATTTCCCCCTCACCGTCGTGATCGACATGTTGGGAAATAATTTGTATAAACAAAGAGGTTGATAGTTAATATTAATTTTTAGGTTGACTTTATCCTAAAATTATAGTATAATATTTATACTATAATTATCGGGAGTGGTTATTATGAATATTGATACAGACACAATGGTTTCCATTTCGGAAGCAAATCAGAATTTTTCAAAAGTTGCCCGTCTTGTTGATCAATACGGCAGCGCCGTTATTTTGAAAAACAATTCGCCGCGGTATCTTATTGTTGAGTTTAATCGTGTGCAGCAGCATACCGAGCCGACAAAGGATGAGCTGCTTAACGTTTCAAAAAAACTTATGAAACGCAACAGCGCGGTTTATGAGGAATTGGCAAAATGAAAATTTTGACAGCACAGATTGTATTAACTTTGCATAAGCAATTGATTGACGTTTTTGGCGGTTTAGACGGAGTGCGGGATTATAATCTTTTGGAATCGGCAGTAAACGCGCCGCTTCAAACCTATGACGGCATTGAGCTTTATCCGACACTGATTGACAAAGCTGCGCGTTTGTGTTTTGGACTTGTTAAAAATCATCCGTTTATTGACGGAAATAAGCGAATTGGCGCTCATGCAGCTCTTGTGTTTTTAGCGCTTAACGATATTGAAATGAAATATGATGATAATGAGCTGGTTGAATTGATAATGTCGGTTGCCGCGGGTGATTATGATTATGAAGATATTCTTAAATGGTTTCGACGGCATACACTTTAATTTTAAAGTTCTGAACGTCGACAGTTAAGATTGATCATGTAAAAATGGGAATTTGATGTAAAAAATCAAATTCCCATTTTCGCGTATTAGCGCGCAGATATGCACAGCCTTACAAAAACGATATAAAAGCAATTTACTCAAGAATGATTTACTAAATCGTACTTGACTATTGCGGTGTTAAGGAACAGGAATTTTAAAAGCCGAACAAGCATATAGTTATATATAAATTGCTTGGGGGTTGATCTTGTGTCGTTTGATCTGCGAAGTATTTTTGTTTATATATTCGGGCTGGGGCTGCTGCTGATATTGATAAAGCTGCTCAAAAGTCCGCTCAAGTGGGCGGCGCGTTTCTTTTTGAGCTGCGTTCTGGGAGCGGCGGCGATCGTTGTGTTTAACCTCGTTTTCGCTAAGGCGGGGCTTTATCTGCCGCCAAATCCGTTTAACGCGGTGACGATCGGCGTGTTCGGCGTTCCGGGGTTCGCGGTGCTGCTGGTGCTCGCGTCGGTTATCTGAGATTTTCGCGGTCTATGAGATCGAGCATTTCGGCGGAGCTTTCGCAGCGGTTTATCCGCGCCCTGAGCGCCGCGCCGCCGGGGAGGCCCTTGAAATACCACGCCATGTGCTTGCGGCCCTCCAAGGTGCCGCGCCGCTCACCCTTGAATTTTACCAAAAGCCTGAGGTGCCGCGCGGCAACCTCGCGGCGCTCATCAAGTGACGGCGGAGGAAGGGTGTTCCCGGTTTTCAGATACTCGTTGATTTCGGCGAAGATCCAAGGGTTGCCTTGGGCGGCTCTGCCTATCATGACCCCGTCGCAGCCGGTCGCGTCGAGCATGCGCTTCGCCGACTCTCCGCCGCATATGTCGCCGTTGCCGATAACCGGAATTTTTACCGCATTTTTGACCCGCTTTATAATTTCAAGATCCGCCATTCCGGAATAAAACTGCATTCTTGTCCGTCCGTGGACCGTGATCGCGTCGGCGCCGTTTTGCTCGGCGGTCTTTGCGAGTTCTACGGCGTTTATGCTATTTTCGTCCCAGCCCATGCGGATCTTGACCGTCACCGGGCAGGGGACGGCGTTTTTAACGCTTTTTATGATCTCGCCCGCGAGACGCGGATTTTTCATTAAGGCGCAGCCGTCGCCGTTGCCTACTATTTTCGGAGCGGGACAGCCCATGTTTATGTCAATGATCTCCGCGCCGTATCTCAGCGCGCCTTCGGCTATCGCGGCCATGACCTCGGGCTCGTGTCCGAAGATCTGCGCCGCCGTCGGGCGTTCCTCGTCGAGGACCTCAAGCAGGACCTCGGTCTTTTTATTTTTGTATAAAAGCCCCTTTCCCGACACCATTTCGGTGTACATCAGAGCCGGGCCGAACGGCTTGGCGATAAGGCGGAACGCCTTGTCCGTGACACCCGCCATGGGCGCGAGCAGAACGTTCCCGTTTAAGCTTATGTTTCCTATCCGCATGTTTTTCTCCTTGTTATTGATCGGTCTTTAACAATTATATAATAATATCTCCGATCTTGCAACATCAATATTGACATAATTTTTATTTGCTGTTATAATTAATCCGTTGTGGTCTAAGGAGAGAGACAGATGAAATCAAAAACAAAACGAATAGTTGTTAAGGTGGGAACCTCGAGCCTGACTCATCCCGGGGGCAAGCTTGATCTTGAGCGAATCGAGAAGCTGGTTCGGGTGCTGGCGAATGTGAAAAACGCCGGGCACCGGGTCGTGCTTGTCTCAAGCGGAGCGATCGGCGCCGGCATGGGCGTTATCGGCCTTGAGGAAAAGCCGGACTCTTTAAAGCAGAAGCAGGCGCTCGCGGCCATCGGCCAAGTGGGGCTTTTGGCGATATATGACAAGTTCTTCAAGGAATACGGCTACAACACGGGCCAGGTGCTGCTCACCAAGTTTATTCTGGACGAGGAAATGCGCTATAACTGCGCCCGCCGCGCGTTCGAGTCGATGATAGATTACGGCGTTGTGCCTATTGTGAACGAGAACGACGTGATCTCAACATATGAGATCGAGTTCGGCGACAATGACACGCTGTCGGCCTATGTCGCGGAGCTTATCCGCGCCGACCTGCTGATCGTGCTGTCGGACATAGACGGATTTTACGACGCCGACCCGAGACAGAATGAGGACGCGAAAATAATTCCGGTCGTCAAGAAGATCAGCGACGAGATAAAGTCGTTCGCGGGGGCGGAAGGCAGCTCGCGCGGTACTGGCGGAATGAAAACCAAGCTCAAGGCGGCCGACTTTGCCACAAGACATGGGATCGACATGGTGCTGACCAACGGGAACGCGCCCGAGAATATCTATAAAATTTTAAAGGGCGAGAGCGTCGGAACTCTGTTTTTGAAAAAATAATTTCAAAAATTTTATAAAAACGGGAACTTTTGATCAAAAAAAGTCGTCTAAAAAATATAAGAATTTTAGGCGGTGATTGTATGAAATCAAAAGGTTCCCGTTTTTATTTGCGGGTAATTATGGCGTTTGCGCTGATCGCCGCGGCAGCCTTCGCGGGCATTATGCTGACCGGAGACTCCTGCCGCGGCGAGAATACGGAGAGCTTTGACGGCTCTTACGAGTTGACCGAATTTCCCATATACCTGGACGGATATAAAATTCAGGGATATTATTGCGACGAAAAAATTCTGATCTCCCTTGACGATTTGGCGAGATACGGCTTTGAACTGAATTATGATGCGGACAGGAACATGATAAACCTGCGCGGCCTTTCGGACATAGAGGGCAGTCCGGAGCCGAGGGCGATAAGCGTGACCGACGGAAAGGCTCAAAGCTGCGCCCTTGACACGCGGATAAACGGCGTTAAAATCAAAGCTTATTCTCTTGATGGCTGCGCCTGCGTCTGCGTCGACGACTTGGTGGAGCTCAGCGGCGAGTTTAACCGCTGGTGGGGCTGGTCGGATTACAACATGAACGGCGGCTTTGATGCCGCTGCCGGAGCGTTTAACATAAGCGTTTTCAGACCGAAGGTGTGGGATTGGGCCGCGCTGCTCTCGGACATGGAAGACAAGGTCAACAAGCCCGAGCTTGAGATCTATACCGAGGCCCCGCCCGACGAGGCCGAGTATTTCGGCGCGCGGCTTGAGCCGAAGGCCGGGATTTACGCGGGGATAGTCAGCGACGGCAACGGCGATCCCGAAACCGGCAAACCGCCCGTGTTTGACCATGATTTCGGGCTGTATTCCTCATATATCGAGTTTGATGATTTCCAAACCGTGCTCAATAAGCCGAGCAGTTATCTGGTGCCCGAAAAGAACGCGGTGAGCCAGGTGCCGTGGAACATAAGGGATATAAACCTTGCGCTTGACCCGAAAAATGACGGTTACATCCGCGAAACTCTCGATAATCTGGCGGCAATGGGCAAGCCGACGATAATCCGTTTCGGCGGCGAGATGAATATCGGAACCTTGGGCGACTCGCCGTCGGCGTATGTCAAGGCGTTCCGCAGGATCGCGGATATTGTGCACACCTATCCGAATTTTGCCGTGATGTGGTCGCCGAACGACAGCGGCTCGCTTGACAGGCCGTTTTGGTATTACTGGCCCGGCGACGAGTATGTCGACTGGGTGGGCGTGTCGTCGTTTTCAAAAAAGGATTTTTTCAGCAGCCTTGACGTCGTTGACGGCTCCGCGCCCGTGACCTCGCGCGAGTCGCAGATTTATTTTACTCTGGGAGATTTCGGCTTCACCACAAATTCGCTTAAATATATAACGGATTTTATGGATGAGCGCAATATAAAAAAGCCTCTCGCGATCAGCGAGGGAGGAGTGGTGAGCCGATTGTCCTATACCGATGAAAATATTGACGAGTGGGGCGGGACAAGGATGCGGAACATGTACTGGTACGCCGCGATGCGTTATCCGCAGCTTAAAAGCATAGTGTATTTTAACCATGATATGGAGTCCGAGGTTATCGGCTTTGATTTGTCGGACAGGCCGGATTATATTAAGATAATGGACGAGGCCTTCTCAAACGGCCAGTACCTTATGAGCGGGGACGCGTCGCCGAGGTTCGTTTTCGCGCCCGCGCGGGGCAGAAAATACGGTGCGTGCAATATTCCGCTTTACGGATACGTCTATCTGCCCGAGGATCGCGTTGAGCGGGTGGATTACTATTTGGACGGCGGGCTGTTTGACACCGAATACGAAATACCTTATAAGACGAGCGTTGACGTGTCGGCCCTGACGGAAGGAGCGCATACCTTTGTTATGGAAGCCCGCGGCGAAAAGTCAACCGAAAGCCTTAAATACACAATAAAAAAATCCGCGGGCGTCGCGGAAATATATTAGATGTTCGGATTTCTTTACAGCTTAAGCGGTTGATGATATAATATTATCGGTATAAATAATCATAAAATAAAAGTGGACAGAGTATTGAAGTGAACCCCAAAGTTTAGACAAAATTTAATATAAAATTAATCGGTAATGAGTTCGGTATTGTACCGGACTCA
>CANQKC010000037.1 GCA_947624305.1 uncultured Monoglobus sp. | reverse complement strand
GACATTTTACTTCTCCTCTCGTGTTTATTATTTTAACATATTTCCATTTTTCTGTCTACTTTTTTAGTATACATCCATGGAGAGTATGCACTGGCTTTTGGATGTGCATTTTGCCGAAGATAAAACAAAGGTATGGGATATGAATGTGCAGCAAAATCTGAATATTATGCGGAAAATTGCCCTAAATTTAGCGAGGGAATATAAATCGCAGAAAATGCCGAGATCGCCGATCAGCGGCATATTGAAGCGCAATATGTATGATCTTAACAATCTCACTGAATTTCTGCACTTTTTCCTTGCTTTGATCAATGTTACATCTTTGTTAATAAATTAGATTGACGTGTCCCGGAGTAAATAATATATTGACTGTTTCGCAAAAATGAGATATAATAAGTATATCAAAACATAGGAAGTGCTTAAAATGCCGACGGATAAAAAGATAATAAAACGCAACGTCAAAGACAGCGTGTTTACCAATTTGTTCCAGGACACAAAATATATAGTGCAGCTCTACAAAGCTCTCCACCCCGAGGCCGACTATGTGACTGAGGATATGATCGAGATAGTAACGCTAAAAAATATTCTCACCGACAGCCTGTATAACGATCTCGGTTTTATGCTTGACAAAAGATTGATAGTCCTTGTTGAAGCGCAGTCCACATGGACGGTGAATATAATAATCAGGGGCCTCATGTATCTTGTGCAGACCTATCAGGATTATATCGAGAAAGAGGAGCTGAACATTTACAGCTCAAAGAAGCTGGAGATCCCGAAGCCGGAGCTTTACGTTATCTACACGGGCGACAAAAAGGTAGAGGAAAAAGAAATCAGCCTGAGCGAGGAATATTTCGACGGAGACACGACAGCGCTTGATGTTAGAGTAAAAGTAATCACCGAAAGCCGCGAGGGAGACATAATAAACCAGTACGTTATGTTCACGCATATACTGAACGAGCAGGTAAAGAACCACGGCAGAACAAAAAAGGCGATAGACGAAACGATAAAAATATGCAAAGACAGGAATATTCTGAAAGAATACCTGTCCCGACACGAAAGCGAGGTGCATGATATAATGTTTTCACTGTATGACGATGAGCAGATACAAAAAGCAATGATGAGAGAAGCACACAAAGAAGGCATAAAAATAGGTGAAACAAGAGGCCGAATGGAAGGCATAGACGCGATGATAGCGAATTTGAAGAACATGGGAGTAAGCGAAAAAGTGTTGCAAAACGCAGCTAATATGTCGCAGTCGCAGCGTTCCTAATCACTATTCGCTAATTACTAATCACTATGTTGAGGTGCATGATATAATGTTTTCACTGTATGATGACGAACAGATACAAAAAGCAATGATGAGAGACGCCCGCAAAGAAGGCCGAATGGAAGGCCGAATGGAAGGCATAGACGCGATGATATCGAATATGCGCAAAGCGGGAATAAGCGATGAGATGATAAGAAACGTTGCGAATATGTCACAGTCGCAACGTTCCTGATCAGCGATAATAAACCACCCCTCGGGAGATTCCGAGGGGTGGTTTTTATATTTTATTTTTATATCTCGTCGGAGTTCAGGAAGAACTCGCAGCCTAAGGGCTCTAGGGTTATCTCAAGCGTGTTTTCGCGGCAGGGGATAATGTCGGGGGTTTTGCTCCCTCTTGAAAAATATGTGCGGACGATCCCGGCCACTCGAAAGGCTCCCCACAACCCCCGTAGGGGCGGATATTATCCGCCCGAGAGAGGAACCGCGTACGAGCACCCCTCTCCGTCAGGCTGCGCCTGACACCTCTCCCCAAAGGGCGAGGCAAACTGAGAGAGGAACTGCGCCCGCGGTGGCATGTGGGCATGCCGCCCTACATCGGAAAGCAACAAAAATCCATGCATTTCGTAGGGGCGGTAATCTGCCGCCCGTCCTAATCACTATTCGCTGATCACTAATTGCTGCGTTGAGATGAACCGCGTACGAGCACCCCTCTCCGTCAGGCTGCGCCTGACACCTCTCCCCAAGGGGGAGGCAAACTGAGAGGGGGAACCGCGCCCGCGGCGGCATGTGGGCATGCCGCCCTACATCGGAAAGCAGCAAAAATCCATGCATTTCGTAGGGGACGGCGCCTCGACGTCCCGCCTCTCCCCAAGGAGAGGCAAATGGGCGGATTTTTGATTCACAAAGTTTATTAATTTTTATTATTTTTCATTGACCTTTTTGGGAGAGTGTGATAGAATATACCTGCGACATAAGTAAATATTATATTTAAAGTAATGAAAAGCGTTTTATGCCTTAGGCAAAAATGTATGCTCTATTTCAATGCTTTTCATTGCTATATTTGAGAAACTTGTGTCGCAACAATCGGAGCTAAGCATTTTTCGTGTGCGGTTCCGATTGGGCCGCACATTTTTTATTTTTACAAGGAGGAACTGATATGACGGTTAACATTGACGGCTCGGGAAGAGTGGTTATACCGAAGGAATATCGCGAGGAATTTAATTTACAGCCCGACAGTAAAGTATATCTTCTGCCATCGCCGGACGGCAGGGGGCTGGTTCTGTTCAGGCTCACGCCGAAGTGCGCCAACTGCGGCAGCGAGCGAGAGCTTACAGTGATCGAAAACATATGTCTGTGCGAGGAGTGCAGAAAATTATTCAAATATATGTTGAATAAGTAGCCGCGGCTCATATTATTACGGAAAGAGGGGATATATTATGCTTTTTAAATCAAATCTTCGCGTCATTCGCGAACGCAGAAATGTTTCGCCGAGCGAGGCGGCCAAAGTGATCGGCATGTCGGAGAAGGAATATTTGAAATACGAGCGGCACCCGAGGAACCTGGATGCTTATGACATACTCGAGCTTTCGCGGTTTTTTGGAACATCAATGTTTTATATCGCGGGATATACAAATGATCCGGACCCGGATAAATAATTAAAACCACCGCCAAGAGCGGTGGTTTTGACTTATATCTCGTCGGAGTTCAGGAAAAACTCGCAGCCCAGGGGCTCAAGGGTTATCTCAAGCGTGTTTTCGCGGCAGGGGATAATGTCGGGATTTTTGATTCCTTTTGAAAAATATGTGAAGTCGCCCAGCACCGACACGTCAAGATCGACGCGCTTGCGCTCAAAGCCGCGGTTTATCGCGCAGACCGCGATCGAGTTCCGCGCCTTTTTGCCGAACGAGTCCTTGCCGTCCGAGGTGTAGCGGGCATAGACGTATATGTCGCCCGAGGCGTAGAGCGTCTTGTATCTTCCGGTTTTCAGGCAGTCGAGCCTGTTGCGGAGCGCGCCCAGATCGGCGTACCACTGCCTGAGATCGGGGTCGACCGCCCGCCACGGATATGTGCCGCGGTTAAACGGATCGCCTCCGCCCTGCATTCCGACCTCGTCGCCGTAGTATATGCACGGAACGCCCACATAGGTCATCTGCACGAACGACAGAAGCTTTAAGCGGAAGGTCGCGAGCTCCTCGTCGCCCGAGCTGAGCCTGCGCGTTCCGCAGTCGTGCGAAAGGCCGCCCAGCAGCGTCTTTATCCGCATGGTGTCGTGGGTGCCGACGATGTTCATCAGCGCGTGGACAGTCTCTTTCGGATAGTTCTCAAAAATCGACATCATCCGCGCGTTCAGCGTTCCTGCGTCGATCCCGCCGAGCAGAAACGCCAGCATATTGTCCTTAAACGGATAGTTCATCACCGAGTCAAGCTCGTCTCCGAACAGATACTCCCTCGGAATGTCATACGATACCTTGTTTGACGCGTCCTCCCAGACCTCGCCGATGATGACCGCGTCCTTGTCCTGCTTCTTGACCTCGCGGCGCAGTATTTTTATAAATTCGTCGGGCAGCTCGTCGGCCACGTCGAGCCTCCAGCCCGAAGCGCCGCGGCGGAGCCATGTCTTCACGACCGCGTCGTCGCCGCGCAGAATGTAGTCGAGGTATGACGGCGTCATCTCCTTGACGTTGGGCAGGTTGCTGCAGCCCCACCAGCTTTCGTAGTTCGGATATTCGGTGAACTGGTACCATTCGCGGTACGGGCTGTCGGGGTTCTGGAACGCGCCGACGTTCGCGCCGTAGCTGCCGTATTTGTTGAAGTAAATGCTGTCCGAGCCGGTGTGGCTGAACACGCCGTCAAGGATCACTCGTATGCCGCGGGCCTCGGCCTCCTCGCAGAGGCGGGTGAAGATCTCGTTGGTGCCGAACATCGGGTCAACGTTCATATAGTCCGCGGTGTCGTATTTGTGATTGGAGTACGCGTCGAATATGGGGTTGAGGTAAATAACGCCCACGCCGAGGCTTTTTAAGTAGTCGAGCTTTTGTATGATACCGCGGAGGTTGCCGCCGTAAAAGTCGTTGCAGGCGGGGCCCATCTCAAATGGGTGCGAGTTGAACGAGATCTGCTCGTGCCAGTCGTTGTGTATCACATATTCGTTGCGCTTTTTGGGAATTGCGCCGTCGGTGTCGCTGTGGTCGCCGAAAAAGCGGTCGGTGAATATCTGATACATGATCCGCCCCTTGAA
This sequence comes from uncultured Monoglobus sp., assembly GCA_947624305.1. Lineage (GTDB taxonomy): Bacteria > Bacillota > Clostridia > Monoglobales > Monoglobaceae > Monoglobus. The sequence continues at coordinate 21,497 of CANQKC010000037.1, read as the reverse complement.
CCAGTCGGGTGTCTTGTAATTCTTGTCGTATATCGTTATCTGATAGCTGTTGTCATGCGGCTGAGTGTCGGTCCTGCCCACGCCGCCGAGCTTTTCGCTGTTGTTGGTGTAGTATATCGTCTCGCCCCCGCGCTCTATCACAAAATAGTACCAGATGAGCTGTCCGGTTTCCGGGGTCGGGATCTTCGCGGTGTACATAACGCTGTCGTCGCCCTCCGGGTCCAGCTTGATGTCCGGATAGTGGGGCGAGATCCTGGCGCGCTTTTTGTCGGGTGTCATCTCAAAAAAGACTTCGTTGTCGTCCACCCAGAAACGGGCGCGGACGCGGTCGGGCCTGACGTCCGAGCTTATTCTTATCCCAAGGTGCACAAAGCTGTCGGTGGGCGCCGCGCCGAACGGCATGCGGTAAGCCGTGTCGTGTGAGTTATGAAAAATCTGCATACTGTTTCCTCCATAACATTAACTTGGTTTTAAAAAGCGCCGCGCTGTCGCGCGGCGCTTTTTGGAGCTGCCTAGCAGATTCGAACTGCCGACCTCTTCCTTACCAAGGAAGTGCTCTGCCTGCTGAGCTAAGGCAGCGTTGGCGATCCGGATGGGGTTCGAACCCACGACCTCCAGCGTGACAGGCTGGCATTCTAACCAACTGAACTACCGGACCGTAAACAGCTATACTATAATAGCACATCAAGGTCCGTATTGTCAATAGTTTTTTGAAAAAATTTTGGTTCCGACAGTTATACTGTTATATACTATTTAAGGATTTTCGGAACAGGCGTTATTGACGCCAGGAACGCGGCGGCTAGTATATAAATAAGATTGCTCACCGGGAAACACAAGAGCAGCAGCAGCGCGACCGCCAGCGGTTTTCTCATAATGGTGGTCATAACCGCCGCGGACGATATTGAGACCGCGAAAACAGGGTCTATATCGAACGCAGCCGAGCAGGCGTAGCCCAAGCAGACTCCGGCAAATATTGACGGAAAAAAGCTTCCGCCGCGCCAGCCGAAACGTATACACATATTTATTAAAAAGACCTTTATAACAGGTATTATAAACAGCAGATACAACGGATATTGAGTGTATGTCTCGGCGAGCTTTTGAATTTCCTCCTCGCCGGAGAACATTGCGATCGGGAACACAGTGCCGATTATTCCCAGAACAAGCGCCGCAATAACCGCCATTATAAAATATCTTTTTCCGAGTTTTTCCGCCGCCGCTTGTGTCAATTTGTCAAAAATCATGTACACATAGCCAAGGACAACGCTGATCGCCAGCACAGGCACGGCAAACAACAGCTCGCCTCTCTCTATCGACACTTTTTCAAAACGCGGCATTCCGGCGCCCGAACCTAAAAATTTGCTCAGCAGCATGAATATACCGAAACCCGCCAATACGGCGCAGAATATCGCGGTTGTTTTTGACGCTTTCGGGAGGACAAATTCATCATCGTCATTCTCGATCGGTTCTATAAATCCAAAAAGCGGGGAACGGAACACAATACCAAGAGTTGTTGAAATTCCTATTTCCGGCAGCTCGGACATATACCTGCCCGCAAATTTAAAATTATCTCCCGCCCAGCAGCACAGTCCCACAATAACTCCCGTAAGGCCTGCCTCAGGGCCTATCGCTCCGCCGAATATCAGCGGCATCAGCGCGGCGATCAGCATGAACCAAACGTTATGATACGGATACCTGCCGTCTCGCTTGTACTTTGCCATGACCTGATGAAGGTCGTCGGGACACGGGCCGTACTTCTTCTGTATAATTCCGATTACAATGCCGCCCAGCAGGCACATCAGTACCGTGTAGCCCGGAATATGCGCAACACCCGGAATATAGTCCCAAAGCAATTCAATGAGCAGGTGCATAACGCGCATGAACGCCCAGATTATTCCGCCGATAACCGCGCCTGCCGCGGCGCCGAGCATTATAAAAACAATCCTGTTATTGTTCTTTGTTTTCATTTTTTGTCTCCTTCTCCGATACCCGTATTTTTATGTTTTCTGCCCGGCACGATTTATTTTTTTCGCCGAGCGCGGGAACGCGTCGGGCGTCGGCTTGATTTTTTCTATCACAACAATCTTGCGCACAATATCGCTTTCGGGCAGCGGCGCCTTGACGATTTCGGCGATCCTGCCGCCCAGTGAGCCGATGATCGGCCTTGCCGCGTCGATCTCTGCGTCCGCGCCCTCGGACTTGAGCGCGACGAACCTTCCGCCCGGCTTCACGAACGGCATGCAGTATTCCGAGAGAGCGGTCATGTTGGCCACCGCCCGCGACACCACGGTGTCAAAGCTGTCGCGCAGCTCCTTTCGGCCAAGCTCCTCGGCCCTGCCGTGGACGCAGTCGGCCCCGACTCCGAGCTCGCCGCACACCGCGCTCAAAAAGTTGATCCTCTTTTTGAGCGAGTCGATCAAAGTCAGTCTGACTTCGGGGTGCGCGAGCTTGATCGGCAGACCCGGAAAGCCCGCGCCGGTGCCTATGTCGGCGAGGCTCCCGCCGCTTATGTCAACATATTTAAGCGGCAGCAGCGAGTCCAGAAAATGCTTTACCGTTATCCCGTCGTCGTCGGTGATGGCGGTCAGGTTGATTTTTTGGTTCCACTCGCGGAGCATCTCGGAGTACCGCGCGAATTTTGAGATCGTTTCCTCCTCCGTTTTGAGTCCGAGAGCGCTGAGACCTTTTTCAAAAAGCTCTTTGTTCATATCAGATATTCCTTGTCGCTGTCGGTCAGGGCGTAGCCGAGGTTGCAGATGTTTCCCGCGCCCATTGTGATGATAAGGTCACGGACGCCCGCGTTTTCAACCAGATAGCGCTCTATCGCGCGCATGTCGTTCATATAGACGGCGCCCTTTATCTTTATCGCGAGGTCGCACGAGTGGACCGTTCCGTCATATTTTTCTCTCGCAGGATAAATGTCCGCTATCATGACTCTGTCCGCCTCGCTGAGGGCTTCGGCGAACTCGTCAAGGAAGGCCGCGGTCCTTGAATAGGTGTGGGGCTGGAACACTACCCACACGTTTTCATAGCCCATCTTCTTGGCGGCGGTCAGCGTCGCGCGGATCTCGGTCGGGTGGTGGGCGTAGTCGTCGATAACGTCAGCGCCGCAGGCCGCCTTGCCCAGCCTTTCAAACCTGCGCCTTGTGCCGGTGAAGGCCTCAAGACCCTCTTTGATGTATTTCGGGTCAATTTCAAGAAAATCGCAGGCCGCCGCGACTCCCACGGCGTTGCAAATGTTGTGATCCCCCACAACATTCAAGTCTATGTGACATAACATGCGTTCCTTGTTATATATATCAAAACTCGGATACCCGTTATCGCGCAGTGTTATATTCCGGGCGGTGTAATCCGCGTCTTTGTTTTTAAGTCCATAGGTCAACAAGTTTTTTTCGACATTTTGCACAATATTTTGGGTGCTTTTTTCGTCAATACATACAATATTGCAGCCATTACTATCAGTTAGGCTTGTAAATTTTACAAAAGATGATATAATGTGATTAAGGTCTTTAAAATAATCAAGGTGGTCCTCTTCTATGTTCGTGACTATCGATACAAACGGTTTGAAGTGAAGGAAGCTTTCAACGTATTCACAGGCCTCAAAGGGCAGGTATTCGGAGCCGCCTATGCGGTAGTTCCCGCCGATCTGCCTGAGTTCGCCTCCGATGAGGACGGTGGGGTCTTTCTTCGCGTGAAGGAGCACCAACGACAGCATTGAAGATGTTGTTGTCTTTCCGTGGGTTCCCGCGACCGCCACGGGATACTTGTAAAGCTTAAGCAGCTCGCCGAGCATTTCCGCGCGCTCGATTACCGGAACGCCGAGTTTGCGGGCGGCTGTGAGCTCGGGATTATCGCTGCTTATCGCAGCGGTATAGCAAACAACATCGGGACTCTTAACATTCTCGGCCTTTTGACCGATAAATATTTCCGCACCATTTTGTTTTAACCTGTCGGTAAGGCCGGAGGATTTTGTATCACTGCCGGACACCTTGTAACCGAAGCTGAGGAGCATTTCCGCAATGCCGCTCATGCTTATTCCGCCGATTCCGATCATGTGTATATGTGCGCCTTTTGGGAGATCGGCAATTGCAAAGTTACTCATAGTAATGATTACCCTCTTTCGATAATTGTTCTTATGTTGTAGTATACTATATACTTGAAAAAATTTCAAGAATATATACGCATAAAGTTCAAATTTTTCGGAAGAGGCAGAAAGGATTGTGGTTAGAATAAGGTAATGGTCAAAAATATGCGGAGAAATCCGGGAAAGGATGGAGTAGTATGCTGATTACAGATATCAGAGTCAGAAGGATTAACGCTGACGGAAGAATGAAGGCAGTTGTTTCAGTAACTTTTGATGACGCATTCGTGGTTCATGACATAAAAATCATCGAAGGCCAGGAAGGCAAACTGTTTACGGCTATGCCCAGCAGAAAGACACCGGACGGAGAATACAAGGACATAGCGCATCCGATTAATTCTACTACCAGAACAATGCTTAACGAGCGGATACTTGAGAAGTATCAGGAAGTATTGGATGAAGAGGCACCGCAGGACGAGGAATTATAGGAATTAAATTACGGGGCTGCGCCAAACGGCGCAGCCCCTTTTGAGTGGTTTTATTTACCCTATTTTAGATAACCGATTTTTATCGGGCCCAAAACACCGGAGGGCGGTAGGGCTATAAAGCGCGAATATTTGTCGCGGAATTTATACGCGGGGTTGTTGGCCACGATTATCTCAAGGCGGTTCACGCCTTTTTTCAGTTCCGCCTCGAACCGATATGGCGGGCATATCTCGCAGCCGGCGCGCTCGTCGTTCACGAAAAGCTCGGCGGTCTCGCCGACGGCGCCCAGATCTATCACCGCGCGGCCCCCGGGGGAGTCGATTTGCGCGCGATAGCGTATTTTGCCGCAGAACCGCGGCAGCTCGCCCGGGGCGGTTATGTTTATAAGGCCGCTTGATTTTCTGTAGGGCGCAAAGTCTTTGCCGTTTTCGGATATGTCGATATCGAATTTAAGGCTGAGTTCGGTCATTTCGGGAAGATCGGGGGCGTAGGGCTCAAGGTCTTCGGGCACATCTCCGAATATAACTGTAAGCGGACGGTAAGGCTCAATCACAAGGCGCAGGCCGCCGCTCGCGTCCGCGCGGCACAAGGAGTTGTGCGCGGCGTCGTAAACTCCGCAGGGGCCGCCGCCCGGGAATTTCACGGTCCCGTCAAAGGTTTCGGTCACGCTCTCGTTGTTCAGCAGGTATATATGCGTCTCGCCGCGGACATAATGCAGAACGCGCAGATCATCAAACGGCGCGGATAGCTTTATGTCCGCGTATTTTTTGGCGTACTCCGCGATATTATCGAGGGGAACCGACGGGATATTCAGAGGGTTTTCGTAATCTTTGGGCGGCGCGTCGGTAAACACAATGTCTGCTCCGCCGCTTTTGAGCCGCTCGAGACGCCCGAGGCAGTCGGGCGGCAAAATCTCGGCGTAAGGTGCTATGATCAACGGATATTCCGTGCCGTTTATCGTAAGGCGGCCGTCTTTGATCTCTCCGTCGTTTATCGCGTCAAACGGGATTATATCGCAGTCGATCTGGTTCTCAAGCAGAGCCTTGAGGGGCTTCTGCTCAAGCATATATTCTCCGCCGCACCACTCGGCCTCGGCGTGGTACAGCACCGCGGCGGACGGAACGGCCCTGCCGCCGCTCAGTATATGGCACATGCGGTTCATATAGCCGCTGAGGATTTTAAGATATTCATACTGCGGGTTCATGCCGCGCCCGTATAGGTGCGGCGGGCAGTCCGGGTCGTTTTCTTTGGGTGAGAACGCGTGCGGCACAAAATAATTGATCCCCGCCACCAGAAAATGGTCGGTCTGCCACTTCATTAGCGGCAGACCCTCGGCCCAGCCGTAGCCGCCGAAGCATTCGCACAGGGCGCGGCCCCGCTTGTTCGGCTGGATATGCGCCATGGACGCGCCGAGCTTGCCAAGGGCGAAGTCATAAAATTCGGGGTCGTTTATCCGCGTCGAGGCGAAAACCGAGTGGCACATATCCCCAAAGCCGGGCATGAGCTGATGATACACCGCGTCGATCCCCGACATGTCCTGACCGGCAAGCGCGCGGAAATAATGACCCGCGCCGGGGCCGAGGCGTGAGCTCACGTTCATGTCCTCAAGCACATGGCCGATATACATGACCCCGCGCTCTCGGCACCAATCCCCAAGCATTTTGCAGAAATTTTCGGAATACATTTTCGAGACCGCGTCCATGTAGGCCGTGCGGACCTTCGCCGTGACCTCGCCGCAGTCATACCAAAGCGCGGCGAGGTCAGCCGCTGCGGGGCGGCCCGCTGCCGCTGAGAGAGTATCGATAAGCTTTTCGTTCCACGGGAGCGCGGTGCCCACCGTGCCGACCGAGGTGCCGTAACCCTTCGGCAGATTGCGGAAGCCGGGCTCGTCGCTGAAAAATCCGGCGATCGTCTTTCCGAACTCGTCTTTATATCTATTGTAATGAGGCTCGTAAACCTCGCTGATCATCATCGCGCACGACCCGGGCTCAAGCGGGTCAAGCATATACGCGGAGCGGCCGCTCACGCCGTCCCGCGTGTCGATATAAAAGAACACGCGCCACACGCCCTCGGGCACGTCAAGGTACAGCATTCCGCCGCTGATACGGTCGGTGAGGTCAACCGCCTCGCCTGTCAGATTTTCGCCCTCGCCGCTCCTGCGGATCATCGCCGCACCGACAAGCCTCTCGTCAAACTCGGGCCGAAGCTCGGGCAGGATCAGCGCCATGTCTTTCCTCGGGCCGTAAACGTCCGCGTTTTTTTCGATCAGGTGGCGCTTGCGCAGATCGGGGCGGCGTGTCTCAAACACGCCGTTCGCGTAGCCGCTGGGGAAATGCTTGTCGTCAAAGATCCAGACGCGCATGTTAAGCCGCTTCGCCTCGGCGATTATGTTGTCAAGGTTTTCCCACCATTTCGGGCCGCAAAAATCCTCAAACGGGCGCGACTCCACGCAGAACTCCGTGATACCCGCATCGCGGATTTTTTGTATCTCGTCGCGGATTACCTCCGGCGGCTCCCCGTGCTGCCAGAAAAGTGGCAGAATATAGTTTTCGGCTTTGTTGTTTAAAGCCTCGATTACGCGTCTCATACAAGCACCTCCCGCTTTTTGATTATTATATCACAACCCTTGAGCTTTAGCAACTCCCGATTTTGTGATAAATTCATAAATTATTCGCCTGAAAAATGCCGAAACAGGGCAATGTGCCGAAACTGAAAAATTACAACCTTTGTTAAAAAATCGTAATTGAAATTTCGGCGGATTTAGGTTAAAATATGCATATAGGATTATATTAGGAATATACTGTGCTTTATAGGCTCAGTACCGGATAAACTTAAAAATAATAAAAGGCACAATAAACAAAAACATCAAAAGGAGGAGTTTTTATGACTACAAAATTCAGAAAGCCGATCGCGCTTTTGATCGCGGTTATAATGACGCTCACAATGGTCATGACCGCCCCGATCGTGTCGGCGGCCTCGTATGACGGCGCCGCGGCGGCTTCGGAGGATCCGGAAAATTTCTGGACCGAAGACGGCCATTACGAGTATTTCTATCATCAGCTGACCGCGGACGCAAAGAAATTCTATGACGCGATGAAGAAAATGTATAATGATGACATTTTCAAAAACGGCGAATCATACGATCTTGTCGCGAACGAAGTTGTGACGCAGTCTCAGCTCGCGGCTTACGCAGACGGCGACAACGCTCTGCTCAATACATACGGAGCGGCTCGCGACGCGTTCTTCGCGGACTATCCCGAGGTTTTTTATGTAAACACCGACAACCTCACGATAACCGTGAAGTTCAATCAGGCCACGGGCTACAAGGCCTCGCTGGGCGCGGGCAGAGCCGAAAATTATTACAGAAAAGGCTTTGAAAGCGCTGAATTGATCGACGAAGCCGAGAAAAAGCTTAACGAGTCGATAGAGAATTACGTTAAGATCGCCGAGGATGCGGCAAAGGTCGCGGACCCCACGGCTCCGCCCGCAGCCGAGGCGACGGAAGCTCCGGCTCCGCCCGCCGCCGATGCGACGGAAACCCCGGTGCCGCAGGTTTACGATCTTGAAGATTTAAGACCCGGCACCTCGGACGAGGAAAAATACAGAGAAAAGACGGCGGAAGAGAAAAAGATCACCGCTGTTCATGACAAGCTGATCAGAAGCACAAAATATAAGCTGGACTCCACAAAACCCGGCCCCAAGGCCTGCTTGCCCGAGAATATCGAGAACGTGAGAACCGCTTACGGCCCTCTGGTCGCGGGTGAGTCTCTCTGCGAGGGCTATTCAAGAGGCTTTAAGTGCATTATGGATAAGCTCGGCATTCCCTGCGTTCTGGTTCAGGGCGTTTACAAGCACGGCGACGGAGACGAGGAGCTGCACATGTGGAACATGGTCAGAGTCCACCAGCTTGAAAACGACGTATGGTATGCCGTTGACTCGACATTTGACGATCCTTCCGCTTGGAACGGAGAAGAGATCGACGATGTCGACAGCGGTCACGAGTCGACAGAGTACCTGCTGGTCGGCGCCGACATCATGGATAAGCAGCACGTTGCGAGCGGCGAGATGTCCGAGTGTCAGTTTGTGTTCCAGTATCCCGGACTTGAAATGAGCGGCGTGAGCTATGACACGGTGTTCTCGCTGAACGGTCTTGAAGTCCAGTACACCGAAAACAGCAATATGTATTTCGGCACAGACATTCCCGCTCCGGTTTACAAGGTAAGCTACAACGGCAAGGGCTATGAGAAAGCCGCGCGCGAGGACGGGATATATATCCTCATAAAGCAATATTCAGAAGATACAAGCTCCGTCGAGGGCGGACTTGTCGGAAATACCGATTGGGTTTATGCCGACACCGGATTATATTTCTCCGGCTCGGATGGATTTGAAACGGAAGAATATACGCTGTTCCCGGCTTGGCAGATCTATTATGCGGAGTTCGCTATCACCAAGGTTCCGCCCAAGGGACATTGGTATTACGGTCAGGAAATACCGGTAAATCCCGAAGTTCCCAATCCTGTTCCGGATACGCCGGAGGGTTACAGTGATCTTAAGCGGCTTGAGTATCAATATTATAAGGGCGATACCGCGGGCTTTGAGGCCGAGACGGGCCTGCTCTACAACCCCGCCGAGAAATATGTTGCGCCTCCGTATATCAAGAGAGGCACTCCCTCACAGTCGGGCAGAGTTTTGATCCAGGGCAATATGGAGATCGACTGCGAGTATTCGTTCGATCAGCCTCTTGAGCAGTTCGCTCCCATCGCGGCCGCAGCCGACGGCGAGGCCGAGGGCGATGTTGTGACCGAAAACGGCACACCTATCGAGCTTGAATACGGCAAGGACTACGGAGTTTACGTTTTTGATAAGACCGAGAACAACGCTTCTCTTGACAATATCAAGGTTGATGAGGCGGTTCCCTCGATCCACTTTGACGGCGACAGAACGGTGACGTTTAAATTTAAGCCCGATCCGTCATGGGCCAGCGACTGCGTTCAGTACCTGATCATATTCAAGACGATGCGCGGCGTTGTCAGCAAGAAGATACCGAACGAGATAAGCATGGTAACATCGTTCCCCTGCGCGGTATGCGCTTACAGATCAAGAGGATATTTCTGGAACGTTCACGCCAAGCCGCAGCTTATCAGTGACTCCGACATTGACATTGAGGGCTGGACGGACTCAAGGGGCGAACCCGTTGACCCCGGCCTGTCGCACAGACTGTCTCTGGTTGTGACCGACACGACTCAGGGCGAGCAGAACACCATGAACGAGCTGCTCGGAGAACAGGGAGTTACTCCCAAGGCGAGCAGCATGTACAATATTAACCTCACAGTCTGCAAGGCAATGGTTCCCCAGCCGGGTCAGGGCGTGAGAGTTATGATGGGCTTCCCCGCGCCTTACGGTCCGAATGACGCCGGCGTTAAGTTCACAGCCTACCATTATAAGCAGGACGAGCGCGGAAACACCATCGGCGTTGAGGAGATCCCCTGCGAGGTTACTCCCTACGGCCTGGTTATCCTGTGCAGCAGCTTCAGCCCCTTCGCTGTTGTCGTTACCGACAAGACTCTCGAGGAGCAGGAAGCGGATAAGAAGGTAAAGACCTTTGTTGTTACGAACAATAATGGTGGAACGGTTACATACAGCAACACCGACGAAGACGGCGTTATGAAGATCACGGAGGAGGCTCCCGATCAGACGTTCACCGTAACGCCCGAAGACGGATACGTTATCGAGCAGATAAGCGTAGGCAGCGACGTTAAGTACTCAAATCCCGACGGAACCAAGAGCGGAGCCGAGACGGTAAAAGTAAACTTTAATGATTACAAGGATCTGACCGCGGCGGCTATGGTAAGCGTTAAGTTCGCTCCGCAAGCCGTTCTTGAAAAAGAGGCTGAGGAAAACAAGGAATCGGGCGACACAACGGTCGTTCAGGTAGTTCCCAACGAGGCTCCCGCGCCCGAAACCACCGAAACGCCGACAGCGGCCCCGACAGAGGCTCCCACAATCGCGCCGACAGCGGCCCCGACAGAAGCACCCACAATCGCGCCGACAGCGGCACCGACAGCGGCTCCCACGACTGAGCCGACAGCGGCCCCGACAGAGGCTCCCACAATCGCGCCGACAGCGGCTCCGACCGCGGCTCCCACAACCGAACCGACAGCAGGCCCCGTCGGACCCACGATCGTTAAGGCGTATCTCGACCATAAGGGCAACACAGTCGCCGTTCTCGCGAACATTGACAGCGGAGTCGCTGTTGCCGCCAAGTATGACGGCGGCGCGCTTGTTGCCGAAAAGCACGAGGATATTAATGGCGATACGGTAACATTCAGCGGCATAGAGGCGGATAAGATCATGGTTTGGAAATCTCTTGACAGCGTTGAACCTGTCTGCGAGGCAAAAGATGTCAGCCCGGTCGATCCCGACATAAACGGAGCGGACATAAACTTCGCGGAGCTGGGTCTCGTGCCTGTATATGATGAGGAATCGGGCTTTGGCTTTGTTTCGACATCCGACGCGATAATGCCCGAAGGCTATGACAGAGTTGTCGCCGGCACAGACAAGATCACGGCCGGCGCTGACGGCGCGAGCGTTACCGAAAGCGACGGAGAGTATCTGAGCAGCAAATACAAGGACAGTTCGAGCTACACTAACTACGGCGGACTTATTTACAGACTTGACACCGATCCCGGCGCTTATCACGTTGAGGTAACGCTTGGCGGAGACTCCACGTCGGCGAACACCAAGATCGCTCCCACAGGCATGGACGCCTCAAGACTGACGAGCACAAACGCATGGGACACCGCAGGCCATGTTAAGAGAAACGCGGTCGCCAAATGGGATGAGGCGGCGACTACCTGGTCATACGACTTCGCGACGGGCGACAGCTTTGTTGAGCTTGACATAGAGCCCACGACCCTGCCCACGACCGAGAAGCCTCAGACCGTTACGGTCAAGTCGATAAAGATCACGCCCATCGCCGCGCAGGCGGCAGGCGACAAGCCCACGATCCATATCCTGGGCGACTCGACACAGAAGACATACACATTTAACGAGACTATCAGCTCATGGGGCCAGACGCTCTATAAATACTTTGACCTGAGCAAGGTCAACGTTATCAACTACTCAATGGGCGGACGCTGCATGAGAAACAACTACACCGAAGGCAGATTTGACGACGTTCTTTTAAACGGCAAGGCGGGCGACTATGTGTTCCTGCATTCCGCGCATAACGACGAATCTCCCGCAGAGACGCGCTTTGACAGAGGCTGCCAGTATAAGGACGGCGACAAGGCAAAAGCAAACGCCCTCTATAACAGATGGCTCGACATGTACGTAAGCGCGATCAAGGCGCGCGGCATGGTTCCGCTTCTGGTATCGGCAATGCCGAGAAGCGCCGGCGGAGCCACGACATTCAACCCCGATTCGCCTGCCAACATGAAGGCAAAGGCGGCGTCCGATCCCGAGGTAGCTTATGTTGAGCTGTACCAGGGAGCGGTCGATTACTACAGCAAGCTCGACAAGAACGAGGGCACATGGACATACAACAGCGTTGAGGCCGGCGAGACGCCCGCGAACAACTCGGCAAACGGCGCCAACGGCGACGGCACTCACTACAGAGAGGCAGCCGCGAAGCAGTTCTGCCGCATAATGCTCCAGAGCATTTACGATCAGAGCGTTGCCGCGGATGACAAATACACCGACAAGGCGATCATGGAGAAGCTTGTTTCCTACATGCCCGAGACGGTCAAGACTGCGGCTGCGTCCGAGAACCACGACTGGTCGGCGGTACTGCCCGAACAGGCGAGCGACGTTGACGCGGTTGACGTTGTTCCCGGCGCGACAAAGCAGGCGAGCGACAACTATTACTACAGAACTTCTATCGAGAAGGCCCTGCAGATCGGCGCGCTCCACAAGGATAAGGACAACAACTTCAAGCCCACCGCGGATATCACGGTCGGCGAGTTCGCGAGAGGCATGGAAAAGGTATTCGGTCTCAAAGAAAACTCACTGACAAGCTACACCAAGACATATGCCGAGCTTCAGGCGGAGGCGGCTGCGGCGAAATCGGCTGCGGCGGACACGGCGGAGTATGCTCCGATTGTTTCCGGCCCCGCGGAATACACGCCGGGCGAGGCACAGGCCGCAGCGGGTCAGTTCACGATCACAGTTAAGCAGGTTGAAGGCGGCGAGATCACGATCTACAACAACAGTGCGTTTAAGACCGCCACCGGAGACGTTCCCGAAGCTTCAAAGATCAAGGCAAATGAGGTATTTGTTGACAACGACTATATGACGATGACCGCTCCGGAAGAGCTCGTTGCAAAGTCCGACGGCAGCGGCAAATTCGACAACAGCGAGATTTCGACCAACTACTTCGAGTTCCGCAACGCGAGTCCCGAGAAGATAGTAAAATATCACTCAAAGGCGGACGGCAAGATCACGGTATACGCGCGCTTTAACGACAACAAGGCTATTGAGCTTGTCGGCCCCGACGGCACACAGTCTCAGACACTGGCCGGCAACGGCACAGGCGACACGGTTTACGGCGCGGTTCAGTTTAACGTGAAGGCCGACACCGATTATCAGCTCTGGGCGCGCGGCGGCACAGGCAGATTGTTCGGAGTTAAGTATGAATCGACCAACTATCCTCAGTCAAAAGACTCAATGGTTGTTAACGACGGCGACGAGATAAGAGTTGTGGCGATAGCCGGCGACGGTTATCTCAACGACAAGATCACGTTAAACGGTAATCCCGCGACGGCGGGCACCGGAAGAGAGACCGTTTTTGAGGCTGACGCCGACTGCGAGGTTTCGGCGATTTACAAGAGCGAGCCTAAGCTTGTTGACAACACGATCATAGCGAGCGATGCCGCTTTGACCCGTGAGGCTATGGGCGCGATACTGTATGACGCGTATCTCGCGGCTTACGGCAAAAACGCGGACGGCAGTTGGGTCAAGGTTCCGTATATGAACCAGAACGGCGGAGTTCCCTCGCCCGACGATCCGAACTATGATCCCAATATCAAGTATGAGGGTTCTCCCTACATACCGCTGGTTGGCTGGGCTGCGCTCAAGGATATAGGCGATATTAACACTTCGCTTTACGGCAAGGTCAAGGAAGCTTATAACTTAGGCTTGATGCGCTCCGAGAAGGACCTCACAAGAGGCCAGATCAAAGTCGGCGACGAGCTTGAGCCCCAGGCCCATGTAACAAGAGCCAAGGCGGCGAAAGCGCTGGTATTCTGCTTCATTCTCACGCAGGAACCCAACGAGGAAAGCCAGATCATACCCGACAACCACAATTACGCGGCTGAGACGGTCGGCGATATAGTTCTGCCGAACGCGAGCGCTCCGTCAACGCCCTACACAAAATAACACTGTTTAATAATTTTAAAAATTATTAATAGATTTCTTCCCAGAAAGCGGCGGGCAATTTGCCCGCCGCTCCGTTTATAAAAAATCCTTGACAAATATTAATATTCGGTATATAATAAAAAAACAGTTCAGATTAGACGAGATTAGGTATTTTGAGATGAGATGAGTTGAGACGAGTGGGCTGAAATAGCGCCCGATTAACGAGCGGGAACGGCGGAACGCGCGCCCGCGCGCTTATCATGTGTTCTGAATACTTAGTTGGTCTACTCTAATAAATTATGAGGAGGCTTTTTTAATGTTTTATCCAACCTTTGAGCAGGTCGAAGGCTATGCCGATCAAGGCTATAACCTGATACCTGTCACGCTGTCGGTTTTCGCGGATATGGACACGCCGATCTCGGCCTTCCGAAAACTCGAGACCGACAAATACTGTTTTCTGCTTGAGTCGGTCGAGGGCAGCGAGCTCACCAATCGGTACTCGTTTATCGGCAGGAACCCGTTCCTCACATTCAAGAGCTACGGCGGCAGGGCGGTCATCACCGATTATAACGGCGTTGTGACTGAGCGCGAGGGGAACCCGATCGACATTTTAAACGAATACGCCGACAAATTCAAATCCCCGGTCATCGAGGGGCTGCCGTCGTTCAGCGGCGGCGCGGTGGGCTGCTTCGCCTACGATCTGGTGCGCCTGACCGAAAAGCTGCCCGATCCGCCCGAGGACGATCTTGACCAGCCCGACATGCACTTTATGTTCACCGACGAGATCGTGGCTTTTGACAACAAGGCGAAAAAGATCATAATCATGGTGAATATCCACCCCGGCGAGAACCTGCGTTTCAGATACGACCGCGCGGTCGAGCGGCTGATCGAGATCAAGAACGAGCTGGCGGCTCCGCTTGAGCTCAAGTCAAAGCCGGGCAGCGGCTTCCGCGGCGCGGGCGAGCCCAAGAGCAACATAACCAAGGAGCGGTTCTGTAAGAACGTGGAGAAGGCGAAAGAATACATCAAAAACGGCGATATATTCCAGGTGGTGCTGTCGCAGAGGTTCGAGATCGAGAATTACAGCGACCCCTTTAACGCCTACCGCGCGATACGCGTCATAAACCCGTCGCCGTATTTGTATTACTTAAAGTTCGACAGCTGTCAGATCGCGGGCGCTTCGCCAGAGATGCTGGTGCGCGTTGAGGACGGGATCGTGTCAAACAGCCCGATAGCGGGCAGCCGCCCGAGAGGAAAGACAGCCGAGGAGGATCGGCAGAACGAGTTCGATCTGATCGCCGACCCTAAGGAGAACGCCGAGCATATCATGCTTGTCGACCTGGGCAGGAACGACGTCGGCAAGGTCTGCGAGTTCGGCAGTGTCGAGGTCACGCGGCTCAAATATATCCAAAGATTTTCGCATATAATGCACATGACGTCCGACGTCCAAGGCAGGCTGAGGCCCGACAAGACCGCGTTTGACGCGTTGCGCGCGGTGCTTCCCGCGGGAACGCTGTCGGGCGCGCCCAAGATACGCGCCATGGAGATCATCGACGAGCTCGAGACCCGAAAGCGCGGCTTCTACGGCGGAGCGATCGGCTATATCGGCTTCGGCGGCAGCCTCGACTCCTGCATAACGATAAGGACGGCGCTGTTTAAGGACAACAAAGCCTATGTTCAGGCCGGAGCGGGTATCGTCTACGACTCGGTTCCCGAGACCGAGTACACCGAGACGGTCAACAAGGCTATGGCGATGATACAGGCGATAGAAAGGGCGGGTGATCTTTGATGAATATAATTATTGATAATTATGACTCGTTCACCTATAATCTGTACCAGTATATCGGCGAGATCGACCCGAATGTCAAGGTTTATCGGAACGACGAGATCACGGTCGATGAGCTCGAGGTCATGGAGCCCGAGCATATAATAATCTCGCCCGGGCCCAAGTACCCGAAAGACGCGGGCATTTGCATAGAGCTTATAAAGCGGCTTTACACAAAATTCCCGATCATGGGCGTCTGCCTCGGCCACCAGTCGATAGGCGAGGCCATGGGCGGCAGAACGATTCACGCGCCCAAGCTGATGCACGGCAAGGCGGACACCGCAAAGATCCTCGACAAGACCTCGGTGATTTTCGGCGGTATAGTCGGAGACGAGATAAGGGTCGGCAGGTACCATTCGCTGGTGACAGACGAGAGCGCCCTGCCCGACTGCATGAAGGTCACGGCCAAGACCGACGACGGCTCGGTCATGGCTATGGAGCACAAAGAGTATCCGCTGTTCGGGCTGCAGTTTCACCCCGAGTCGGTGCTGACGCCCGACGGAAAAACAATGTTAAAAAATTTTTTAAATATATAGGAGTTGAAAATTATGCTTACACAATACATAAGAAAGATCACTGACGGAGAAAATCTGACGTTTGACGAGGCAAAAACCGCGATGGACGCGGTGCTGGACGGCGGAGCGACGCCGGTTCAGATAAGCGCCTACCTCACCGCCCTGCGCATGAAGGGCGAGACGATCGACGAGATCAGCGGCAGCGCCGCGATGATGAACAGCAAGGCCTCGCTCATCACGCCCGACGTTCCCGACTACGTTGACTGCGTGGGAACCGGCGGCGACGGCACGAACACGTTTAACATTTCGACCACCGCGGCGTTTGTTATCGCGGGCGCGGGCGCAAAGACCGCCAAGCACGGGAACCGCGCGGTTTCGAGCAAGTGCGGCAGCGCCGACGTGCTCGAGGGCCTCGGCGTAAATATAATGATAACGCCCGAGCAGGTCAAGGAGTGCGTCGAAAAGATCGGCATAGGATTTATGTTCGCGAGGACCATGCACCCCTGCATGAAAACCGTGTCGGGTGTGCGCGGCGAGATCAAGATAAGAACTCTGTTTAACATACTCGGCCCCCTCTCGAACCCCTCAAACGCCAAGCACCAGGTAATCGGCGTGTTTGACGAGAGCCTGACCCACCCGCTGGCCGAGGCGATGATGAACCTCGGCGTAACCTCGGGAATGTCGGTATGCGGCGTTGACAACGGCATGGATGAGCTGTCGATAATCGGAAAGACCAAGATCTCCGAGATAAAGAACGGCAAGGTCATCGACTATTATTTAAGCCCCGAAGACGTGGGCCTCGCCGTTGGCACGGCTGATGACATCAAGGGCGGCGACGTTGACGAGAACGTGAAAACAACCCTGAGCATCTTAAAGGGCGAAAAAGGTCCCCGCCGCGATATAGTTGTTCTGAACGCGGGCGCGGCGATCTATACGACAGGCCTTGCGAAGAGCATCGAAGAAGGCGTTCGCATGGCGGAAAAAGCCATAGACAGCGGCGCCGCCATGAAAAAGCTCGATCAATTGGTTGAAATGACAAACGCGTTTTAGTTGGGTTGAGGCAGATGAGCGGTTGTAGGGGCGGCAATCTGCCGCCCGCGGGCGGATAATATCCGCCCCTACGAACGTAGTGATTAGTGATTAGCGAATAGTGATTAGAATAATAGTACGCAAGATGGTCGTAGGGGACGGCTGCGGCCGGAGCCGCGTAGCAGGTTCGTTGCACAACCGCATTCCTTTTCCGCGGATAAACGTGGCCACAAATCATTAACATTTGCGGACATTCGCCCTTGACGTCCCGCGTCTTTGTGAAATACTTGATCAATTTCGGAGAAAATTATGGACATATTAGAAAAAATCGTAACAAAAAAGAAAATATATCTGGAAAACCAAAAGCAGAAGATCAGCTACAAAACCCTGAGGAACGACGTGGAAAAATCGTTCGGCTCGCGCAAGGTGATAAGCTTTTACAACGCCTTAAAGGACTACGAAAAAATCTCAATCATAGCCGAGGTGAAAAAAGCGTCGCCCTCAAAAGGGCTGATCCGCCCCGACCTTGACCACATGGACGTGGCGCGGGAATACTTAAAGTCCGACGTGCAGGCCATGTCGGTGCTGACCGAGACCGATTTCTTCCTTGGCAAGCCCGATTTCCTGCGCGACATCAGCCGCATTTCCAAAATTCCGCTGCTGCGCAAGGACTTCGTGATCGACGAATATCAGATATACGAGGCGAGAGGTCTCGGCGCGTCGGCGATCCTGCTTATCGCGGCGATCCTTGACGACAAGACAATGAGCGCTTTTATGGAAACCGCGCACGGGCTCGATCTTGACTGTCTGGTCGAGGTTCATGACGCGGAGGAGCTGCGACGGGTGAACGCGCTTGGCGCGAGGATCGTCGGCGTCAACAACCGCAACCTCAAAACCTTTGAGGAGGACCTCGGCACCACCGAGCGGCTTTTGGGCCTGCTTGAGGAGCGGGACAAAAAGGTTCTTGTGTCCGAGAGCGGGATCAGAAGCAGCCGCGACCTTGAGTATGTGGAGCAAATCGGCGCCGACGCGGCGCTTATCGGCGAGCTGTTCATGCGTCACCAAAATATTTCCTCCGCGGTCGATGATCTGAGAAACGGAAGGCTTGATTGATATGAGCGTTAAAATAAAGATCTGCGGCCTCACGCGCGAGGCGGACGCCGACGCGGTAAATGTCGCTATGCCCGACTTCGCGGGCTTTGTGTTCTACGAGAAAAGCCGCCGCTGTCTGACGGCTGAAAAGGCGCGCGCGATACGCTCGCGGCTCGATCCGAGAATACATGCCGTCGGCGTGTTTGTCAACATGCCGCCCGAAAAAATCGCGGAGCTTG
The DNA here is from genome assembly GCA_947624305.1 of uncultured Monoglobus sp. Classification (GTDB taxonomy): domain Bacteria; phylum Bacillota; class Clostridia; order Monoglobales; family Monoglobaceae; genus Monoglobus. The sequence goes on along the minus strand of CANQKC010000037.1, from coordinate 2,879 downwards.
CGAATTCGGTGCCGCTTGACATCGCTCAGCTTCACGGCGAGGAAAGCGCGGAGGATATAGAAAATCTGCGAAAGCTTTGTCCCGATCTGAAAATCTGGAAGGCGGCGCGGGTCGGCGACGGTTTTGACCCGAAAAGCCTTGAAAAATACAAAATCGCCGACCGTCTGCTGCTCGACGCTTACGTCGAGGGCTACGGCGGCAAGGGCAAAAGGATCGAGGACGAGCGTCTGCGCGGCATCGACCTGAGCGCGATCATGCTGGCCGGCGGGCTGAACGCGGGCAACATAGCTGACGCGGTCGAAAGGTACAGCCCATACGGGGTCGACGTCAGCAGCGGCGCCGAGACCGACGGCCTGAAGGATGCGGAAAAGATAAAGAAAATCGTGAATATCATAAGAAGTATAAAATAAATCAAAACGAGGTATAAAACTATGGAAAATAAATCAAAGGGCAGATTCGGGATCTACGGCGGACAGTACGCGCCCGAGACTCTGATGCGCGCCCTGAATGAGCTTGAGGCCGCCTACAACGAGGCGAAGGCGGACCCCGAGTTCCAAAAAGAACTTGAATTTTATTTGAATGAATACGCGAACCGCCCGTCTCTGCTCTACTACGCGGAGAACATGACAAATGATCTGGGCGGCGCCAAGGTATACATAAAGCGCGAGGACCTGAACCACACCGGAGCGCACAAGATAAACAATGTGCTGGGTCAGGCGCTTCTGGCGAAGCGCATGGGCAAAAAGAAGGTCATCGCCGAGACCGGAGCGGGTCAGCACGGAGTGGCCGCGGCCACGGCGGCGGCGCTGTTCGGCATGGAGTGTGAGGTCTTCATGGGCGAGGAGGACACCCGCCGCCAGGAACTCAACGTGTTCCGCATGAACCTGCTGGGCGCCAAGGTGACGCCCGTCACATCGGGCACGAGCACGCTCAAGGACGCCTGCAACGAGGCGCTCCGCGCGTGGGCGGCAAGGGCGAACGACACGATGTATCTGCTGGGCTCCACCATGGGCCCGCATCCGTATCCCACGATCGTGCGCGACTTCCAGAGCGTTATCGGAAAAGAGATAAAGGCGCAGATGCTCGAAAAAGAGGGCCGTCTGCCCGACGCAGTCATCGCATGCGTGGGCGGAGGCAGCAACGCCATGGGCGCGTTTTATGACTTTATCGGCGACAAGTCGGTTCGGCTCATCGGAGCCGAGGCCGCGGGCGACGGAATAGACACCGAGCGCCACGCCGCCACCATGACAAAAGGCACCGTGGGCGTGCTCCACGGCATGAAGTCGATATTTTTGCAGGACAAATCGGGCGGCATAATGCCGGTCTACTCGATCTCCGCGGGCCTCGATTATCCCGGAGTGGGCCCCGAGCACGCGGCTCTGCGAGACAGCGGCCGCGCCGAATACTATCCGATAACCGACGCAGAGGCGGTCGACGCCTTCCGCTATCTGACGAGGATCGAGGGCATAATCCCCGCGATCGAAAGCTCACACGCGGTGGCGCAGGCAATGAAGCTTGTGCCGAAAATGGACAAGGACAAGATAGTTGTCATAAACCTTTCGGGCAGAGGCGACAAGGACGTGTATTCCGTCGCGAGATATATGGGGGTGGAAATCAATGAAAAATAGAATAGACTCAATGTTTGAAGCCCTGAGAGAAAAAGACAAAAAGGCGCTTGTGACGTTTCTGACGTTCGGAGACCCGGACATCGAGACCTCGAAAAAGCTGGTGCTCGCCATGGAAAACGCGGGTGCCGATCTGATCGAACTGGGAATACCGTTCTCCGACCCTATGGCCGAGGGCCCGGTAATTCAAGCGGCGAACGTGCGCGCCCTAAAGCACGAGATCAATCTTGACATAATATTTGGGGCCGTGTCCGAATTGCGCGAGAGCACGCAGGTTCCGCTGGTGTTTTTGATGTATTTCAACTCGATATTAAGCTACGGCCCCGAGAAATTTTTCGCGGCCTGCAAAAAGGCGGGCGTGGACGGCGTTATTATCCCCGACCTTCCTTTTGAGGAGAGCGATGAGGTCTACGACCTGACGCAGGAGTACGGAGTATGGCAGATCTCGATGATCGCGCCCACCTCATCCGAGGAGCGTTCCAAAGCGATCTGCGAGAGGGCAAAGGGTTTTCTCTACTGCGTGTCCTCGATGGGCGTCACCGGAACGCGCGAGGATTTTTCGACCGACTTTGACCGTATGTTCGGCATGCTCAACAAGTATTCCGACATTCCCAAGTGCATAGGCTTCGGAATTTCAAAGCCGGAGCATATCGAGAATTTAAAAAAATACTGCGACGGCCTTATAGTCGGCAGCGCCATAGTCAAAACGATAGCCGCGGGCAAGACCGCGGAGGATAAGATAAACGGAATGAAGGCCCTGACAAGCGCCCTGAAAGCCCCGCTGATGTAACGCTTGACAAATTTCAAAGCGCGTGTTATAATATAAATGTAAAAAGGAGCCCGAAGGCCCCTTAAAGTATCAAAGGCAACCGAAAAATGGTTTAGCCAATCAACTTAATCATAACATAGTATGACCGTCAATTGCTGAGAGACGGTCATACTGCTTTACTGCTCACTATTATGAAAAATATCACAACAGCCGCGATTATTCTGATAATCGATTTCATGCAGCAACACCTCCTTCAATAAACTCTCGGAAAACCGAGGAATATTTTAGAGGTTCACCTCCTTCCTTTTGAGAATGAGGTGGCCAAACCGCTCTGCTTTACGCATTATATCACGAATTCCGACAAAAGTAAAATTAAATTATCTTTACAAGTTATGAAAAAGGAGCCTCAGGCCAATGTCATTAAGTTAAGAAAGACTAATAATGATTAAGTAGTATACAGGGAGAGTGAAAATTGCGATTTCACT
>CANQKC010000036.1 GCA_947624305.1 uncultured Monoglobus sp. | reverse complement strand
CTTATGGATTTAAGTATACACTATTTCTTCCATTTTTTGTGTTACAGTTATGTTATTTTTTCATGCGTTTGACGTGTCAGCCGCGCGCAAAGCCTCCGTTTTCGTCGGTGCCGATTATGCACAGATCACGGCCCAGCCTCAGCCTGCCCCGCGCGAAATCCATCAGCAGCGGATAGCGGCATTTTGAAAAGTCTTTTGCGCCGTAGGTCATGAGCGGAAGGCCGAGATCGGCGTATATCCGCTCCGCGGCTCCCTCAACCGCCTTTCCGTCGTCAGAATAGAGCGCAGCGTATCTGAACCTTTCACAGGCGTAGTCCACGGCTGGCATAAATTTTTCCGCGTCCTCGGGCAGGAATATCCCAATTCCGATATTCCCCGGGTTCAATCCCGCCGCCTTCAGCGCGAACTCCGCCGCGCCGGGGAAGGTCTCCGCGTCGATCGGTTTAACGCCCGCCTCCTCGCGCCGCGGGAGCGCGGGCTGTGCCTGCGGCTTTTCGCGCCTTTTAAACGCGCGTTTTATCTTTTGCAGAAATGCTGAAAAACCATAATAACATCTCCTATTTCGTCAGGTAGTCCACCGCCGCGCTGAGCTGCTCATCCTCCTGAAGCGTCAGCGCGTCAAGACGGGCATATTTGCTAAGCTCCATGGGTATAACCTCATCGGGCTCAATTCCCACCTCATGGATGCATGTTCCCGAGGGCGTGTAGTATCTGGCAATCGTTACCGAGATCACCTCGCCCGAAGGCAGCTCGGTGACATTCTGCACCACGCCCTTGCCGTATGACGTCTCGCCGATGACATGCGCGAGGCCGTAATCCTTAAGCGCTCCGGTGAGTATCTCGCTGGCCGAGGCCGAACCCTGATTGATAAGCAGCACGATCGGTATCTTATACTGGCTGCCCTCCGAGGTATAGCTTTCCTTGTCTCCATCCTTGCTGAGAGTATAGACGATCTCATCGCCCGATTTCACAAAGTTTGAAGCGACATCGACCGCCGCGTCAACATATCCGCCGGGGTTGTTGCGAAGGTCTATGACAAGCGACCTCGCCCCGCCGTCCATAACAGATTTAAGCTGCTCGTCAAACTCATATCCAGTGCTTCCGGTAAACTGCGAAATCGAGATATATCCTATCCTTGTGCCGTCAATAATCTTTGACTCGACCGTGGTGACGTCAATATGCCGCCGCTCAATGTTGAGAGTCACCGTCTCGCCGCTGTCGGCCTTGAGCACCGTCACATCGACCGTGGTTCCCGACTGTCCGCGCATATTGCTGACCGCCTCGTTCATCTGCTCGCCCGTGTAATTCACGCCGGCAACAGCCAGAATTTTGTCGCCGCTGACCAGCCCCGCCTCCTCGGCGGGCGTGCCCGAAATGGCCGAGACAACGGTTATCGTGTTGTCTTCGAGATTATTTTCAATATACACCCCTATGCCGTCAAAGCTTCCGCTGACGTCCTCCATATAGGCCTCGGCTTCCTCGCCGTAAAGATAATCGGTATACGGGTCGCCGGTGCCCCGGGCAAAGCCCTCAATGGCGCCGTTCGCGAAATCTGCGGCCGGAACGTCGGCGTAGTACATATTTTTGATCATGCCGGTTATCACGTTAAATTTGAAAAAATCCAAAAAATGGGTGAAGCCGAACGGATTCACCAATCCTATTGTCATAACGGACGTGGCGATGATCAAAAGCACCGCCCATAAAACAATCGTTTTCTTTTTTAAATACATATTATGCTCCTTAAAGATTTATGATCGCATAACTCCGACATATCCCCGAATTATATAAAGAACAGCGCCGCAAGCCCCGAGCATATGCCGAGGAAGAACACCGCCGCGATAACGATCGCGGTTATTTTGACCGCCTTTTTGTTCATAACAGCTCCTCCGTTTTTCCGCAAAATCATAAGGACGGGCAGGCGAACCTTAAGCCGCCGCGCCGCCCCGAATTATCATATTTATTAATTATTTAAAATATTCCTACAATCTTGTCGGCTGAGACGAAAGGTACTTGTTGACCATCATCGCAACCTTGAATATGATTGCGTCGTCAAACTCTCTCAGATCAAGGCCCGTCAGCTTCTTGATCTTGTCAAGCCTGTAAACCAGCGTGTTTCTGTGAACAAACAGCTTTCTCGACGTCTCGGACACGTTCAGATTGTTCTCAAAAAACTTCTGAATGGTGTATATCGTCTCGCTGTCAAGCACATTGATCGACTCCTTTTTGAACACCTCGTTGAGGAAAAGCTCGCAAAGGGTGGTCGGGAGCTGATAAATAAGACGTCCGATGCCCAGATTGTCATAGCAGATAATGTCTTTCTCTGTGTCGAAAACTTTGCCGACCTCAAGAGCTATTCTCGACTCTCTGTAAGCCTGTGACAGATCCTGGATTTTCTCGGTCACGGTGGAGATACCGACCAGCGGAGTGATCATCGCCTCGGCTCCGAGCGTGTCAAAAATATTCTGCGCGATGCTTATTATCTCCTCCTTAGAGGGCTCGGCGCGGAACTCCTTGACAACAACCGCGTCCTTCTCGTCGATCCTTATAACATAGTCATTGGCCTTGTCCGGGAACATGTTGTTCAGAATATCGAGATAGCCCTGATCGTTCTCCTCCGAGACTCTGATCAGATAAACGACCCTGCTGCCGTCAACGCTGATATGAAGATCCTTCGTGCGGTACAAAATATCGCCCGGCAGAACGTTGTCAACGATTATGTTCTTGATAAAGCTCGACTTATCGTATTTTTCGTCATAATACTGCTTGATCGTGAGGAAGTTCACCGCGAGGAACGAGCAGGCGTTTCTGGCCACATCGTCATCACCCTCGCAGAACACGATATACTCGCATTTGCTGAAGGTCTCGATCTTTTTATAACAGGCGCCCGCCACGGTCTTGACCTCGCCCGTGGCCGAAAAAACGGTGAAAATATTGTCAACCGTGTTGCCTATTTTATCCTCATCGCTGCACGCGATTATAGTATCGCTGTCGTCAATAACTCCCAAGGTTCTCTGAACCTCTCGTTTAAGCTGCACAAGCGTGTTCTGGAATACTCTGCCTTGCACAAATAACACCCCCTGAAATTTGAAAAATATATTTTCTGCCAATTGCCTATGGTTATTATATCTTAAACAAAATAAAAAATCAACAATTATTGTAAAATTTTAATAAATTTGTCACAAAATTATTTCAATTATTCGCTTTCCGCGGCTTTGTGAAGCTCGCCGAACTTTTCTTTGAAGCTTTTTTCGATAAACTCGCGGGGGCGGAGCTCAAAATCAAGAGCGCCGAATATCTCCGCCGCGCCGTCCTCGAGAGCGACGCCGTTGATGTTTAAAAACTCGTGATAAAGCACCGCGTCGTCAACCTCGGCTATTTTCACGCGCTCCCCGTCAGTGAGGCTGCCGGCGTATTTTTTGTATATGCACTCCTGCAGGCCTTTTTCGATCCTCAAATAGTCGGTCATCGCGTTTTTTATCGGGCGGACAACGTCCGAAAGATAGGCCTCGCTCGCGTCGTGCAGCAGGCAGGCGAGGCGCACCTTCGCCGAAAAGCCCCTCGCTTCCGCCTCGACCGCGCAGTTGAGAGAGTGCTGAGCCACGGTGTAGAAATATTTAAGGTGGCCGTTGGCGCGCGGGATCATGGACAGCGCGTGCGCGATGTCCGATATGTCGATCTGCTCCTCCCGCGGGTCAAGAGGCGTGACTTTTTTCCCGCCGTATGTAAGAATATAGTCGCTCATAAATATCATTCCCCGAAAAAAATTTTAATATTATTATAATTATTTTATCATATTCCCGAAATAAAATCAATAGAAAAAGGCTCCCGAAAATCGGGAGCCTTGAAACGTTCAAAATTATCTCTGAACACGACCGCTGCCGTCGCCGCCCGCCAGGTTCTCAACATCCGCGCGGGTAACCAGATTGAAGTCGCCGGGGATGGTGTGCTTGAGTGCCGAAGCCGCAACGCCGAACTCGAGAGCGTCCTTAAAGTTCTTGCCGTCAACGAAGCCGCAGATCGTGCCGCCCGCGAACGAGTCGCCGCCGCCTACGCGGTCAACGATGGGAGAAATTCTGTACTCTCTGGAGTGATAGAACTCCTTGGTATCTCTTGAGTAGATGCATGCCGACCAGCCGTTGTCGGAAGCCGAGTGGCTTACGCGCAGCGAGCTTATAACATACTCGAAGTTGAACTTTTCAACCATCTGCTTGAAGATATCCTCATAGCCCGCGAGCTCAAGGTCGCCGCTTGTAACGTCTGTGTTGCCGGGCTTGAAGCCGAGAACCTTCTCGGCGTCTTCCTCGTTGCCTATGCAAACGTCAACATACTGCATCAGATTTGTCATGATCTTCTGGGCCTTCTCGCTCGACCACAGCTTCTTGCGGAAGTTGAGGTCAACCGAAACCTTAACACCCTTAGCCTTGGCGGCCTTAAGAGCGGCCTCTGTCAGCTCGGCCGCGGCGTCCGAAACAGCGGGGGTAATGCCCGTGAAGTGGAACCAGTCCGCGCCGTCAAAGATCTTGTCAAAATCAAAATCGGCCTCAGTGGCTGTCGAGATCGAAGAATGAGCTCTGTCATAAACAACGTTCGAGGCTCTCATAGAAGCGCCTGTCTCGAGGTAGTAGATGCCCAGTCTCTCGCCGCATCTCGCGATGTTGTCGGTCTTAACGTTCATCTTGCGCAGAGCCGCAACGGCGCACTCGCCGATCGGATTGTCGGGAACAGCCGTAACGAACTCGGCGTCATGGCCGTAGTTGGCCAGAGATACCGCAACGTTAGCCTCGCCGCCGCCGTAGTTTACGTCAAACTCGTCGGCCTGAATAAACTTCTCGTTATTGGGTGTGGATAATCTGAGCATAATTTCGCCCATTGTAACAACTTTTGCCATTGTAAATATTCTCCTTTAAAATAAAATTAAGTAATTCTTTTACAAACTTAAAGCTTACAGAGCCGCGCGCGCAGCCTTGATGTTCTTGATGAACTCCTTGGCGGTCTTTGTGATGTCGGCATAGTCGCCTGTCTTGGCGCCCTTTGTGAGTGCCGAGCCTGCTCCTACGGCAACAGCGCCCGCCTTGATCCACTGGTCAACGTTGTTCACGTCAACGCCGCCTGTGGGCATCAGCTTGGCCTGGGGCAGAGGACCTCTAACGTCCTTGATGAAGTTGGGGCCCACGATGTCGCCGGGGAATACCTTGCAGATGTCAACGCCCGCTTCCATAGCGGTGAGGATCTCTGTAAATGTCATTGTACCGGGCATGTAGGGAACAGCGTAACGGTTGCAGAGTTTAGCGGCCTCGGCGTTAAATCCGGGGCTTACGATAAAGTTCGCGCCCGAGAGGATAGCCTGTCTCGCCGTCTCGGAGTCAAGAACCGTGCCCGCGCCCAGCAGCATCTCACCGTTGGGATATTTCGCGGCCAGAGCCTCGATAACCTTGTGCGCGCCGGGAACCGTGAATGTCAGCTCGATCGAGGGGCAGCCGCCCTCCAGGCATGCGTCCGAAATTCTGATAGCGTCCTCAGCGCTGCTCGCGCGAACGACCGCAACCAGACCCGCGTCTGTCATTTTTGTTAAAACCTGTTGTTTATCCATTTTTACTCCTCCTAATAAATATTAAAAATTTTTAATAAGCTTCAGATTTCCCCGAAATCTTTTATTTCATGTATATTATAACTCAAGTTTTTCCAATAAGCAAGCATATTTTGAATATTTTTTACAGTTTTTTTATCAAGCTCCGCCAAAAGCCGCTCCGCGGGGCGCTTATGCAAAAAAGACGCGCCCATCGCGCGTCTTTTAAAGATCACTGTAAAACTCATAACGGTTTTTGCCGGAATTTTTCGCCTTATACAGGGCGATGTCGGCGTTTTTATAGAGCTCGTCATAGGTCGCGCCGTCCTTCCGATACAGGGCGACTCCGGCGCTTAACGTGATCTCGCGGCGCTTTTCGCCTTCCCCGATCACGGGTTTGTTTTCTTTTATCCTGTCAAGCAGCATTCTGAGGCGCCCGTAGTCGCCGCCGATGCCGCGGCAGAACACCATGAATTCGTCGCCGCCTATTCTGCCCGCTATGCTGCCTCTGCAAAACGTGTCGCCGAGCAGGTCAGCGACCTTTTTGATCGTCTCGTCGCCCACGCCGTGGCCGAATGTGTCGTTGACCGATTTAAAATTATCCACATCGAACAGGATCAAAGCGTGCTCCTGCTCGGGTCTCAGCTCTATCGCGCTCTCGATGAGCTTCTGGGTCGCGCCCTTGTTGTAAATTCCGGTAAGCGAGTCGCGGCTCGCCTCGCCTCGGAGCTTTTCCTCTCTTTGGTGGCGCTCCTCGACATCTATCAGAATTCCCACCGCGCGAACCGCGACGTTATTGTTGTCGCGCACCGCTATAAGGCTAACGTCCGAATGAGTGTATGAGCCGTCAACGTTCTTGAGCTTCAACGTCATCTCGATCTTATCGGTACCGTTGTTTCTCATCGACTCAATTTTCTCGCTGAGCAGCCTGAAATCCTCGGCGTCAATATAATCCTTTACTATCGCCGCCGGAAGTACGCCGTCCGCTTCCCTGCCGAAGAACCTGCGCTCCATCTGGTCGGAGATCTCGAGCGTGTTCCGCATCAGATCCCACTCAAATATGCCGCTGTTTATGTTCTCAAGCACAATTTTGTTTCTGGCCTCCGCGAGCATATATCGCCGCTGCAAGTTCATTTCCCGCGAAATATCCAAAAGAACAGTGTAAACTGACGGATCGCGCCCTATGCCCTTCACAAGAAAGCTGCGGACAGCGACCCAGAGCTCCGAGCCGTCGCCTTTCAGCAGCTTGTAGCGCGCCTGCGCGTGGCCGCTTTCGTGCAGCTTGTGTTTGAGCTTCGCGAACTCAAGCCGAGACTCGTCGCCCACCAGCATTTTGTCAAACTCGCGGCGGTAACGCTCCAGTATCTCGCCTCGCTTATAGCCGAGCATATCATAAAACATCGGCGTGCATTTTTTTATGGTAAAAAAGTCGTCGTCGCAGGTGATCATCGTGCCGCCGACGATATTCCGGATTATTTCCCGATCTTCTTTTATTATAAACTTGAAGCGATCCATAACTTTTTTGATCAGAATTCCGGCGTAAACCACGACCACAAGAAAAGCCGTGAGCGCGGCGGCGATTGCCGACACGTCCGAACGGCGTGACAGGGTATCGTAGATCCATTTTGAGAGCACAAAAACCGCCGCGGCAATAATTCCGCACCAAACGGTTCGTATTATCAACGTTTTGGGACTTATTATCTCAAAAAACTTCGTATCCTTGCCGTCTTCGTCGCTGCGGCTGTCAACATAACTTCGTATTGCGGAACCAAGCTTAGGCATTCTTATCACCGCCCAATCTCAAGGAAGCCGACACCGCGGCCAAAATCAAAGCCAAAACCAAAGCCGCGCCCGCGGGCATGATTATTTCCGCTGCCGAGACAAACAGCGGAACGCCGCAAACGCGGGTATAAGCGAACGCAGCGCAAACTCCCAAAGCCGCGCCGGCGATTATTCCGACAGACGCGGGTATAAGCGCGGCGCAAAGATTGCGCGACGCCCTGTAAACAAATTCACTCTTTAAGCCCCGCGGAGCCGATTCGCGCCTTGATGGGAACAGGAGGAACATCAGAAGAACAATTCCGCATATTATCAGCATAACGATATAGACGACCGCCTTCGCGCCATTTCCATCACTGCCGTTTCCGGGGCCCGCCGTAACCGCGAAGTCACCGCTTTTGAGCCTGCCCGAGCCCGACTCGGCAAACTGCTTTACCTTGTTTTCGGCCCCGGGCACGCCGCCCGAGACGATAAAAGCATATCGTCCGACCTCGGCGGTGCCGAATATCATTCTTGACGCGCCGCCGGGCAGGATAACGTCGCCGAGATTTTCAGCGTCGTAATCAGGGCTGAATATTCCGACAACCGTATAGGGGCGGTTGTTTATCTTAACGCTTCCGCCCACGGGGTCGGCCTCTCCGAAAAGCTCCGCCGCGACATCAGCCGAGACAAGCGCCGCACTGCGCTCATAATCAGCCTTACTAAGGGGCGCGCCCTCCTCGACCGTCACGGCGCCAAACTCAAACAGACCGTCGCTTGAGACAGTCACGCGGCCGTTTTTGTGGGAGCCCGCGCCTCCGCGCAGCTCAAAGCCGTCCGCTGTTTTAAGCGGCACAACCACCTCAAAATCGTCCTCGTTTTTCTGCGCGAACTCCTCGGCGGCGGACAGTGTTATGCCCGCGCCGCCAAAATCCTCAAGTATTACCGCGTTCCCGCCGAACGGACTGAACTCAAAGCCCGAAATCTGCGCGAACGAGTTTAAGGCGAGCCCTACCGCCGCCGCGGCGCAGACCGCAGCCGCGAAAGCGATTAGCACAAAGCTCGCCTGTGTTTTATTCAGTTTAATTCGGGAAAGACCGCCTTTTGCGCCTCTCTCCGCCGCTTTAGCTGCGCGGGCAAAACGAGCGTTTTTTTCGTTCCGCTCCGCGCCGCGCTTTTTAAACATCCTCATACATCCTCAAAACCAGTGTTCAGCTTAAATTTTATACATCCGTCAGGCCCTCATCGGTTGCCGATTTTCCCGTCGATTTAACATTTTCGCCGTCGTCCGCGGAGTTGTCGGCCCCGGACTGCGCGTCGGCGTCCGCTGTCGGTCTCGGCTGAGCTGTCGCCGAAGCTTGCTCCTCGGACGGCCCGCTGTCCTCCGCGGGCTTGTAGAGCACCGCGTCGCCCACGCTGAGACCCGACACGATCTCAACATCGGTGCCGTCGCTCACGCCGTATTTCACTTTAACCAGCCTATATCCCTTGGGAAGCGTGATCTCAGGATATTCGGAAGGATCAACCTCATCCCCGGAATCGCTGTCGGTGATAACGAGCGCGTTCTCGCCGTCAGACTGATAAAGCGCGGCCTCCGGAAGCGACAGCACGTTTATCGCGGAGTTTATGATGATCTTCGCGTCAACGTTCATGCCGGACTTGAGCTTTCCGGGCTCCGAAACCGTGATCTCAACCTTGTAAGACGTGACTCCCTCGCCCTTCTTGTCGCCCTCGCCGGCGATGTTGGTTATCTCGCCGCTGAAAGTCTCGCCGGGCAGCGCGTTGGCCGTTATAACGACTGTCTGACCCTGCTCGATGTTCCATATGTCAAGCTCGTCGACCTCAATGGTGAACTTCATCTTGCTCATGTCGCCGATAACCATCAAAGGCTGATCGTTCTGTCCCGCTATGACGCTGTCGCCCACCTTGGCGTTTTTCACAAGGATCGTGCCGTCAACCGGGGATGCGATCTTGTAGTTCTCAAGATCCTTTTTCGCCTGCTCCAAAGCCAAATTCGCGGCTGTAATGTTGTTTTGTTTATCCTCGGCCGAAATTCCCGACGCGGCCCTGTCGCTGTTCAGCGTCGCCACGACCTGGCCCGAGGTAACGTTCGAACCGTTGCGCACATTCACGCTCTCGACCGTTCCGCTGACCGACGGAATAAGTCCGATCTCGGTGCCGTTCGCCTGCGTGATCGTGGCGATCTGGCCGCCCGTCACTCGGGTCCCCGCGGATATATTCAAATTACTGATAACGCCTGTGGCGTTCGCGTATACCTTAACCTGTTCGGTCGCCGACGCGCTTGTGTCGGCGCTCTGAGCCCTGCTGACCGCGTTCTGCGCCTGCTGGACAGCGATCTGCGCGTTGGTGTCGTCGATCTTATAGACCAGCTCTCCGGCGCGGACGGTGTCTCCCGCGCTCAAGGGCGACTCGGTTATTGTGCCGCCGACCATGGGGATTATGTTGTATCTGGCGTTCGGCTCAACGCTGCCGCCCGCCTCCATAGTCTTGATTATATTGCCCTTGGTGATATAGGTCTCACTGTAGCCCTTAAGCGGGTCAAGCTTGTACTGCGCGAACATCAGCGCGCCCACGGTCACGGCGATAACCGCCGCGGCAGCCGCAATTCCGATGATCCATTTTTTCTTTTTGGTAAGGAACTTTTTAACCGCGCCCGGCTCGTTTTCATCGTTGTCAACCGGCTCGTCAAGGTCGTAATACGACGTCTCGGTTATCTTCGGACGCATGCTCTTCGGAGCGTAGGCCGAATACAGCGTTTCCTTGTCAATATCATTGTTAAGCAGCGACGAAGCCGCCAGATCGTCCTGGGAAATAAGGTTCTGCGCTCCGCGCAGCGAGAACGAATCGTGACTGTAAGCGTCCTCCCACGCGCTGTCCGAACCGACATTGTCGAGGCTTCCGAAGCTGCCGTCATACTCGTTATCCGAAGCCGCTACGGATGAATGTTCCGCGGACATAAGTTCTGCGGGCTCCGTATTATCGGGCGCCTCGTATTCGGTGCCGTAAAGCTCAACACCCTCGTCCTCATTCTCATATTCGGGCTCGGGAACCGGCTCAGGCTCTTGACCCGCCTTTAATTGCTCGGCGTATTCTCCGGCCTCGTTCATGGCGCGGAATATCTCGTCAACATCCATCTCGTCGGTATCGCCCTTAAGCGCGTCAAAAGCGCTGTAGGCGGCATCGGCGACAATCTCGTCATCGGCCTCCTCGGCCACGGCGGCCGCGTATTCTTCGTTCACGTCTATGACGGTCTCGGGCTCCTCCGCCTCCTGCTCGATTTCGGCTGCATACTCCGCCTCGCCTTCGGCAGCTGTCTCATCGTCCGCCTCATACTCGAGCGTTATATCGGCAAACTCCTCGTCATCCCCGGCAGTCTCCGACGCCGCGGGCTTTTCCTCCGCATCGGCGCTCGCATCGTAATAATCATCGGTCACAGCGGATAATTCAACGCCAAAATCACCGTCGGACTCCTCCGCAGTGTAAATTTCGCCGTATTGTTCCTCGGATATGTCCGACGCGGCGTTTCTGTCAAAAATATTATCGGGATTAAGATCCGCGTCGTTTCCCAGGCTTTCGTATGCCCGGTCGAGATAATCCGACTCATTGTTTTCCTTGCCCTTGCCGGAAAACAATTTTCCAAAAAAGCTCATCCGTTGTCCTCCTGTATGCGATAAACGATTGCGCTCTGACTTAAGTTCAAATTTACCTTCATTTTCATAAAACCATACATATACTATTGTAACATATTTTGGCGAAAAAATATCACATAAATGTTAAGCCTTTATTAATATTCTATTACACCGCCAATATCACGCTTTTCCGACATATTTTCCGACTATATATTTATTCGCGAGCTCCTCAAGCCCGTCGTCGAGAGGCTCAAGCCCCTCAAAGCCGGGATATTTCCTTTCAAGCGCCCGCGCGAGAATATAGTCGCAAAGCTGCGGGTTCTTCGGCAGCAGCGGGCCGTGCAGATACGTCGCGATGACGTTTTTGTATATCACGCCCTCATAGCCGCTGTCGCCCGTGTTGCCGTTTCCGAACAGCACTTTGCCAAGCGGAGTGACGCCCTCGCCCAGATAGGTCCTGCCCGCATGGTTTTCAAACCCCACGATCGGCATGTCGAACCTGTCGCACTCAAGCACCACATTGCTGATAAGCCGCGTGTCGCCCGAGTCGGTATATATGTCAAGTATATCAAGACCCTCGATTTTTGTCAACGCCGTCTTGTAGTACTTGCCGAGCAGCTGATAGCCTCCGCACACCGCCACGAGCACACCGCCGGAATTAACGTAGGCCTTGAGCTCGTCCTTCATTTTAAGCAGGCGGCTGCACACTATTTCCTGCTCTCTGTCCGAGCCGCCGCCGACAAAGATTATGTCGGCTCCGGTCAGATCAATATCGCTGTCCTTGTTGGTGCACTGACGCACATTCGCCGTTATCCCGCGCCACTCAAGACGCTTTTCCATGCAGGCGATATTTCCCCTGTCGCCGTAAAGGTTGAGCAGGTCGGGATAAAGATGAATTATGTTGATCTCGAATTTGCCGTTATCCCGCACTGAGCGCACCTCCGTTTCTGTTGCTTTCGGAAGGCGGAAGAGCCGCACCGACTTCCTTCTGATATTCAAGCATCGCGGTCTGGGTCGGGTACAGCGCCGTGTAGTTCACCAGAACATAGCAAACCTCGGCTTCTTTGTTGTTAAAGCACCTTGACAGCGCGAACTTCATGTCCTCGGTTATCAGATCAAACTTGACGTCGGCGTACTTGAACCTGAGAGATATGTCATACATTCGTATTCCCGTGGTTATAAGCTGCTTTAAGTTGGCCTCCGCGAGCTTGTCAAAATCCACATCCCACAGCCACGACACGTCCCTGCCGTCGTTGGCGAGGTCGTTTATCGCCACGATAACGTCCTTCGGACGCTTGTCCAGCAGCACGGTCTGTATCGCCTGGTTAAAGCCCGCCGGGTTCTTGGCAAGGTTTAAAATAAACGGCTTGCCGCCCATGGGAATGAGCTCCATTCTGCCTATCTGCGGCTTATAGTCCGACAGGATCTCGTTAAAATTGTCGGTCTTTACGCCTATCGTGTTAAGAGCGGCGTAAACCGCCAGAATATTATAGATATTGTAAAATCCGCGGTAATTCACGTCGATCCGCTTTCCGCGGACGGTGAATTTCATCGACTCCGACAAATCAACGTCGGTCGCGGCAAAGTCGATCTCCGGCCTTTTATTGCCGCAGTGCGGGCAGTAATAGTCGCCGAGCTGACTGTAATGGAAGTAATTATACTCCTGCTCCTCGCCGCACTTCAGGCAGAAGCGGCCCTCCTTCGTCTCATCGCTCGGAGGCAGCACCTGCTCGGATATTCCGAAATAAACCGCGTCTCTGCCCTCGCCGAAGCGTGCCGTCAGCGGGTCGTCTCCGTTTAAGATCAGCTTCACGCCGTCCGCCATGTCAATGGCCTCGTTGAGCAGATCGACGGTTATGTCGATCTCACCGTATCTGTCAAGCTGGTCGCGGAACAGATTTGTGATAAGCATATAATTCGGCTTGATGTGCTTGAACACGCGCCTCGCCGAGGCCTCGTCAACCTCAAGCACCGCGTAATCCGCCTTGAACGCGCCGAAAATATTACACGCCTGCGCGAACGCGGTGGCTATTCCGCCGATCATGTTGGCGCCCAGAGTATTGCAAACCGTGGTGAAGCCGTATTTTTTAAGCGAGCTGTTCAGCAGATTGTTTGTGGTGGTCTTGCCGTTTGTTCCGCAGGTGACAATGACGCCCTTTGTGACGTTCTTTGCCAGCAGACTTATGAGGTTCGGGCATATCTTAAGCGCCAGCACGCCCGGTGAGGATGACGACTTTTTGCCGACGATCCTACCGGCCACCGACGCTGCTTTTGCCGCCCACACGGCGATCAGTTTTCTTATCGCGCTCAATTTATTCAATCCTTTCGGCATTGCTTTCACAAATACATAATATTCCGATTATGTTACATTATAGCCGAAACGCCAATTCTTTTCAAGTATATTATCCACAAAATATGCAGGTTTAGCCGCGCAAATTTGTAAAAAACGTCAAATTACCTGAGCCCATTCAAAAAATCCGCTATACATTCAACCGCAAGCTCAATGCCGTATTTTGCCTCGCCGAGGCTGTTGCCGCTTGTTCCGACCTCGATTATCAGGCTGCCGTGAGTCGTGTGACCGTTGAAGCGGTTCTTGCGCAGGTTCACATATCTCATCAGATCGGGGTACCGTTCGTCTATCTTTTCCTGGAGCTTCAGGGCGAGCTTCATATTTTCGCGCCAGTCGGGATTATACAGCCCGTTCTCGTCTGTTCCCACGACAAACATGAGCTGCGCCGCCTTTTTTCCGTTTATCTCGGTCACGACCTTGGCCATTGTCCCATCGTCATAAACGACCGAATCGCGGTGGATGTCAAGCACCATCCGAATGCTCGGATAGTCGCTCAGGTACTGTTCGGTGCTCTCAAGCGCGTCGGCATAGGAACCGTTAAATGACGGATAATCGTGCAGGGCTGTGTCGTGCAGAGTCTCGATACCGCGCTCGTTTAAGATACGCGCAGCCTCGTCTCCGACCGCTACCACGTTCTCGCTTGTTTCCATGCTGCGGTCGCTCTCGCCGCGGCTGTACTGCTGCGCTCCCTCGGGCGCGTAGGCCTCGGTGGCGTGGGTGTGGACTATAAGGACTTTGGGCCCCTCGCCGCTCATGTCAAATGTCAGGGGCGCCGCAAGCATCTCGTTTATGTCGATCCCGTATGAGGTCTCGTTCCCTATCCGTATCTGATAATCGTCATATCTCGCGTTCTGAGCCGCGTTAATAGGCTTGATGTCGGGTCTGTCCGCGCTCTCTTCGGTCTCCGCCTCGGGCGTCGGCTCCGCCGTGGGCTCGGGAGTCGCGGCGGACGCGTCCTTGTCCGCTATTATTCCGTAGCTGTTCACTATCTCGGCTCCGCGCACCTCGGTCGCCACCGCGCCGGACGGAACAAACGGGTCAAAGCCCAGAGCCAGCGCCGCCAGCCTTTTAAGCCTGTCTGCCGTGTTTTCCGCATTTTCCGCATTTTCCACGCCCTCGCTCTCCGCTTCGGCATCCTCCCCTACCGCGCTATCCGCTTCGGCATTGTCCGCTTCGGCGGCGATTTCGACCGCGTCCGTTTCGGGTGGAGGCGACGGTTCGGGAACCGTTTTTATTTCACCTCCGAAAGCGGAGACGATCACTCCGATCATTATCCCCGCCGCGGCGAGGAACAACGTTGTTCTGAATATTTTCTTTCCATCGATGACCACGGCGCGATAACGCCGTCTTCTTTTCCGTCTGTATTTTCTTTCGATCATATTTTTTCCTCCGCGCTTGTCTCATGTTTTTTAAATATATTAACCGTCTCACGGAATTATGACAAAAACGCGCGCTCCTCTTAATTGACAAAAGAAAAAAACTGTGTTATTATTGTTATGATTTGGATTATATAACCGAAAGGAGTTTTTATCTAATGAAAAGTAAAGATTTTAAAAACTTATCCTTAAACCAGCTTCGCGGCAAATGGGGAACCGTGATACTCGCGCTGCTTATCCCCGCGCTGGCGGTGACGGCGGTGTCAATGCTGACAACCACACCGCTCCAGATCTGCACAACGATCGAGTCGACCCGCAGTCTTATCACAGGCAGCAACCGCGTTCCTACCATGTACATCATGTTCAGGACTCTGTTCTCAATTCTGGCGTCCGTGGGCGAGATCGCGGCCTTTATTCTGACCGCCGCCGTGACATACGGAATAAGCCGCTATCTGCTCTCGTTCGTGCGCGGCGGCTCGCCCGTTCTCAATGACACGTTCAGCGGCATCACCCGCGGCGGCGGAACATTCGGCCGCTCGATCCTGCTGCTGCTGCTTAAAAATATTTTCACGTTCCTATGGTCGCTGGTCTTTGTTATCCCCGGCATAATCGCCGCATACAGATATTCCATGGCGTTTTATATCATGGCGGACAACGATAACATCGGAGCGATGGACGCGCTGAGACAGAGCAAGGAAATGATGATCGGCCACAAGTGGGATCTGTTCAAGCTCCATCTGAGCTTTATCGGCTGGATAATCTTATCCTGCATCACCCTCGGAATAGGATTTATCTTCCTGTCGCCCTACAGGAACACCGCCACGACGAACTTCTATGAATATCTCCGCGGCATAAGGGACAACCGCATGAACGCCGCGCAGAATTTTGAGAACCCGATCGCTTAATATTTATATATGAGGTGCGGATTATTATGAAAACAAAATTTTTGAAAAGAACCGCAAAACTCGTCGCCGCCGCGCTTCTCGCGGCGGCTGCGCTGTGCCCGACCTCCGCCTACGCGGATGCGATGAGCGAGAATGTGGCGAGGATGAGCAAAATCTGCAATACGCCGGATTTCAAAGTATATTGCGAGGCTCCCGCCAAGGGCAGAAACTACCGCGGCGGTATGTTTGAGCCACAAAGCGGCGTGTACCACGGAACACCGTTTGACGCGCCCTATCCCGACATCGCGAACGCGCTTGAGACAGAGTATCTTTGGTTCGACCAAAGCCTCACCGACGAGAGCGGCTATGAGCGGGCGGACATCGCGCCGTATACCGAGCGCACCGGCAGACTGCACCTGTATAACTGGAACTGCGCCTTTAAGTCTAAACACGTTGATCCCGAGGACTACTCGAATTACATAAAAAACACCATAGACAACATGTCCGCGGGCGGCGACGACGTGCTGCTGGTGTTCGCGAAAGAGTTTAACATCAACGACAATTTCAACGACCCGGACAACTTTGTTGAACTGTTCCGCTATGTCGCGGACTATGCCCACACCAAGGACAATATCGCGGTGGTGTGGCCGCCCAACAACGTGGGCTCGGTAAACCTGCGGCTGAACGACTACTACCCGGGCGACGAGTATGTTGACTGGATAGGCATGAGCCTTTATGTAATGCCGTATTTTCAGGGCGATCCGAAACAGACGGGCTATTCGAACAGCATATCGTTCGTGGCCGGGGATTACAGCAACGCGGTTATCGGCGCGAAAGCGCTTATAGACTATATGGACAAACGCGGCATAACAAAGCCGTATGTCATCACCGAGGGCAGCGTCGGTTTCGGCGAGACGCCCGGCAGGCCCGACTACAAGGACGGCATGGAGTTTGTAAACTGGGCCGAACAGCAGCTCAGGCGCTATTATTACGAGTTGCCGCGCGTCTGTCCCGAGATCAAAATATACATCTGCTTTAACCGCAATGTTGACAGCGACTATTATCAGTACCGTCTCGCGGACGTTCCGGCGCTGTCGGCCACGGTTAAGCAGGCGGTGAACAAGCCGCCCTTCATTCTCGGATATCCCGGCAGCTCGCCGATCGAGTTTGTCGAAATGGATGATACGGAGCTCGAAACTCCGCTCAACCTTTCCGCCTACGCCTATGAGCCGAAGGCGCTTTACCTCACCGTGAAATATCTGATCGACGGCGAGGAGGTTTTCGAGAGCAGCTATCCGCCCTACTCCTTCACGCTAAGCGGCGAAAATCTGACTCCCGGGCGGCACACCCTTACGGTGAAAAAGCTTTCGGGCGGCGCGGAACTTGACAGCGTTGACTATGAGATCGGCTTCAAGACCGCCGTGCATGTCTTTATCGACGGCGCGGAGCCCGGGTTTGAAAAACCGCCCGTAATTGTGAACGACCGCGTGCTGGTCCCGATGCGGGCCGTGTTCGAGGCGCTCGGCTGCGAGGTCGAATGGGACGGAGACGCAAAAACGGTCACCGCCTCAAACGGCGATGACACGATAATTCTCAAAATAGATGACGACACAATGCTGAAAAACGATGAAAAAATCACTCTTGACGCTCCCGCGGAGCTTGACGGCGGCTTCACAATGGTGCCGCTCCGCGCGGTGAGCGAGGCCTTGGCCCGCACGGTCTCATGGGACAGCGAGACAAGAACCGTGACAATAAAATAAATCGCCTCCTCAGGCGGAAACGAAGAAATGTTTTAAAATAAAAAATCAACCCGAAAGGAGACAACATGAACTTTTTACCATACTTCAAAAGCATAATCGACCAAGACAGATGCGCGGTCGTTGTCTGCGACGCGCAGCACACGATAATCTACATGAACCCTGCCGCCGCGGAGCGTTACGCAAAGCACGGCGGAGCGGCTCTGGTCGGCAAGAGCGTGCTCGACTGCCACAGCCCCAAATCGCGCGAGGCGATCAAAAAAGTAGTTGACTGCTTTAAATCGGACAGCGGCAAAAACATTGTTTATACCTTCCACAACGCCAAGGAAAACAAGGACGTGTACATGGTGGCATTAAGAGACGAAAACAAAAATCTGATCGGCTACTATGAAAAGCACGAGTACCGAGATAAGGAAACCATGAAAATGTATGATCTGAGCTGACTCAGTTCTGTTTCCTGACAATAAGATAATCATCGCCGGGACGGTAAAAGGGACATTCCCTGTACCGTCCCGACATTATTTTCGCCATATCGTCCTCGTCCATATCCGCCGCGCAGACATACTCCTCATAATCCTCGTCATAATCGTAATACGCGCATTCCTCGCACTTGCTGTTCATAGGCCCGCTCCTTCCAATGTTTATGATTTATGATCTCGATTTTATCACACGGCCCCCAATATGTCAATCGCTTTCGGGAATAAGCTTCGCGGCGAGCCACAGTCCGCCCACGATAAGCCCGCACCAGACCACCTCGCCCGCGACCAAAATCAGGTACCGCTTAAGGTCAAGATCGGGCATTGCGTACAGGTACATCGAGTATTCGGACATGCCCGAACCCGGGACAAAAGCGCCCGCCCAGCCCGCGCCAACGCCCAAAAGCGGCAAAACGGCCATTGAGATCAAAAACGCCAGAGCACCGTGAATGAGCTTGCCCACAGCATAATACTTCATCGAGAGTCCGCTTCCCTCAAGGATAGACGAGGTCTGAAAAAACACCGAGAGCCCGGAGAATGCCAGAAACATCGAGATAAGCGAAAGCTTAAGCGTCGGCGCGAGCGCGGTCTTTGACAGCTCCGCTGTGCCTCCGGTTATCTCAAGCAGCGAGTCAAGGAAGACACGTCCGCCGAAATCCGGAATTGCGCGCTCCAGCACCTTGAAAAACACCACAAATCCGCACACGTTCAAAACAGTGACAACGGCCTTTGACACGGCGTTCCCGAAGGCCGAGGCCAGCCGCGCCGCGGGCGGTTTTTTCCCCTCACTGATCATGGGAGTTATCACCGGAGCCTCATCCCGAACGACCCGCGCCAAGATAACGCCCGCCGCGAGAGCCGAGGCGATGTGGATCAGATACAGAATGCCGCCGAGGCGGGCGCTTCCGCTTAACGCGAAGCCGACAGTGCCGATTATAAACAGCGGCCCCGAGTTGTTGCAAAAACCCAGGAGCCGCTCCGCCTCCGCCTTGGAGATCCTGCCGGAGTTATACAGCTCCGCCGCGCAGCCCGCGCCGACCGGATAGCCGCTGACGATCCCCAGAACCAAGGCCAGGGCTCCCGATCCGCCGACCTTGAACACCGGACGCATAATTCCGCTGAGCGCCCTGCCGCAGATCTCGGCCCCACCGAGGGCCACCAGCAGCGAGCTGCACACAAAAAACGGGAACAGCGCGGGGATCACCGAGGTCACGCACAAGCTCAGCGCCTCGGCAGCCGCGGACATGCACCTTTCGGGGCTCATGCCGAGGCACAGGATAAGATAACACAGCCCGATCATCACCGCGCCCCTGAGCCATTTCATAAAACCACCTCCAAGCACGATATAATAAAACATATGCGTTCCCATTAAATTTAATTCGGATATTGATTTACGATCTGTTTTGTGATATAATGTTTATAATTATTTATAAGGCGGTGATTTTGTGAATTATTCAGAGATAAATGAAAAAGTCAAAAAATACAATTCTGTCAAAGACAAAATCGACAAAATAACGCTGTCCTCATATGAAAAGGATTTTGAGCTGACTTTCACGCATAATTCCACCGCTATCGAGGGAAACACGCTCACCCTTATCGAAACCAAACTGCTGCTTGATGACGGAATAACAGTGGGCGGCAAAGAATTGCGAGAGATATATGAGGTCGTGAACCACAACAAGGCTTACAAATACGTTAAAAAATGCATCGATGGGGGAAAGCCTCTGAACGAAAGTATCGTGAAAGACCTTCACGAGATCCTCACAGATAATATATTGCAGGGCGGCATATACAGAAATCAGGAAGTTCGCATAACGGGCGCGTCACACACACCGCCGTCAGGCATGGATATGTATAGCCAAATCAAAAACTTTTATAATGATATGGAAGCCAAAAAACTTTCACTCAATCCCGTCGAGTACGCCGCGTGGACCCATGCGGAATTTGTGCGTATTCATCCCTTTGTCGACGGAAACGGCAGAACCGCGAGACTGCTTATGAACTATCAGCTTTTATCCGCAGGAATGTTGCCTGTCTCGATTGCCAAAGAAAACAGGATCGACTATTACAACGCGCTTGAGGCGTATGCGGTAAACGGAACTCTTGATCAATTCGCGGATCTGATAGCCGATTTGGAGGAAAAACAGCTTGATTTATATATAAGTCTCGCGCATGACCGATAAAATCAATTTTTATTGCTAAAATTATTGCAAAACGGAAACCGATGTGTTATATTTATATCTGAAAACAAAGTTTAAACTATAAAGGAGTGTTTGAAATGAGATATGTTGTAGGCGTCGACATCGGAACCAGCGGCACCAAGACGGTTCTGTTCGACGAAAAAGGCACGGTAATGGCGAGCTATCTTGTGGAATATCCGCTCTATCAGCCGAAGATAGGCTGGGCGGAGCAGGATCCCGAGGACTGGTGGCACGCCACATATTCGAGCGTCAAGGCTGTTATCGAGATGTCGGGCGTTGACCCGGCCGACATCAAGGGCGTGGGTCTTTCGGGCCAGATGCACGGCCTTGTTATGCTTGACAAGGACGGAAACGTGCTGCGCAAGTCTATCATCTGGTGTGATCAGAGAACCACCGCCGAGGCCGACGAGCTGACCGAAAAGATCGGCAGAGACAAGCTGATCGAGATAACCGGCAGCCCTGCGATAACTGGCTTCACGGCGGCAAAAATCCTGTGGGTGCAGAAAAACGAGCCAGAGCTTTACGCCAAAACCGCGAAGATACTGCTTCCCAAGGATTACATAAGATACAAGCTGACCGGCGAGTTCGCCACCGAAGTGTCGGATGCCAGCGGAATGCAGCTCATGAACATTAAAAACCGCTGCTGGTCAGACGAGATACTTGAAAAGCTGAACATTGACAAAAATCTGCTCGGCAAAATGTACGAGTCATGCGAAGTCACCGGCACAGTTCACGCCGAGGCAGCGGAACTGAGCGGCCTCAAGGAGGGCACGATCGTTGTTGGCGGCGCGGGCGACCAGGCCGCGGGCGCCGTGGGCAACGGAATAGTAAAGCCCGGAATTATCTCATCCACGATCGGAACCTCGGGCGTTGTGTTCGCCCACATGGACAACCTTGAGATCGACAAGGGCGGCAGAATGCATATCCTCTGTCACGCGGTTCCCGGAAAGTGGCACGTTATGGGCTGCACCCAGGGCGCGGGCCTGTCGCTCAAATGGTACCGCGACAATTTCTGCCACGCCGAAATGGATGCCGCCGAGGGCATGGGCGCCGACCCGTATTACATAATGGATCAGCAGGCCGCCAAGGTGGCCCCCGGCTGCGAGGGCCTGATCTATCTGCCCTACATGATGGGCGAGAGGAGCCCGATAAACGACCCGGCGGCGAAGGGCGTGTTCTTCGGCCTGTCGGCACGGCACAATAAATACGACATGCTGCGCGCCGTCATGGAGGGCGTCGCTTACAGCCTGAACGACTGCCTTGACATAATCCGCGGCATGGGCGTTGACACCTCCGAGGTGCGCGCGTCGGGCGGCGGCGGCAAGAGCAAGCTGTGGCGACAGATGCAGGCCGATATGTTTGACTGCGACATCAACACGATAAACGTTTCCGAGGGCCCGGCACTCGGCGTCGCGCTGCTCGCGGCGGTCGGCGCGGGAATATATAAGAGCGTTCCCGAGGCCTGCGAGGCCGTGATCAGCGTTAAGGACACGATAAAGCCGATCCCCGAAAACGTTGAGACCTACAAAAAATACTTCCCCGTATACCGCGGCATCTACCAAGCCTTAAAGCCACAGTTCGCCGAGGTTGCGGAAATACTCAAATAAAAAATGAACTGAAAACAGCCGAGGGCGCGTTGCCTTCGGCTGTTTATTCCTGCAGTTCTTCCCACTCGGCGTAATACTGATCAAGACATTCGTTTTTATCCTGCATTTCGGCTGTAAGACCGTTCATTGCCTCGTAGTCCGAGAATATCTCTTCCTTTGTCATTTCAATTTCAATCTCGCTCAGGCGCTCCTCTGTCTCGGCGATAAGCCGCTCAAGCTCGGAAATTCTCTGCTTTCTTTGAGCCTCGGCCCTGCGCTGCTCCTTTGAGCGGTGGCCGCCGCTGCCCGCCTGTTTGGGCGCGGGCTTTTCGGGCGCCTTTGGCTTATTCTCCGCCTCACGCTGCCTGAGCCACTCGCGGCGCTTCTTGTAATAATCAAAATTTCCGTCGTATACCGTCATTCCGTCCGCCGTCATCTCCACGATTTTTGTGGGAACTTTATTCAGCAAATATCTGTCGTGGGACACGAAAAGCAGCGTGCCGGGATATTCGCTCATGGCCTGCTCGAGCACTTCCTTTGACGGTAAGTCAAGGTGGTTTGTGGGCTCGTCAAACAAAATCACGTTTGATTTTTCAAGCATAATGATGCAAAACGCCAGCTTTGCCCTCTCCCCGCCGCTTATCACCTTAACCGGCTTGTAAACGTCATCCTTGCTGAGCCTCACGCTGCCCAGAACGCCGCGTATCCTCGCCTCGGGGAGCCGCGGGAAACGGTCCCACAGCTCGTCGATCGCGAGCTTGTCGGGGTCAAGGTTCAGATTTTCCTGCTCGTAATAGCTGACCGTAGTGTTTCTGCCCCACACGATCTCGCCCTCCTTGTGAGGATTGATCCCGAGCAGGGTTTTTAAAAACGACGACTTGCCTATTCCGTTGTCGCCTATCAGTGCGACCTTCTCTCCCCGCTTCAGGCTGAAGCTTATGTTTTCGCGCAGAGTCTCCGGCGGCTCGCCCACGGAAATGTCGATGCCGCTCGCGGTCAGCACGTCCTTATACGGCTCTTTGGTTATCTCGAATTTGAGCTTGATCGGCTTTATCTCGGCGTCGGGCTTCTCGATTATTTCCATGTTCTCAAGCGCCTTCACCCTTGACTTTGCGCTCGCCGAGGTCGAGGCGCGGGTTATATTCTTTTCAACATAAGTGCGCATTTTTTCGATCTCAAGCTGCTGGGCCTCATACTCCTTCTGCCAAAGAGCTATGCGCTCGGCGCGGAGCACGGTGTATTTTGAATAATTGCCCTTGTAGCTGTAAAGCTTCCGCCGCTCAAGCTCGAGCATATTTTCGACCGTCACGTCCAGAAAATATCTGTCATGGCTGACAATGAGCAGCGCGCCCTTGTAGTCGTTCACCAAATAATTTTCAAGCCATTCGAGCGTCTTGAAGTCAAGGTGGTTGGTGGGCTCGTCAAGAATGAGCAGGCTCGGCTCCTCAAGCAGCAGCGAGGCTATGGCCAGCCTCGTCTTTTCGCCGCCCGACAGTGTGGATATCTCGGTGTCGAGATCCTTGTCCGAAAAGCCCATGCCGTTTAAAACAGTCTTTATTCGGACGTCGATATTATATCCGTCGCGGCTCTCGAACCACGCCTGTTTTTTGGCATACTCGGCCATAAGGCTTTTGTAATCGCTCGAGCTGTGTCCGCCGACGTTCCGCATCCGCTCCTCAAGGCGGCGCAGATCGTCCTCGGCCTTCAGCAGCTCCGAAAACACGTTCCGCATCTCGCGGATTATGGTCGAGCCGCGGTCAAGGCCGCTGTTCTGTTTAAGATAGCCTATCGTGAGGCCGGGCGCGCGGTAAAGCTCGCCCGAATCATAGTCAAGCTCGCCCATGATTATGTTGAGCAGGGTCGACTTTCCCGCCCCGTTAACGCCAATAAGACCATAGCGGCCTCCGTCCTCTATGGTCAAATTGATGTTTTTCAATATTTCATTTTCGCCAAAGCTTTTGTTTAAGTCCGAAATTGAAATCAGCATTGCTTAAACTCATAACCCGCCTTTATAAGCTCGATATTTTTTTCGGCAAGATTGGCTCTTTTGGCGGGAGTATGCTCCTTAACGCTCTTATAAAGGTCGTCGACATCAAACATGTCCTCCCTCGCCTTCATATACGCGCCCGCCATTACCATGTTGCCCAATGTTCCCGCGCCCGCGCTCTCGGCTATCTTCATCGCGGGGATATACACGACCGTTACGTCGCCGCGCTCCACCTTGGTGTCGATAAGCGAGCTGTCAAGCACGATAACGCCGCCGGGCTTTACCGTGTCAACAAATTTTTCAAGCGACGGCTTGTTCATAACAATCAGCGCGTCGGGACGCTGAATTATGGGCGAGCCTATCTGGCTGTCGGCGATGATAACGCTGCAGTTGCAGGTTCCGCCGCGCATCTCGGGGCCGTATGACGGGAGCCACGAAAGCTCCTTGCCCGTGTCCATTCCCATATAAGCCAATATTTTTCCGGCAAACAGCACTCCCTGGCCGCCAAAGCCCGCTATTACGATCTGTTCATACATTATCTGACACCTCCGCTTTCGGTACAGTCTTTATAAACGCCCAAGGGGAACTCGGGCATCATTTCGGTGCGTATCCTCTCAAGCGCCTCGATCGGCGACATTCCCCAGTTAGTGGGGCAGGTCGAAAGCACCTCGACAAGCGAGAAGCCCTTGCCCGCCATCTGGCACTCAAAGGCTTTGCGGATAGCGGCCTTCGTCTTTTTGATGTTCGGAACGCTGTCAACCGACACGCGCTCAACATAACACGCGCCCTTTAAAGTGGAAACCATCTCGGACACATGAATGGGGTAGCCCTGATTTTCAACCTTTCTGCCGAATGGCGTGGTCTGCGTGACCTGACCCACAAGCGAGGTGGGCGCCATTTGTCCGCCCGTCATGCCGTAGATAGTGTTGTTAACAAAAATTATGCTGATATTCTCGGCTCGGGCCGCGGAATGAATGGTCTCCGCGGTTCCAATCGCCGCGAGATCGCCGTCGCCCTGATAGGTGAACACAAGGTGATCGGGGTGAACGCGCTTAATTCCCGTCGCGACCGCCGGAGCTCTGCCGTGGGCGGCCTCCTGCATATCAAATTCAAAAAAGTTATACGCCGTAACGCTGCATCCAACGGGGCAAACGCCTACGGTCTTTCCCTCAAGACCCATCTCGTCAACGACCTCGGCGACCAGACGGTTAATAATTCCATGCGTGCAGCCGGGGCAGTAGGAAAGCACAAAATCGCTGAGCGAATGGGGTCTGTCAAATATTTTTTCCATATATTTTCATCTCCTGACTACGAGTTTTTAAGACATTTTTCGATTTCGGCCACAATGGCGTCCTGCTCGGGCACCATGCCACCCGTTCTGCCGTAGAAGTAAACCGGCTTTTTGCCGTTTACCGAGAGGCGAACATCCTCGACCATCTGGCCCATGCTCATCTCGACGCTGAGGAAGCACTTGGCGGTCTCGGCGCGCTTGGCGAACGCTTCGGTCGGGAACGGCCACAGCGTTATCGGCCTGATAAGACCCGCCTTGATACCCTTGGCTCTCGCCTCCTGCACCGCCGACATTGCGACTCTGGCGATCGTGCCGTAGGCAGCGATGATTATATCGGCGTCCTCGGTGTCGATCTCCTCGCACAGAGCCTCGGTGGCTCTGATCTTGTCATAGCGCTTCTCGCGCTCCACGCAGAGATATTCAAGCTCCTCGGGCGTTAGATAGAGCGAGTTTATAATGTTCTTTTTGCGCTTCATTCCGGTGCCCGTGGTGGCCCACGGCTTCTCGGGCAGAGAAGCGGGATCGACAAAGTCCTTGAACTCCACCGGCTCCATCATCTGGCCAAGCATGCCGTCGCCCATGATCATGGCCGGCATCCTGTACTCATCGGCCTTGTCAAACGCGCGCGAGGTCATGTCTGCCAGCTCCTGCACCGAAGACGGCGCGAACACAAGCAGGTGATAATCGCCGTGGCCGCCGCCCTTTGTGGCCTGGAAATAGTCGGACTGGGCGGGCTGAATTCCGCCGAGACCGGGGCCGCCGCGGACTATATTCACGATAAGACAGGGCAGATCCGCGCCCGCTATGTACGAAATTCCCTCCTGCTTGAGGCTGATGCCGGGGCTTGACGACGAGGTCATGACCCTCGCTCCCGCGCCGGCGGCGCCGTATACCATATTGATCGCGGCGACCTCGCTCTCCGCCTGGAGGAAGGTTCCGCCGTTTTTCTGCATCATTTTTGCCATGTAAGCGGCAAGCTCGGTCTGAGGCGTTATAGGATAGCCGAAGAAAAATCTGCATCCGCAGCGCATGGCGGCCTCGGCCAGCGCCTCATTGCCTTTCATTAAAACTTTTGCCATTTTTTAAATTTACTCCTTTACTTCAATATCGTTATCACGCAGTCGGGGCACATGGTGGCGCAGAACGCGCAGCCGATGCACTTCTCCGGCTCGGTGACCTTGGCCGGGCGGTAGCCCTTGTCATTCAAAACATCCATATCCGTCACGATAATTTTCTTCGGACAGACGGACGTGCACAGGCCGCAGCCCTTGCACCGCTCCTGGTTTATAATAACTTTTGCCATTTATTCTCCTTCTTTCCGTTTAGTTTGCTTTATTTTCAAATCCCGGGCCCACAAATAGGCTGATAGGGAATATTTTGCTCTTTGAATTATCAATTCCGCCGATTTTTTCGAGCGCCGCCCTGCTCACGCAGGCGCAGACGACGGGCAGACCGACTTTTTCCGAAAACTCCTCCGCCAGCCGCTCTCCCGCCTTGACAACATCGCGGTCGGTAAATCCCATAAGGTGGGTGTTGTTCACTATCCCCGTGAACCTGAGCCTTGAGACGCGCAGTATCTCGGAATATATCTCATACGCTCCCGCGGCGTCGCGTGTCAGCATTCTGCGCTCGTTCAGCACGAAAAACATATTATAGTCCTCGCGCTTGAAATACTCGTAATAAACGCCCAGCGGCGTCGCGCCGTCCTCGTCGCCGCCCACGTCAAAGACGATATACTTTGACTTGTTGGCAAACGCCCTTAATATCTCGGGCGGAAGCGTCGGCGTCTCTATGTTCGAGTTGGCAAACTCGGGCGCGATCACCTCAATGCCGCGGCTGTTTAAATATTTTTCCGCGTCCTTGGTGCGGTAATAGGGGTTCACGATGTCAAAATCAATCATCATGACCTCCTTGCCCGACTCCGCCAGAAACAGCGCGTAGTTTAAAGCGAACTCGGTCTTGCCGCTGCCGAAGTGGCCCGTGACCACGGTTATTCTCTTCGGATCGTCAAAAATATTCATGTCAGCTCGCGTCCTCCGTCTCGGCTCTGCTTTTTATCTCCGTCACCTTAAAGCTTGTGTCGGCGTTTCTGAAAAACAGCTTGACGACGATAAAGCCGATAAGCAGCGCCGCCGCTGCGCCGACCAGCGCCATTATGTCTCTGTGCGTCAGCATGAAACCGAGCACGGCTCCGACGACAAGCAGCACCGCCATAAGCCCGTAGCCTATCGCGGCGTAGCGCAGTACCTTTTTTGTGTCCTCATAGAGAGTCACGACATCGCCCTTTTTAAGGCCGAGATTATTATCAACATCCACGATGACCGCGCTTGACGGACAGCCCTTGCAGCTTACGCAGTTGCCGCCGCATGCCGACTCTCTGTCAACGCGGACCCTGGCCGCTCCGCCCGAGGCGGAAACGACATATCCCGTTTGTTCCATGTGTCAGTTCACCTCGCAAAACCGAAATTACTCACAACCTAGTATTATAATATATTTTTCGCTCCGTGTCAATAGCGGCCATTAATTCCCACACGTCAATCTAATTTATTAACAAAGTTGTAACATTGATCAAAGCAAGGAAAAAGTGCAGAAATTCAGTGAGATTGTTAAGATCATACATATTGCGCTTCAATA
>CANQKC010000035.1 GCA_947624305.1 uncultured Monoglobus sp. | reverse complement strand
ACATCTTACTTCTCCTCTCGTGTTTATTATTTTAACATATTTCCATTTTTCTGTCTACTTTTTTAGTATACATCCAATGATAGACATAACGAAAAAATGGACAGGCAAGCGCAAGGACTGGGGAGTGATTCACTCGCAGCTTGAGATATTTTTCGCGGATCGGCTGCCGGAATAAAGCATAAGCCGCCCGGGCTTGTCAAGGGTTTGCGCGGCAAGCCGCTCCAATGAACGCCCTGCGGGCCTGTTACGATACAATTGATGGGTGACAAATAAAAAGGAAAATGAACTCCAAATATGATATAATGTTTAAGAACAAAGAAAAACATTAGAAAAGGAGTCATTTTCCATGAACATTTTAACATCAAGTGCCCACTTTCGTCAACGGGTAATTAAAAAAAGTTACAAAGTAGGTGTAACAAAAGCTGCAAAATATTATCATATCAGCAGAAACGCCATATATGAGTGGCGTAATAAATATGACGGGAAAAGCTGGAAAAGCCTTGTTGATAAAAGCCACAGACCGCATCATCATCCGAATGAACATACCCCTGCGGAAAAAGAAATGATCTTAAAGCGTTACCCGTATTACAAAGATGATATGATAATGCTGTGGGATTCTTTAAGAAAAGACGGATACAAACGCAGTTATACAAGCCTGGTAAGAGTTGTCAATAAGTGGCTAAAGCCCGAAATAAAGAAGAAACAGGCAAGAAAACCTAAGCCGTATAAGAGAGCGGAATATCCCGGGCAAAAAGTACAAGTAGATGTTAAATTTGTACCGTCATATTGCGTGGTAAACGGCCGGAAATATTATCAGTACACAGCAGTAGATGAATGTACCCGCTGGACATTCAGAGAAATGTATGATGAACATAGCACAGACAGTTCAACGGATTTTCTGAAAAAACTAATATTAAACAGTCCGTTTCCAATCAGAGAGATACAGACTGATAACGGTACAGAGTTTACCAGAGCCTTGATAAGCAATGATGGGAAACCTTCGTTGTTTGAGGCAGAGCTTGAGGAGTGCGGCATAAAATACCATCGTATAAGAGTAGCGACACCGAGACATAACGGTAAAGTAGAACGGCAGCATAGGACAGACGAAAAAAGATTTTATAAAAAAATGAAGATGTATAATCTAGAGGACGGCAGAAAACAACTCAGAAAATACAATAAAAAATCAAACAACATACCGAAAATATGTTTAGGATTTCTGACGCCAAACGAAACGATGGAAAAGTATTTATATGTGATGTAAAGTAATTAGGCGCAAAGCATTAAAATGCTTACGCCATAAACATTATATCATAAGGAGCATTTGTCAAGGTAGACGGTAGTATTTTCTTCGAAAATCTCCACCGCTCCACCTTGACAAGGGCAGCTTGAGGCGAAACTTTTTATTTTTTAAGAAAAGTGTCACCCATCATTGACAATTGTACACCGCTCCAATGAACGCCCTGCGGGCCCCCCTTGACAAGCCCGGCCGATTATGCTACAGTATATTTAAGGCAGAAATTGAGCCAGTCAATTTCTGCCTCGGTAAAACAGATTATATTACCGTTTTGGAGTTTACACAAAATTCGGGACAGTGCCGCAAGACCGCTCCGGTTGCTTTTCAGCAGAGCCGTACCCTGCCTTGCGGCAAAAGCCAATATATGATTATTGGCACATTAACCTAAGTTTAAACCCATGATTTTCGCCATGTCGATGTCTGTCGTTCATTACCTACACATCTTTTTCCGCAGAGCCATTTCTAGCATTTATATATTCCATG
The DNA here is from genome assembly GCA_947624305.1 of uncultured Monoglobus sp. GTDB lineage: Bacteria > Bacillota > Clostridia > Monoglobales > Monoglobaceae > Monoglobus. The sequence continues at coordinate 28,133 of CANQKC010000035.1, read as the reverse complement.
GCGCTTTTATATTAACAAAAGCAGGAGGCTTTATAAACATATCTTTATTTTCGTTTTTTATGCCAACATTGCTATCGCTACTATATGACTCAATAATCATATGATCAAAATTGCTGGGTATAATTCTATCTTCTGGTTCAATATCACAACTAATATTTCCGTTTTTATACAACTTATATATCATTATAATTTTCAACCTCTCCGAGTTTTTAATCCACTAAAAAAAGCGATATTAATTATATCATTAATTTAGTAGTTTGTCAAGCATTTTTCTACATTAATTATATACTTTTTTCTTTTTAGATTATACAAAATAATCTAAAACATTATATTAATATATTTTATGTGATTCCATTTCTGCCGAAATGACAGGAAATTCTGGGTATAAAGAACTTCTATTCATTCCTATTGATAAAAGTTCAAATGCAATTCTTTCCGGATCCATGATTTTTATTTTTTTTATGCAATCTTTTGCAATATTGTTATATTGCATAGCGTTAGGTTCAAATCCTAAATCGCGCAATTGGCTGTCTCCATCTCCATCTATATAGTTGGGAAATACAGTAAATACTCCTCTTTGACTTCTTATGCGTTCAGTATGATATGGCTGAATAATTGCTAATGGCGGCAGTTTTCGATCGTTTAATGGCAAACCATCACTATATATCTTCTTTAAAACGAAAAACAATGCTGGATATTCATTGTTTTTTATAGCATTGACAAGATTGCCCGATAATTGGTTTATCTCATCATTAATGGTACTCAAATTAAAAATATATTTTAAATGTTCAATATTTTTAAATCCATCACTTCCATTGAGCATATCCATAAAACCTTTTATTTTTTTCTTTATAGATGCCTTATCTATGAAAGAAGGCCTCATCGTTGTTAAAACCTTATTTATCAGGTCTTCCTCACTACTAAGATACAACATTACTCCTCTGTTCAACCGTGTAGGCTTCAGTAACCATACACATGGAAACTGACATTTACGCATCTGAGGGGTGGATTTTCTATCCAAGAATGGTTCGACAGCAAAGATTAAAGAATGCATTGCTGATTCGGACCAATCCATAACACGAGTTTTTGCTTCGTGATGCTGCATAACCTCAAGCCATTCTATTCTTGATGACGGAAGTTTATTGTATAAATGATAATTTTTTGCTATATAATGTTGAGTGCGCATATCTTCTGCATATTTCAGCGTTTCATAACGATTGGCTCCTTCTGCCCCTGTGCTCTTCATTAAATCAGAATCTCTGAACAATGAAGGAATCAAAGGGTGTTCACTATAATCTATTCCACGAAACCATAAAATTTCTGGCACCTGCCCATCGTTCATTTGTCCATCGTTTTCTTTTAGAGCTTCTTTTTGAATATCACCTATATATTTAACATATTCGTCTATTGAATAAGCTTCATATGTACTTTTTTTATTTCTCATATTATATTCTCACCCCACCTATAACATTCTTTTGCGTTATTAAACTTATTATCATAATACATATGCTGAATAAATTTAATAGAATAAGCATTGAGTTCTTGTAGTTTATTTCTATTTCCTCCGTAGCACATTCCAGGATTGTTCCAAAATTCGGCAAAATATTCATAGTAGTTATTAAACCCCGACTCTCCTAGCCCTTTCAGATATTCCTTCATGCAGCTCAATTTTTCATTACCATTTTCAAGATCTTCTTTTAAAATCTTATTTTCTTTTAAGGATTGAATTTCTGCTTCCCAATTATCACTGATTATGGACAATAATAAACACATATTAGCATAATGGCTGTATTCAGCAGAGAGCCGTCTGGCATCAATATCGCTTTGATCTGGATGATTAACTGCATATTCAAAAAGCCACACTGCCTTATTGTTACAGTCATCAATAGCTTTTGACATATTTTTGAGAGCTGTAGAAACTGTAACAAATGTTTGTTCCCCTAATATTTTCTTACACGATTTATGTAATATTTTTAACCCTGCATTTATCTTATTACGCAAAGCGCTTAAGCAGCTACTTTCATTATCTGCATTTTCATCAAATATGATATACAATACATATATGAGACGAGTGATGATGTCCTTTGAAATTTCATTGCTAATTGGAATATTTCTTATAATAAAATTATAATATCCAAATATATCTAGCTCTAAAATTCTACACATGAACATATCGGCGGTAATTTCTCGGTAATTTGTAAGATACTGTTCAATTTCAGTGATAGCTTGATCATGAACTGTTCTAAAAGCATCACTCATTTGTTTTATGAATTCTTCTTTATTATCCTTATGTCTATAATCTAATCCCAAATAACGTCCCATAGGATTTTGACAAAAATAATTATGCGTTTTACTGTAATCCGAATCATCTTTCACATCCTTATTGTCGCTTGTATCTGTCAGAATGTCGTATGCATGTTCCCATACTTTTTTCATATTTGCATTAAAAGAAGATGATAAATTATAAATATCACGCGCATGCAGGATATATCCATCTAAACGTTTTATAACATCATCTTCATCCGGCACAAATTTCTTTAAATTTTTGCGGGCAATTTTCATTAAATTAATAAATTGTTTAGAAGGGTTATCGGAGGGTTTTTCCAATTCTTTTTCCAAGCCAAATAAGAATTTAATTTTTTTACGTGACGTCTTATTTGTAATATCAATATTAAATTTAATTTTTTCTTTTATGGATTCCAGAATTTCACTTAATTCATCAATAAAATCTAATTTATTGTATATTGAGTTGATCTCATCAATAAAATCTCTTTTAAATCCATAAAATGATTTATGGTCATAATCATATTTGAGCAAATCATCTTTCTGGCGATGATATACGTGCTCTAAATACGCATCAACTAGGCTTATATGAATTTTATTAAAAAATATATCTTCACAAGATGCCCACTTTATTTCAGTTCGTATTTTCTCTATAAGTTTCTTAGTTACAATATCAAACCATAACGATGTGCAGCTCTTTACTAAAGCATCATTGCGTTTTTTTCGTGTTTCATATCTGAATTGATGTGCAGTTTCATGAAACAAGGCAGTTACAATTTCTGGAGTATTTACTATTTCCTTGAATGTAGAGCAACGGACAAGCATTATTCTAAATAAATTCTTGCTGTTTTCATCCTCATCTCGCATACGAAACAGCACATTTATTGAAATTGCATTATGCAAACTATCTGGCTCAAACACAGGTGCTAACTTTTGTTGTAATGCCCCTATCTCATATTTATTTGCAAATTTGTTATATTGATCAATTATCTTTGAAAGCCATTCACTATATGCTATTAAGTATTTTTCAACACTAAAATCACCCTCAAGATTGTAATTGGGAGTTTGTAACGATTGTAGGTTATTATTTCTTATATATGAAGCATAACTATCCAGTGCATGTACTGATTGTCGCAAATATTCTTCGATATTATCAAGGATACTGTTATTGCTATAATCTGAATCGGGATTATAATTATTAAGTATACCTATATATGAGTCTAATCCATTAAAAACATATCCTAATTGCTTCATGAGAATATACGAATATATCCTTGTGTCAGACAGTCCATTAATTGTTTTACAGAGATGTATCAATTTTTCCATAAGGGACATATAATATAGTGTATTTTTGCGATATCCGTTGATTCGTTTAACATTGATATATGTCTGCATAAACTGTTTATAAAGAATTTGGTATAATTCATCATTAATCTGGTTAAAGTATTTTTCACCATTTTGCATTGTATCAACATAAATAAATTTAGATTCATTTATGTTGATATTATTTATTTTTAATTCATCAAAATGTATAATGTATCTTTCGTTTATATGCGAAAAAAACTGATTTTTCAGCATATAGCCTAAATACATTACTTTATTAAATCCATCCTCTTCAGGATTCCAATTATTTATAGCACATTCAATAGCAGAAGTGTCCGCATCTATAAATCCTTTAAATTTTGCTATAAGTGGAGCTAAACACATGAATTCTTTACTGGTTAATAATACAGATATATCATATCGTCCATTAAGTCTAAAAATATTTTCAGAAATTTCTTTTGCTATAGACCGAAATTTGTTATCCTCCAATTTTTTATTGCTCCAATATATATTTGAAAAACAACATCTCAATGAAAAACGACTATCGTTATTCATTCCTTCTTCCGAGTTATTATTTTTTTTCGTTGTCTCTATAACAGTATCATAAAAACTTAAGACAGTATATGTCTTATATAACACCAATTTTATCGCATCAGGACAATCAATGATGTTTGCGGCAGTACGCATTCTCAGCAATGATGAGATTTCAAACGATGTTTCGGCCTTGTTACTCCTTATTGCAATAATAAAATCTCCAACAGACAAAGAACGATATACTCTGTATTTAAATAGCGTATCACCGTTAGAACAAATAGGACTTTCTGTAAACTTACCAACAATATCATGAATATCCTTTACAAAAAGCTCAATAATATCCAAAGATGTTTTTGATTCATTATTTATTCGTGCCATTACTTCGGGGGTAATATGAACTTGGATAATACTAAGAAAAGGCATATTATCATTTACATTTTCATTAAATGGATCTTTATAAAAATTATTATCTTTATATTCTTCAATTTCTTTTGCAGGGCAATACACAGGATAACTATGCATTGCAACAATATCAAGGTTTTTTATCCAGTCGTGATTCGCCATAGTTATATCTACAAATTCATTTTTAGAATTAAAATTCCATGTTGTTATTATATCAAAATAATCTGTAGACATAGCTACGAATCGAGTCTTTTCGTTAATCTCCTCAATGGATTTTCTATAAAAAGTGATTAACTTTATGTCATCTTTATAATCTTTCTTCACAGCGTCCTCCCCAATTTATATAGTATTTTTTAATTATAGCATTTGTTGCGGAATATGTCAATATGAGTATTTCTAAGTTTCATATTTACAAAAGACTTTGTAGTTCAAAAGTTAATTAAGATGTATTTTTTATTCATACTAAATATATATATTTAGTAGCATGTGACAGTATTTGTTTCAACGATAGAAGACTTTGTTTGTAAACATTTTTCGAAGATGTTAAATAATTTATCATAATTACAGCAAAAAGAATAATATTTTTTAAAACTATGAATAATTCAGCCCGCTTCTCATTAACGTTAATATCACATTTAAAAATATTACAAGTAACAAATCAATTTAAACATGGACATTTAGGATCGTAATTTGGGGACTTGTAATATAATTATACTACCATAGCTAATTTTTAAAAATTTAAAGTTTAAAAATTACGGTTTTACGTGGGTTTTGGAAGTCTATTTTTCCACTACTGCGTGACATCTACCCCTATTTTTTATAATAGTTATATACTTTATAATTGGTTGATTTATCTCAGCCTCAGAAACAAACGATTTCACGCGGTTTTAAGGGTACAAAATGCGAGGATAAGACACAGAAAAAACGGATAGAGCCTGATTTCTCTATCCGTTTTAAATTTTATCCTGTTTGGCAGACCTCATAATTTGATATTACTGTCTTATGGAAGGCTGCCCTCAGGCGGATTTTTTTCCAAACACATAAATATAAGGAAGTTTTTCTTTGGATAGCCTCTTTTCATAGTGCCATAGTCTGGCCTGTCCTTTCCGATGGCGGTCAGATAGAATAGGCACATAAGGACACGGCGTTCAGCCTCTCCTTAAATAAATATCGTGCCTGATATGCATTAGGGCAAGGGTATCTTATATGGCAACCCATCAGCGCCGGGTCATGGCGCGGAGACGGGCAGCCATAGGAAGTGCCACGCTTTCCTGTGCTGTCAGGCGTTTACGGAGCCGTGTGCATTTCCGCATACGGTTCCATTTTTGTATATGGAGCCGGACAGATTCCCTTTCCCGCCATATCCGGGGAAAGGCTTTTTATGATCTATGACACTCTGGAAACTGGCAGGCGCATCCAGAAGCTCCGCAGAGACAGGGGACTGACACAGGAGCAGTTCGCGGAGCGGCTGAACATCAGCACCGTCCACTTGGCAAAGATTGAAACTGGCAAGCGCGGCTGTTCGCTGGACATTCTGATTGACTTTGCCGAGTTTTTCGGTGCCAGCCTCGATTATCTGGTGCTTGGGAAAGCTGCGGACAGCGACGTGCGGAGACGGCTGGACGCGGTTATCCAAACGCTGGAGGAGCTGCGGAAAGATATGTGACCGGTCGGAACAAGACCAGTGGCCGGTACTCCTGCGCCATAAGAATCGTACCTGTTTCCCGATAAACTGGAACCATCAGCCGGGACACCGGCTGCGGGACCATGAAAATTGAATAAGTCATTCATCAGGTACGTTACCAGCGTTATGGGCGGAAGCCCAAGCCGCTTTCGCGGGTGCGCCATGACCTTCCGTTTGGGAGAGAGCGATAAAACCTACACGATAAAAGCCGGACTGCTCCCGGTGTGGGCGATGACAGGCGTTGGGGATAATGATACTTCCGTAATTCGCGGCCCGGCCATAATGAAGGCGGGGAGGTTGGATTCCTATGGAGCGGCACAGCAGGCCGCCGCCTGATGACTTCCTGCGGTTCCGGGGCGTCGAGGACAAATAGGAACCAAAACACGCTTTATGAACTTTCAGGGGTAGCTGCATACGCAGTGTTGCTGTGCGGCTGCTCCTTTTACATACAAAAAGAAGGAGGTAAATCCGTATGGAACGAGGGTTTCACGATTTTCACCGTGGCGAGGTCTACTATGCCGATCTGGAGCCTGTGTTCGGCCATGAGCAGGGCGGTGTCCGGCCGGTGCTGATCGTCCAGAACGACATAGGCAATTACTATTCCCCAACTATCATTGTGATCGCTGTAACAAGAAAGACCAGCAAAAAACCTTTGCAACCGACCCATGTGTTACTGGATGATGCGGAGGGGCTTGCTCCCTCTCTTTTCCTGTCGGAGGTGATTCGGACTATTGACAAGCAGCGGGTACGCAACTATGTGGGCAGACTCACAGAGGAACAGATGAGACGGGTCAGCAAAACGCTGTGTACAAGCCTTGACTTGCGAATCGAGGATTTTTGCTTACGAGGCTGAAAGCACCGTAACAAATTCACAGTTCTTTGCAAGGGGCCAGATATGGATAAACTTTATACAAGAAAAGAGACAGCCGGATTATTGGGAATCAGCCTGACAACTTTGGATGCCGCTCGAACCGGCGGACTGATAACCTATGTTCAGTATGTCGATAATGGATGCGTTTATTTTACTGAATCGGGGATTCAGGAATACATTGCCAGATGTACGCACCGTGCCAGACCAAAGGGGGACAGCCAAACATTTCGGAAACCGCGGACAGTGCGCCGTGAGAATCGACATCCTTGAGTGTTTAGAGGCACCTTGGGATAATGGCGGTATCAACAGAAAAATTGGAGGTGCTGAGAAATGGCAAGAAAGAGGTATGCAATTCCTCAATACGGTACAGTGATAATGGCAGGTACGGAATATTATCGAACCCGGATTGAGGATGCGGATGGGAAAAGGGTCGCTTTGTATGGACGCACTCGTGAGGAACTGTATGACAAGGTGATTGAGGCAAGGGAGCAGATAGAGAATAATACGTTCATCCGCTCATCGCCAACGGTAAAAGATTATTGTGAAAAATGGCTGTTGATGCAGTCTGCGCACATCAGGGAAACCACGTTGACCGATTACCGCTCAAAGGTTAAGAACTACATCATCAAACCATTGGGGCATATGTACATGGCTGATGTGACCGCAGATGATATTCGCCTTGCGCTTGTCCCGGTTTCAAAAAAATCCGTCTCTGTGTATAAGTCGGTATGTATCCTTTATAAGTGCATTTTCACTGCTGCAAAAGAAAGCCGGGTTATTAAAGAGAATCCTACAATGTATCTTTCTGCGAAAACAGGCGGCGTCGCCCAGAAAGAGAAAATTCCTCTCACGGATGAGCAGGCGCAGAAGTTATTGGAAGCTGTTAAGGGGTTGCCGCCATATGTTTTCGTAATGATTGGATTGTACACGGGACTAAGGCGGGAGGAAATTTTAGCGCTTCAATGGGATTCTGTGTATCTGGATTGCGATGCCCCATATCTGACAGTATGCAGGGCGTGGCATACGGAGCATAATCGGCCGGTTATTCTTACGGAATTAAAGACGAAGGCAGCCCATCGAAATGTTCCGCTTCCTGATTGCCTTGCGGAGTGTTTGAGAGAGATCAAAGCAAAATCCAATTCTGATTATGTGGTAGCAAACAGTGATGGAGAGCCGCTTTCCTATACGCAGTTCAAGAGGCTGTGGCAGTATATTGTAACTCGGACAGCAAAAGAACGGAGCTATTTCCGATATGAGAACGGTCGCAGGGTAAAGCATACCATTACCCCGGTTTTGGGGGAGAAGGCAGCCCACAACGGAAAAGTAGTTTACAGTTTGGATTTTGAGGTGACGCCACACCTGCTGCGGCATACCTATATCACGAACCTGATTCATGCTGCGGTCGATCCGAAAACGGTTCAGTATCTTGCGGGACATGAGAGCAGCAAAATCACGATGGATATTTACGCGAAAGTAAAATATAATAGGCCGGATCAGGTCGCCGGAGTGCTGGGAGATGTGTTTGCCCAGTGGGATACCAATTAAGAGCTGAATCATAGGCCAGAATACTATGAGAGCGGGGATTCGTCCCTGCTCTTTTACATATAGGCGACATCCTTGTGAAAACGGTCTGAAATACAGATAATCAGACTGCAATGATTACATAAGGAGGTGCCGCAGATGGCGAAGAAAAAAGCAAAAGAGCTTCCAGAGTACGGGACGATGATGCTGAAAGGTATTGAATATTACCGAACCCGTGTGAGGGACGCTGACGGGAAAAGGATGACGCTTTATGCCAAGACCCGTGAGGAACTGTATAATAAGGAAGTAGAAGCAAAACGGCAAATTGAAGCAGAGATTTTCCGCAGGCAAAATCCAACCGTGGAAGAATATTGCGAGAAATGGCTGCGGATGCGGTCTGCTACTGTACGGGCCACAACGATGAAAGGATATGAGACTGCGGTAAGAAAACATATTATCCGCCCGATTGGTGATTTGTACATGGATGAAGTGACTACGGACGATCTCCGTCTGCTGTTGGTTCCGCTGGCGAAACAATCAGCTTCTCTGTACAGCAAAATCAATATGCTGATTAAGTGTATTTTCTATTCGGCAGAGGAAAGCCATGTGATCGAACATAATCCGGCAGCCACATTATCTGCTAAAGGCGGGGTATCTAAAAAAGAAAAAGAAGCCCTTACTGATGAGCAGGTAAAGATTCTCCTGGATACCATCAAAAATCTTCCGCCTTATGTCTTTGTGATGATTGGTCTTTATGCGGGGCTAAGGAGGGAGGAAATTCTGGCATTACGATGGGATTGTGTGTTTCTGGATGAGAAAACGCCTTATATTTCTGTGAGGCGAGCATGGCACACGGAACATAATCGACCGGTTATTAGTACCGAACTGAAAACTCCGGCAGCACGGCGCGATATTCCGATCCCGAAGTGTTTGGTAGAGTGCCTGAAGGAAGCCAAAGAAAAATCGCAATCTGATTTTGTGATTGCAGACAGCAATGGGGAGCCGTTGGCAGAAACACAGTTCATGCGGGTATGGAAGTACATTGCCGTCCGCTCTACGGAAGAAAGATGCTATTACACCTATGTGAACGGTCAGGCCATCAAGCATATCGTGAAGCCGAAGCTGGGGGAGCATCAACCGAATAATCCCAAGATTGTTTACACCATTGATTTTCCGGTTACACCGCATCAACTGAGGCATACCTATATCACCAATCTGATCTATGCGTCTGTTGACCCAAAGACAGTTCAATATCTTGCCGGCCATGAAAACAGTAAAATAACTATGGACATCTATGCGAAAGTGAAGTATAATAAGCCAGAACAGTTACACGGAGTAGTCAATCGTGTAATGAGATGAACATTGAAACGGCATTTGTGGTTATCCCCAAGCGGGGTTTAAGGTGGGGCTAACTGATAAAGGAACCCTCAAAAAATCCCGTAAAATCAAGGAAAACTGGATGCGAAAAAGTAAGAAATACGGACTCAAAGCAGCCCGCCGCGCTCCGCAGTTCTCAAAGAGATAAGAATTCGGGTGTATCGCGCTCGGCAAAATTGCGTTTTTACGCAGTTTTCGAAGTGCTGGATATTAGAAAAATGCGGTCAGTTCCGCATAGTATGCAGCACGTATGTAGCACGTATGCAACAAAACCTATGATATTAAGAGATGTTTTCCGATTTCTGCGAAAGCATCTCTTTTTATATTTTGTTTATTGCCTCGATCAGTTTCCCGATATCCAAGTGAGTGTAAACCTTTTCGGTCAGCGTCATCGCGCCCGAATGACCGACGATCATTTTTATCGTAGTCTGATCGACACCCGATTCGGCAAGCATTGATATGCAGGTATGCCGGCAGCAATGGGGAGTTTGGCTCAAGCCGAGATTTTCCATTAGCGGACGGAAATAGCTGTCATAGTAATTGCGGTATGTAAAATGTTTTCCGTCTTCGGTATGCAGCAGATATTCGCAGTTTGATTCATACCATGATTTGAAGAACGAAAGAACTTTGTCTGCAATCGGAACTTTGCGTATTCCGTTCTCGGTTTTGCTGAGAATAACATCAAAGTATTGCTCGGCCAAATGCACATTTTCTTTCTTTAAATCCAGAAGTTCCGACACGCGCACACCGCTGTATATCAACATAAGAACAATCTGATAATATTTGTCGTCCGACAAGTCCCAAATTCGTTCAATATCGAGTTTATTAAATTTTTCTCTTGACAGTCGGTTAGGATTTTTGTTTTTATACTTAACAATGTCTATATACTCGGAATAATCTTTTTGACACAGATCGTTTTTCATGGCGTAGTCATAAACTTGATTGAACAGGACTTTCAGTTTACGCAGGGTCGGATAGTTTTTTCCGCAGTTGTCAACAATGCTCTGAAGGTCTGCCAGCCGCAGGTCTTTGAATATGCGCTCATATAATGGTCTGCACAGTTTGTAGGAAGCGTTGTAGCCGTTTATGTTGGATTTTGAAATGGTTGGAAATTTGGCGGCCGACCATTTTTCATAAACATCTTTAAAAGTTATGCTGCCTGCCCGAAGGTCAAACGGATTTTTGTTGTATTCAGCCAACAACTGTAAGCCTTCGGATTTGGTTTTGGCGTATCCGATGGTTATGAATTTTTGAATAGTCCTTTCGTTTTCGGGATCAATTTCAAATCCGATTGTTTTTCTGACAATAAACGGTCTGCGGCGCTTGCCGGAAAGTTTAGTCACACTGCCGTATCCGTTTGGAAGTTTCATTTGTTTCGCCTCCTTTCATATCAGATTTATGATAAAGAGCTTTTGCTCATTATCGGCATTTGTTTTTTTTATTATTCCTTATCATTCAGCGGACATTGAGCGTAATATGCGGTAGTTCTGTCCTGCCACTGCTCATACGCCGGGTATGTCAGCATTTGCTGTTCAAGGTTTTCTCTCGCGTTTGCAAATTCTTCGAGCAGCAAACACAGCTGGGAGTTCATATCCGCGCTTTTGTCCTGTCCGTCAAATATAACGGAACAGCTCCACTTGCCGTCAATTTTAGGCTTTTTAACGTCGATATCGAACTTCACACCTGCCTTGCGTTCCAGCTTGAAAAGAAACGTGCAGAAGTCGGCAATGCTGTCAAGATTAACACCGTCCTGCTCATATCCTATTAAATAGTTGGCAGTGGTGTCCAGCTTGTCGGCGATCTCGTTGATTACAGAGATAGACGCTTCGATCTCGCCGCTTTCATATTTTTGCACAGTACGCAGGGATTTGCCTAAAAGATTTGCCAGATCAGTCTGACTGAGCTTTCTCATTTTGCGCATATTCCGTATGCGCAGTCCGATTTCTTTTGGGGAATTTTTCATGTCTGTCACCTCTTGAAAATATTATATCACAAATAATTGCGCATTGCAAGTGCGTAATTAAAAATATTTTAACATATTTATGATTAAAAGTGCTTGACAAATTGTGAAAACCGTGTATAATAGAATTATGAATTGATAATACACAATCAATTCGATTTTACTGATAGAACGAAAAAATAATTCGCAAAGGCGGTGATTTATTGGAACAAAAGATTTATGTGGAAACGCCAAAGTTTACCGGAAGAAATGTGCCTGTTATCGAAATCGCAAAAGCAATCGGAAAAGACGCACAGTATATCCGTATCGGCTTGCAGCAGGGGATACTAAACTTTGGCTATGCTATGAAAATGGGCGGTTCAAGAGAATACAGCTATTACTGCCCGGACAGAAAAGTTTGGGAAGAAACAGGATATTTTAAAGAATCCGAAAAGTAAGGGGTATGTGAATGAATAATGATGCTCTTGAGAAAAAGCTGACACAGGCGAAACACAGGCTCGAAGAGGCAGAAATGCTAGACCGTGTGAAGCTGAGAAAGCTGCGGACACGCAGGCTAATCCAAGAAGGCGCGATACTGGAAAAAGTCTTCCCGAGAATTACGTCTATGGAGATTAATGAACTGGAAAAGTATCTTTATGATATTTTGAGATAGAATTGAAACTTTTTAAGCGTTCCGAGTATTCGGAGCGCTTAAATATTCCCGAAGGGCGCACTTACTCACCACGTCGCAATTCGCGTCTTTGGCTCGCTTTTCCGCAAGCGGAAAAGACTTCGCCCGAGACGCGATTGCTCCTCTTTCCCACAAAGGCAAGCCTTTGCGGGAGCCCTGAGGCGCGGTGGTACTGCCGCCGTGCGGCGGCAGCCGTGCGCTCCTGCGGAGGGCGCGGATAATTCGCTCTGCGGATTATCCGTTCAGCCGAGCACGCTATTATTTCATAATAGCCGAGCGTTGCTTTCGCAGCGCATGACGGAATAATTCCGTCATGTTCGACTGACTGCAAAAACTAATTACTTTAGTTTTTGCATATGGGCGCAGACCGCCCATGTTCTTTTGGTAAAAGAACCAAAACTGCCCGTCGTCGGGCAGAAAGGAGCGATATTTATAGCAATATATCACTTTGAAGCAAAAATGATAAGCCGAGGCAGCGGCCGCTCGGCTGCGGCTGCCGCGGCCTACGCGTCCTGTTCACAGATATATAACGACTATGACGGTGTTCAACACGACTATACCCGTAAGCAGGGCTGTGTTTACAGTGAAGTATTCCTGCCTCCAAACGCACTCGAAGAATGGAAAGACCGCTCTGAATTGTGGAACGCAGTTGAAGCCGCCGAAAAATCAAAAGACAGCAGAATTGCTCGTGAGCTTATTGTTGCTTTGCCTATCGAAGTTGATCTTGGCGAATGGAAAGCAATACTTAAAGATTTTGTTCAAGAGCAGTGCGTGTCAAAAGGAATGTGCGCCGACGTGAATATCCATGACACTGACGGACACAATCCACATGCTCATATTTTACTTACAGTAAGACCGCTTGACAAAAAGGGCAAGTGGCAGGCTAAGACGCAAAAAGAATATCTTTGCAAGCGCGGTGATGAGGAACGCAGATTTACCTCAGCCGAGTTTAAGACGGCGCAAGCCGACGGCTGGGAGAAGCAGTATCAATACAGGGTCGGCAAGAAGAAAATCTACATGACACCCTCCGAGGCTGAAGCGCAGAATTTAGAGCGAGTTTCCAAAAATCCGAAAAGCACACGCTACGGCAGACAGAACCCGATATGCGCCAAGTGGAACAGCGAGGGGCAGATTTTAAAATGGCGCAAAGCCTGGGAAAAAGCTGTCAATAAATCTTTGGAGCAGAAAAACATTGACGCCCGTATCGACTGCCGGAGTTTTAAGGATAGAAACATTGACGAACAGCCGACAATTCACGAAGGAGTAACCGCCCGCATTATCGAGCAGCGCGGCGGTGTTTCGGAAAGATGTGAGTTAAATCGGCAGATCAGGGCGGACAACAAACTTCTGCGCGAATTAAAAGCTCATGTTAAAAAGCTGACTGACGCCCTAAAGAATACCGTACCGTCAATCGCGGCGCTGCTTGAAAACATACGCGCAAGTCTGGTTATTTTTAGGTATCGAATAAAGTTTAACTCTGTTCGGATCAAAAGTATAGAACAGGATAAAAAGAAAATAGTACCGATACTAAAAAGATATGACAAAATCAAATCCGAGCTTAAACAAAAGAACTCTGAACGCAAAAAGCTTCAAGCCGAGAAAAAGTCCCTCGGCTCTGTACAGTTTGTAAAGCAAAATCAGCTTGAGCGCCGTATAGCCAAAGCAATTGAAGAAATCGAAGAGCTGAAAAGCGAGCGTAAATATTTACTCTCCGAACTTTATTGCCAAAATGATACAGAAGTATCGGAACTAGAGAGACACATCTCGGATAATGCGGCAATTATTGAAAAACTAAACAGCATGAATTCGGACTTATCCGAGCGATACAATACAGAAAAGGCTCGCTATTTTGAAACCCAAAGCGCCATACCGCAGGAGGATAAAGCCGAAGTAAATTACGAGCACCGAAACATCAGAGACAACGCCATGACCGAAGCTGCATATCGGCTAAAGGAAATCTACGGTAAGAAATACGATTATACCTTATTAAAGCGATCCGAAACCGAAGTAAACCGCGAACTGAATGATTTGCAGCCGGACAAATCAATTCGACATAAACTGACCAAAACCGAGCAAATTACTCAAAACAAGTCTGCGATCATTCCGCAGAAAACCAAAACCGTGGAACATTAGACCCCGGTTTTCGGCCCATCGAGACATATTATATACCCGACCCCGAAACAAGCGCCGAAACCCACGCAAATCCGTACCTCGCAAAGCCCTAAATGTCCACTTTGTCACGCAGTAGAACAGCCATTCCGAAGGTTTTAATGCAATACTATCACTTTATATAATTTGCCTAATAAAACCCACATAAAACCGTTAGTTATACGTCCCTACTGCGTGACGTTGATAAAATTTATACAAAAATTTGAAGTATAATATCACTTCAAGTACGGGGATTTTTAATTAAAGACTTGAAATATATCTTTAATTATGCTATAATAAATAGCATTAATGCCAGATACATATTATTTTTCTATAACAATATGCCAGAAAAGAGAGATGCGCGTTCCAGTATTAATGCTAATGAATATATTCTTAATTAGTAGGAGTCTACAATATGAAAAAAGAACTTGGGGAAAAATTATTTCTAATAAAGTGGCTGACAGATTATCAAATAGAAATAACCAATGGTTATCAGATAGAAGCAATACGGCATAGTGAGAAAAAATGGTACAATGGAGAACATCAAATGATTATATTGCGTGAAAGCACAGAAGAAGATTTAGAAAGGTACCATGTTGAAATATAGACATATTTTAGGAAGAAAAAATGAAACAAAGAGCAAAATATCTTGATGTAATTATAGACGCACTTAAAGCGTTAAATGGCATGGGATCATTAAAAGAAATCAATAATATAATAGAACAGCAAGGACGATTGAGGAGTATTTATACTAATATTAACTGGAAAGATAATGTACGAGCTGTAATACAAAGACATTGTAATATAACAAGGTCTTATGATGGTGCAGAAAACATCTTTTATTCGGTATATGGATTAGGAGAAGGTTATTGGGGACTTATCAGCATGAAGGAGCAAAACGAGGGGAAAGATAGCAATCCAATAATCGAAAGACAGATTGAGAGTGTTAGAAACAATTCAAATATAGATAGTACACAAAGAGAAATGATAATCAGAGCCAGAGTAGGACAAGGCTCATTCCGTGATAAATTAATAGATAAATATAAATGCTGCATGATAACTGGAATAAATGACCCGCGTATATTAATAGCCAGTCATATAAAGCCATGGCGTTCTTCTAACAATTATGAAAGGTTGAGCGTTGAGAATGGATTGTTATTATCGCCATTATATGACAAATTATTTGATATTGGGTTAATTACTTTTGATGAAAAAATGACACTTATTGTGTCTTCCGAATTAAGCGAGAACAATCAAAGAAAAATTCAGTTGAGCGGAGTGCAATTAAATATAGATACATCATTTGAATTTAAAACTAATATGGAATACCATAGAGATGTGATTTTCAAGGCGTAGGATGAAAGTAATGGATGATATAATAATGATATTGTTGATGTTCTGATGAAAATGGATAACTATTTGTATAGAGTATATTTTTAGTTCTATACAATGAATTGTATGATGTGTTTGTAAAACATAAGAAATCATCTATCATTAAAGCGTTCCGTGCAACCAAAAGGGTGAATATCGGTAAACTTTGGCGTGGTTATTTGTTTGATACCACAGCAGAAAGAACGATAGCAAGAGAGCCGGAAAAACATTTGAATTTGACTGCGTTTCCTTCTGTTAAGTCAGAAAACGAGTTTAAAGAAACTTTTTATAAAATCATGCACTTGTTTAAGGCGAAGGCAACCCTGTCGGACTATTTAGACTTAAATAGACGATACATCCGAACCACCGATGTGATTTTATTTGAGGACGGAATTGTGAAGGCGGATATAATTCCAAAACAGTTTTTCAATTCTATGATTGATGAACTATATAGTCATGCTTTTACTTCTTGTGATAAGCTGTTTGAAGATTGTGAGCTTAAAGAAATAGCCGACTGTCTCGTTATTGATGAAAAGGTAATTGTTGACGGCATAAACCGGGAGTTGGGAATAAGCATTACTAATATGTCCGAAGCGTATACGGTACTGGAGGAAAACCGCTATCGTAGGTTGCAACATCTTATTGACAGTAAGTTTACCGATAGTAAACTCCTGACGCTTTTTGATTTATTTGAGACAAGAAGCGATAAAGAAATTAATGAGATGGTGACGGACAATGCTGATATACCGACGATTTTTGAATATGTCCTTGGAATACTTTGGTATAAGGCGAGTGAACGGCAAGGTAAAATTCTTGATTATATGAAATTGTCGCTTGATGCCGACTTGTTGCCCAAAACTCATGCTGCAGGTGGTGAAGCGGATATTGTTTATGAATATGCGGAAACCGAACACTATCCCGAACATACATTATTGCTTGAAGCAACACTTGCAGAGGGCACAAATCAACGAAGAATGGAAATGGAGCCTGTTTCAAGGCACTTAGGGCAGCATTTGATAAAAACGGGGAATATGAACTCATATTGTGTATTTGCAACAAATTATTTGAATATCAATGTAATTGCAGATTTTAGAGGTAGAAAGAATATGCCATATTATGACCCGAATGATTATGAAAAGTTCGTTGATGGTATGAAAATAATACCGTTGCAGACAAGTGAGCTAAAGAAAATTGTTTCTAAAAGAACAATGTACAAAGATTTATATACCATATTTGATGCAGCTTATAAGTCAGAATTAAAGCCACATGAGTGGTATGAAGCAACAATTAAAATATAAAAAATAAACATTGAAAGGAGGAAAAACAATGGCAAAAAGCATCCCCGCGCTTGTAACACCAGAAGTATTGCAATGGGCAAGAAAATTAGATATGTTATCTATTGAAGAAGTATCTAGTAAACTTAAGATTTCCGCTGACAAGCTGTCTGCTTGGGAAAATGGTACAGAATTTCCAACAATAAATCAAGCAAAAAAATTAGCTAAACAATATCGTGTACCATTTGCTTATTTCTATCTTCCAGATACTCCACAGAGGGCAAAGCGTTTAGAAAAAATAGATTATCGCACTTTTGGAAATGTTGGGTTGCTTAATATGTCAAGAGAACTTAGGTGGTTTATGCGCGATATAGAAGAACGAAGAGACATAATAATTCAGTTGTTTGCAGATAGTGAAATGACAGCTGTACCACTTAATGTGAATATAGCAATAAGTTCAAACATAGAAGAAATTGCAGCTGCTATTCGTAATTTGCTTGAATTGACAGAGGATAAACAAAAACAGTTTAGAAAACCTAGTAACGCTTTATCGTATTGTATTAGTATGCTTGAGAAAAAAAGTTTTTTGATTTTTCAGGCAGCCAAAATAGAACCGTTGGAAATGCGAGGGTTGTCAATTGCTTATAAAACTTTTCCGATAATTGCGTTAAATCGTAAAGATGAAAGTAGTGCAAGACTATTTACGTTGTTTCACGAGTTAGTTCACATTTTGACGCAAACATCAGGCATATGTAATGAAATAGGACAAGATGAGTTTTTGCAAAATCAAATTGAGTTATTGTGTAATAAAATAGCAGGAATTGCATTGGTTCCGAATCAAGCCTTGAAAAACAATATAAATGTTTCTAATATAGAACGATATGGTTTGGATGACAGCTATGTTAATGCCATAGCAAGAGACTTTGCTGTAAGTCGAGAAGTTATTATAAATAGGATTTGGAGTATTGGTCTTATAGATAGTGACACCTATTATAAAACATTAAGAAGATATTCTAATGAGTATTTGCAATATAAAAAAAACAAAAAGAAGGATGGTTTTTTACCGCCTGCGCTTGATAAAGGCACACAAGTTGGTAAGTTGTATGCACGAACAGTATTATCGGCATATCATTTGGAAAAAATTACAACTCGTGAAGCTTCTGGATATTTGCTAGGATTAAGAGCACAACACTTTGAGGCTGTTGAAAGGTGGTGTTACTGATGGCGCAATATGTATTTGATTCAAATGTATTTATTACCTTGAATCGCAGACAACCATCGGATATCTATCCTTCTTTATGGAATAAGCTTGGTGAGTTGATGGCAAGTGGGGATGTTATATCGAGTATTGAGGTTTATGACGAAATATCAATTGGAGGAGATGATCTTAAAGAATGGGCAAAAAAACACAAAGAATATTTTTTGCCATCAGAAGTTAGTGTTCAACAAGTCGTCAGAGATATTCTTAAAAAGCATCGTGGTTTAGTTGAGGGTGGTAAAAAGAAAAATTCGGCTGATCCTTTTGTTATTGCACTAGCAAAAGAAAACCAATGTAAAGTTGTTACTGAAGAGACGCGAACAAGAAATATGAACTCGCCTAAAATACCTGATGTATGTGATTGCTATAAAATAGATTGTGTTGATTTTGTTACCTTCGCAAGAGAAGTAAATATAAATTTCTAATTAGAAAATTTATATCGTAAAACCAATTTAAGGATAAAAAAACATTGTAGCAAAATAATACATACAAAGTTGAAGAAGGATAAACTAATGAAAATAAACGACAAACAAATTTTGTAGCTAATGCGAGCTGTAGATTCGGTTGAAATGCAACAATTGACTTTTAAAGAAACTGAGTTTGGGACGACAATTGTATAAAGCCGTTGATTGCCAGTATCCTTCATAATTTCGGTGTTTGAGCGGCAATGTTTTAGAATATGGAAGCGATGATGTTGCATTTTAGCAGAAAATATGATATTATTAATAATGACAAATGGTTGACGGAATGAGATGATGTTATATTCAAGTAGTATAATTATTTTGAAAATATAATATTTATATATGGAGTGTGTCGATATGTTATTTAGTATTAAGGGCGAATTGGTTAAAGAAGTAAAAGAATATCCGTTTAAATCTGAAAAAGAATTGCAGACGATGTGCGAGAACAATTTGCAGCAGCTTATAAATTTAGAATTTGTGGATACAGAGTTTTCGGTTGCTGATTTCAGATTGGATACAGTAGCGTTTGACAAGGAAGTAAATGCATTTGTTATTATCGAATATAAGAATCAGCGAAATGTAAGCGTCATAGATCAGGGATATACATACTTATCGACTATGTTTAATCATAAAGCTGATTTTGTGTTAAGATATAATTTAAAATTCGGAGAAAATAAGAATTTAAATGACTTTGACTGGTCACAGTCGAGGGTGATTTTTATAAGTCCGAATTTCACTAAATATCAAATCAATTCGATAAACTTTAAAGATTTACCCATAGAATTGTGGAAAATAAAAAGGTATCAAAACAACACAATATCATTTGAGCAAATTGTTTCTGTAAATTCTGATGAAAGCATAAAAACAATAGCTCCGATATTGGATACAGATATAAAACAAGAAGTTTCAAAAGAAACGAAGACTTATTCAGAAAAAGAATTAGTTGACGTTGCAGATGACTATATTGTAGATATATACAACGAATTGAAAGATTATATTTTAAGCTTAGATGATAATATTACTCTAAAACCGACAAAGGTGTACATTGGTTTCAACAGAGGACGAAAAAGCGTTGTTTCAATTAAAGTACAAAAAAGATCTTTGGTTTTGTGGCTGAATACAGAACCAAATACGCTTAACGATCCAAAGAAAATTATAAAAGATGTGACTCATATTGGACATCATGGAAACGGTAATTCTCAAATAAATATATCAAACGCCGCCGATATAGGGTATATAGAGGATTTATTAAAGCGTTTTGTATGTAATATAATGTAATTTTAATTATATTATGTGTTGATTATATAGCGGATTATTGTTGACGGGATACATAATAAATTAAGAAGTATATTTACTTAAAAGAAATAACTTCTAATGTTGAAGATTTTCTATAATCGAAATGGCAAAAAGATGGGCGTTGAAAGATATCAATGCGGAAGTTTATCAACGTTTATAGGGAAGTCGGAGAGTATTGTAAAAGTTATGTGCGAAGTCATCTTTCGGCGATAGGGGGTGCTGACGAGGCTGCGGATTATATCTTGATCTGCACTTGGAATAAAAGGTTTTGGCGGGCGTGGATTGTATAGAATATATTAGTTTCATGAAATATATAAAGACTATGAATTTGTCCTAGCACCGGTGACACAAATCAAACGGACAAATCACCTGCTTATAATGGCAAAAAGGGACATCTGCTTTCTCGGCAAAATATATTTTCAAAAAGGATTTTGCATGGATTTTAGGCAAAAGTAACGTTCTCGCGGAGGGGTGAGATGTTCTCGGTGCGGGAGCGGGTCGGTCGGTATGCAGCGGGTATGTAACGGTTTGGCTTCGAAAACCGCGTAGGTTCGCGGTTTTGGGAGCGTCGGTGTTCTCAAAGAGATAAAATTTGCGCAAAATATCCCAAAACCCCGAAGCCTTGCGGCGTCGGGGTTTTGTTTAACCGGATAATACATTATTTTAAATCCACGGTAACTGCGTTGTCGTAATCAAGCGTATAGTCATTATCAGCTCTGACCTCCAATGATGTAAACCGCTTTTCGAGAGTTTCTTTACTTAGGCTTCCGTCAGACGGCAGAGGTTTCTTGCCGTTTTCGTCATAATCGTCATAATAATACGAAGCGGTATAGGAGTTTGTATCGTAATGAGTTTCATAATAAACCGCAGGAACTTCGCCGAAGTTTATGCTGTTTCCGGTTGCTTCCCAAAATACAAACTCGGGATCATGCCTCACAAAACCGTCTTTATAATAATGAACGTCAATTCTTCCGTCATTTATAACGACCCCGGTCACTACGACTTTTCCATATTCATTTATTTCATAAGTCAGTGGGTACGAACCTGCTTCCCGGCTTATACTGCTTTTTGTATCGCTTAACACTTTTACGGGAACGAGCGTAAAATGTTTCATATCGGATTTTCCCTTTATAAATTCCACGGAATTATCTTCTTCCAAGGTTGTTATTTCTCCGCTCTTTCCTATATCGGTTTCAAGCACATCCAAAAACATGTTGTTATCATCCAGCATAGCCATTCCCATTATCTGTTCGGCTCCCTGACCTCCGCGATTGTCGTGTATAACCAGTTGGCTTCCGAACGGAGAAAAAACAGCTTTTGTGATTTTGCCGACTGCGGTATTGCCGTCATAATCTAAATAGCTGAATTCCTGATTAAGGTCGTAACATACGTTTTCTGTTTTTATTGTCGATTTTGTCGTTTCAACGCCGATGTACATAAGTTTTTCCTTATCATCCGCTGTAAGCGTCAGATATTCGCTGTCCAAATATTCATCGTTGTAGCTTGAGCAAACGTCAACGCGAGGCACGGAATACATTTCAAATAAAAACTTTTCCGGAACATCGATTTGAGAAATATTATATTTCATAACGGTTTTATATGTATAATCATCAACATAATAACCGTGCATATCGTTGTTGTTTTCATTCCCTATGATCTGTCCGTTTATGCGGCAGGAAACAAACGGGTCAATATTTTTGTTCTCCCAAATCTTTCCCTCCCGGCTCGTTATTGTATAGAAAACGTGTAAAAAATTATCGTCTGCCGCAAGGTTATCAAGCGTTAAAGTATACCCGTATTTTGAGACCGAAATATCTATTTTTTCATTATGATTTTCAAGCACATTCACATTTGTTATTTCCGCCGCCTTATCGCTGTTAAAATATGATATAAGGCCGCCGCTTGCAAAAACGGTTGCAAAACCCAACAGCGTTATCACTGCGGCTATTAAAGTTATTTTTAATTTTTTATGTCTCATAAAAGCCTGTTTTTGGACAGGGTCTGTGTTAAGGATTTCTTTGACCCGAAGCTTGATTTTATCGGTGTCAAATTTCAAATCAACAGAGGCGCCCAAATCATTTGATCTGTTACTCATCATTATTACTCCTTTGCAAAATTCCTTTTAATCTTACGCGCCCTCTTGCGAGCTTTGTTTTGACAGTATTGACCGGCATATCAATAATTTTTGAAATATAAGATATTTTTTCATCATAATAGTAGTATCTCATAAATATTTCACTGTCCGGTTCACCCAACTCGTTGATAGCCTTTATCAAAGTTTCGCGTTCCTCGTGCCGCTCGATCTTGTCATACGGCTCGTTATGCGGATCGATCACATTTTCCGTAAGTTCCGAGTGCATATTTTGAGAAGCAAGTTTATTTTTTGCAAGATTGCGGGCTATTGTTCCAAGATATGTACGCAGGCTGCCCTTTTTGCTGTCAAATTTATCGGCGCTGCGCCACAGAGCGACAAAGGCGTCGGATATCACTTCCTCCATATCCTGCTTTGTCATAACCGAACCGATCACGTTATATATGACTGTTCCGACATATGGGGTATATATATCGATCACCTTTTCCAGCGATCCGTACCGCTTTCGTTTAATATCGCGCATCAGCTTTTCATCTTCGGTCATAAAACATCCCTTCCGAAATTTAAAAATAACGTCATTTTATATTATACACTATTATATACAGCAAAAAAATAAAAAAGGTTTCACAATAACGCAAATTAATAATAAAAACATGTATATTTTTATAGTTTTTTCTCGTTTGAGAAAAAACTATTGACAAATCATGTTTTTTGTGCTATTGTGGAAAAAAGAAATGGGGTGTGGAAATGATTCCGCGAAAAGAATATTTAGATAATTTAATAGCGCTAAAAGATAAACAGATCATCAAGATTATTACCGGTGTCAGAAGATGCGGTAAATCTACCTTGTTTGAGTTGTATATTGACTGTTTAAAGCGGACGGGTGTGGAGGATAATCAAATTATATCGGTCAATCTTGAAGAACTCGAAAACGCCGATTTGCTTAATTATAAAGCGTTATATAACTATATAACCTCAAAGCTTGTTCCCGATAAAAATAACTATATTTTTATTGATGAAGTTCAGAAATGCAGTGAGTTTGAAAAAGCGGTTGACAGCCTTTTCGTGAAGAAAAACTGTGATGTTTATATTACGGGCTCAAATGCTTATTTGCTGTCGGGAGAACTGGCAACATTGCTTTCGGGAAGATATATTCAGATCGATATGCTGCCTTTTTCTTTTAAGGAATATTATGAGGCGACAAAAGAAAGCGGCGAAAATAAAAAAGAAATATTTGACAGATATTTAAGATACGGATCGTTCCCCTATGTTGCATATCTGGAAAACAATGAAAAAGTTATAAATCAGTATATTGAAGGCATTTACAGCACAATTCTTTTAAAAGATGTTGCCGCAAGGGAAAAAATAAATGACGTATCTGTACTCGAAAATATATTAAAAACCGTTGCGTCAAGTATAGGAAGCCCTATCTCAACAAAGAAGATAAGCGACACTTTGATATCAAGCGGCAGAAAGATCTCGCCCAATACGGTTGAAGCGTATTTAAGAGCGCTGACAGACAGCTATATTCTTTATAACGCGACAAGATACGATATAAAGGGCAGACAGTTTTTAAAGACTCTCGGTAAATATTATTTTGTGGATAGCGGAATAAGAAATCATATCGTAAGCCAATCGGCAAGGGATTTGGGACATCTTCTTGAAAATGTGGTTTATCTTGAGCTTTTAAGAAGAAAAAACAGAGTTAATATTGGCAAGTTAGCGGAAAAAGAAGTGGATTTTGTCGCGACCGATATGAACGAGGTGGAATATTATCAGGTTTCCGCGAGTGTGCTTGATGAAAAGACCTTAAAACGGGAACTGGCGCCATTGCAAGAGATAAAGGATAATTATCCTAAAATTTTATTAACTCTTGATGATATAGGCAGCGGAGCAAATTACGAGGGTATAAAACAGATAAATTTAATTGACTGGCTGCTGGAATAATTCTTAAGGAGTATAAAGACATACGATAATAAATAACACTATTGCCGTGAGATAAAAATTGCAAGTCAAGGCGTTTCCGTTTTTCGGGGGCGTCTTTTTTTGTGCGGGCGCCGAAATCTTTGGTTGACGGGTGTTTGTTTGTGTGGTACAATATTTTTTGCTTAAAATCAGCAATTCGGTTTTGTATATAAAGGAGAATTTCGCATGAAACGACATGCTTATTTTGCGGCGGGAGTCGGAGCGGGGATCCCGATTTTTCTCGGTTATCTCGCGGTTTCGTTCACGTTCGGGATCATGGCGAAAAACTGCGGACTGTCGGTTTTTCAGGCGGTGTTGCTTTCCGCGTCCAATCTGACGAGCGCGGGGCAGTTTTCGGGCCTCACGCTGATCACGGCGGGCGCGCCGCTCGCGGAAATGGCGGCGACTCAATTTGTGATAAATCTGAGATATTGTCTGATGTCCTGCTCGCTGTCGCAGAAAATAGATGAAAAAACGCCGTTTTTCCACAGATTTTTTATGGCCTACGGCGTGACGGACGAGATCTTCGGCGTTTCGGTCAGCCGCGAAGGGAGACTCAGCCCGTTTTACTTTTACGGGCTTGTGACGATCTCGGCGTTCGGCTGGATTGGCGGCACTTTTCTGGGCGTCGTTTCGGGCAGTCTGCTGCCCGCGCGGATCGTCAGCGCGCTGAGCATCGCGCTTTACGGAATGTTTATCGCGATCATAATCCCGCCCGCGCGAAGCAGCAAGGTTGTGGCGGGCATAATCATGATCTCGATGCTGCTGAGCCTGCTGTTCACCGCGGCGCCGCTGCTTAAAGAAATCTCATCGGGATTTCGGATCATTATATTGACGGTCGTTATTTCGGGCGCCGCCGCGTTTTTCTTTCCGATCGCGGACAGCGGCGTGGAGCAGGAGGAGTTATCATGAAGCCAAGCGTTTACGCGTATATAGCGGTAATGGCCGCGGTTACATACCTTATCCGTCTTTTGCCGCTGACTCTCATACGCAGAGAAATAAAGAACAAGTTCATTCGCTCGTTTTTGTATTATGTGCCGTTTGTGACGCTGTCCGTGATGGTGTTTCCGGCAATCCTGACGGCAACGTCAAGCAAATGCGCGTCGGCGGCGGGTTTCGCAGCAGCGCTCATTTTGGCCTACTGCCGCAGGAGCCTCATAACCGTGGCGCTCTGCGCCAGCGCGGTCGTGTTCCTGATCGAGCTTTTGCCCGTAGTATAATTTTTTATACGGTGATGACGATATTGAAGTAAGATGGGATCATTTTTTGCGAACCGAAACGTTTTGCCTATTATCTGTTTTCAGTTGTTATTAAATTTATAGATTACTATGAAGCGGCTGTTTTCCGTCTGAACTTCGGGCGGAAGGCCGCTTAATTTTTGAAGGCTCCGAAGGCATTGCTCATATTCGCTCATTTCGGTACCAATTTCCGAGGCGCCCAATTTTTTCAGCAATCGGCAGCTGCCGATATTATCGTTGTATGCTCTCGCCGTAAATTCCGCCGAAGGGTGGCTGTTTTTAAAAAAGCGCATTATCACGGGCAAAACCTGTGTGCCGATTCCGATCCTTTGATATTCGGGCATAAGGCGTATGCCTACTTCGGGATTGGGAGTGTGAATGTTTCTTAAATTACAAAATCCGCAGTACGCGTCCGTTGATTTTTCCGTGATTGAAAAAATCAGTTCGTTTTCATCTGGAACATTTGCGAGAAAATATCGGCAAAAATCCGAGTTATTATATATTGTTTCCAAATCAGATGTTTTTTGGTATGTTTTGATGTAATTATCTTTGTCGTTTTCGTTAAAGCTGCGTATAAGGTAAGTTTTATTATTTGCGGTAATATATTTTTCCGAAAATTGTTTCATACTTTATCACACTTTTTGATTTTTAATATGGATTAATTATAACTTTTATAAAAATTGTTGTCAACAACGATTTTGACAAAATGTAAATAAGTGGCCGGGCTGATCGGAATTATATGCCGGCATATAAATATCCGGTAGATTTATATTAAAATAAAAATTGCGAAAAATTGTCAAAATATTATTGAATTTTGTTTTGAAACAGTATATAATTAAATCATAAAAAATCAATTTGGATTATACAGTCGGCGGATCTATGAACTTACGGCATGAAAGGAGTTTACTATGGGAGGAATATTTGGTGTAACTTCAAAAAAAGACTGTGTGCTTGATTTATTTTTCGGAATTGATTATCATTCACACCTTGGCACAAAGAGGGGCGGAATGGTTGTGCACGGCGACAAGGGCTTTGACCGCGCCATTCACAACATTGAAAACTCGCCGTTCAGAACGAAATTTGAGAGTGACGTTGAAAAAATGAAGGGCACATCGGGCATCGGCTGCATTTCCGACAACGAGCCGCAGCCGCTTATCGTGCGCTCGCACCTTGGCAGCTTTGCGATAACCACGGTGGGTCGAATCAATAATATGGACGAGCTTGTTGAAAAGGCGTATAACAAAGGGGTAACGCACTTTCTTGAGATGAGCGGCGGCAGCGTCAACCAGACCGAGCTTGTCGCGGCGATAGTCAATCAGGCCGACAGCATTGTTGACGGAATAAAACTGGCGCAGGAGCTCATCGACGGTTCAATGTCAATGCTTATTCTCACCGCGGACGGAATTTACGCGGCGCGCGACAGACTTGGCAGAACGCCGATAGTCATCGGAAAAAAGGACGGCGCCATGTGCGCCTCGTTCGAGAGTTTCGCGTATCTGAATTTGGGATACAATACATACAAGGAGCTCGGCCCCGCCGAGATCGTGTTCGTGACGCCCGAGAGCGCTGAGACCGTGTCGCCGCCGGGTGAGGAAATGAAGATTTGCTCGTTCCTTTGGGTCTATTACGGATATCCGCCCTCAACATACGAGGGCGTCAACGTTGAGCAGATGCGCTACAACTGCGGCCATAAGCTGGCGGCGCGCGACAGCGTGAAGCCCGATATGGTTGCGGGCGTTCCCGATTCGGGCACGGCGCACGCCATAGGCTACGCCAACGAGTCGGGCATACCGTTTTCGCGGCCGTTCATTAAATACACCCCGACATGGCCGCGCTCGTTCATGCCGCCCACTCAGGCGCAGCGCGACGTGATCGCCAAAATGAAGCTTATTCCGGTCAAAGAGCTCATCCACGACAAGAGCCTGCTGCTGATCGACGACTCGATCGTGCGCGGAACGCAGCTCAGAGAGACCACAGAGTTTCTGTATAACAGCGGCGCGACCGAGGTCCACATCAGACCCGCCTGCCCGCCGATCATGTTCGGCTGTAAATATCTGAACTTTTCGCGCTCCAAGTCGGAGCTTGACCTGATAGCCCGCCGCACCATAAGAAAGCGCGAGGGCGACAACGTTTCCGACGAGTTGCTCGCGGATTACGCCGATCCCGAAAGCCGCAACTACAAGGAAATGGTTGATGAAATGTGCAAGGAGCAGAACTTCACCTCGCTGATGTACAACCGTCTTGACGACATGATAGAGGCGATAGGCCTGCCCGAGTGCAAGCTCTGCACCTACTGCTGGAACGGAAAAGAATAAAAAGGACGGCATTTTGAAGTGAACCCCAAAGTTTAGACAAAATTTAATATAAAATTAATCGGTAATGAGTTCGGTATTGTACCGGACTCA
>CANQKC010000034.1 GCA_947624305.1 uncultured Monoglobus sp. | reverse complement strand
ACAATCTCACTGAATTTCTGCACTTTTTCCTTGCTTTGATCAATGTTACATCTTTGTTAATAAATTAGATTGACGTGAATTAATTTATTTTACCCCTTGATAAAATTCCCGCATTTTGGTATAATGTGAAGATGAAGGTTTTTTATCCTTATTAAACAAAACGGAGAAAAATAAAATGCTTTATTATATTGAAGGAAAACTTGTATTAAAGGCCGGGGACTGCGCGGTGATCGACTGCGGCGGCGTCGGGTACCGGATATTCTCGACGCGTCCCTCGCTGGACGCGCTCGGCGAGCCCGGCTCGACCGCGAGGCTTTACACCTATCTGAACATCAAGACCTCGGCGGACATGTTCGCGCTCTACGGTTTCGCGACGCTTGAGGAGCGGAATATCTTTGAGATGATCCTCGGCGTCAGCGGCATAGGCGCGAAAACGGCGGCAAGCCTTTTGTCAAACGTGTCGCCCTCGAAATTCGCCCTGTGCGTCATCGGCGACGATCCGGCCTATCTCTCAAAGCACACGCCGGGGCTCGGCCCCAAGGGCGCGAAGCGGCTTGTGCTCGAGCTTAAGGACAAGTTCAAAAACGCCGACCTTGAGGACGTCGCGGGCGACGAGATATTCGCCCCCGAAACCGACGACGGAAACGAGGCGGTCTCGGCGCTTATCGCCCTCGGCTATTCGCCCGACGAGGCGAAGCGCGCTCTGCGCGGCGCGGAGGGAACCACCGAGGAAATGATCAAACAAGCCCTTAAAAACCTGATATAAAATATTTTCGGAAATGAGTGAAACAGTTGGCTATTAACAACAGCATTAACAACAGCGAGGAAAGAATTGTCTCGACCACCGAGCAGAACGAGGACTCGCAGATAGAATTCAGTCTGCGGCCCAAGACCCTCGGCGATTATATCGGACAGGACAAGGTGAAGGACAACCTTAAGGTGTTCATCGAGGCCGCCAAGCAAAGGGGCGAGCCTCTTGACCATGTGCTTTTTTACGGCCCTCCGGGCCTCGGCAAGACCACGCTCGCCGGGATCATCGCCGCTGAGATGAACGTCAATATCCGCGTTACATCCGGCCCTGCGATCGAGAAGCCCGGCGATCTGGCGGCGCTGCTCACCAATCTGTCTCAGGGAGACATTCTGTTCGTGGACGAGATACACCGCTTAAGCCGCAGCGTGGAGGAGATACTCTATCCGGCGATGGAGGATTACGCGCTCGATATTATAATAGGAAAAGGCCCGTCGGCGAGATCGATAAGGCTGGATCTGCCGAAGTTCACGCTGATAGGCGCGACTACCCGCGCGGGCGCGCTGGCGGCGCCGCTGCGCGACAGGTTCGGCATAATCAACCGCCTTGACATGTACAAGCCCGCCGACCTTTCCAAAATAGTGGTTCGCAGCGCGGGGATACTCGGCATAGGGATCGACGCGGGCGGCGCGGGAGAGATCGCGGCCCGCTCGCGCGGGACGCCGAGGATAGCCAACCGCCTTTTAAAGCGCGTCAGGGACTTCGCCCAGATAAGCGGCAGCGAGATCGTAACCGGGGCCCTCGCGAAGGACGCTCTCAACAGGCTTGAGATCGACTCGCTCGGCCTTGACGCGATAGATAAGCGAATGCTTCTGACGGTGATCAATCACTACGGGGGAGGCCCAGTCGGGGTCGAGACCCTCGCCGCCACGATAGGCGAGGAGGCCGGAACGATCGAGGATGTTTACGAGCCGTATCTGATGCAGATAGGATTTATAAACAGAACTCCGCGCGGCAGGGTGGTGACGCCCCTCGCCTACGAGCATTTCGGCATCGCCTACGAGCCCGGGCGTGATCGGCAGCCGTCGCAAATAAATTTTTAATATAATTAGGAGACAAAGCTATGTGTAAAAAAGAAAAATATTATATAACGACAGCGATAGCGTACACCTCGAAAAAGCCGCATATCGGCAACACATACGAGATAATTCTGACCGACGCGATCGCGAGATTTAAGAGATATATGGGCTATGACGTGTGCTTCTGCACCGGCACGGACGAGCACGGACAGAAGATACAGGAGCTGGCCGAGGAGGCCGGGATCACGCCCAAGCAGCATGTTGACAGGATCGCGGGCGAGATCAAACAGATCGCCGACATGCTGAACGTCAGCTATGACATATTTATCCGCACCACCGACGATTACCACGAGAAGGCGGTGCAGAAGATATTCACCAGGCTCTACGAGCAGGGCGACATATATAAATCCGAGTACGAGGGACTATACTGCACGCCCTGCGAGTCGTTCTGGACCGAGTCGCAGCTTGTGGACGGCAAATGCCCCGACTGCGGCAGAGAGGTTCACAAGACCCGCGAGGAAGCGTATTTCCTGCGCCTCAGCAAATATCAGGACAGGCTGATGAAGCATATCGAGGATCACCCCGAGTTCATCCAGCCCGAGGCACGCAAAAAAGAGATGATAAACAACTTTTTAAAGCCCGGCCTTCAGGATCTGTGCGTGTCGCGCACAAGCTTCTCGTGGGGTATTCCGGTGGAATTTGACCCGGGCCACGTTATCTATGTGTGGATAGACGCGCTCTCGAACTATATCACGGCGCTGGGCTACTCGCCCGACGGCTCAGGCGAGAATTATAAAAAATACTGGCCAGCCGACGTGCATATAATCGGCAAGGACATCCTGCGCTTCCACACGATCTACTGGCCGATAATGCTCATGGCTCTGGGCGAGCCCCTGCCGAAGCAGGTGTTCGGCCACCCGTGGCTGCTGTTCGGCGAAGAAAAAATGTCAAAATCCCGCGGCAACGTGATATACGCCGACGATCTGGTGCGCCACTTCGGTGTGGACGCGGTCAGGTACTACTCGCTCCACGAAATGCCGTTCGCGCAGGACGGCAGCATCACCTATGACGTGTTCATCAGCCGCTATAACTCCGACCTCGCCAATACTCTCGGTAATCTGGTCAACAGAACCGTGTCGATGGTCAACAAATATTTTGACGGAATAATTCAGCCCGGAAATGTCGATGGCGAGTTTGACGCCGACCTCAAAACGGTCGCCGCGGGCGCGCTTGACAAGATAGACAAAAAAATGGAGACGCTGCACGTTGCCGACGCGATTGACGAGATATGGAAGATCGTGGGCCGCGCCAACAAGTATATAGACGAGACCACGCCGTGGATATTGGCCAGGAACGAAGCCGATATGCCGAGGCTCGGTACGGTGCTTTACAACCTTGTGGAGTCGATCAGGATAATCGCCTCGCTGCTCTCACCGTTTATGCCCGAGACGGCTGACAAGATCAAAGCCCAGATCAACGCCGCGGATATCAGCGCGGACAGCGCGAAGGTTTTCGGCGTGACCGAGGCGGGAACCAAAGTCGGCACTCCCGAGCCGCTGTTCGCGAGAATCGACGCGGACAAAAAGATCGAGGAGCTCGCGGCGGAGTTCGCCGCGTCGGACGAGGCGGAAGCCGCTCCCGAGATCGAGCCGTTTAAGGACAATATCTCATTTGACGATTTTCTGAAGCTTGACGTGCGCGTGGGCAAGGTAAAGGTCTGCGAGAAGGTCCCCAAGTCCTCAAAGCTGCTGCGGTTCGAGCTTGAGTGCGGCGGCGAAACACGACAGATCCTCTCGGGCATCGCCAAGTATTACAAGCCCGAGGAGCTTGTCGGCAAAAACGTGCTGTTCATCGCCAACCTGCCTCCGAGGAAGATGATGGGCCTTGAGTCTCAGGGAATGATCCTCTCTGCGGAGCACGGCGACAGGCTGACGCTGCTGACCACGGAAGGCGACATCCAAAGCGGCGCGGTCATGGTATAACAAAAAAAGATAATAAAATGTTAACATTCCCGTAAACATTGCGGGAGCCGATTTGATATAATTATTATGTTATAATTTATTTTGTTTGAATGGAGTGATAATATGTTTTGCTCAAATTGCGGAAAAGAGCTTCCGGAAAACGCCAAATTCTGTGACTCGTGCGGCATGATGGTAAAGCCCGCGGAAAATCAAACTGCGGAAACGGTTTACACGCCTCAGGTCGTCCGTCCGAAGCGCAAGACCTCGGGAAAGACCGCGGCGATAATAATCGGCATCGTCTCGGCGGCGATCGTTTTGGTATGCTTTATCGCGCTGCTTATAACCTCGCTTGTAGGAGCGTATCACCGCAGCCACAATAACCTGCCCGGAAACTTCCCCGGCGAATATTTTGACGGCTACGACGATTACGGCGACTTCTTTGATGATTATTACGATTTTTTCGATGACGATCATCACGGCGGTTATCCCGGATATTACGGGAACTCAAACCCCGCCGCGGCGCCCACACAGGCTCCCGCGCCCACGCAGGCTCCGGCGGCGGCTGATCCCGGCGCGAGCGCACCTCCGCTGCCCACCGACAGCAACGGCAACACCTATGACAGCCCGGACTATCAGTGGCCGACCGGAGACGGAACCTATGAATTCTACGCCAAATCCACCATACCCAAGTTTGAAAGCGTGACCGGAAAGCCCTGCACCGACACCGAAAAAGACAGCGACGGCAACACCTACTATGAATACGACATGGACATGGACGCCTACAACGCGTACATAAAAGCGATCGAGGCGGCGGGCTACAGCCAGAGCGAGTTTGACGTTCAGGGACAGAACTCCTACACGCGCTACGACAACGGCGTTCAGTATCTTGTGATCTATCTGATGAATTCCGAAAACGAGATAGTAATTATGGCATAGCATAAATTTATTCTTGAATTTTTGACGCGCGTATGTTATAATTGTTTTACATTTATTATTTGGAGGAATTATAATGAAGAAATTAACAGCACTGCTTACCGCTCTTTGCCTCACGTTCGGCTTCACGCAGTCGGCCTTCGCGGTGGCCCAAAGCATAATCATAAACGGCACCGCGGCTGAGATCCCGTCCGACATGGGCGAGATAATCGAGCAGGATGACAGAACGTTTGTTCCCCTGCGCTTCGTGTCCGAGAAAATGGGCAAGACGGTCAAGTATGACGACAATATCAAGGCCGCGCTTATTCTTGACAAGTCCGATATGTATATCGTTCAGGAGGGCTCGACTAATATTTACAAGATCGCCGACCTCGGCCAGACGACCGTGACCGCGATGGACACCGCAGCTTTTGTCAAGCAGTATGACGATATCGGCGGAGGACGCATGTATCTCCCGATAAGGTTCGTGTCCGAAGCGTTCGGCTACACCGTAGGCTGGGACGAGGCGACTCTGACCGTCACGATCGATGATCCCGCAGCCGCGAAATAATCAAAAGCTCAACCGCGCCGCAAATCATGCGGCGCGGTATTTTTGCGCAAAAAAACCTTGCCAAAATTTTCGGCTTGTGCTATACTTAGCGGGTATTATTTAAAATTAAGAGGCGATTTAATATGACATACAACAACCCCGTGCGGCGGGGCTTTTATCCCGACCCGTCGGTCGTGCGCGTCGGAGACGATTTTTATATGGTAAACTCATCGTTCCAGTATTTTCCGTGCATCCCCATCTCGCACTCGAAGGACATGGTGCACTGGAGAACGGTGGGCCACGCGATCTCAAACCCCGAATACCTCGACCTCAGCGAGATCTGGGACTCGCGCGGGATCTGGGCGCCCGACATATTTTACGACGAAAAAGAGGAATTGTTTTACATAACCGCTACAATGCGGCTCAACGACTGGGAAAATACCGCGCGGCAGCAGCTTATTATGAAATCAAAGCGACCTGAGGGGCCGTATTCAAAGCCGGTCTGGCTTGACATAAACAACATCGATCCGTCGCTGTTTTTTGACGACGACGGAAAGAAATATATGATAACCGCCAAGGCGGCCACGGCATACGAGCTCAGCGGCGACTGCGAAAAGGTGATCGGCGGCCCGAGAGTCGCGTGGGCGGGCACAGGAGAGCGCTGCGCCGAGGGGCCGCACATAATGAAGCGCGGCGGATATTACTACGCGATAATCGCCGAGGGCGGCACGGGCTACGGCCACGGAATAAATGTCGCCCGCTCAAAGGAGCTTTTCGGCGAATACGAGGTCTGCCCCTATAACCCCGTAATGCGCCAGCTTGACCACGAAAAGCCTATCCAGCGCACCGGCCACGGAAAGCTGGTCGACGACGGAAAGGGAAACTGGTGGGCGTATTACCTCTGCGGCAGGCGCAACATGGGCAACTACACCACGCTCGGCAGAGAGACCGCGCTCGACCCCGTGACCTGGACCGACGACGGCTGGTTTTTGATAAACAACGGAAACGGCCCCGGCGAGGTTCAGACCGCGCCCGATCTGCCGCCGTTTGAGGGCGAGGGCAAGGAGTTCTCGGATGATTTTGACAGCGGCAGCCTCTGCCTTGAGTGGGAATTTGTGCGCAACCCCGACCACGGTTACATATCACTCAACAAAGAAAAAAAATCCCGCCTGCGGCTTTACACCGCGCCGGGAAATATGTATGAGGTGAGGGCGAAAAATATTCTTGTCCACCGCGAGAGCGAGCTCTGCTATACCGCGGACGCCGCGATGGAGTTTGACCCGCTTGAGGGAACGCGCGCGGGCATGACCTGCTATTACAGCACCGCGACCTATATCAGGTTCAACCTCACAAAGCGCGGCGGCAAAAGGATGATCGAGCTTGTCATAAACCGCAATAACGGCGAGGAGCTTGTCGCCGAGGCGGAGATCCCCGCGGGAAAAATCTATCTGCGCGTTAAGGTCGATCACCAGACACGGAAATTCCTGTACGGCTTTGACGGCGAAAAATTTGCCGAGCTCGGCACTGTCTCGCCCTGCACCTTCCTGTGCGACGAGGGAGTCCCCGGCGACCGCAAGCGCCACACCGGCACCATGGTCGGCATCTTCGCTCACTCCGACGGTCCGAAGGTTCCCGCCGATTTCGACTGGTTCAAAATCAGATGACCTCAAACTATGTATTTAAGCAAGTCCTCGGGCTTGCTTATTATTTTTTCGGCCCCGCTTTCAGCCAATACCTCTCTCGTGCGGAAGCCCCAGTCAACCGCCACCAAGTCGATACCCGCGTTTTTGGCGGTCAAAACGTCGACATCGGAGTCGCCCACATACAGCGCCTCCTCCGCCTCCGCGCCCATGCGGCACAGAACCTCGAGCACCGAGTCGGGCGCGGGCTTTCGCTTTATTCCCTCGCGCTCGCCGACCGCGAGCGCCACGTCATCCCCAAAATATTTTTCCTTGAGCCTTTTCACCGCGAGGTCGTTCTTGTTTGAGACCACAGCCGACGCGGCCCCGCGCCTTTTGATCGCGCGGAGCAGCTCGGGAACGCCCGGATAGGGCTTTGTTTTTATCATGCAGTTTTCGGAATAAAACTCGCGGAACTCGCCGAAAACACGGTCATAATCGGGATTTTCCCTGCCGCCGGGCAGAGCGCGGGCGATGAGGTTCCCTATGCCGTTGCCCACAAACGCCGTGACCTCGGCCATGGTGCGCGGCGGATAGCCGAATTTTTCAAGCGCGTGGTTCACCCCGTCGGTCAGATCGCCGATCGTGTCAAGCAGGGTCCCGTCAAGATCAAAAATTATCAGTTTTTTCATATGTTGATCTCCTGCTCGATTTTTAAAAGTCTGTTGTATTTCGCGACGCGCTCGCCTCGCGACGGAGCGCCCGCCTTGATATACCCCGCGTTCACGGCCACGGCAATGTCGGCTATCGCGGCGTCCGACGTCTCGCCGCTGCGGTGCGATATTATCGCCGAGTATCCGTTGGTTTTCGCGAGCTCCACGGTCTCAAGAGTCTCGGTCAGCGTGCCGATCTGGTTGGGTTTTATCAAAATCGAATTGGCGATTTTCAGATCAAAGCCCTTTTTTAGACGCTCCTTGTTGGTGACGAAAAGATCGTCGCCCACGAGCATTATTTTTTGTCCGAGCTTGTCGGTAAGCTGCTCCCAGCCGTCAAAATCGTCCTCGGCCATTCCGTCCTCTATCGAGGCGATCGGATATTTGCGGCAATAGCCGCTCCACATTTTGACCATATCCTCGCGCTCGAGCATGCGGTTCTGCTTCCAGAAATAATACTTGCCGCTCTCGCCCACCTTTTCGGCCTCGGCGAACATCTCGCTTGCCGCGGCGTCGAGCGCCAGAGCGAAATGCGTTCCCGGTCTGAAGCCCGCGCGGGTTATCGCGCTCATTATGAGCTTTATCGCTTCCTCGTCGCCCGAAAGATCGGGGGCAAATCCGCCCTCGTCGCCCACCGCGGCGCTGTAGCCGCGCTCCGTCAATATGCTTTTCAGAGTGTGGAACACGCGGCAGCACCACATAAGACCCTGCTCAAAATTTGCCGCGCCCACGGGCATTATCATAAACTCCTGAATACTTAAATTGTTGTCGCTGTGGCGGCCGCCGTTTATAATGTTCATCATCGGAACCGGGAGCCTTGCCGCCCCGACCCCGCCGATATACTGATAAAGCCCGAGGCCCAGGGCGTTCGCGGCGGCGTGAGCCACGGCCAGCGACACGCTCAAAATCGAGTTCGCGCCGAGCTTTGATTTGTTGGGCGTGCCGTCAAGCTCAATCATTTTCCGGTCGATCGCCGCCTGGTCGATAACATTCATGCCGCGGAGCTTTGAGCGCAGATGCTCGTTCACCACGCGCACCGCTTTTTTGACGCCTCTGCCCATATACCGCCCGGGATCGCCGTCGCGCAGCTCGACCGCCTCATGGGCGCCCGTGGAGGCTCCCGACGGCACCGAGGCGCGTCCCACGCTCCCGTCGTCAGTGTAGACCTCGGTCTCGATCGTCGGATTGCCGCGCGAGTCGAGAATTTCCCGCGCTCTTATGTCCTCAATTCCTATATAAGATTTCATAAGCGTTTTTTCCTTTCGTTTTAACGTTATAAATTAAGTTTTCCCGATTTTTATTAATTATACCATATTTATCATGTTTTGTACATAACAAATATATACCGCGCAAAACGACGAAAATATTGTTTGAATATTATTCCCGGGTCTGCAAATAATGTATTTAGACTCAAATCAAGAATTCAGGAGGCAGACTCATGGGAAACGGCAAAGTGGAAATCTGCGGAGTTAACACCTCGAAGCTTCCGGTGCTCTCCGCGAAGGAGAAGCGGGAGCTGTTTGAAAAAATCAAGCAGGGCGACATGGAAGCCCGCCAGCGTTTTATATACGGAAATCTTCGGCTGGTTTTGAGCATTTTAAAGCGGTTCAGCAACCGGAACGAGAATATCGACGATCTGTTTCAGATCGGGTGCATAGGTTTAATCAAGGCCGTTGAAAACTTCGACACGAGCCACAACGTCCAGTTCAGCACCTACGCGGTGCCCATGATAATCGGCGAGATACGGCGCTATCTTCGGGACAACAACGCCATCCGCGTCAGCCGCTCGATACGTGACACGGCGTATAAGGCTCTGTCGGTAAAGGAGCGGCTCATAGGCGAGAACGGAAAGGAGCCCGGGATCGCCGAGATCGCGAAGGAGCTTGATCTGCCGCCCGAGGAGGTCTCGATCGCGCTTGACGCGATAGTCGATCCCGTATCCATGCAAGAGCCGCTGTATCACGACGGCACCGACGCGGTGTTCATCATGGACCAGATCAAGGATGAGAAGAACATTGACGAGTCGTGGCTCGAGAGCATCTCGCTGCGCGAGGCGATAAGCCGTTTGAGCGACAGAGAGCAGCACATCATTAATCTGCGTTTCTTTCAGGGCAAGACGCAGATGGAGGTCGCCTCGGAAATAGGGATCTCTCAGGCCCAGGTCTCGCGCCTTGAAAAAAACGCCCTTAACCATATGAGAAAAAATTTATAAAATTTGAAGGAGAGATAGTTTTATGAGAAAAAAATATAAAAAGATATGCGCGGCGCTGCTCGCGCTGACGCTGATCATCTGCGGCGCGCCGGCCTATGCCGAGAACCCCGATATCGCCCGCCAGGTCGACACCGACGTTTCCGCTCCGCTTGTTTCGGGCAAATCCGGAATACTTATGGAGCCCGAATCGGGCAACGTGCTGTATGAGTTCAACCCCGACGAGAGGGCCCAGATCGCCAGCGTGACCAAGGTCATGACCATGCTGCTGATTTTCGAGGCCTTGGACAGCGGCAAGATCCATTACGACGACATGGTGAGCGCGAGCGAGCACGCGGCGTCTATGGGCGGCTCGCAGGTGTTCCTTGAGCCGGGCGAGCAGATGAGCGTTGACGATATGCTCAAGGCGATCGCGATCGCCTCGGGCAACGACGCGGCAGTAGCCATGGCGGAATTTGTGGGCGGCAGCGAGGAGGCCTTCGTTGAGATGATGAACAAAAAGGCGGCGGAACTCGGCTGCGAAAACACGCATTTCTGCAACTGCAACGGCCTTGACGAGCCCGCGGACCATTACAGCTCCGCGCGGGACATCGCGAAGATCTCATGCGAACTGTCAAAACATGAGGACGTTTTCAAATACACCACCACATGGATGGACAGTCTGCGCGGCGGCAGCTTCGGCCTTTCCAACACCAACAAGCTGCTTAAAAGCTATAACGGCGCGACCGGCCTCAAGACAGGCTCCACGAGCATCGCCAAATACTGCCTGTCGGCCTCGGCCGAGCGCGACGGCATGAAGTTGATCGCCGTTGTGCTGGGCGCGCCGAGCACGGCGGAGCGCTTCGGCAGCGCCGCGAAGCTTTTGGACTACGGCTTCGCGAACTATTCGGTCGCCAAAGGCGACGAAATCGTAGGAGCCATACCCAACATCAAGGTCCAGAGCGGAACCGCCGACAGCCTGCCGGTGGAGCTTGAGGGCAACCCGAATTATATCGTGAAAAAGGGCAACCAGGACAAGATCGAAACCGAGGTAAATCTCGGCACGATCGTCTCCGCGCCGATTTCCGCCGGCGACGTCGTGGGAAACGTTGTGTTTAAAATAGACGGTCAAAAAATCGGCGAGAACAACATAGTCGCCATGACCGACGTTCCCAAAATAGGCTTCCTGCAAATGTTTGAGAAAAACCTTAAAAAGCTTTTGAGCATATAAAAATAACGGGGCGGTTTTCCGGCCCCGTTATTTTTATTGCACACCGCCAGCATTAAAACAAATCAGCGTGCGTTCCCGTACGCGAGAGCGTTAAAATCAGATTATCCTTTTCCACTCTGTATATAAGCAGCCAATCGGGATTTATGTGACATTCTCTGAAACCGTCATACACGCCACTTAAAGGATGATCCTTGTATTTTTCGGGCAAAACACTTTCACAAACAAGCATATTTACTACTTTTTCAAAATCATTCGGATCGACTCCACGCTTGATCATGCGCTTATAATCTTTTTTAAATCTTGACGAATAGTATAAATTAAGCATTATTCGTTCAGGTCCTCCATAAGAGCCTCCACCGAGTCAAACGGGCCGGAAAGGTTTTTATGATTGCGAACCTCGTCAAGGACCTCAAGCGTTTCGGGGTTTGGAAGCCTTATCTCAAACGGGATTCCTCCGTATATAATGCTTTGATTAAGAAAAATAGTCACCGCGTCTGAAATTGTCAGCCCAAAATGCTTAAATAATTCCTCGGCGCGGGATTTTGTGTCCGGACTGATGCGCACGTTTATATTTGACGTTTTAGCCATAATATCATCTCCTGAGAATAATTGTATCACTTTGTGCGCATATTGTCAACACAAAGTGATGCAAAAATTTTTGACAAAATATTTACGAAAATTATTTTTGCAAAATAATACATTGTCAAATTTTACAAGAGTGTTACTGAATTTTTGTGTTTTTTATTGCTTTTGTTACAATGGCGTAATATTTTTTAAGAAACTTTCGGATTTTCTCTTTACAATTTTTATTTTCGTGGTATAATGTATTTTATAAGAGTATAATTGCGATTGATAGCAAGCAGAGGAGGAAATAAAGTGTTTCAGTTTGATACGGAATCTACAAATCCCGCAAAAATAAAGGTAATCGGCGTGGGCGGCGGCGGCAATAACGCCGTTAACAGAATGATCGAAGCTCAGGTTAAGTGCGTTGAGTTTGTTGCCGTAAACACGGACAAGCAGGATCTCACGCTGTCTCAGGCCTCGCAGAAGATCCAGATCGGCGAGAAAGTCACAAAGGGACTCGGCGCGGGCGCCGTTCCCGAGGTTGGCCAGAAGGCGGCCGAGGAAAGTGTTGAGGATATCAAAAAGGCCGTTCAGGGCGCGGACATGGTTTTTGTCACCGCGGGCATGGGCGGCGGAACAGGCACAGGCGCGGCTCCGATAGTGGCGAAGATAGCCAAGGATGAGGGAATTCTCACCGTCGGCATCGTTACAAAGCCGTTCTGGTTCGAGGGCAAGACCCGCCAGAAGAACAGCGACATCGGCATAACCAATCTTATGGGCGCGGTTGACACCCTGGTCGTTATTCCCAATGACAAGCTGCTTGAGGTCGCGGAAAACAGAACTCCTCTGACCGAATCCTTCAGAATGGCCGATGATATTTTAAGACAGGGCGTTCAGGGTATTTCCGATCTTATTTCAAGACCCGGACTTATCAGCCTTGACTTTGCGGACATCAAGACGATCATGAAGGACACAGGCTTTGCCCACATGGGTATCGGCAGCGCCACCGGCGAGAACAGAGCCGAAGAGGCCGCCAAGAAGGCCATACATAGCCCGCTCCTTGAGACCACGATCGAGGGCGCGAAGGGCGTTATTCTTAACGTTACCGGCGGCGCGGACCTCGGTATTCTTGAGGTCAAGACGGCTGCCGAACTGGTTCAGGAAGCCGCGGACTCCGACGCCAACATCATCATCGGCGCAATCATCGACGAGAATATGGGCGACGAGATTTCGATCACGGTTATCGCCACCGGCTTTAAGGGCAACATTCCCGGACAGCAGGACAAGCAGGAAGAGGAAGCAAATCCCTTCTCAAGCTTTTTAAATCAGTTCAACCTGAACAACGCCCAGGCCCAGCAGCCCCGGCAGGCGGCGCCTCAGCAGCAGGCTCCGTC
This sequence comes from uncultured Monoglobus sp., assembly GCA_947624305.1. Taxonomy (GTDB): domain Bacteria; phylum Bacillota; class Clostridia; order Monoglobales; family Monoglobaceae; genus Monoglobus. Next base: position 18,158 of record CANQKC010000034.1, on the reverse strand, counting down.
GTTCACGCAGCAGAGCCCGTCGTTTAACCCGGCTCCGTCGTCAAACCTTTTCAGCAAGGTCGGCGAGGATGACGGAATAGACGTTCCGGTCTTCCTGCGCAGAAAAGACAGATAAATTCGCGAATTTAAGCGGCGTCCCGGTGGACGCCGCTTTTGTATGTAGAAAAACTCCGTTTTTCAAGAATTATTCGCCCGCCCGGCTGCGCGAGCCGCCTCCGCCCCTCGCGCTTTTTTATGCCGCTTTTTTATGCCTTAATTCTTATTTTTTGGCCGACGCTCAGCTTGTCGGGGTCGGTTATCCCGCTCATCGCGGCTATGTCATCAACCGTCGTTTTGTAGCGCTTGGCGATGTTCCAGAGTGTATCGCCGGGCTGCACGAAATAAATTATGTAGGACTGCATTCCGTCGCCGCGGCTGTCCTCGGGCTCGATATGCTCAAACGAGCTTACGACCTTGATACGGTCACTCTTTATAAGCTTCACGGATATTCCTATAAGCATTCTCGCTTCCACAGTGTCGGGGCCCGTGATGTTATAGCTCATATGATTGACGAAAATCTTCGCGTCGCAGGCCGCCTTGCCGCCTAAGTCCCTGCCGCCGCTTATCTCAAAGCTGTGCTCAAACGGCGCGGTCGTCTCTATCGGGAACAGCGGCTGGCCCTCATCGCTTGAGCCGCACAGCGCCTTGACCGTCACGGAGCCCTTTATATTCACCATGCCGTCGCTTATGTCGATATCGTCAACAGACGTCTTTGGCGCGGTTAGCGAGCACACCGAGGCGATCGGCGCGTCGGTCGGCTTGCGCTTAAGAGAGCACTTGCAGCTTATCTGCGCGCTCATGCTCTCGACAAGCTGCTCGGGCGCGGCTTCGGAAAACTCGGGATCAAGCTCGCCTCCGTCCAAGCAATAGCCGTCGCTTATGACTCCCGGCTCGAATATCTCATAGCCGCTTACGCTGACGCCTATCACTATCTCAACGCCGAACACGCGCCGCTCGCCGTCCGCGTTGTCCATGACCTCGGTGTATATCTCGCGCACGTTGTATTCCACGTCGCACTCCATATCGTCTTTTGCCTTGGGCGCCTCAAAGCTCTCGTCGTACGGCAGTGAAAACTCCGCGGTTCTCAATCCGCCGCGTTTCGCGCTGTCGGGATCGGTCTCGTCCTCGTACAGCAGGCTTACCTTGACGGTTCCGCTCAAGTCAGCGTTGCCGTCGGTCATAACGGCCTTTTCGGGCTCCACCGAGGCGTTGCCGCAGAGCACATCGCCGATCTGCGGAAGCTTGTTTGAGATCTCGTGCTCTCCTCTTATGATAATGCTGCCGTCGGACGTGAACTGGTTCCCCGCGAGGCGCACCGGCGTTTTCTGAAGCTGAACTGCGTGGTTTTTTTCTTCCTTATCCGCCTCCGCGGTTTCCGCTTTTCTGCTCTTAAACGGCAGCAGATCGCCGAGCGGAGGCGCGGGCTCCCGCTCCTCTTCTATGTCTGTCGGCAGCTCAAGCTTCTCGTTTTTGCATATCTTGACACCTATATTAACTCCGACTCTGACGTTCGCCTTGCGGGAATTGATAAGAGTGCCGTCGAGGGTGTCAATCTCGGCTTCGGCCGAAACGCGGCTGTCGGGCGTCACGCCCTTCGCGTCCACCGCCGTGTTGAACTCGCGGCTCATATCGAGCGCCTTCACCGTTCCCGTCGCGCCGCCCTCCGGCAGATAGAGCACCGACGCTTTTACCGTTCCCTCGACATGAACCTTGTCCTGCCCCGGAGTCACGTCGGTTATATACGCCCTCGCGGACACGTCGAGAATTTTCTTTATATCCGGCTTCACGTCGGGCACGATCAGCGGCTCGTCTATGACCGCTCTGCCGAATTTCATGGCAACAGTGCGGGTTATTTCATATTCTTCGTGTTTTAACTTTATTTCCGCCATTTGTATCACCTTTCCTTTAAGACTTAATTAAGAATATGTGTTTGGCTCTTGATTTATGTCCGAATTTGTGATAGAATTAAATAAAAATGGAAATAATACAAAATAAAACCGGAAAGGGGATAAATTTCATGAGCAAAGATTTAAAGGGTTCAAAGACAGAGGCCAACCTGCTCGCGGCGTTCGCGGGCGAGTCGCAGGCGAGAAACAAGTACACCTATTACGCGAGCAAGGCCAAAAAGGACGGATACGTTCAGATCGCCGAGATCTTTGAGGAGACTGCCAACAACGAGAAGGAGCACGCCAAGATCTGGTTCAAGCTGCTCCATGACGGCGGAATTCCCGACACCAAGGCAAACCTTAAGGACGCGGCCGAGGGCGAAAATTATGAGTGGACCGACATGTACGCGGGCTTTGCCAAGGACGCGCACGAGGAAGGCTTTGAGGACATCGCCGCGCTGTTCGAGGGCGTTGCCAAGATCGAGAAGGAGCACGAGGAACGCTACCGCAAGCTGCTCGCCAACATCGAGGGCGACTGCGTGTTCTCAAAGGACGGAGACGTTATCTGGCAGTGCGCCAACTGCGGCCACATCGTTATCGGCAAAAAGGCGCCCGAGATATGCCCCGTCTGTGCGCATCCGCAGAGCTACTTCAAGATCAAGCCGGAAAATTATTAATTTATGCGAATTCTCGGAATTGACCCCGGTTATGCCATTGTCGGCTACGGGGTCATAGATTATATCGGAAACAATTTTAAGATCGTCGAATACGGCGCGATAACCACCGAGGCGGATGAGGAAATGAACTCGCGGTTCAAGACAATCCATGACGATCTGAACACGATCATCGAGCGCACCGGGCCCGAGTTTATGGCGATTGAGGAGCTGTTCTTCAACAGCAACCAAAAGACCGCCATAAACGTGGCTCAGGCACGGGGCGTGCTTCTGCTGTCCGCGCTTAACCACGGCGTGAGGATCTTTGAGTACACACCGCTCCAGGTCAAGCAGGCGATCGCGGGCTATGGCAGGGCGGACAAAAACCAGGTCCAGCAGCTCACAAAAACATTGCTGAACCTTGACAAAGTACCCAAGCCCGACGACACCGCGGACGCGCTTGCGATCGCGATCTGCCACGCCCATTCCTACAACCCGAAGATAACCGCGCAACTAACGTAGGGACTAGGGATTAGAGACTAGCAACTAGGGCTCTCACAACGTAGGGACTAGGCACTAGGACTCTCACATTGTAGGGGCAGATATTATCCGGCCGCTCCTGCCTCGTGCGAAAATATCACTTGAAAAAATAATAAAACAATAATATAATAATTACAAAAAGAGAAACGGCAGAGCGTAAAAACGGTTTGGCCGCTTCGAGGATAATTGGTGACAACTGCCCTGATTCGATTACTTGGGCGGTTGTCGCTTTTTATTGCACCGCGGATACAAAACCGGAACACAACCTATTTCCTTAGTATACTTCTTGCCGTCGCGATTGAGGCCGTTCCGGCTCTGTAATGCAAATGTTACTTGAGTTTTTTGTCAAGTTATGTTAATATATATACAGGTGCTTTCAGCGCTTACACAAAAGGGTATTTTGAACGGTTAGTCATCTCCTATTCTATAACGAGAGGAGGTGCATCTCTGTGTAATTATCATAATTCTTTTTAAGAGTTTGATTTACGGAGGTGATTGCTATGAAGCATTTTCTTAGAGTGATTTTTTTCACTATAATGTTTCTTGTGTTTTTCACTATAAAAGCAATATGACCGTCAAAATTTGCAGAGATGACGGTCATATTATTTTGACATAATTCTCGGCTAACTGTTTAAACAGTCACCCTTTATGCGATTGGGGATCGCTTTCCGCGGTTCCCTTTCGCATTTTTATTATATTATATTTTTATATTTTTGTCAAGAATTTTTTGCAATATGGTTATTGTTGGTTACGGCGCGTAAAAATTTCTTGCATAAACGCGGGGTTTGTGTTATAATCGGTTTTGGCGGTTTTCCGCCGGATCGGAGCGATTGATATGTCATTTGTATATAAAAAAGAAATACCCTCGGCGGAGCACCTTAAGGAGCTTCTTCCCGTGCCCGCGAGCTGCGCCGGAATGAGGGCGCGGAAGCTTAAAGAGATCGAGGATGTGCTGTCGGGCGCGGACGACCGTATGCTGCTTATCATCGGCCCGTGCTCGGCCGACAACGAGGACGCGGTCTGCGAGTACATCTCTCGTCTGGCAGCGCTTCAGGAAAAGGTCAGCGACAAGATCCTGTTCGTGCCGCGCATCTACACCAACAAACCCCGCACCACTGGCGAGGGCTACAAGGGCATGATGCACCAGCCCGACCCGGGCGAGGCTCCCGACGCGTTCCAGGGCATAAAGGCGATACGGCACATGCACATCCGCGCCATGCGGGAGTCCGGCATGATCGCGGCGGACGAGATGCTCTATCCGGGCAACCACCCGTATCTTGACGACATTCTGGGCTATGTCGCGATCGGCGCCCGCTCGGTCGAGGACCAGCAGCACCGTCTGGTTTCAAGCGGCGTTGACCTTCCGGTCGGCATGAAGAACGGCACGGGCGGCGACACGGACGTTATGTTCAACGCGATCTACGCCGCGCAGCACGGCCACGACTTCATCTACCGCACGCACGAGGTCGCCACAAAAGGCAATCCTTACGCCCACGCGGTGCTCCGCGGCGGCATTGACGAGCTGGGCAGGAACGTGCCCAACTACCACTATGAGGATCTGCTGCGCATCGCGGAGGAATATGACTCAAAGGGCTTTAAGAACCCCGCGATAATCATTGACACCAATCACAACAACTCGGCCAAAAAGCACCTTCAGCAGCCGCGCATAGCGTCCGAGGTCATGCACAGCATGACATACGAGCCGCTGCTCAAAAGAATGATAAAGGGCTTTATGATCGAAAGCTATTTGGAGGACGGCTGCCAGCCGATCGGCGAAAACATGACCTACGGCAAATCTATCACCGATCCATGCATAGGATGGGCCGACACCGAAAAAATGGTGTATAAGATCGCCTCAATGGCGTAAACCGATTTATCGTTTTACCGTATAACGAAGTTTCTCTACACATAAACGGAGGCACAGCCTAAGCTGTGCCTTCGCAAAACTTAAAATGTTTTATTATATTGCCGGGATCCCCGGCTTTTTTGTTACGCAAGACGCGTTATTACAAGGTGGGCGGTGGTGGCCTGCGTTCCGCCGGCGGTGGGAGTTATGGCAAGCGCCGCCGGATTGTCCGCCGGGTTGCGCACGGTCAGCGTTGAGCCCGCGGCAGTTGTGGTTATTATCGCCATGCCGACAATCTGAGACGCGCCGCTTGCGCGTCCGAACACCGCGTAGGGCAGTTCGGTTCCGTTAAGCGTCAGAACAAGCTGGCCTGCCTGAGTTGCCGAAACCACGAACTGAACCAGATAAGTGCCGATGTCCGCCAGCGTAAACGAGCTCGCGGTTGCTCTGACTATGCTGTCTCCGCCGATTCCGCCGTCGTTGGGGAAATCAACGTCCTCTCCGGGCGCAACCGTGTCCGCGTTGTCGGGCGGCATAACCGCGTAAAAATCGGCGTAGCTCAGTACCGTTCCGGGCTCTCCCTGAGGACCCTGGGGACCTGTCGGGCCTGCCGGGCCTTGCGGGCCGGTTGCTCCTGTCGCTCCTGCCGGGCCTTGTGGTCCTTCGGGGCCTGTCGGGCCTATGGGGCCTGCCGGACCTGCTGCACCGGTTGCTCCTGTTGCGCCTGCGGGGCCTTGCGGACCTTCGGGGCCTGCCGGGCCTACGGGGCCTTGAGGACCTTCGGGGCCTTCGGGACCTGCCGGGCCTGCTGCTCCTGTTGCGCCTGCGGGGCCTTGCGGACCTTCGGGACCTTCGGGGCCTATCGGACCTACCGGGCCTTGAGGACCTTCGGGACCTGCCGGGCCTATGGGGCCTTGCGGGCCTTCGGGGCCTACGGGGCCTGCCGCGCCGGCTGCTCCTGCCGGGCCTTCGGGACCTTGAGGACCCGCGGGACCCTGAGGGCCTATAGCGCCTGCTTCACCCGCCGGGCCTTGGGGACCTATGGGGCCGACCGGGCCCTGAGGGCCGACAGCGCCGGTTTCACCCGCGGGGCCTTGGGGACCTATCGGGCCCTGAGGGCCAGTGGCGCCCGTAGGGCCTTGAATTCCCACCGGACCCTGAGGACCGGTGTCGCCGGACGGTCCCTGAGGGCCCGTGGGGCCTTGAGGACCGACAGGACCTCTGGGGCCCGGAGGGCCGGGAGGACAGCATGCACAGTTTGAGCAGCCGTCGTTATTATTGCCGCAGCCGCAATTCGGCCGCTTGCAATTCTTAAATCTGCCCATACCGTCAAAGTCGTTTTCATAATAATTAAATTTATCCATGTTTTTCTCTCCTCTCTGAAAGGACTTCACTATATACTATGCCGTCCGCCAAAAATTGACACAAATCGGGAGCGGCAAATTTCGGCGATAACTCTAAAAGTGCGGAAAATCACTTGACATCGGGCCTGATTTGTTATAAAATATTTGAGTTAGTTTAAATGCGAATTATTTTTAGAAATTGGAGGGATATAAATGTATCGCAAGGTGTCAACCGACCTCTCCTTTGTCGACAGAGAAAAGGAAGTCGTTGATTTTTGGAAGAAAAACGATATATTTAAAAAGAGTGTAAAGAACCGCGAGGGCGCGGAAATATACACGTTTTTTGACGGCCCGCCGACCGCCAACGGCAAGCCACACATCGGCCATGTCCTGACCCGCGCGATCAAGGACCTGATCCCCAGGTACCGCACCATGAAGGGCTATCTGGTTGAGCGCAAGGCCGGCTGGGACACCCACGGCCTGCCGGTCGAGCTCGAGGTCGAGAAGAGCCTCGGCATCAGCGGCAAGCCCGAAATCGAGAAATACGGCGTTGAGGACTTTATCAAAAAGTGCAAGGACAGCGTTTTTGTGTACCAGAGCGACTGGGAGGAAATGAGCGACCGCGTCGGCTTCTGGGCCGATATGGACAACCCGTATGTGACCTACCACAACGACTATATCGAGTCGGTCTGGTGGGCGCTCAGGCAGATCTGGGATAAAGGCCTGCTCTACAAGGGCCACAAGATCATGCCCTACTGCCCGCGCTGCGGCACCGCGCTTTCGAGCCACGAGGTGGCGCAGGGCTATAAGGACGTTAAGGAAAACTCGGTCATCGCCAAGTTCCACATAAAGGACGCGCCCGAGAATGAGTATATCTTAGCGTGGACGACCACGCCGTGGACGCTGCCGTCCAACGTGGCTCTGTGCGTTAACCCCCACGAAACGTATGTCAAGATCGACACGGGAGATCAGAAATACATTCTGGCCGAGGCTCTGCTTGAAAAGGTGATCGACGGCGAGTACACGGTGCTTGAGAAGTATATCGGCACCGACCTTGTCGGCACGCACTACGACCCGCTCTTCGATTTCGCAAATCCCGAGGGCGACGCCTACAGAGTAGTGGCCGACAACTATGTCACCATGGAAGACGGTACCGGAATAGTTCATATCGCTCCCGCCTTCGGTGAGGACGACAACCGCGTCGGCAAAGACTATGACCTGCCTTTTGTCAATCTTGTAAACTCTCAGGGCAAGTTCATCGACGGCTGCGGAGACTGGTCGGGAATGTTCGTGAAGGACGCCGACAAGCTCATTATCCGCGACCTTAAGGACAGAGGTCTGGCGTTCGCCGTGATCCCGTTCGAGCACAGCTATCCCTTCTGCTGGAGATGCGACACACCGCTGCTGTATTACGCCTGCGACACATGGTTCATCAAGATGACCGCGGTGCGCGACAATCTGCTCAAGAACAACGAGACGGTCAACTGGCTGCCGGACAACATCAAGCACGGCAGATTTGGAAACTTCCTCGAGAACATAATCGACTGGGGCCTCTCGCGCTCAAGGTACTGGGGAACCCCGCTGCCAATCTGGGAATGCTCCTGCGGGCACAAGCACGTTGTCGGCTCGATCGCCGAGCTCAAAGAGATGGGCATAAACTGCCCCGACGACATCGAGCTCCACAAGCCCTATGTTGACGAGGTCAAGCTCCGCTGCCCCGAGTGCGGCGGCGAGATGAAGCGCGTTCCCGAGGTTATCGACTGCTGGTTTGACTCCGGCTCGATGCCCTTCGCGCAGCTCCACTATCCGTTTGAGAACAAAGAACAGTTTGAAAAGCATTTCCCGGCCGACTTCATCAGCGAGGCTATTGATCAGACCAGAGGCTGGTTCTACACCCTTATGGCGATCTCGACCTTGCTGTTTGACAAGTCGCCGTATAAAAACGTAATAGTTATGGGCCATGTTCAGGACGAGCACGGCAAGAAGATGAGCAAGCACCTCGGCAACGTTATCGCGCCCATGGATATTCTGAACGACCAGGGCGCCGACGCGGTTCGCTGGTACTTCTACTCCAACTCCGCGCCGTGGCTGCCCAACAGATTTTCCGCGAGAAACGTTTCGGAGTCGCAGCGCAAGTTCCTCGGCACTCTCTGGAACACCTACGCATTCTATGTGCTGTACGCCGAGATCGACAAGTTCGATCCCACAAAACACGAGCTTGACCCGAAAAAGCTGTCGGTTATGGACAAGTGGATATTGTCAAAGCTGAACGGCGTTATCAAAGAGGTCGACGACAATCTGTTCAATTACAGGATCGTCGAGGCGACCCGCGCGATTTCGGAATTCACCGATGAGCTGTCGAACTGGTACGTGCGCAGGAGCCGCGAGCGGTTCTGGGCGAGCGAGCTGAACGACGACAAGATAAGCGCCTACATGACGCTCTACACCGTTCTGGTCGAGTTCTCGAAGGTTTGCGCGCCGTTCATTCCGTTTATGACCGAGCAGATCTATCAGAACCTCGTGCTTTCGGTCGACAAGGACGCGCCCGAGAGCGTTCACCTTTGCGATTATCCGAAGGTTCGCGAGGAGCTCAGCTTCCCCGAGATCGAGACCGACATGGACGCGGTGCGCAAGGTGGTAATTCTGGGCCGCGCCTGCCGCAATGAGGCGAATATCAAGAACAGACAGCCTCTCGGCAAGCTGTATATCCAGTCAAAGACCGAGATCAACCCCGATTATATCTACATCATTCTGGATGAGCTCAACATCAAAGAGGTCGAGTTTGTGGACGACGCGAGCGCGTTTATCGCCTACAAATTCAAGCCCCAGATGAGGACCATGGGCCCCAAGTACGGACGGCTCATGCGCCCGATATTCGACGAGATCGCGAAGATGGACGGCGCGGAGGTCATGGCTGTTCTGAACTCCGGCGAGGCGCTGCGCCTCACGGTTCAGGGCACCGACGTTGAGATATTCAAGGACGACGTGCTTATCGAAACCGAGCAGATGAACGGCCTCGTCAGCGACAGCGACGGCGGCTTCACCGTAATCCTTGACACCAACCTGAATGACGAGCTGATCGACGAGGGCTTCCTCAGGGAGATACTCAGCAAGATCCAGACCATGCGCAAGGAGTCGGATTTTGAGGTCCAGGACAGGATCAATATCGGCTACAGCGGCGGAGAGAAGATCGACAATATAATCGAGAAATTCTCGGCCGAGATCAAGGCGCAGGCCCTGGCGGACGCCATAACAAGCCCCGCAAGCGGCGGCAAGGAATGGAACATTAACGGCGAGAAGGTCACTATCTCGGTTGAAAAAGTATAAGACAAGGCCGCGCGGCACAACTGCCGCGCGGCCTCTTTTTTAAATCCATTTTTCTTCGACTTCTTTTTTCAGTTCAGCGAAAAGCTTTATATAAAATTTTCATACTTTTCCCCAAACAATATCTTGGTTTACTTGATCTCTGTCGTTTTTGGGAGGGCCAGCGGCTTCAGGCCGCCGAGGTCATCCCAGACAAACGCGGTGACCGTTTTCGCGTCGGCGGTGTTCAGTTCCGCCTCAACCTCTCCGCTGCCGCTGATCTGCATCGTATCTATGTCAACCAAAACGCCGTCGGCGTTGTATGCGCACAGTATAAGCGTTCCGTCGATTTCGATGTGCTTTGTTATGTTCACTTTAACCTTGCCGCCATCCGCGGTTATTTCGTTTATCGTGTAAGCGTATTCCGGAACTGCCGTAGGCACAGGTGCCTCACTCGGAGCCATTGTTGCAGGCGCAACCGTCGCCGTAGGCGCCACTGTCGGCGTTGCCGTAGGCGTCGCGGTCGGCGTAGCCGTGGGCGTGGGTGCAGGTGTCGCAGTCGGCGTAACCGTAGGTGTTGCGGTCGGTGTTGCCGTTGGCGTTGGCGTCGCAGTCGGCGTAACCGTAGGTGACGCACTTGGCATCACCGTAGGTGTTGCTGTTGGTGTTGCGCTTGGCGTCGCCGTTGGTGTTGCGGTCGGTGTGGGTGTAGTTGTCGCAGTCGGCGTAACCGTTGGTGTTGCGGTCGGCGCCGCCGTGGGCGTTGCCGTTGGTGTTGCTGTGGGCGTTGGTACCGGTGTGGACTTGCCCGGCTCCGGAGTGAATGTGGGCTGCGGCGCCTGAGTTGGCGGAGCCGCGGGTTCGACCGGAGTTTCAAGCGTTTCATTCGGCACGGTGACCGTACATTGCGCGCTGCCTATATGTGCTGTGGCTGTCGCGCTGACAGTCGCTTTTCCCGCTCCGACCGCTGTTATTTTGCCGTTTTCGTCAACGGTTACAACGCTCTCATCGCTTGAATTCCAATACATCTCGTCCTTTGACAAGTTATATCCGTATGTGTCAACATAGCACGCCAGCCAAATCGCGTCATTGACGCCATTCAAATTAATATCCTGATCTGTCACGTCCTGTGCTTCACCATTTTTAAGTGATAATTTAACCTCTTTCTTCTCGTTTTCAACCGACACCTCGCAGGTCACGGGGAAGCCGCCCATGGTTCCGGTAATTTGACACTCTCCCTCGGCAACCGCGGTGATCGTGGCGGTCTTGTTATCCTCGCCGCTCATGCTCACTGTCGCAATGCCGTCATTGCTGCTCTCCCATTTTATCTCATCGGTTTTCATATTGGCGTTTGACGGGCGGGCCGAAATATTCAGCACCGCGGTCTCGCCGGGCTTCATCTGCTTCGAAATCTCGCTTATCGCCGAGCCGGTGAGATATATCTCCTTTTTCTTGACCGTGATCGTGCACTTTTTGGATTTAGTAACTACTGTGCCGTCATTTTTGGTTTGTGTTATCGTGCCGGTTATCACGGCCACGCCGGGAGCGACCGCCTCGACAAATCCCGTTTTTGTGTTGACCGTTGCAACGGTCTCGTCGCTCGTTATCCACTTTGTTGCCTCGGTGCCGGTCGCGTCAACCGGTTTTGGATAGAGCATCAGTTGATAGCTTCCGCCCTCGACCAGTTCCTGTGTCAGGTCGCCATCCTTCGGCTTGTTCTGAACTCTGAACTGCGCATCCTCAAGCTCGATCTCGCCGGTGACGGTGATCTCGCACACGGCGCGCTTGCCCGACCAGTTTCCGGTGATCGTGGCTGTTCCCGGAGCGACGGCGGTGACTTTTGCCTTTGTTACCTCGCCGTTCTGCTCGACCGTCGCCACGCTTGCGTCAGACGTGGTCCAGCGCACATTGTCTTTGCCCACCGCGTCCTGAGGCGCGTAGGTGAGATTTAAATCAAGCGTTTGACCCGCCGTCATGGTTTCCTCGGTATCGTTAAGCGTCAGCGAGCGGATCGCTATCGGAAGCTCGGGATCCTTGTTATGGTCGACCTTAACGTTCATATGGTCTGTATATGTCTTTCCGTTTTCGGTTAATGCTGCTTCAACTTCTATGGTACCCGAAAGCGCACCCACGCCTACAAGCTCATCCGGCCCGCACATATTCCACAATCCAAAGTCGCCTAAATATGATGTCGGATCTTTTTGAGCGAGCTCTTTATACATTTCAAGATCTTCCGGCCCCGAAACTCCTATACCACCCGTCACATCGACGCATTTTGTCACCTTCCAGGTCACATTATCCGGATTGTATTGGGCGTTTTCCGGAACAGGCTTAACGCTCATTTTTTGTAAATTTTCCGTACCCGAATATAATATCGGCGTTTCGTTCGCGTTTTCGGCCCATGAAACTATCTTAATGCCTTCAAGCTCCGCCCCGGAGTCGCTGACCGTCACAGTTATTTTGCTTTCAATTTTTTGATCGTCGTCACCGCTTTCGGCGCTCTCCATAACATACGCCGAGATCTCGGCCGTGCCATTGCCGACCGCTGTTACAAGACCGGTATCCTGATCGACCGTGGCAACGGAGTCGTCGCTGCTGCTCCATCTTATCGCCGCCTCGGTTGTTGCGTCCTCAGGCAGTATCGAGGCGCTGAGCTGCGAAGTCTGACCCCTTGACATATCAAGCTTTTCCCGGTTTATCTTAATTCCGGTCATTTTGACCTCATTGCCCGATATGGTAACTCTCATATCAGCCTTAACAGCCATACCCATTTGATAACGATTATTCTCATCTCTGCCGTAGCCCATATACTGAATTCCGCTCGCTCCTCCGGCAGCAGCCTTTATGCTGACAGTTCCGCGCGAGTTGGGCGAGGTCTTAAGTATCTTATGGGTGGGATCGCCGGGGTAATCCGGATCGTCCTCAAACGTCACGCCTCTGACCTTGTTTGTCTCAACCTCCCAATTGATGCAGTTAAAATCATAAGTCGTGTTCAGGGGGAAGTATCCGAGTTCCACCTTAACGTCCTCATCGGGCTTCACGGAAATTCCGCTCGTGCCCTTTCCGTTTATCGAAAGACTGGTCATAACCACATACGATGACGCAGGTATTTCAACCTCTTTCGGGTCGCTCTGCGCCTCATCGGGAGTATGCAGCGAACAGTCATAAGGCTTCACATAATACTTATACTTATGGCCCGGAGCGACGTTGTTGTCCTCAAGCATGAACAGCTCGTTCTCGCTTGTTTTCAGGTCGTCTCCGGTGATGCCGACAAACTGCATATCGCCGCCGTTTTCATCACCGCTTGTGACATCCTTTTTCCAGATCTCAAAGCAAAGCAGATTGGGCTTCACCTTGCCGTCGCTGTTTTTATAATCGCTTTCATCTATCGTGATTTTTACCAGCGAGCCCTTTAAGTCATGCTTGCCTTTCTCGTTGTCTAACGTGTATTCAGCAGTAAATTTGGGCTTTATTGCCTTTTCATCCTCGGTAAATTCCCCGCCGTTAAGCATTCTCTCGTTCGCGTAATGCAGTGGGCGGGTCTCCTTGGGCAGGTCTTTGAGCAGCCACTTTGCCTCGCTGCTCAGCTTGTGGCCGAATACCTCAAAATGGTCGCTGAGGTCAACGCCGTTGCCCATCGAGAGCGACACGATAAGCCGCTCGTCCTTGGGCAGGCCGGTAAGCTCCGCGCTGTGCAGGCGCGAAAAACGCGCGGCCTTGCCGTAAACGCTCTTTATCTCGGGATAGAGGGCAGTCTCGTTAAAATCGACCATCTCGAGCTGGAAAATAACGGTCGCCGGGTAGAATATAAGGTCGCCGTCGGGCAGAACGCCGGTGTTGATCGCGGTCACATAATGCTTGAACCAGCGGTTCTCGTTAGTCATTCTCGACACGCCCTGATACTTGAGCGAGGCGTTCAGCGCGTACAGATTGTTGGTGGACTCGCTGGTGCCGATCGCGCCGTTGTCGTAAACGTGGCCGATTTCGTGGTATGTTCCCCAGCCCGCGCTGAGAACCGAGCTCGGGCTTGTGAATGACTGGAACTCACCGGAGGTCCACGGGTCGCTGTCGTCCAGATTTCCCGCGTTGATCGAGGCGTAGACGCTCTGAGCCCAGCCCCAGCCTACGCCGTCGGTGTGTATGCGCCACAGGAAGGCCGGGCGCGGCTCGTAGTCCTCGCCGATCGGGTCGGTCGTGTTATAGCCCATGTATTCGGCGTAGTCCTCGCGCATGAGCTGCTCCCACAGCTCCATTACGTCCTTTGCGCCATTATATACGCGCTCCGGGTCCCGCTTTGCTTCGCCTTTTTGCCATTTTTCATAGCCTTTGTCCCATTTGGCGGAGCTATTGAGTCCCAAAAGCGCGCCCTTGGCGCTGGTGGTCAGAACTATGCGCTTTGTGACAAGCTCGCAGACATTGTATTTGCCCTGTCCGCTGCTTGACAGCTCGTCAAGGTCCTCAACCTGTTCGACGTATTCGGCAAGCTCCTTTTTAAACTCTTCGGGGTCGTCGCTCAAATTCGGATCATCGGCGTTATAGTGATAGACCGGGTACTCGGTGCCGCCCACAATGCGCGCCACGGGCGGGAACGCCTGGTCCTGCGGCAGCGCGGGGTTATACAGATAGATAAGCTGGCAGCACTGCATGCCGGTACAGTCGATCTCGTTATAGCCGTTTGAGAGCGTCACGCCGTCCCAGCTCTTGAACCAGCCGCCGCGGTACTGATTGGCGGTCGCGAAAACTATGCGCGGCGCGGGGCCGTCGTGGTCATAGCTCACGAATATGCCTATCTTCTCGTTCGGCATCGCGTAAAGGCCGGTGATGTCGTATTGCCCGCCGATATGGAAGGTGGTCTGCACCCTGCCCGCTTCGGTTCCGCGGTTGCCGCGCTGGGACATGGTTATCGGCGCGCTGACGTTCTCGCCGCGGCCCGGCACGTTGAGCAGGCTGAGCGCCGCGTCAACATAGGCGCGCAGCACCTTTGGCAGGGGCGCGGGATATTCGTCTATGTTTTTTTCAAGCTCGATAACCTTCGCTGCCGTCACCCCGTGCGCGAGCGCCGCGCATGAGCTGTCGAGGAACAGGCCCATATAATCGTCCTGCGCGTGCTCGGTTTTGTAAAATCTGAACTCCGCGGCCGCGGCCCAGTCCTGATTGGCTTTTATGTATTCAAATTTCAGCTTTTTTACGGTCTTGGCCGGGACCGTGATCTCTATAATATCGGTCGTGGCCGAGGCGCTGCTGCCCACGGCCCAGTCTTTGTACTCGGTGTCGCCTTCTTCTTGATAATATAGCTTAAACTCGTAGGGATAGCCCTTTGTGGCCGCGTCCTTGTTGCGGGCGCGGAAAATAATTCGGCCGATCTCCTGCGGCTGATTTTGGAAATCAAACTCTACCCAGTTATTGCGATCAGTTTGACCGTTGTTCGGTCTGTTTGTCTCCCAATGGGTTTTCCAGTCGCCGTCATAGCACTTTTGGAGTTCGCTTCCCTGATAGTTCCCACCGTTGTTTGTAACCTTTGCGCTGCGGTCTTTGTCAACAAGGTATTTCTCGTCATATTTTTCCATAGCACCAGCGTTATCATTAACAAAATAAGTGCCTAAGTTCCAGACGCGGGTCCTGGCAATGGGAATGCCGCTTGCGTCATGCTCAAATGTCGGCTCGGCCTCGCCGGGCAGGACAGCGCTTGCCGACCGAACGATCGGCTCGGGCTCTGCCATAATCGGCTCCGACATAACCGGTTCGGCGTCCGCAATTTCGTATGATTCAGCTTCCGCGGGTTCTTCGGGCGCGGGTTCTTCGGGCGCGGGTTCTACGGACGCATGTTCTGTTTCCGCGTCAACATTTTCAATATCGGCAGCCGTCTCATACGCCGCTGCGTACGCGCCCGTTTCGGGCTCGGCGAACACGCCGGCCGGAACCGCCGCCGCAAAAACCGCCGCCGCCATTATCCCCGATAAAAATCTCCTGAGTTTCATATAACTTCCTCCCCTATTACGCAGATAGTTACGATTAATTATACCACCTTTCAAAAAAATATGCAATAGCGAATTAAAAAAGCGCAAAAACTTTTGCGCGGGAATTAGTATTGATTTGCTGTAACGGAATTGTAAGTTGAAAATTTTGTCGGGGCGTGGTATAATTTGAGTGGATGCTTGATAAGTTTAATATCGGGTAAAGTAGAGCGGTTACGGCCTTCCCTATCTTTTTAAAGAAGGGAGGTGACTTCCTCCATGTGATTTTTGATTTAACTCAAGAGTCTTTATGAAAGGAGGTAGACGCTGTGAAGCAGTTGATTAGAATTATACTTCTGACAATATTGTTTCTCGTGTTGTTCACGATAAAAACAGTGTAACCGCCCTCGGCTGAGAACGGTTACATATTTCATGTAATACTTTCAAGGCTGTAACCGCATTTGCGGTGCCTTTTGTTAGATTTATTATAGCATTTATTTTCCCCTTTGTCAAGCGGCAAAGGGGAATTTTGTTTTTCATAATGGTGAGCATAAAAGCAATGTAACGGAATTGTAAGTTGAAAATTTTGTCGAAATATGATATAATTATATTAGCGCAAAAGGGTATTTTGAGCGGTTAGCCAACGTAGCGATTAGTAATTAGTGAATAGCGAATAGGGCTCCCGCAAAGCGCCAACGAAGTGCACTTTGTGGGAAAAGGAACAATCGCAAAGCGATGAGAAAAAATCGCCTGCGATTTTTTGATAAGCGGCGCGCATTGTGACGCGGTGATGCTTATGCTTAGAACGATTTTAAAAATAATCGTTGCTGTTGTGATTTTTTTCATAATGGTGAGCACAAAAGCAATATGACCGCCCCAAACCAAAGTAGCGGTCATATTTATGACATAATTTTTGGCTAACCGTTTAACGGTTACCCTTTTGCGCGATTGGGGATCGCTTTTGCGGTTCCCTTTCGTATTTATATTATATATTGTTTTTGTGGTTTTGTCAAGTGGTTTTTTGGGGTTGTCGTGTAGACGCTGTGAAGCAGTTGATTAGAATTATACTTCTGACAATATTGTTTCTCGTGTTGTTCACGATAAAAACAGTGTAACCGCCCTCGGCCAAGGACGGCTACATAATATAAACAATCTTTGGCTGTAACCGCGTTTGCGGTGCCTTTTGTTAAATTTATTATAGCATTTATTTTCCCCTTTGTCAAGCGGCAAAGGGGATTTTTGTTTTTCATAATGGTGAGCATAAAAGCAATGTAACCGAATTGTAAGTTGAAAATTTTGTCGGAGCGTGGTATAATTTGAGCGGTGATACATAATCACAAGTCCGAGGGTTCTCGGGCGGAGAAACACTTTGGTGTAAATAAAATATATTAAAGTAAAAGGCAGACATGAAAACGTAAGGACGGTTAACATAGTGATTAGTAATTAGGGAATAGCGAATAGGGCTCCCGCAAAGCGCCAAAAAGTGCGCTTTGTGGGAAAAGGAACAATCGCAGAGCGATGAAAAAAATCGCCTGCGATTTTTTGATAAGCGGCGCGCATTGTGACGCGGTGATGCTTATGAAAGATTTTACTTTCAAAATTTTAGCTGCATTGCTCGTAATTATCGTGTTATTCGCGGTTTTTGCATCTGCGGTGCAATAAAAAATAACAACCGCCTTTAAAGTTTAGCCGACTTTGGCTGTTGTTAATATAACAAACCGAAGCGGCCAAACCGTTTTTACGCTCTGCCGTTTCTCTTTCTATGATTATTATATATTGTATTTGTGGTTTTGTCAAGTGATTTTTTGTGAATGGTGCTTTGTCAATTTCGGAGATGATTATATATATCCGCCAACGTGGGGATTAGCGATTAGGGAATAGTGATTAGAGCTTAGAGCGCCTCGTCTTACGGCTCCCTCCGGGAGGGAGCTGTCTGCGGAGCAGACTGAGGGAGATCGGCGCGCTTACTCCCACCACCGCTATCGCGGTCCCCCTCCCTCAAAGAGGGAGGTGTTTTTCGACCGGCCCGCTAACGCGGCTCCGGCCCCGGTCCCCCTTTCTCAAAGAGGGAGGTGTTTTTGCGGGCGGGCGGATGATATCCGCCAACGTAGGGAATAGGGATTAGGGATTAGAACCCCTCTCCGTCGCCTTCGGCGACACCTCTCCCCAAGGGGCGAGGCGGGCGGCGGGGCCGCCCGCACTAATCGCTATTCGCTAATCGCTAATCACTACGCCTACACCTCATCCGACCGGATGCGTTTGCGCATCCAGCCACCTTTAAGGAAGCTCTTGGTCAAAATCGCAAGCGATTTTGAAAGATAGCTTTGAACCCGCAAGCAAAGCTTGCTGATTATCCCCAAGGGGAGAGGCGGGACGGGCGGATAATATCCGCCCCTACGGTGTAGGGCGGCATGCCCACATGCCGCCGCGGGACGTCGAGGGCGCCGTCCCCTACGAATTGGGGAGAGAGGCAGAACGGGCAATGGGGCGGGGTTGGCGAAAAAATAGGCTCCCCGAGGGCAATGTCATTAAGTTAAGAAAGAGAGCAAAGAACCAAGTTCAGAAAAAAGGACTTGGTTCTTTTTTTGAAATTT
>CANQKC010000033.1 GCA_947624305.1 uncultured Monoglobus sp. | reverse complement strand
AAGCGCCGACACCTACGCCGACGCCGACCGAGGCACCGACACCTACGCCGACGCCTACCGAGGCACCGACGCCCACGCCGACGCCGACCGAAGCGCCGACACCTGCGCCGACGCCCACCGAGGCACCGACACCTACGCCGACGCCAACTGAGGCACCGACACCCACGCCGACGCCAACCGAGGTGCCGACACCTGCGCCGACGCCGACCGAGGCACCGATGCCTACACCGACGCCTACCGAGGCACCGACGCCTACACCGACGCCGACCGAGGCACCGACGCCTACGCCGTATATTCCGCCTCCGCCGCCGCCGACACCGGTAGTGACCGAGACACCTGCGCCGACGCCTACACCTACACCTACCGAGGCACCGACACCTACGCCGACGCCGACCGAGGCACCGACGCCTACACCTACACCGACCGAAGCGCCGACACCTACGCCGACGCCGACCGAGGCACCGACGCCTACACCGACGGCGACACCCACAGCGACGCCTACGGCAACACCGCCGCCACCGCCGCCACCGCCGCCGACACCGGTAGTGACCGAGACACCTGCGCCTACACCTACACCTACCGAGGCGCCGACACCCACGCCGACGCCGACAGAAGCGCCGACACCTACGCCGACGCCAACCGAGGCTCCGACGCCTACACCGTATATTCCGCCTCCGCCGCCGCCGACCGAAGCGCCTACGCCTACACCGATAGTGACAGAGGCGCCTACACCGACGCCTGTGGTAACGGAGGGCCCGACACCTACGCCGGTAGTTACGGAGGCTCCGACGCCCACACCTGTGGTAACGGAAGCACCCACGCCAACTCCGGTAGTGACCGAGGCACCGACGCCTACACCGTATATTCCGCCGCCACCGCCGCCGACCGAAGCGCCTACGCCTACACCGATAGTAACGGAAGCGCCTACACCGACGCCTGTGGTAACAGAGGGCCCGACACCTACGCCGGTAGTGACAGAGGCTCCGACGCCCACACCTGTGGTAACGGAAGCTCCGACGCCAACTCCGGTAGTTACGGAAGCACCGACGCCTACACCGTATATTCCGCCGCCACCGCCGCCGACCGAAGCGCCTACGCCTACACCGATAGTAACCGAGGCGCCTACGCCTACGCCTGTGGTAACGGAAGCTCCTACGCCAACTCCGGTAGTGACAGAGGCACCCACGCCTACGCCGTATATTCCGCCTCCGCCGCCGCCGACCGAAGCGCCTACGCCTACACCTACACCGATAGTAACCGAGGCGCCTACACCGACGCCTGTGGTAACGGAAGCGCCGACACCTACGCCGGTAGTGACCGAGGCACCCACGCCTACACCGACACCGACAAGACGGCCTTCGCTGCCGTTTATCTCGGGAACGCCTTCGTTCGGAACAACGCCGACCTTCGCGCCCGTTCCCACTCCGGCTTCAACTCCGGAAGTGACGCCCGCGCCTACCGAGACGCCGGCGCCGACCGAGGCACCCACTCCGGTTCCGACCGAAACGCCCGCGCCCACCGAGACGCCCGTTCCGGAAGGCGTAACGCCCGGCAGCCCGGGCGGCCCCGGAGGCCCCGGAACTCCCGATGATTCCGAGGGAAGCAGCGGAACCCAGGGCGACGATTACAACAATCCCGCGTCGCTGACAAGCGAGGACGGAACCAACTCTTCGTCGACAAACGGCGACGCCTACAACAACGGCAGATATGTTAACGGCCCGGCGCAGGGAACGACCCCGAAGACCGGAGACGAGAGCAGAACGGGATTGTGGATCATGCTGGCGATGAGCCTGGCTTTCGGCGCGGCATGGGCTTTCAAGAAATCAAACGACGGTAAAGACAGTCAGCGTTCTTAAGGAGGGTTCAATAATGAAAAATAAAATTTTAAAAGGTATTGCGATCCTCTGCGCGCTGGCCTGCGCCTTGTCGGTCGCGCAGATCATAAGAATTCAGCATCAGTATAAGCAGGGCGAAAAAGAGTACGCCGATCTGGCGCTCAATCTGGTAACATTGTCGGCGGCCGATGATTTCACGGCCCCCGGCGGTGAGCCTGGGGCTCCGATAGACGTCAACTTCGAGCTGCTCAGCCAAATGAACGCCGAGGCGGTCGGCTGGCTTTACAGCCCGGGAACGCCGATAAACTATCCGGTCGTCCGCAGCGATGATAATTCCTATTATCTCAAGCATCTGTATAACGACCAGAAGAATTCCTCGGGCGCGATATTCATGGACGCACTGAACGATCCGGACATGAGCGACATCAACACGGTCATCTACGGCCACAATATGAAAAACGGCTCAATGTTCGCCTCACTTCAGAATTATTCCGATCCCGCGTATCTGCGCGAGCATCCGGTGATCTACTACATGAACGCGCAGCACGACTACAGGATCGACGTTTTCGCCTGCTATCCCGAGTCCGCTGCCGCCGAGACCTACACAATAAACTTTGACTCGGCTGACACCTACGCGGGCTATCTGCAGAGAGTATGGGCCAAGTCGGAGATCTCGGTCGACGTGCCGATGACGACCGACGACAATATAGTCACTCTCGTGACCTGCACGGGCTACAGCAACGACAGATACGTCGTTTTAGGCAAGATAACGCAGATAAGTTAGCATAAAAAACCGGAGCCGCGAGGCTCCGGTTTTTTGCGTTTAAAATCCGAAAAACTGAACCAGGAACACCGACATGAGTATCCCGGTCAGGTCGGCGGCGAGGGCGGCAAACAGGGTGTGCCGCACATTTTTTATGCCCGCGCTGCCGAAATACACCGCCACGGTATAGAACGTTGTTTCGGTCGAGCCCATCATGATCGAGGCGATCCTGCCCTGCGTCGAGTCAGGGCCGAAGTTTTTGAAAATATCGGTCACAACAGCGAGCGACGCGCTGCCCGAAACGGGCCGCAAAAGGCCGAGCGGAACCAGCTCCGACGGCATATGTATAAGATTTGTCAGCGGCGCGGCGGCGCGGGAAATAAGCTCAAGGCACCCGCTTTCGCGGAACATGGAGATCGCGGTCATAAGCCCGATCAGCGAGGGGATTATGTTGAACGCGGACTCAAGCCCCGACTTTGCGCCCGAGGTGAACGAGGCGTAAACGTCGGTCTTTTTCGCAAATCCGTAAATCAAAAAAATAAAAATAAAGCATGGCACGGAATACGCCGAGATAAGCTCCATAATAAATCCTCCTTTGTGTCTTGCGGTCAGAACCGTTTTTCGAGCAGCTTTACCGCGGTTATCCCCACGGCGAGCGCGCAGATCTCGCAGATCCAGATCGCCGGTATCACGCCGCCCGGCGAGGCGCTGCCCCATGTCTGGCGCAGCGATATGAGCGTCGTCGGTATCAGTTGGAGCGAGGCGGTGTTAAGCACCACAAGCATGCACATCTCGTTTGAGGCGGCGTTTCGGTCGTTGTTCAGCTTTTTCAGCTTGCCGACCGCGCTTATGCCGAGGGGCGTCGCGGCGTTTCCCATGCCCAAAAGGTTCGCCACAATGTTCATCACCACCGAGCCGAAGGCGCCCGAGTCGGGGTCAAGCCGCGGAAAAAGCCGTTTCAGCGCGGGCTTCAGCAGCTTTGAGATTAGCCTTATCAGCCCCGCGTCCTCTCCGATCTTGGAAATTCCCGTCCACAGGCACATTATTCCCAAAAGCGAGATCGAAAGGTTTACCGCCTCGCCCGCGCCGCTCACCGCCGCGGCTGCCGTCTGTTCCACCCTGCCCGTGAAAACCGACACGATCAGCGAGACGATTATCATCCCGCCCCATATGTAGTTCATCATTTTTGATTCTCCTTTATGTTTGTAATCTTCCGTTTATCATTCTGTAATTGATTTTTTAAGTATTTGTAATCTTGAAACTCCAAAATTCCCGTTTTTTATTGCAAAACGTGCGGTATAATGGTAGCCGCGGAAAAACTTTTAAGGAAACCACTGAAAATTTGTCATTTTATTTTACGGATATATTGATTATTGTATTTCGTAAAAGCGCAATAAATTCGGCCATTTTGGGCCGCGGGACAAATTTTGATGCGACAAATTACGATTATATTATCCTTTTTACAAAAATGTAAAATTTCTGCAAAAAAACACTTGCAAATTGTCGGAGTATGTAGTAAAATGAAATCGATGTGGGGCGAAATGTATTAAAATGTATTGAAATACCGCCATATTAGAGTAGCGGAAGGAGGCGCGACGACATGTTTATAGGTGAATATCCTCAGACTGTGGACGCCAAGTTCAGAGTTAACGTTCCGGCCGGTTTCAGAACGGAGCTGGGACAGACTTTTGTTGTCGCGAAAGGCATAAACTGCATCGCGCTCTATCCCGCGACCGAGTGGGAAGGCTTCCTTTCAAAAATAACCGAGCGCAAAAAACTGCTGTTCTTCACTTCGGGCTCGAGAGAATGCGAGCTTGACACGCAGGGAAGAGTGGTTGTTCCGCCGAACATGCGCGAATACTTGAATTTGGGCAAAGAAATAACCGTTGTCGGAGCGTATAAGCATGTTGAGATATGGAACAGAGAAGCGTGGAAGGACTACATCAGCGACGAGGCTTACAGCTCCGAAAACATTGAAGACATAATGGGTGACGGGGAGCTTATTTAATCATGGAGTTCAATCATATTTCCGTGCTTCCCGCCGAGAGTGTTGAACTGCTTGACGTAAAGCCCGACGGGATTTATGTTGACGGAACGCTGGGCGGCGGCGGGCACGCGTCTCTGATCTGCGAGCGGCTGGGCCCGAGCGGAACCTTGATCGGCATTGACCGAGACGCCGAGGCGCTCAGCGCGGCGCGCGAAAGGCTCAAAAATTTTGATTGCCGCGTAATTATCGAGCATGACAATTTTTTCAACATTAAATCCATACTGCAAAGACATAAAACAGACAAGATCGACGGCGCGATACTTGATTTGGGCGTGTCGTCGCACCAGCTTGACGAGGCGGAGCGAGGGTTCAGCTATAACGCCGACGCGCCGCTTGATATGAGAATGAACCGCGACGACGGCTTGAACGCGAAAACGGTCGTCAATGAGTATTCCGAGGCGGAGCTGAGGCAAATTCTGTTCGCCTACGGCGAGGAAAAGAACGCGGCGAAAATCGCCTCGAACATAGTAAAAAACCGCGAAAAGAAACCGATAGAGACCACGCTTGAGCTCAGCGAGATAATAAAGCGGTCGTTCCCGCCGCAAAAACGCTACGGGGACAAGCATCCGGCCAAGCGGAGCTTTCAGGCGATAAGAATTGAGGTAAACCGCGAGCTCGATGGGCTTGACGCCGCGGTCAGGGATTTCGTGGACTGCTTAAAACCCGGTGGAGTGCTGGCCGTGATAACGTTCCACTCGCTCGAGGACAGGATAGTCAAAAACGCGTTCGTCGAGCTCAAAAGGGGCTGCACATGCCCGAAAGAGTTCCCGGTCTGCGTCTGCGGCAACAAGCCGAAAATAAGGCTCAAGAACCGCAAGCCGATAACGGCGGGAGAGGAAGAACTCAGCGAAAACAACCGCTCGCACAGCGCGAAGCTGCGCGCGGCGGAAAAGCTCGATTGCGAATAAACGGAAGAAATTTTAACGAAAGGGATGGGTAAGGTGCCGACCAAGCAGAGAAGACCAAGCGGCAGACAGGCCGCGCCTCGGCGAAACGTGAATTTAAGAGCCGAAAATCGGACGGCGCCGTACCGCCCGACCGATCGTAGAAATAATTATAACGAAAGATATTACGGCGGATCATATAACGATCCGCGCGCTTACGCACCTGCAAGAGACGCGCGGCAGACACGGCGCCCGGATTTGGGCGGGGCGGGCTATTATGACGCGTACAGGCCGGCGGCGCAGAGAACATATGACAGAACCGCCTACAGGACGGCGGAGCCGAGATCATACGGCGCCTATCCTGCGGCGCCCGCGGAGCGGGGTTACGAAATTCCCGAGCGTCCGACGCGCACGGCGCCAGCGCCCGAGCGGAAGATCCTCACCCGCGAGGAGCGTCTGGCCAACAAGCGGAAGGTCAGATCAAGACTTAAAGTGATAGGCGTTATCGCGCTTGTTTTCCTGATGAGCGCGGTATTGATATACAGACAGACGGCGATATTCGGAAAGAACAGACAGATCGAGAGCTTAAACAGTGAGCTCAGCGGAATAATTGTGACGAACGAGGCCGTTCAGTCGAATATTGACCGCTCGATCGAATTGGGCAATTTGGAGACGTTTGCCAAAAACAGGCTGGGAATGGTAAATCCCGACTCATCTCAGATATTCTATATTGATATGGGAGCCGGCGACGAGGTTGTGAAACCATCCAAATAAACCGCGCGGCGGGCATACGGCTGAAAAACTGTTCTAAAGTTACGGATTTTGAAATAAACTTTCCACAGAGAATGGCGGCCGCGCAGGGTCGCCTTGTTGGATTTATGGAGGAAAGAATATGGCGAAAAAAAGGGCAAAAAAGAAAACGGGAACAAGCGGCAGGCTGATATTTATCGCCGCTGTATTTACGTTTCTTATGGCCGCGCTCTGTCTGCGCGTCGGCTGGATACAGATCGTGCGCGGCAGAGATCTGTCGCGTCAGGCTCTCGATCAGCAGACAAGCGACAATACGGTCAGCGCCAAGCGCGGCAGCATTTACGACAGAAATTACAAGATCTTAGCCTCAAATATAACCGTCGAGTCGATCAGCATAAGCCCCGATATGGTCAGGACCTCGATCGAGGATAACGCGCTGAACACCGATATGGTCGCGAAGAGCATCGGCGACATCCTCGAAATGGACATGGAGACGGTCAAGGATAAGATTTTAAAGCATGTCCAGAGCGAGACGCTTAAAAAGAAGGTGGATAAGGAAACCGCCGATACTTTGAGGGAGTATGTCAATTCTGTGAAGCTTGGCGGAGTTGTGTTTACCGAGGACGTCAAGCGTTATTATCCCTACAACAATTTCGCGGCGCAGGTCATAGGCTTCTGCGGCACCGATAATCAGGGACTTGAGGGAATTGAAAGCATATACGACGACGAGCTCAGCGGCGTTCCCGGCAGGGTCGTTTCGGCGCAGCAGTCGACAGGCCTTGAGAGCAACAGCGGATATGAGAACTACATCGCGGCTCAGGACGGCAACAGCGTCGTGCTCACCATAGACGAGACGATACAGAACTACGCTCAGAAAAACCTCGAGGCGGCGGCCGCCGACAATAATCTGGGCGAGGGCGCGGCGGCGATAGTTATGGATGTGAACACCGCCGAGATACTGGCGATGTGTACCGAACCCGATTATGATCTCAACGAGCCGTTTGAGATAACCGACTCGATAAGGGAAAAATACCCGGATATTGACGAAGAGCTTGAAAAGCTTGACGGCGTGGAGTATAATGAAAAGCTGGGAGAGGTAATGCAGACCGTGCGGCGAAATAAAGCGGTCGTGGACTCATACGAACCCGGCTCAACGTTTAAGTCGGTCACGGCGTCTTTGGCGCTTGAGACCCGCGCCTGCGCGCTGACCGACACCTTCACCTGCGGCGGCTCATATCAGGTCGCCGACAGAAACATAAGCTGCTCCAATCACGCCGGACACGGAACCCAGGACTTCGCGCAGGCGGTTCAGAATTCCTGCAACCCCGCCTTTATCCAGATTGGCCAGAAGATAGGCAAGAAAAGATTTGTGGACGGCGTCAAGGCCTTCGGATTTTTGAGCAAAACCGGGATCGAAATTCCAGGCGAGGCGACGGGCACGGGCTATGACGAGAACATGAGCGATGTTGACCTTGCCACCGAGTCCTTCGGCCAGTCGATAACCGTGACGCCGCTTCAGATGGCGGCGGCTGTGAGCGCGGTCGCGAACGGCGGCACGCTGATGAAGCCGCATATCGTGAAGCAGATAGTCAATTCCGATATGGGTATTGTTGAAAGCACCGAGCCCGAGGTGGTACGGCAGGTGATCTCAAAGCAGACCAGCGACGAAATGTGCAAAATACTCGAGTCGGTCGTTTCCGAGGGCGGCGGCAAAAACGCCTACCTCGCGGGTTACAGAATTGCCGGCAAGACCGGTACCTCGG
This sequence comes from uncultured Monoglobus sp., assembly GCA_947624305.1. Lineage (GTDB taxonomy): Bacteria > Bacillota > Clostridia > Monoglobales > Monoglobaceae > Monoglobus. The sequence continues at coordinate 25,907 of CANQKC010000033.1, read as the reverse complement.
AGAAGATACCCAGAGGAAACGGCAAATATATCGCCTCGTTTATCGGCTTCGCTCCGGCGGACGATCCGAAAGTCCTCTGCCTTGTAATTCTTGACGAGCCGAACGGCGATTCATATTACGGCGGACAGATCGCCGCGCCCGTTGTCAGAGATATTCTGGGCGAGACGCTCCAGTATCTGGGCGTTGAGCCTATGTATAATTCAGACGAGGAAGAATATATTGACGTTGAAGTTCCGGATGTGGCCGGCATGACCGACGCGGAGGCGGGCATTGCTCTTGACGAGAGCGGCCTTAAAGTCAAGGTAAGCGGAAGCGGCGGCACCGTCACCGACCAGATACCCAAAGCCCACACCAAGGTGACGCAGGGCAGCACTGTCGTTGTGTACACCGAAGGCGGCGGGGCCGAGAGGACCGTCGCGGTTCCGAACGTTGTGGGCGAAACGCCGGCGTCGGCCAACACAACTCTTGAGGACAACGGCCTCAACGCGCGCATCAAGGGCGTGTCGAAATACGGCAAGAACGCCACCTGCATCGGACAGTCTCCGGTCGAGGGGACTATGGTGGAGCCGGGAACGGTAGTGACCTTGAGCTTCAGGTACGACGAGTCCGAGACTACCAACGATTAACACATACTGAGAGATAAACATAAAGGGGGTTAAATCTGTGACTTTATCGGATTTGCTTAAAAATGTAAACGTGAAAAAATATTCCGGCGGCGGAGGAATAAAAATCAGCGGCATCGCCTATGATTCAAGAAAGGTGAAGCCGGGGTACCTGTTTGTCTGCATAACGGGCTTTTCGGTCGACGGACACAAGTTTGCCAAGGCCGCGGTTGAAAGCGGCGCCGTGGCGGTGGTTGCCGAGCATGACCTGCCGACGGTGGATGTGCCGTGCGTGGTCGTTGAAAACACGCGCAGGGCAATGGGAGAGATAGCCGCGGCGTGGTACGATTATCCGTACCGAAAGTTTAAGCTCATCGGAATAACCGGAACCAACGGCAAGACGACCACAACCTATCTTATAAAGGCGATCCTTGAGCATCTGGGCAAAAAAGTGGGTTTGATCGGCACCAATCAGAACATGATCGGCGATATGGTTCTTCCCGCGGCAAGGACGACGCCCGACTCGCTCGAGCTAATGGAGCTTTTTAACGAGATCGCAAATCACAACGTTGACTATGTGGTTATGGAGGTGTCGTCTCACGCTCTCGCGCTCGACCGCGTGACGGTCTGCGAGTTTGACGTGGGCGCGTTCACGAACATAACGCAGGACCATCTGGATTTTCATAAGACCATGGAGGAATATCTCGCCGCGAAAAGCATACTCTTTAACATCTGCAAAGTCGGCGTGATAAACACCGATGACAGCGGAAGCGGATTTTTGCTTGAAAACGAGAAGTGCGACGAGGTCATAACCTACGGCATTGACAGTGACTGCGACCTTAAGGCGGAGAATATCGAGCTGCACGGCAGCGGGGTCAATTTTGACATAAGCTTCCGCGGCGAGAGCGGAAGGGTCGAGCTCGCGATACCCGGAAGGTTTTCGGTGTATAACGCGATGACCGCGATAGGCTGCTGCCTGGCGGACGGTATTTCCCTCAAAGACGCGGTCGATGGAATTCACAGCGCCCACGGGGTCAAGGGAAGAATAGAAATAGTAAAAACGCCGGGTACGGATTACACGGTCATTATCGACTATGCGCACACTCCGGACGGACTGCTTAACGTTATCAACGCCATCCGCGGCTTCGCGAAGGGCAGGGTTGTGACGCTGTTCGGCTGCGGAGGCGACCGCGACGCGGGCAAGCGGCCCAAAATGGGCAAAATTGCCGGAGAGCTGTCGGATTTCTGCGTTGTCACAAGCGACAACCCGCGCACCGAGGATCCCGACAAGATAATCGAGCAGGTGGTCGAAGGAGTCAAAGAGACCGGCTGCGAGCATGTTGTTATCACCAACAGGTTTGAGGCGATAGAATACGCGCTTGACCACGCTCAAAAAGATGATATAATATTACTGGCCGGCAAGGGCCACGAGACATATCAGATATTGGGCACCAACACGATAAAGTTTGACGAGCGCGAGATCGTGACAAAGCTGCTGGGCTGCTGAGCGCGCGATAAGTTAGGAGGGAGTTTCATGAAATGGTGCATGAATATAAACGCCTTGGCAAAGGCGACAGGTGGGGAGATCCGCAATTTAAGCGGTGACGAGATAGTAAAAAACGTGGTGAGAGACAACCGAGAGGTTGACGAGGGCGCGGTCTTTGTCGCTTTAAGAGGCGAGAACAACAACGGCCACAGATTTGTCGGCGACGCGGTGGAGCGCGGCGCGGTGTGCTGCGTGGTCGAAAAGGGCGAGGGCGATTTCGGCTCGCTGCCCACAGTCGCCGTTGATGATACCTTTAAGGCCCTGCTTGACATCGGCGCGTATTACCGCGACCAGTTCAATATTCCGATCGTCGGCATAACCGGCAGCGTCGGCAAGACTTCGACCAAGGCCATGATCGCGTCGGTCATGAGCCGTGAATACAATACCTTAAAGACCGAGAATAACTATAACAACGAGATCGGAGTTCCGCTGACTCTGTTCAGACTGAGCGACGATCATGAGGCGGCTGTTGTAGAAATGGGAATGAACCACTTCGGCGAGATCTCAAGGCTCACAAGAACCGTCCGTCCCGACACCGCTGTTATAACGAATATAGGAATTTCCCACATTGAAAATCTGGGGAGCCGCGAGGGTATCTTGAAGGCAAAGCTTGAAATTCTGGAGGGCCTGCCGTCCGACGGAACCGTGATCTTAAACGGCGACAACGATCTGCTTTGGTCAAAAAACGGCGAGCTTGATTACGAGACGCTCTATTACGGGATTGAAAACAAGGCCTGCGACGTTACGGCGACCGATATAAAGCTTTATTCCACGGGAAGCGAGTTCACGGTCCGCATTGACGGGCAGGATTACAGATTTGAAATAGGAGTTCCGGGCATTCACCACATTTACAACGCGCTCGCGGCTATCTTAGTCGGATACCGCTATGATGTAAGACCGGAAAAGATGATAAAGGGAGTGCGCGCGTTTGAGCCCGAGAACAACCGTCAGGAGACAAGGAAATATGACAGATTTACTGTGATCAACGACTGCTATAACGCGTGTCCGGACTCTATGAGGTCCGGAATAAGCGTGCTTGAGCTCACCGCCTCGGATAACGGAAAGCGTTCCCGCAAGGTGGCGTTCCTCGGCGATATGCTGGAACTCGGCGACAAAGCGCCCGAGGCTCATTACGAGGTGGGGCTTATGTGCGCGGGCAAAGTCGACTGCCTTGTGACAATTGGAGAAATGGCCGAAAACATAGCCCGCGGAGCGGCGGACGGAGGAATGAACAGGGATGATATACATATGTTCGGCTCCGGCACCGAGGCGGCAAAAAAGCTCGGTTCAATAATAAGAGACGGCGACGTTATCTGGGTCAAGGGCTCGCGGGGTATGCGTCTTGAGACGATAGTGAACGCCCTTGATGAGATGGCGGAAAAGATTTAAGACAAATCGGCGGCGCATGTGCCGCGAAAATATATTTGATGGGAGAGAGGCGTATGTATTACATTGTTGGATGCGTAATAGCGTTTATCCTGTCGCTCAGTCTGGGAATGTGTGTAATCCCGATGCTGAGGCGGCTTAAATTCGGACAGGAAATAAGAGAGATAGGCCCGGCATGGCACGCGAGCAAGGCCGGGACCCCGACCATGGGCGGAATAATCTTTATCGCTGCCGCCGTCGCGTCGCTCGTTATTACCTGCCTCTGGGGCTTGATCGCCGGGAAGGACAGCGGCGGATTTATCGACCTTCTGCTCGTTGTGCTGTTGTCGCTGGCATTCGGCCTTATCGGATTTGTCGATGATTATATAAAGGTTGTGAAAAAGCGGAATTTGGGCCTCACCGCGGCGCAGAAGTTCAGTTTGCAGTTTCTCGCCGCGCTGATCTTCGCCACGTTTGTGGCGCTGTTCAGCGACGCGGGCACGGTGATCGACCTGCCATTCACCGAGATCAATATCGATCTGAGCTGGTTCTATATCCCGTTTATAATTTTTGTTATGCTCGCCACGGTCAACAGCGTTAACCTGACCGACGGGCTTGACGGACTTGCAACGACCGTGACTCTGGTGGTCACGCTGTTTTATCTGCTGACCTCGATTAAGTTTGAAAACAGCGCGATGGCGCTGTTTGCGGCGGTCATGGCGGGCGCGCTCGCGGGATTTCTGTTCTACAATTGGAAGCCCGCGAAGGTGTTCATGGGCGATACCGGATCACTGTTTCTGGGCGGCGCGGTGTGCGGCCTGGCGATAATTCTGGGTCAGCCGATAACGCTTTTGATAGTCGGACTGATCTATGTGATCGAGACTTTGTCGGTAATAATGCAGGTGACGTCATTCAAGCTCACGGGCAAGCGCATATTCAAAATGTCTCCGATCCATCATCATTTTGAGATGTGCGGCTGGAGCGAGGTCAGGATCGTTTGTCTGTTCTCGCTTGTAACGCTCGCGCTTTGCGCGCTTATGTACTTCTTCGGTTAGGGGAAAACCGGATTTTGAGACGGCCCTTTCGGGCCTTATGAGGTGATTTTATTGGCTGAAAGATACAGCGGCAGAAACAGAAGAAACGATTACGGCGGAAACGACCGGTATTACGAGAGGCGCGCGCGGGGCGGCGAGACCCGTCGGCGCGCCGTGGCCGAGGATAGGCCGATGCGGATCCGCGTAACCGCCAAAAACTTTTTGAGAATAGGCGAGACGAAGGTCCGTCTGGGAGCGTTTGATTATCAGTTTTTGCTGATAACGCTTATCCTTGTGGCCTTCGGTCTTGTTATGCTCTACAGCGCCAGCAGCTCGAGGGCGTACGCCGCCCAGGACGGCGACAGCATGTATTTTGTAAAGCGCCAGATATTCTTCGGACTGGGCTTGGGCGTGCCGCTGATGATAGCGTTTATGTCGATAGATTATCATTTTTTGGCGAAATTTTCGGGCCTGTTCTACGGCGTGGGTATATTTTTGCTCATTCTGGTTCTGGTTCCCGGAGTGGGAACCACAGCCGGCGGCGCCACGCGCTGGATATTCGGATTTCAGCCCTCGGAGTTTATGAAATTCGCGACGATTATCATGGTGGCGTGGTACCTTGACACATACCAGGAATATATAGGCAAATTCGGCAAAGGCTTTTTACCGTGCCTCGCAATTCTGGCACTGGTGGCCTTCCTGCTGATGCTTGAGCCGCATTTCAGCGCCACGATACTCATTCTGTTTACCGGAATGCTTATGATGTTCGCGGCGGGCGCAAAGATCTCACACTTCGCCGTGCTGAGCGTGCCCGCGATATTGGGCGGAATAGCGCTTGTTATCAAGTCTCCATACAGGCTTCAGCGTATCGTCGCCTTCGCCGATCCGTTCGCCGACAAACAGGGCTCGGGCTGGCAGATAGTGCAGTCGCTCTACGCTATGGGCTCGGGCGGCGTTTTCGGAGTGGGTTTCGGACAGAGCAGACAGAAATATATGTCGCTTCCCGAGCCTCACAACGACTTCATCTTCTCGGTTCTCGCCGAGGAGCTCGGCTGGGTCGGAGTGATCATTGTCATCGCTCTGTTTGTCTGCCTTGTGGTACGGGGCATAAAAATAGCGCAGAAGGCGCCCGACAAGCTGGGAATGCTGATCGTTGTGGGCTGCATCGGTTTGATCGGTGTGCAGGCTCTGATAAATATCGGCGTTGTTTCGGCGTCGTTCCCGGTTACGGGAATGCCGCTGCCGTTCTTCAGCTACGGCGGTTCGGCGCTGGCTGTGACTTTGGCGGAGATCGGCATGATACTTAATGTTTCCAGACAGGAGAGGGTGCTGTAAATTATGAAGATTTTGTTTGCGGGCGGCGGCACGGCGGGGCATATCAATCCCGCTCTTGCCATCGCCAATTATATATGCGGCAGAGAAAAAACCGAGATCGCTTTTGTGGGTACCGTCGAGGGCCTTGAGGCGGAACTCGTTCCGCGGCTCGGCCACAAGCTTTCGCTTATCAAAATTCACGGCTTTGAGCGGAGCCTGAACTTGCAGAATTTTAAAAATATATTTGAGCTTCCCGCGAGCTACGCGGCCTCAAAAAAAATAATCAGGGAATTTAAGCCCGACATAGTGATCGGCACCGGAGGCTATGTCTGCGGGCCGGTGCTGCTCGCGGCGTCAAGAATGAAAATTCCCACGCTCATTCACGAGTCAAACGCGTATCCGGGCGTTACCACGCGGCTGCTTGCCGGAAAGGTCGACACCGTGGCGATAGGCGCGAAGCCCGCCGCGGACTATATCAAGTCCGCGAAGCGGATTATATACACCGGCAACCCGGTGCGCCCGTCGATCCTCTCGACCGAGACGTTTGACGCGCGCCGCAGACTGGGGCTCGACCCCCGCCCGTATATAGTGTTTTTTGGCGGCAGCCTGGGCGCGAGAGATTTTAACAGGGCCGTTGTCGACTGGATATGCTCCGTCGCCGCCAAAAAGGAATATCAGATAAAATTGGGCACAGGAAAGCTTTCGCAATACGGAGCGGTGCTTGACAGATTTAAGGAAAACGGCGTGGATCCGGACGAATGTCCCGACATAGACGTGAGCGAATACATATACGATATGGATGTGGTCATGTCGGCCGCGGATCTTGTCGTGTGCCGCGCGGGGGCCAGCACCCTGAGCGAGCTTACCGCTTTGGGCAAGCCGTCGATTTTGGTGCCGTCGCCTTATGTGACCGCCAATCATCAGGAGCATAACGCGCGCGCGGTCGAAAAAGAGGGCGGCGCGAGAGTCATTCTTGAAAAGGAGCTCACCGCCGAAAGTCTCGGCGCGGTCATCGACGAGCTCGCCCGCGATAAAAAGAAGCTGGCCGAGATGCGCCGCTGCGCCAAAGGCGCGGGCACGACCAAGGCCACCGAGGAAATATATAATGAGGTAAAGCGCTTGACCGCGAAATAGCGGTTTAATCACAAACCCTCCGTCAAAGCATATTATAATCTGTATAAAGGGGATTACAATACGCGTTGTAAAAATGGAGGGATTTATGTGACAGACGGTTATTTATCCATCAACGGAAGAAGAAGGCTGTCGGGGGAGACAAGTGTTCAGGGATGCAAAAACGCGGCTCTGCCGTGCCTCACCGCGTGCCTGCTGTGCGAAAGGGGCGAGGCGTGCCTCACAAACTGCCCGTATCTCACCGACGTGGAAAACACAGCCGAAATTCTTGAGCGGCTTGGCGCGGTATGCCGGTTTGACGAGGGCGGACACGCGGTCAGCGTCAGGGCCGAGAATGTGTTCGGTTCGGCGATAGACAACGAGATGATGAACCGGATGCGCTCGTCGGTGCTGTTTATGGGCGCGCTGCTTTCCCGAACGGGAGAGGCCGATCTGGGCTATCCCGGCGGCTGCGAGATAGGCGCGAGGCCGATCGACATGCATATTCGGGCGTTCAGGGAGCTGGGTGTTGATATTGATGAGGAAGGCGGAATGATACGCTGCCGCCTCCGCTCGGGGCTAAGACCGTGCCAGATCTCGCTGCTCTGCCCGAGCGTGGGCGCGACCGAGAATATAATGCTGCTCACGGCAAAGTCCGAGGGGCGGACGGTTATCAGAAACGCCGCCCGCGAACCCGAGATCGTTGATCTGCAAAATTTTCTGAACGCCATGGGCGCCGACATCCGCGGCGCGGGCAGCGACGTTATTGTTATAAACGGAGCGAAAGAACTTAGGGGAGCAGATTATCGGATCATGCCCGACAGAATTGCCGCGCTTACATATATGGCGGCAGCCGCCGCCTGCGGAGGCAAAATATTCCTGCGCGGCGCCAATCCGGAGCATCTCGCGGTCTGCGTGTCGGTCCTGCGCGATATGGGCGTTTCGGTCAAACGCGTAAGCGGCGGCATGATCGTTTCGATGAGCGGCAGGCCGAACGCGGTCAACACGATAAAAACCTTGTATTATCCGGGTTTTCCGACCGACGCGCAGCCCGCTTTTATGGCTGCGGCGACGGTGGCGAAGGGAACCACGGTGTTTGTGGAGTCGATTTTTGAGAACAGGTTCCGTCATGCGCCCGAGCTTAAAAAGCTCGGGGCCGATATAGACGTTAATATGTGCCAGGCCACGGTGAGGGGCAAAGAGTCGCTGAGCGGCGCGGACGTCAGAGCCTGTGACCTTAGGGGCGGAGCCGCTATGGTGATCGGCGGACTTGTCGCCGACGGGACCACCAGAGTTTACGGAGTCTCGCATATCGAGCGCGGCTACGAGAACATAAGCCGCGATTTTTCAAATCTCGGCGCGGATATACGAATGATATACTGAAAAGTTTAATTTATACGGGAGAACGGCTATGGAAGAATACAGAAGACAACCTGATCAAAGAAAAAGAAAGAGAGCGAGGCGGCCCGCCCCAAAGCGGACATCCGCGGGACATTCGTCCGCAGGACGTTCATCCGCAGAGAGGCGCCTTCGTGGTTCCGCGAAGCGGAGCTTAAACCCGCAAAGACGAAGGATATTGGGTCTGACCTGCCTTGCCGCCGCGGCGGCAGCGGTGATCTTGGTATGCGTATTTCTGTTCGCGCCCGCGTTTGATATCGACAACATCGTGTGCGAGGGAAACAGCAAAACAAGCGCCGAAACGATAGTGCAGGCCTCGGGCATACAGCGCGGACATAATATATTTTTGACGCCGCTGTCGGGCGGAAAAAAGCCAATAGAGGAGCTTGACTATATCGAGAGCTGTGATATAAGCCGCGAGCTGCCGGACACGATAAAGATCACGGTTGTCGAGCATCATCCGTCGGCCTATTTCAACACGGGCGGCGCGCTTGCCGTGACCGACATGGGCGGCAGTGTGCTTGAGGTGGTAAACGGCGACGACGCGGAGGATATAATAAGCTCAAAAATAACCGAAAAGGAGCCCGAGCCGAGCGGCAGCCCCGATCCGGACAGCGAAAACGAGGAGGACAGCGATGAGCCCGATCCCGAGTCCACCGCCGACGGCACGATCTGGGGCTATGACGACGACGGCGACCCCATTTACCGCGTGAACGGCGGCCATTACGAGTTTGACGAGGACGGGAACCGCTTTTTTGTGGACGACACTCCCGAGGAAAGCCCCGAGCCAACCGCGGACGCGGAGAGCGTAAACGTTGACAACGGCGACGAGATTGCGCACACGCGCGGCGGCAGAGTGATTTACGACGCGCCCGTGGTTTACGGTGTGCAGCTTTCAAAATTTGACGTGGGCAAGCGGATCGAAAGCGCTGACGGCGAAAAGCTGAATTCCGTGCTTGACGCGCTGAAAGCGCTTGACAGCGCGGGTCTGCTTGAGCGGACTACCAAATTCGACGCCGAAAATGTAAACGACGTAAAATTTGTGATTGAGGACCGTCTTGAGGTTTGGTTCGGCGGCTTTGAGGATTTTGAATACAAGGCGAAGTTTACCGCGACTGTGGTCAACGAGAATCTGTCGCCTTATGAGCGCGGAATTGTGGACTTCAGAGACTCCAAGCTTTATGTGCGGCCCGAGGGCTATCAGACTCCGATGCTGCTTGATGAAAAAGAGACCCCTGTGCCCGACAGCGAGGAGGAAGAGGCGGAGGAAGACCCCGACGCAACCAAGCGTCCGAAGTCAACGGCGGACCCCGATGATGAGGACGAGGACGAAAGCGATGTGAAGGCGACTCAAAAGCCCAGGGCCACATCAAAACCGACCGCGAAACCAACCTCGCGCCAAACCGACGAGGACGAAGAGGACGCGGATTTGGAAGAATAGAAGAATAATTCAAGCGGCTGTAATCCCGGCGCCAAACGAGCGCCAAGGCTTACAGCCGCTTTTTTGTCGGGCAATATTAAAATCGGCAGGCGCTTTTTCCGTTAAAGCGGCGCCGATTTTAATTTTTTGTGTTTTTATTTCAAAAGCGGCTGGAGCTGGGCGCCGCTTAAGGCCGATATTATGGTCGGGCCGATAAGGCTGAAGTCGGAGACCAGGGAATTTTCCTTGTTTGCGCTGTCGTCTTGGCCGAACGGCACGATGTAGATGTTTTTCCGCGTCAGCAGCGTGCCGATATTTTTAATGTTGCCGCTCAATCCGTCGTTGGTTGACACCGCTATGACAACCGGGCGGTTGTTGCGAAGATGCGATTTTACCGCCAGCGTCACCGGCGTGTCGGATATTCCATTCGCAATTTTTGCGATCGAGCTGCCCGTGCAAGGCGCTGCGACCATAACGTCGATAAGCCCCTTTGGCCCTATCGGCTCAACCTCGGTTATCTCGCGCAAAGGCTTTTTGCCCGTTATGCCTTCAAGCATCCGCTTTAAGTCTTCTGCTTTGCCGAAGCGGGTGTCGGTTTCGGCGACGGTTTTTGAGATGATCGGAAGCACGTCGGCCCCGTTTGCCGCAAGCTCCTCGATAACGGGCAGAATTTTTGAGATCGTGCAGAACGAGCCCGTAATGCCGAAGCCTATCTTAAGTCCGCTCAATGTATTGTTTTCAGTCAAAAGTTTCACCTCGCTTGCTCGTCTATTATGTTTTTGATCGTATCGCGAATGATCTCTCCCGCCGTTAGCGGTGAAGTTTTACCCGGGATCGACAGCGCCCAGATCACGCTACGGCCCATTCGGCGCGCCGACTCAAAATCCACCCCGCCGGGTTTTGAGGCGAGGTCTATTATCAGGCAGTCGGGCCTTAAGGCGGAGAGAAAAATTTCGTCTATTATGAGTTTTGGCACGGTGTTAAAAATAACATCGAATTTTTCGGGTTCGGGAAGAGGCCGCGTTATGTCGGCGCCGTCATAGCCGAACGCCTTGATATACGCGAGGTCGCTCTTTTTCCGCGCAGCCGCTGTCACCCGCGCGCCAAGGCCTTTAAGAGCCGCGCAAAGGATCTTGCCCACGCGGCCAAAGCCCGTCACGAGACAGTCTGAGCCGTGCAGCGTTATCGGCAGCTCCTCGATCGCGATCTTGACCGCGCCCTCGGCGGTGGGTATCGCGTTGAGCACAGCCAGCTCTTCGCGCTCCATATAGTCAATCACGCTTGCGCCGCCGAGCCTTGCCATCGCAAGCAGCCGCTCGTCGGCTCTGCCCGCCAGGATCAGCTTTCCGTCGAGCTCCTGCCCGGCGGCGAACAGCTCGCTGAGCCGTATTTCCTTATCATACAGCGGCGTGTTTATGTTCTGCGCGCTGAGCACCGACGAATAAGGAACCGGAAGCACAATGCAGTCGGCGCCGCTGATTGCCCGCTGCGGATCGCCGCAGACCGTTATGTTTTCGGCTTCCGAAAGCTCTTCGGCGTTGAGACCCGCGGCTCTGACCTCAAAGCCGTCTCTCGCCAGACCGAGCATGACGTAAACCTGACGGCGGTCGCCGCCGATGAACGCGAATACAGTATGTTTGCTCATTTTCAACACCTCAATATTATACTATGAGGAGGCGCGGGTTTTGTGAAACAAAAAGAAAGACCGAGATATTGCTACCTCGGTCGGGAGTGTTCTGCCCTTGCGGGCAGAAGGAAATGAAAAAAAGATTGTTTAGTTGTGGTATGCATATATAATACAACATTTCCGAAAAAAATTCAATAGAAAACTTTGTTGATATTGTGCAAACAATATCAACATTTTTTGTGCGTTTTCAACAACAAAACGGGGAATATCGGGTTTTCGGCCTTTTTGCGCGTATTTTGCCGAAAGCCGTCGTCAAAAACTCCGCGGGAAATAAAGGCGGAAATATTTTTTTGTATAAGTAAACAGAGGGGAAACCACACCAAAAACTATAAAGGCAGGAGGAATACGGATGAAATGTGAAATTGAGCAGATAGGCGGATCTCTTGTGGTCAAGCTCGGCGGCGAGATCGACCAGCACTGCGCCGAGGAAATAAGGGGCGATATTGACCGCGAGCTGGATATTAAAAAATCGTCGTCTCTGATTATTGATCTCGGCGATGTGGAATTTATGGACAGCTCGGGGCTCGGCCTCATTATGGGCAGATACAAGAAAATGGCGGGCCGCGGCGGAACGATCATGCTGGCGCGGCCAAAGCCGAATGTGGACAGGCTGCTTGAGATGTCGGGCATAAAGAAACTGATAGGCAGGAATAAAACAAAGGAGTGAGAAAAATGCGAAACTATATGAAACTGGAGATCCCGTCAAAGAGCGTCAACGAGGCGTTCGCCCGCGCTGCGGTCGGGGCATTTGCCGCCCAGACCGATCTTGATATCAACGAGCTGGCGGACATAAAGACCTCGGTGTCCGAGGCTGTGACAAATTCGATAATCCACGGTTACAGAGACGCGGAGGGCGTTGTTTACATCGAGTGTGAAATAAAAGCGGGAAAGAACTGCGTTGTAAGCGTGACTGTCCGCGACGAGGGCACGGGCATCGCAAATGTGGAGCGGGCAATGGAACCGCTTTTCACCACCGCGCCCGACGAGGAGCGGAGCGGCATGGGATTTACCGTTATGCAGAGCTTTATGGACACGCTTGACGTTGTATCCGAAAAAGGCAAAGGCACCACCGTCAAAATGTCAAAATACATTCATTCCCGCGAAGGCGGCGGGGAAATTATATGAGCTCCGACAAATACCGCGAGAGCAACGAGGCGCTGCTTACGCGGATAAAGCAAGGCGACGAAAGCGCCCGCGATGAGCTTATTGAAAACAATATCGGGCTTGTCCGCTCGGTCGCGAAGCGTTTTTTCGGCAGGGGCCACGAGCCCGACGACCTGTTCCAGATCGGCTGCATAGGCCTGATCAAAGCCGCAGACCGATTTGATCTGAGCGTCGGGACGGCGTTTTCCACCTACGCGGTGCCGATGATCATCGGCGAGATAAAGCGCTTTATCCGCGACGACGGAATAATAAAGGTCAGCCGCGCTTACAAAAACATAGCCTACAAGGCGGCGTCGGTCAAGGAGCGTATGGAGGCGAAAAACAAGCGCGAGCCCACGCTCGGCGAGATCGCGCGCGAGCTTCACATAACCCCACAGGAGCTCTCGACCGCACTTGAGGCCTCGCGGCGGCCCGACTCGCTCTATTCCGCCTTTGACGACGGGAAGTCGGACGGCAGGATATTGGCCGAAAAGATCAGCTCGGACGAGGATTACGAGCAGAAGATAGAGAACCGCCTGATGCTGCGGCAGGCCCTGAGCGGCATGGACGAGCGCGAAAAATTCATAATATTCATGCGCTATTTCAAGCGGCGCACCCAGAGTGACATAGCCGAAATGCTCGGCATATCGCAGGTTCAGGTGTCGCGGCTCGAAAAGAAGGTGCTGCTTAAAATGCGCAGGGAGCTGACCGGATGATTTATTCGGAAACAGAGGAATAATTTTACCGTCGGGCGAGAATAATAGAGCATGAAAGGAGTGTTATTATGCCCGACAATAAAAATAAGGATTATCTGAATTATATCGACAAAACAGCGCCAAAGAGCCCGATGCTCAAAAACATAGCGCTCGCCTTTGTGATAGGCGGTCTGATCTGCGTCATAGGCCAGCTCATAGGCGACTTTTACAAAAGAGTGTGCGGCCTTGACACCGAGAGCGCGAAAACCGCGGTCAGCGTTACCATGGTGTTTCTGGGAGCGCTGCTGACCGGACTTGATATCTATCCCAAGATCGCCAAATACGCGGGCGCGGGAACGATCGTGCCGATAACCGGCTTCGCGAACTCGATAACCTCGCCCGCGATGGAGTTCAAGCGCGAGGGACTGGTGCTCGGAATGTCGGCGAAAATGTTCGTTGTGGCCGGTCCCGTGCTGGTCTACGGCATAACGTCCTCGGTGGTGGTAGGAATAATCTATTTTTTGTATAAAGTTTTGATAGGAGGCTAAAAAATGGCGGTCAGACTCGGAAATCAGACAATGGCTCTTGAGAAAAACATATCGATCATAAACACCGCCACGGTGGTGGGAACCAAAGAGAGCGAGGGGCCGCTCTCGCCGTATTTTGACGTGAAGATGAAGGACGCTGAATGGGGCGAGGAAACGTGGGAAAAGACAGAGAGCAAAATGCAGAAGGAGGCGGCCAAGCTGGCTATCCGCAAGGCGGGCAGACGGCCGTCCGACATACACTGCGCCTTCGCGGGTGATCTGCTCAATCAGTGCATAAGCTCGGGGTTCAGTGCGCGCGAGCTCGGAATTCCGTATTACGGGCTCTACGGCGCGTGCTCGACCATGATCGAGGGACTGAGCCTCGGCGCGCTCGCGATTGACGGCGGCGGAATGAACGCCGCGATAGCTGTGGCGTCAAGCCACTTCTGCACGGCGGAGCGGCAGTACAGAAATCCGCTGGAATACGGCGGCCAAAGGCCTCCCACGGCCCAGTGGACCGTGACCGGGGCCGCGGCGGCCGTGCTCGAAAACGGCGACTGCGCGCCGTATGTAACCCATGTGACGAGCGGCAAGGTCGTGGACTTCGGCGTGATCGACCAGAACAACATGGGCGGCGCAATGGCCCCGGCGGCGATCGACACGCTGTGCGCGCACTTTGCCGACACAGGGCGGTCGCCGAAGGATTACGACCTTATTTTAAGCGGCGATCTCGGCAAAATAGGCCGCGAGATCGTTATAAACATGATGAACTCAAACGGCTATAACATGAACGACAATTACGGCGATTCGGGCTGCATGATATACGATATCGAAAAGCAGGACGTCCACGCCGGAGGCAGCGGCTGCGGCTGCATAGCGGTGACGGTCTGCGGATATATTTTTGAGATGATGAAAAGCGGAAAGCTGAACGACGTGCTTATTCTCGGCACGGGCGCGCTGCTGAGCCCCACTTCCTCGCTTCAGGGCGAGTCGGTTCCGGGCATCGCCCACGCGGTCGCGCTCTCGAACAGACCGGGAGGTGAAAGGTAATGCAATATCTCAACGCGTTCTGGGTGGGCGGTCTGCTGTGCGCGATCGCCCAGATATTGATCGACAAGACAAAGCTGACCCCGGCGAGGATACTGGTGCTTTATGTCGTGATAGGCGCGGTGCTCGGCGCCGTGGGAATATACGACAAAATCGTTGATTACGCGGGCGCGGGCGCCACGGTGCCGCTGATGGGCTTCGGCAATGTGCTGGCGCAAGGGGTCAAAAAAGCTGTGGATGCCGACGGCCCACTGGGCATAATCACGGGCGGCGCCTCGGCCGCCGCCGGAGGAATATCCGCGGCCGTGTTCTTCGGCTTTGTGATAGCTCTGATATTTAACCCGAAAGCGAAAAAATAATCAAAAACGGCTCCCCGAGCCGTTTTTGATTATTTTGTGAACATACGGCCAGCATAAACTTATTAATATAACATCCGCGCGGCAAATCGTCAATACGGTTTTTGATTAGTGTACATATAATCGTGCAGTGGCGGCATTTGCGGCTGTTTTGAGGTGATTTTTTATTGACATGAACGTATTAAGGGAATATAATTTTCCTATAACCGCAAAAAGAAGGTGAAAATATGATTGAGATCCTAGGAAAGCATAATACCGCGAAGGTGTTTACAGATGTTGTGGATGAAGTTTCGATTGAGCAGATAAGGCGGCTCTGCGATCAGGAATTTGCCGCGGGCAGCAAGATACGTCTGATGCCGGATGTTCACGCGGGAGCGGGCTGCACCATAGGCACAACCATGACGATCACGGACAAGTTAGTCCCCAACTTGGTGGGCGTTGATATCGGCTGCGGTATGGAAACGGTGAAAATTGCCGAAAAGGAAATTGATTTTGAAAAACTGGATAAATTGATATACAGCCGTATACCTTCCGGTTTTGAAATAAGAGAAAAGCCCCACAAATACGCCGAGAAAATATGCCTTGACGATTTGCGCTGCCGAAGCAAAATACGTGAAATTCGGGCAATGCGCAGTGTGGGAACCCTCGGCGGCGGCAACCATTTTATCGAGGCCGACCGAGACGATGAGGGCAGCATATATATAGTTGTTCATTCCGGCAGCAGACATTTGGGCGTTGAAACGGCGGCGTACTATCAAAATGAGGGTTATCTGGCTTTAAATTCCGCAACTAAGGATGAAGTGCGGGAGCTTATACGGCGTTTGAAGGCTGAGGGCAGACATAAGGAGATACAGACCGCGGTCGAGGAATTGAAAAACAGCAGACACAGCGATATTCCAAAAGAGCTGTCATATGTTTCGGGCAAAGCGTTTGACGATTATATTCACGATATGAAAATAGTCCAGAACTATGCCATGATCAACAGAAAGGCTATGATCGATGAGATAATAAACGGTTTGGGTCTGACGCCAGTTGAAAGCTTTACAACAATTCATAACTATATAGACACCGAAGCGATGATTTTGCGTAAGGGCGCTGTTTCGGCAAAAAAGGGAGAAAAAATACTCATACCGATAAATATGCGCGACGGTTCTTTGATTTGCGTCGGTAAGGGAAATGACGACTGGAACCGCTCCGCGCCTCACGGAGCCGGGAGGATAATGAGCCGCGGCGCTGCGAGACGCGAGCTTGACGTCGGTGAATTTAAGCGGCAAATGTCCGGCGTGTACAGCACGTCAATAAGCGAGGCGACAATAGACGAAAGCCCGATGGCGTATAAAAGCATGGCCGATATTGCGGACAATATTTCCGATACAGCGGAAATTTTAAAGATTATTAAGCCCATATATAATTTTAAGGCAGGATCCGAAAATTGACAATTAAACCAAAACCGCCGACTGCCGCCGGCGGTTTTACCGGCTTAAAAAACGGAGGTTTTATTTCGGCTTTGTGATAGCCATGATATTCAACCCGAAAGCGAGAAAATAATCAAAGTACCGTTATATATTAACTCGATATTAACTCGAATAAATAATTGTATTCTTCGGGAATTTTAACTTTATCCCATGTCACATTTTTTGCACGATAAGTAAGTTCTTTATAATTATCTTCATGAATATCTTTCCGAAACACTAAAATTATTCTGGCATAGTTGTTTACAATATGCCGTATATCCTCTTTTAACAGCGTGTTCGGAACATAAGAATTATGATTTTCGTCAATAACAAAACCCATACAAGCTTTAATTCCGCCCGCTATCTTATCGGTGTACAAGTTCGGCTTATTCAAATTATATGTACCAATCATGTTAGCATTTAGGTTTTTGTTAATCACATATGGCAAAACACTGAGTTTCATATGTGTTGTCTCGTCATCTGAAAATTCAAAATCTTTTGGGCTTAACTTATGAGATAAACATCTGTTATAAAAATCAATCGCATGTAAATAGCCGATTGGCTTTTCAGGCGCAGAATCGGAATTTTGAAAATCTGTTTTAACTCCCGTGAGATGCATAAAATTCCAGTTATAAAAAGAAAACTCATAACATATTATACTTTTGTGCTTATCAGCGCAGATAAAAAGCAATGTTTTGTTTTCGAGTTCGTTTTTGTATTTTTCGGCACAGCTTGTTATAATTTTAATTGCTTGTTTTTTAGTGTATTTTACCATTGTTCTTTAACCTTCTAAAAATAATAAAGAGGAAAACTGAAATGTCGTAACACCTCGCGCTTTCCTCTTTGATAACTGATTTTTCTGTCGTCCGCCGACACTCGGCTCCGTCCGATTAAATCGTTCTGCCGCACACATTTCGGAATTTTCTGTCGTCCGCCGACTCCCCGACCCAAAGTTCGGTACACATTTCGGATTTTAGGTGTCAGTTACACCGATGGGATGACGCCCATCTACCTTGTACATATATTATATACAAAACCAACACATAATTCTATATCAATATTTCACAAAATTTTAATTGCGGTTTTATATATTTTGCAAAGTGTCGGTTTATCTTATTATTGCTCAAATCAAGTGCCGCTGCGTGACTTTATCGGTTTAAAAAACGGAGGGTTTTACCAATCCTCGCCGTATTCCTCATACTCGTCGAGGGCGTCGTCGGCGCCTCTCGCGTAATCATCGTCGGAGTCGTATCTGTCCCAATCGGGCTCGCCGTCGCTGTAAACGTCGTCATAGCCGTCGTCGTATCCGTCCTTATACCGACGTGGTGATTTTTATTAAAAAAATGTGTTTGTAAAAATTAATAAAAAATTTTTTTATAATTAAGATGATATTCGGCGTGTTAAATAAAAGTGTATGATATTTTCCTTAATTTTGCATATTTTCTTGACTCAATTTGAATTAGGCGTTATAATTAAACGGTTCAAATATATGAAAATAAGATTTATATGCGAGTTACGATTATAAGGAGGTCTTTGCGTAATGGACGCTTCATATGTTTTGCGAACGATATTTGAGAAAAAGTTGATAAATAAACTCCCGACAGCAAAATTTAATCGGGGGGGGGTACTAATTACTCAAAATTTAATAAAAATATTTCGATGCGCGCGCGTACTCTTTTTGAGTGCGCCTTTTTGTTTCCAAAAATTTTCGGACACCGCATGCGGTATTCACAGATGCGCGGCGGGATAATTCATTTCCGGACATGATCACGAATATAATATATAATTCCGATATTCGCGGCGGCTTTCAGCCGCGCGAACGGTTGCGTTTTTTGCGCGTCTTTAGCGGCGCGATCAGCTTAGACAGAACAGAAGAGTCAAGAGGTGGATATTAAATGAGAAAGTTAAGAAATATGAAAAGGAACGCGGTCAGGCTGTCGGCCCTGCTGTTATCGTTGGTAATGATCGTCGGAGCGCTTCCGGGCATTACTTTTTCGGCGTTCGCGGCGCCCGATGATGCCCGGGAAAACGGCAATAAAGTCGGACATACCGAGCACATAATCGAAAACAGCCGCATTGCCGATTATGACACGACGGACAGCTACAAAGACAATCTGCTCAGCGATGAAAACGGCTCGCGCTACGCGGGCCGCATGTGGACGGATAAGAGTGTTTTCGCGTATAACGAAAACGGCGCGGACGGCAATTCGATAAAGCTTGATATGGACACCGACGGCTACGACGGCAGTGTTGGCTACAACGCAGACTTCGGTCATGTGTTCTCCGC
This sequence comes from uncultured Monoglobus sp., assembly GCA_947624305.1. Lineage (GTDB taxonomy): Bacteria > Bacillota > Clostridia > Monoglobales > Monoglobaceae > Monoglobus. The sequence continues at coordinate 6,922 of CANQKC010000033.1, read as the reverse complement.
ACTGGCGAGCTCGCAGGTTGTAAACGAGTACCCGCCGCAGCCGCTGGATGTAATGTTTGTTCTCGATGTGTCCGGCTCTATGGGCAACGACACCACCGGAAGCGAAGTTGTGAGTGATCCGAACAAATTTGGAAATACCGCTATATTTAAAACGGTACAGTCCATTAATGGCGCCATCGATCTTTTGAAAAAGGAAAATCCGCAGTCACGGTTTGGCATCGTGATTTACGGTTCCACCGCCGCCGTACTTGTGCCGCTTGGACATTACACCGGCGGTACATTGACCGCTGAATTTGAAGAAGTGTATGGCAACGATCAGGGACTTCATTTTAAACTGAAGGCCGAGGTGCAGCCTGAAGACGGACCAGAGGAAACATATTATGCGGATAATGCCGGCGAAACAAACAATGATGCTCATGAGCATCCAAGCGGTAACGGCAACCGTTTATTACCTGGCACCGGCGGCCATACCACCGGCAAAGGCACAATTGATGAGCCGTACCATGTCGGCCATATCACAAATCCTCAGGCGGGTCTTGCGGCTGCCATGGATCAGTATATTACGGGCAATGACGAACTGACATTTCATACGGTACTCGACAACAAAGAATATACTCGTCTTCCCGCAATGATTCATTTGACCGATGGTCAGGCGAGTGACCTGGCTTGGATACAGCCGAGCGCGGAGCTGGGGGATCAAGACGCGTGGAAACAGACGCTCAGCAACTGGAATAATATCAACTGGGAATATGATTTGGCATATAACAGCCCACTTAAAAATGCGAGTTCAGGTGGAAATAATTATTATAACGCCAGCCAGCTCACCGGTTACGGAGACGCGTCGCCGGTTATATTCCAGACGCTGATGACGGCAGCCTATTACAAATCAGCCGTAGAAGCCCACTATAACAATAACAGTGCCGGCGCAAAGAACGGCAGCGGCGAAGATGTTTCATTGCTTTGCTATTCTATATATGCCAGCGATAAAGACCGTTATGACAGTTTGAAGGATAACCAAGTTAAAGCCACTATCGACGCGATTTTGGGACCGGAGGAATATTTTAAAGACACTGATCTGTCATCCGTAGAAACAAACAGCGGTAATTTGAAAGATGCAGCGTCGGATAAGTACATTGATGCCGCGTATGAATTGTTCAAAAAATGGAAGACATACGGAAGTGTAGAGGATAGTTTTACTTTAAACACGACCAGCGCTAATAGCTCTGCTAACGATATCACCATACAACTGAATACCGGTGACGCGACCACAAACGGCGCTTACAGTGAAGAACCATGGCAAAAGGAATTAACCAACAAAGTTATTGAGAAAAACATAAATTATGTTCCAAAAGATAACTTCTACCAGACAGGCTTTGACAAGTTGGATAGTGTGTTTGAAACCATTATTCATTTGATCCTTGGCGATGTGTTTATACCCATTTCCGGCGACAACGACGCGGGCATGAGTGATTCGATCACATATCAGGACCCGATCGGCGACTATATGGAGGTCAAGGATCGATCGGTTAAGTTTAATGGTTCTCAAGGAGAACAGACCGAAGATATGTCGCTTCTGCTGTTCGGCGAAATGTACGGTCTGGTTCGCACGGCGGTTTACGATTATCAGTTTAATGATAAATACATGGCGGCCAAAGGGCTTGGTCAGGGCGTAAGCGAGTTCCCGCGCGACTGGTATAAGGGCGACGACCCGGCGAGCGCCGAGCGGGCGAACAATCCCGACGGCTTGCCGGAGGGATTTGAGTCGGCTGACGCCGCGTGGGGCGCGGGATGGACATACCGCCTCGGCTTTAAGGATCTGGTCGATTATATACCCTCGGCGATGACGGGCATAACCGACCCGAAAAATGTTGACCCGAGCACCCTTACCGAGCAGGTAAAAAACACGGTGTATACAGCTTACAGATTTGATTTTCCCGGAATGGGTTCCGCGGATGCGCAGATAAAAAGCAATGAGCTTCGCATAAACCCGATCTATGGCGACGAGGTTCCCGAGGCTCTCAAAGAGTTGTGGAACAGCGCGACCGAAGATCAAAAGCGCGACAATCAGCTCTATAAGGATTACGACGGCGTGTACCGCCTGTCCGACATTCGCGTATGGACAGAGGATTACGGCGATTACGTTGACACGGCCGGAGCCATAACCCCTAACTCGTCCGCTTATGACAGCTCGGTATACATAGATATACCCGCCGCGGCGGTTCCCACTCAGCTTGCCGAGATCACGCTGGGCCCTGACGGAGTGCTGGCATACAAGACAAACCTTGACAAGAAAAATCAGTCAACGCCCGTGCGTCTGTTTTATACGGTCGGCCTTCAGGACAGTCTGATCGAGCGCGACCCGGAAGGAAATCAGACCGGTGTTGACATCGCGAAATTGTCCGAGGAATACATAGCGTCGCATCAGGACAAGGACAACAACATCTGGTTCCTTTCAAACTATTACAGCAATACCCCCTACGAGGGCTACGAGGACGCGCAAACCGCCACGGTCACGCGCGGCGATCCCGCCGTGTCATTTTCGGCGGCGTCCGACAACAGGTATTACTCTTTCCAAAAGCCGCTGCCGCTGTATGCACACGCTTACAGGGAAATTGATGGTGCGCTGAAAGCGGTGGACAACGTGAGCGGCTGGTCGACGGAAAATGTTCACAAGGGCGGCAACGGAGCAACAACCTGGGAGACATACGGCGGAGCGGAACAGCAGGGCTCATCATGGGTCGGCGGCGAATACATGGGCGTGTATGACAGCGAGGCCGCTTTTAATGAGGCGAAGGCCGCCAGGACCGGCGACGGCATGATCACCGACTCGAGCGGAGTGAAATACCGCTATGTTGACGGCGGCATAATATTCATGACAGACGATCTTATGGACAAGGTCGAGTCAAATGCGGAAGGCTATACCGACGATTCAATATCATTCTCGTCGGATGATTATTTCTTTATAATTATTGAATACTATCTGCCCAAACCCGGCACGGAAGGTAAAGATATTAACGGTGTTGTTGTACCGGGTACGACCGGCGGCGACGCGATACAGTATGTTGTTTCCAGAAAGGGCAGCCTGTTCGGCTCGGGACTGCATTCCGAGAATATAGACAACGGCGATATGCTCTGCTGGACAGATATGAACGGACATTCAAATATCAACGTCGACTATTATTCCCGCTCCGACACGGGCGACAATACCCGCGGCGAGCCGACATGGCAGAAGCTTACATATACCGATGACAACCTGAGAAGTTATCTGTCGGGTATCGGCCTCAGGAGCGACAACGCGCCCGAGGGCGGAAAGAGCAGTCTTGAAACGGCTTATGATTACTGGACGCAGATGCAAACCTTGCTCGCTCCCGAGATCGAAAATGCCGCGGGCTCTGACGGCGTTATGGAAGAAACCGAGTTCAGTAATTATTTCCATTGGGCGGCAGCCGCCAAACCGGGCGGACTGCGAGTGGGAAATCTGTTTCAGAACCGCAGGCTTAAAACAAACGCCGAGGGCAATATAGACAACAAAACCGACACGTCATACAGCTACTATCTGCCAACCATCTCTACCACGGCAAGCGCGGGAGACGGCATTGTTATCAATAACTTTCTGGGCAACAACGGCAGGCTCGCGATAGCAAACCAGACGCTGCTTGCCACAAAGCGGATAGAAAATCCCGACGGCAGCGAGCCGACAGATGAGCAGAAAAATGAGGAATTTAACTATCAGGTATATATCGACGGAGAAACCGGCGAGACCGAGGCGGCAAACGTCTGGTACAACGAATACGGCCAAAGCTGGCAGCGCCGAATTTCATCCATTGACCTGATCACCGACAACAGCGACCTTATTCAGGACAAAAACAGCAGCCGGGCGCTGTTCGAGTTTGATCCCGAGAGCCAAGACGGGCAGACTCTCGCCAAGCAGGTCATCCCGGTGATCGATCAGGTCAGCGGCGAGACCGAGTATTTCTATGCCAATGAGGACGGAACGCCGAGCGAGACCAAGAGCACGATTCAACAGCTTGACGAGCTGTATTACCTCTATATCCCGAGAGAGGACTCAAGCGGCGACGTGAGCAGCGATCAGCAAAACGGATATGCCCGCAGGATCTATGAATACACCACAGACGGCGGAGTAAACCTTCCGGATAACTGCGGAACAACGACATTCTTCCCGCGCGATATGGAAAATCCTCCGAGCACGGAACCCGAGGTTGGCAACCGCGACACATTCCGCGAAGCCGATCCCGACGGTGACCGTCCCGCGGGCACGCAGACCTATTGGCTGCTCGACGCGGAAATGATACCCGTTTCGCAGGTTCTGGAAGCGGAGCAGACCGCGGGCGGCGAGGACGGTTCTTCCGACGCGTGGCACCATGGGCCGGGAACCGATGATAAGCACGCGCACATCAACTATTTTACGGTAATTGTCCGCCGTCCGCAGGAAGCGACGACGAAGGACGATATAATGTCGCCCTTTAAGACCAGAACCGAGTATCTCACAACGACGCTGAAATTCGGAAAGAAAGTAAACGAGGACGGAACCGAATCACCACTCACGCCCGATGATCTCTATGACGGAATTATCCCCAAGGCGGACGAACCCGATTTCAACGGCGCCACGCCCGATGGAATTGCCGCGAACACCGCGCAGTTTAAGCTCAGGCACAACGAGGGTCTGCTCCTCACGGGACTTAACAACAGGAAAAATTATCGCTTCACCGAGAAGCTGACGGAAAAACAGCGGGAAACCTACCAACTGGGTGAGCTGAGACATTTCCAGCAGTACGGAAGTGAGGTCGTATACCGCCTCGGCGTTCAGAATATACCCGTTTACACAAAGCCCGGCGCGACATATCCGGATCGTCCGAATGATCTGACGCAGGGCGGTCTGACCTGGGCCGTAAACGGGGACGGCTCGCTGAACACTGACGGAACGACTGTTTCATACGAGCCGTTCAACCATACCAACGCGACTATATGGGAATGCTACGCCACGATGCAAGGCGTCGGAAACCACCATCACCCGAAGGACGGAGCTGCTTATGAAACTCCGGCGTACGATGGCGACAATGAGCTTGATTACAACGAAACCGTCGGCGTTAACCCGAACTGCGAATACGTTGATGAGGAGCAGCAGGACGGAACTGTCCGCCACTATATGTACAGAAACGGCGAGCTCGTAGACCCGCACTATTATAAGGAGCAATCGCTGTTCCTGCGCAACTCGATGCGATATATTGTGAGCCCGACCGCCCATTTCGGTGTCGATGGTGAAACTCAGGCTGACGCGGAATCAGATCTGCCCGCAAAATCAAACACGAATTATACAGGTGTATACTCGGTATACGGCAACACCGGAACATATGAGGAGTCCGCGCATTATGTCAACACGATCAAAGTTGAAGAGCCCGACAAAAACGAGGTGAAGATAGAGCGCGAAAACGGCGAAACGGTTGAGCCGCAAGCCGAAGGAGACGGAAACATCACCGATCCGAAAACCGATAATACGGGCAGCGAGACAGGCCCGTCCGTTACGGCGGGCGACAAGATCACCTATGAGATAACATGGGATAACTATAACGCGGCTCCGGCCGCGGTGACGATCACCGACCCGTTGGACGCGAACGTGAAGTTTGTAAGCGCGAGTTTCAATTCAAGCGACACAACATTGCCGGAAGGCGCCGAGTCGAGCGGAGCGCAAAACGCGGAGCTGAAAGCGGCGGAAACGAGCGGCGACGAAAAGCCCGACAGCGCGGATACTCTCGAGAAAACGGAAGTTCCCGACGGTGAAGGCTCAACAACTTCCGTTCCGGTGATCAGCTACACAAAGAGCGCGGGCGGCGCGCCCGATCAGGTTGTGTGGAACCTCGGAACGCAGCCCGCCAAATCCAAAGGAAAGGTCACGCTTGTTGTCGAGGTTTTGCCGAGCGCCGTGTCGGCGGGCAAGGTGGATAACACCGCGTCCGTGCAGGTAGGAAACTACAGCCAGCAAACCAAGACTGTTGAAAACCCCGTTCCGAAATCAGAAAAGACCGAGACAGATCCGGGCACCGACGTGCCGATCAAGGTCGGCAGTGAGGTGAGCTACGCGATCGAGTGGAACAACTATAAGAGCGAGCACGCAAAGGTTGTGGTTCGCGACGCGCTCGATCCCGGCGTCGACTTTATGAGAGCGGCATTCACCGGAGACGAGGGCGTTGAGGGCAACACTGTAACAATAGAAAACAATGAACCCGGAAAGCCGACGGATACGATCAGCGACGCTAAAACTATCACCATTGACGGACAGTCGATAGACGTTGGCATTGAGTACTTACCCGCCGTTCACAAGATCACATGGACCTTCGGCACATTGAACGAGGAAGGAGCCTTGACTCGAGGAGTTCCGGCCGGTTATCAGGGAAAGGTCGATTTTTCCGTCAAGGTAAACGAGAGAGCGTTTGACCGGTATGATTACGACGATGACGCTTTATTCGGCACTCCCGCGCCGGAATCCGATCCCGATAACTTGATCCACAACCGGGGCGGCGTTCGGGTGGATAATGAGCCCGAGGTGCTCACCGAGATGATCGATAATCCTATTGAAACGCCGGAGCCTACACCGACGCCGACGCCTACCGAAGCGCCGACACCCACGCCGACGCCGACCGAGGCACCGACGCCCACGCCGACGCCTACCGAGGCGCCGACACCCACGCCGACGCCTACCGAGGCACCGACGCCCACGCCGACGCCTACCGAGGCACCGACGCCCACGCCGACGCCTACCGAAGCACCGACGCCCACGCCGACACCTACCGAAGTGCTGACACCCACGCCGACGCCCACAGAGGCACCGACACCGACGCCGACGCCTACCGAGGCACCGACGCCCACGCCGACGCCGACCGAGGCACCGACACCCACGCCGACG
>CANQKC010000032.1 GCA_947624305.1 uncultured Monoglobus sp. | reverse complement strand
TATCCGTCACTATAATCATACGTTATTTCGCCATATTCCTTTTTTTCTTTTTGAATTCTATAATCCTTATTGGCTATTAAACTGCCGTTTCCAATTACCATAGAACCTGCGGATTGGATTATATTCTCGTTTACCGTCAAGGTTCCGGTATTTATGTTTATGGTGCCTCCACTTTGATATAAAACACCATTTACCGAAAGATTGTGTCCATTTAAATCCATTGTTCCCGCATTTAATGTCAAGTCACCATTCCATACAAAGTTCCCGCGAAGACGCCAGCCTCTCATTCCATTATCAATAACAATATTGTTATATGTGTTGTTTTTTATCTCTATATCATTGAATCCAGAGGTGTTTGGTGCGTCAAAATATATATGTTGCTTTCCAACACCGGAAAAAACGACTTTATGATTTCCGGTGGCATCAAAATTATGGTAGCTTGAAACAGAATAGTTCAGTTGGCTGAAATTACCTTTTAATTCTAAAACTCCATTTGTTAAACTTATTTCATGGCTATTATCAGACTGCATGAAAAAATCTCCGTTGACTAAAACCCTATCGTTTTCATGTGTCATGTTTAAATATCCGTCACTATAATCATACGTTATTTCGCCATATTCCTTTTTTTCTTTTTGAATTCTATAATCCTTATTGGCTATCAAACTGCCGTTTCCAATTACCATAGAACCTGCGGATTGGATTATATTCTCGTTTACCGTTAAGGTTCCGGTATTTATGTTTATTGTGCCGCCATTAAAATACAAGTTTCCACTTACAGTAATATCATGACCATTCAAATCAAGGTATCCGGAATTTAGAGTCAGATTATTGTATTTCATATTTGTCGTCAAGGACAGATCATCATTAATTGTTACGTTAGGGTATGATGTTGAATTGCTTCCGACTACAGTAAACGGCGTATATTCGCTTGCGGGCTGCATATTATTATCCCATACAAAAATTTTGCCATATGTATCTTTGCCATCATTCGGAACCTTGACTTTAAACAGAATTTGCTGTTTCTCATTTGATTGAAGTATTTTATTCACAATATCAGTGGAAAAAAGTGTTTCCTCCTGTTTGTACACTGCAGCATAAATATTAAACTCCTCTGCACGCGAAGAAGTATTGGTTAAGTCAAACGTAACCGTAACAATATTCTCTTCACTGTCTGCCAAATCTAATACGGGCATATCATACTCTACCTGCACGTTTTCAATCAAAGCCGTGATTTTCTCACTTGCATCGGTTTCCGTTGCTATGATATTATCTGCCGTATAATTATTTTCAGCGATAACAGCATGACACATCGAAACCAACAATAAGTTAAAAAGCAATATACCTGTCAATAAAATTTTTTTGTTCATGTTGATTATATCCTTTCTTAGAAAATCCGTGTTGTCTTATATTATATCATAAAAAGTTTTAGTATACAATTTATAAATTTTATTTTATTAAAACATTTTCTACAAAATTCCATAAATATTTTTGTGCTAATTGTATATTATTATTCTGTAAGCTAATTCAAATGCAATTGTATTTGTATTAAACTAATTGTATATAAATAAACCTGTTGTTATGAATTGAGGTCTGTATGGATAAGAAGAGATTTGGGCAGCGTCTTCAAAAAATGCGCAAAGAAAGGCACATTACCGGAGAGCAGCTCGCGGAAATGACAAATCTGTCAACCACATATATTAGGCAACTCGAAAATGGTATGCGTCTGCCAAGTCTGCCGGTTTTTGTTGATATTATAAATGCTCTCGGCTGCACAGCGGATACACTGCTTGCCGATAGCGTCGGTGCATCACAAGGTATTGTGCTGGACGAACTTTCGCAAAAGCTAAAAGGTTTGCCACCTGAACGCCTCGCAGAAGTTACGGCAGTAGTGGATGCTATGCTGGGATATATGAGATAAATAATATTAGCATATCTATATAGAGTTTAAATCTATTTTTATAGACATACTCTTTATTATGTATAATCATAAACGAATATCTTGGTATATATTTTTGCAAAATTATTTGATTTTCACACAAAACTATAAACATAAAATGAGGTACTATTATGAAAACAGAATTTGTTAAATATGACATTGTAAAATATTTAGAGAGTAAAAATTCTATTTATTATGGTAGAATTATAGAATTGTATAATTTATGTGAAAGTATGTTATCAGAAATACCAAGCGTGTTTCCTAACTATACCCTACATGATATAGGTCATTCTGTTAGGGTAATTGGATATATGAATGATTTAATAAAAGGGCGTTTAGAAGATTTCTCTGAATTGCATATTGCCTTAATTATTTTTGTAGGATTATTACATGATATTGGTATGGTTGTTTCAAATCAAGAAAAAGAAATATTGTACTCTAATTTTGAAAAAACCAATTTAAAGTTTCAAAATTTATCTTCCGAAGAAAAACTCTCCTATTTATCTGATTTTATTAGAAAAAATCACGGAAAACGCGTGTTCGCAGCTTTAAATTATGAAGTAAATAACAATATTAATATTAAAAGTTTTCTTTATGCAGGGTGCTCTTTATCATATGATTTATCTGAAATAGTGGCAAAAATTTGTCAATCACATACCGAGAGTACTGAATGGATTATTCAAAATATATCTTCAAGTTATGAATATGCAGACGATATAATTAATCCTCAGCATATTGCATTTTTATTGCGTATAGGAGATGCTTTAGATATAGATGATCGTCGTGCTCCATATATATTATATAAGATATTAAATCCAAAAGGTATTAGTGATAAAGAATGGAAAAAACATATTCCTATTACCAATTACAATAAAGTTAAAAATATAGATAATTGCATAGAAATATCTTTTTCAGGTATATGCAAAGAACCAGAAATATTTAGAAAGATAATGGAATATTTAGACTGGCTGGACAATGATTTAAAACAAATAACTGTAGCAAGCGCTGATTTCCAGTCGCAATACCAATTAAAAATTAAATTACCTATTAATAGAGATATAGAAACACAAGGATTTATTAATACATTATTGTCGTTTAAACTGGAATATAATCAGATTATAAAGTTATTAATGGGAGAAAAAATATATGGCAATAAAAGAGAGGGTTTGCGTGAATTGATACAGAATTCAATTGATGCTGTATGTTTGATGCGCGATATTCAAGCAAACGGTAATGAATATGGATATACTACATATCACCCAGAAATAAGGTTGATACTGAGTAAAACAGAAAATCGTTTTGTGATAGTTGATAATGGAACTGGCATGACAGAAGAAATATTAGATAAATATTTTTTTAATGTTGGAACTTCATATTACACTTCGGCTGAGTTTGATGAAACCAATTATGAGTATCAACCGATTGGACATTTTGGTATAGGTTTTTTAGCGTGTTTTATGCTTTCATCAAAAATTGAACTCGAAACAAAACATTTTAAAAATAAGGAACATATACATCTAACATTTGACAAAGATTCGCCATATATAACCAAATTGAATACAGAAAATAATGAATCACATTTTGAACATGGCACAAAAATTATAATGGAATATAATCAAATTATTCCTAATATATTTGATAATGAAAACAGTGTTATTACTTATATAAAAAAACTTTTAAGAATTGAAAATTATGATTTTCTTTTTGTAAATCAAGATACAAGGGATGTAGAAAAAATAGACACATTAAAACTAGAAAAGATAAAAAACAAGGATGATGAACAAATTGAATTTACATATAATTTAGGCAATAATTCGAATGTTCGTTTTAATTTTTTTGATTTTTTCCCCGATAACGAAAATGTCTATATTGTAAATCCTTTAGATATTATATGTTATCCAAATTATGTCAGCTTATCGTTTTTTAAAGAAACCCTTGATATACTAGAAGCTAAGATTCAAACAGATGAAAGAAATTTATGGCAAATAGCAAACGATGACGACACAATTTATGATTTAGCTATATCAGATTTTGTTATTGATATAATGAATTATACTATACTAGAAACAAGTAAGAAGGATATTAATAAAAATAATTTCCGAAGCCATCTTGAAGGATATATATACAAGTTTATTAAGGAAAATATGCTAGAATGGTATGATATTCCAGTCATCTTTAACAGAGATACTTTTAATAAATTCATAGATTGTGTGAAAGATAAAGGCATAGTTGAAGCTCTAAAAATATATGACAGCAGTGTAAGAATGGTTTCGGTTATTAGCAAGGAAGAATTAACTGATAAATTATTAATTGATATTGTTGATAATTATATTTACTTATGCGGAGAGGGCGATAATGTTACAGATGTTGGTTACTTTGAAAAATATCCTATTATGCCAATTAAAAAAAAGATTGATTTATATGGTTTCTCAGATACTAACTGTTATCTTAGAATAGTGCAAAGTGAAAAATTTGATGCCGATTTTTATTTAAAAGGAATTCGAATTAATGACAAAATGGCTATTCCACACTATACAATTAGTGGAATTAACTTAGAAAATGTGTGTTTAAATATAAAAAAAGGACAATATGATACGGATGTATCAAGAAATAATTTTAGTGCCGAATCAAAAAAAAGACTAATAAATAGGATGATTTGTTTTATATACGAGGATATTATAAATAGTAATATGCTTGATAAAGAAGAAGTTAAGTTAGTTAAACTTTTTCTAAAAGATTTCTATAATTTTGACACTTTAAGCTGAAAATTCGACAGTATGAAGAATTCTCTGTAGATTCAGATTTTCTATATTATGTGGGCGGGAACAGTCATAGTTCGACTTTCCCGCCTTAGCCCAAAATAGGCACTATGGAAAAAGATGTGTATTTAATAAACGACTGACTTAGACATGGCGAAAAATTTGGGTTTAAACTTAAGTTAATGTGCCAATAATCATATATTGGCTTTTGCCGCAAGGCAGGATATAACTCTGCTGAAGAGCAACCGGAGTGGTCTTGCGGATTTTGCACTGAAACGGGCGGCTTGCCGCTCGTTTTTGTTCGTTTCAGGGAAAAACAATGAGCTAAAATTTCAGGGGTCGGGGCAGAGCCACGCTTACGCTATTTTTTCGGCGCTATCCCTAATTTTGTGTAAACTCCAAAACGGTAATATACTCTGTTTTGCCGAGGCAGAAATTGACTTGCTCAATTTCTGCCTTAAATATACTGTAGCATAATCGGCCGGGCTTGTCAAGGGCGCCCGCAGGGCGTTCATTGGAGCGGCTTGCCGCGCAAACCCTTGACTTGACCGGACGGCTTATGCTTTATTCCGGCAGCCGATCCGCGAAAAATATCTCAAGCTGCGAGTGAATCACTCCCCAGTCCTTGCGCTTGCCTGTCCATTTTTTCGTTATGTCTATCATCGCCAGATACAGCATCTTTATCAAGCTCTCATCCGTCGGAAATACGCTTTTGTTTTTCGTCACTTTCCTCAGCTGTCGGTTGAATCCTTCTATGGTATTCGTCGTGTATATCAGCGTTCTCACCGCTTGCGGATATTTGAAATATGTCGATAAATTTGCCCAATTCTTTCGCCATGATATAGCTATTTTCGGATATTTCACACTCCATTTTTCATCAAAATCATCAAGCTCCGCTAGCGCTGTAGGCTCGTCCACTGCCGCATATACTCGCTTCAGATCCGCCATTAGCTCCTTAATGTCCTTGTAGGATACATATTTTGTCGTATTCCTGATTTGATGGATAATGCATTGCTGTATCTCTGTTTTCGGATATACCGATTCTATCGCCGCCGGAAAGCCTGTTAAGCCGTCTACACAGGCAATTAAGATATCCTCAACTCCTCTGTTCTTCAGTCCGTTCATTACCGACAACCAAAACTTTGCGCTCTCATTCTCGCCTACCCACATACCGAGTACCTCTTTTAATCCGTCCATACGTATACCTATCGCTATGTATACGGCTTTTTTCACGATCCTGCCTTCGCTCCTTACGTGAAAGTGTATTGCGTCCATAAAGACTACTGCATAGATCTCTTCGAGTGGTCTGGATTGCCACTCCCGCACAACCGGCAGTATTTTATCAGTAATTCGGCTTATGGTGCTGTCGGAGCATTCGAGTCCGTATATCTCCATTATATGCGTTTCTATGTCCTTAGTCGTCATGCCTTTTGCGTACATAGACAATATTTTCTCTTCGATGTCTCCTGTAAGTGTAGTCTGATTTTTCTTAACAAGCTGTGGATCAAACTCTCCGTTGCGGTCTCTGGGAACGGCAATTTCGGTATCACCGAAGCTTGTTTTTAAGGTCTTTTTCGAATGACCGTTCCGGCTGTTGTTGACTTCTTTGCTACGATAGTCATACTTAGAGTAACCAAGCTGCTCGTCAAGCTCGGCTTCAAGTCCTCCGTCTATCACTGCGCCGATCATCATTTTGTAAACGTCGTGCAGGTCCTCGATCCCCTCAGCACCCATTTCGTGTACAAAATTGAGTATTTTTTCTCGTCTTTCTTTCTCTGCCGCTCGCTCGGCAGCGCTCTTTTTGTAACGTGGCATAATTAAAAACCTCCAATTTGATATTTTTATTATATACCATCTTGGAGGTTTAGACAACTTACTTTACACAAAATCTGGGATTGTCTCATTTTTTCATCACACATTATCTTTTCGCTTATCTTTGACACAAGCTCCGATGATATATTTATATCATACAAATCTTTTATCTGCTCCTGTATATCCCGTGTAGACATACCGTGAGAATACAGAGATAATATTTATCTTCCAAGCCGTCGGCGTTACGCTGATACTTATCGATGATCTTAGGCGCATACTCGCCGTTTCTGTCGCGGGGAACGGAAATCTCAACCTCTCCGAGCTGAGTTTTCATTCTGCGCTTGGTAGAGCCGTTTCTGTAGTTTTTCTTTTCGCTGCCGGAATCCGTGCGCTCATGTTTTTCGTAGCCGAGCTGTTCGTCAAGTTCGCACTGAAGCACCTCGTTCAGAACATCAGCAAACATAGATTTAATGCTTTCCATGATGTCGGCAGTGTTTGTAAATTTCTCGCTTTTTACATATTCCTTGATAACTTCTTTTGGTATTTTCATGTCGAAAAACCTCCTTGATAAAAATTATTTTTACCATAACTTTCACCAAAGAGGTCTTCTTTTATACCTTTTTACATATCTTTTTCCACGATATCTAGCGAACTATAAGTCTCTCTAATTAAATGTATTCGGTCTTCCGAAATTTTTATGCGCAATTTCGTATTAAAAATCACTTTAATGCATATATAACGCCTCATCGACCCAACACATTAAATATCTAAATTCCGGCTTAATTGATGAGAACAACTTCATGTTGAAGTAATTTGTATATATTTTAAACAATATTTCTAAAATATAATTTTTATGCTCCTGTACTTCTACAACCGATAACGCACGCATCGCACTCAAGCAATACTTTAATTCTGTCACATCATCAGGAATGACCAATGACTCATCAAGAACTTCTTGCAAATATCTACGTTTTTTATTTGAAGACTTAGTATTGGCTGTAGAAATCTCACAATATTTTGTTTCTGCTTGTGCGATTCGTCTTTTTAACAATTCTTTGGCAACAGAGTTAATAGGTATTGTTTCAATAAACGATAAAGCAGATTCTGTCGATTTTTCTGCAAGATAGAGATAATAATAAACGGGCATATTCCCAGTTGTTTGGTAGCATATTTGTTTGACAAACTCCAGCGGATTATTAACAACTTCTTGGGTAATAAAGCATTTTATTATCTCATCAGCATTTATGGCTTTATTTCGTTCTTGCTCTACCACAACACGACGCGCACCTACTACAGTTTGAATTTGCCCAACGACTTTTAATGCTGGGTTTCCCCCAGTCTCAACAAATGATCCCTCTTGAACAAAAGATATTTCATTAAGTAACTTTTCATCAATCATTAAGGTTGTATTAGCACCCGTCATTTTTCCGCTTTTTAAATCAAGCAACGCAGTTTTAGTTATTCCCGAATCACCAATTTCTCGAATTGTGCTCATCCACAAATCATTAATTTTATTCTTCTCAAATTCAATTATCTGATGTAATTCAGGATAATCGATTTCTGAATTTTGCGAATTATATCTATAATAGATAGCAGCCTTTCTAAGTTCATCCGCATCTTTTTTGCAAATAACCGGTTTCTCTTTTGCTGAATATGTATAGATCACGCCATATGAATTCCCATCAAATGGATAAATACACTTTTCCCATACAATCTCCGGAGAAAAATGTTCTCTTAGATTTGTGGTCCATTTCTGATTGTCAATTTTTTCAAACCTCTCAAAAGCTTCACCTTTAAGACCTATCAATTCATGGGGTTTATCTTTAATGCCAAAAATGATATATCCGCCACTCCTATTTGCAAAAGAGGCCATTGTTTTCAAATAATCACTCACGCTCATCCAACCGAATGATTCTTTATATTCCACGCTAACTCCTTCATTTGTTCCTATGTGCCCAGGATTTCGAACGGACTTTTTGAATATTTTTGCTAAGTTACTTTCAGACAGCGGATTTGTCATTTTTACACTCCTATCACATAAACTTTGTCAAGAATGGTTTCTATCCATTCTTATACACAAACAAATACTCATATGCGAACAGCACCCACTGTTCGTCTTCCAATAGCCTGTTACTCTGCAATTACATAGTTTTTTTATAATAAATTCATTTATCTTAATCCCACGTCTTGAATTTTTCATAACCTCAAACGGCACATGAATCATATGTCTTTTTTGCTATGTATCTCACATAAGAACAGCGCAAAACTTGTCCCTTTTCAAAACGCGGCAACATTCCACCGTGACGCTGTGCATTTCATCGAGAAAGTTCTTAACATTCAAATGCGATAAATCATTTTCACTATCTTCGCTATATTGAATTATATTGGCTACGGCTGATATGTACTTATCAAGTCAATGCTCTCATTAAATCAAGATGTCTTGCGTCGTCCTTTTAAATATAATCCTTGCCGTTTGCCGACTCGCAATCAAATGTACTTTTTTTCGGTATCTTTCTAGTGTCGCGTCATTGACATCAATCCCTATTATATTTCGATTTAAAAGTTTCACCTTCTCTTAAACAAGAGTCATGTCGACGCTCGCGAATTGCTCAAGAATCAGATTGCCTTCTTTTTATAGCATAGTATCTCTTTCGACATATACAATAATACTTCTTGCATCGATAGTTTTTAGCATTATAGGGAATAACCCACATATTCCCAAGCATTAAGACTATGGCAATACAATGTTCGCTAGATAAAACAGCAACACGTCGTTGGGATATTCCCAATTTGTCAATGACTTCCTTTGAGATATATGTGTCATAACTATGTGCTTCAATTGTATATTATATTACAAAATGAGAATTATGTCAATATCATTTTAAGGAACTTTCTTATTATTAAAACCATCATAAATTATTTACAATTAATTTTCTGCTCAGAAACGTCACACATTTCTAAAATGAATAAGTAATGCTTTTAATCTGGTATCTGATAATATATTGTTCTTTTCTTTTATCTCATCTTACCAGCAATTTTTAAAACCTCTATTACCTTATCACGGCCAAAATATTTCTTTTATATTGTCAAAATCTCTTACCTGTCATCAGATCGTTATCCAAATTCAAATCCCAGACTCGTGATTTTAGGTTTTTATTCTCAATACTTAAAATGATACTCTAATTGTTCATCTATTTTTTCTTTGTAAAGCAATTCAGAGCACTGTACAAAACACTTTTTTAATCTTCTTTTTAAATATTTTATCAAACACAATCTTAAAACAAATGTTATTATCTCCGCAAAGCTGCGCTTGACAGCAAAAAGTGAGAGATATGTCACGCAGTAGGGGTGTAAAACCAACGTTTTTATGTGGGTTTTATCCGGCAAATTATATAAAGTAATGATATTGCATTAAAACCTTCGGAACGGCTATTCTACTGCGTGACAGCGTGGAAAATTAGGGCTTTGCGAGGTGCGGATTTGCGTGGGTTTCGGCGCTTGTTTTGGACTCGGGTATATAATATGTCTTTATGGGCCGAAAATCAAGGTCTAATGTTCCACGGTTTTGGTTTTCTTCGGAATGATTGCGGACTTGTTTTGAACTATTTGCTCGGCTTTAGTCAGTTTCTGTCGAATTGATTTGTCCTGCTGCAAATCATTCAGTTCGCGGTTTACTTCGGTTTCGGATCGCTTTAATAAGGTATAATCGTATTTCTTACCGTAGATTTCTTTTAGCCGATATGCGGCTTCGGTCATAGCGTTGTCTCTGATGTTTCGGCGCTCGTAATTTACTTCGGCTTTGTTATCTTGCGATATATCATTTTGGATTTCAAAATAACGGGCTTTTTCCGTATTGTATCGCTCGGATAAGTCCGAATTTATGCTGTTTAGCTTTTCGAGAACTACGATGTTATCCGAGATTTGTCTTTCAAGTTCCGATACTTCTGTATCATTTTGGCAATATAGTTCGGAGAGTAAATATTTACGCTCGCTTTCCAGCTCCTCGATTTCCTCAATGACTTTGGCTATACGGCGCTCAAGCTGATTTTGCTTTACAAGCCGTACAGAGCCGAGGGACTTTTTCTCGGTTTGCAGCTTTTTGCGTTCGGCGTTCTTTTGTTTAAGCTCGGATTTGATTTTGTCATATCTTTTTAGTATCGGTACTATTTTCTTTTTATCCTGTTCTATATCTTTGATCCGAATAGAATTAAACTTTATTCGATACCTAAATATAACCAGACTTGCGCGTATGTTTTCAAGCAGCGCCGCGATTGACGGTACTGTATTCTTTAGAGCGTCAGTCAGCTTTTTTACATGAGCTTTTAATTCGCGCAGTAGTTTGTTGTCAGCCCTGATCTGCCGATTTATCTCACACCTTTCCGAAACACCGCCGCGCTGCTCGATAATGCGAGCGGTTA
Source organism: uncultured Monoglobus sp. (assembly GCA_947624305.1). GTDB lineage: Bacteria > Bacillota > Clostridia > Monoglobales > Monoglobaceae > Monoglobus. Next base: position 23,829 of record CANQKC010000032.1, on the reverse strand, counting down.
CTCCTTCGTGAATTGTCGGCTGTTCGTCAATGTCTCTGTCCTTAAAACTCCGGCAGTCGATATGGGTGTCAATATTTTTCTGCTCCAAAGATTTATTGACCGCGTTCTCCCATGCTTTGCGCCATTTTAGAATCTGCCCCTCGCTGTTCCATTCGGCACATATCGGGTTTTGTCTGCCAAAGCGTGTGCTTTTAGGATTTTTGGAAACTCGCTCTAAATTCTGCGCTTCAGCCTCGGAGGACGTCATATATATTTTCTTCTTGCCGACCTTGTATTGATACTGCTTCTCCCAGCTGTCGGCTTGCGCCGTCTTAAACTCGGCTGCGGTAAATCCGTGTTCTTCATCGCCGCGCTTGCAAAGATATTCTTTCTGCGTCTTAGCCTGCCATTTGCCCTTTTTGTCAAGCGGTCTTACTGTAAGCAAAATATGAGCATGAGGATTGTGTCCGTCGGTGTCATGGATATTCACATCGGCGCACATTCCCTTTCTTACGCACTGCTCTTGGACAAAATCTTTAAGTATTGTTTTCCATTCGCCAATACCGACATCGATAGGCAAAGCAACAATAATCTCCCTTGCCAGTCTGCTGTCTTTGGATTTTTCAGCAGCTTCAACTGCGTTCCATAATTCGGCACGGTCTTTCCATTCTTCGGGTGCGTTTGGAGACAGGAATATTTCACTGTAAATACAACCCTGCTTACGGGTATAGTCGTGTTGAACACCGTCATAGTCGTTATATATCTGTGAACATGACGCATAGGCCGCGGCAGCCGCAGCCGAGCGGCCACTGCCTCGGCTTATCATTTTTGCTTCAAAGTGATATATTGCTATAAATATTACTCCTTTCTGCCAAACAGCGGGCGGTTTTGGTTCTTTTGCCAAAAGAACATGGGCAGCCTGCACCCATATGCAAAAACTAAAGTAATTAGTTTTTGCAGTCAGTCGAACATGACGGAATTATTCCGTCATGCGTTGCGAAAGCAACGCTCGGCTATTATGAAATAATAGCGTGTTCGACTGAACGGATAATCCGCAGAGCGAATTATCCGCGCCCTCCGCAGGAGCGCACGGCTGCCGCCGCACGGCGGCAGTACCACCACCCGAAAAGCCTGCAGCTTTTCGGGTGGTGAGTAAGTGCGCCCTTCGGGAATATTTAAGCGCTCCGAATACTCGGAACGCTTAAAAAGTTTCATTTCTATCTCAAAATATCATAAAGATACTTTTCCAGGTCATCAAGTTCCATAGACACAATTCTCGGGAAGACCTTTTCCAGTATCGCGCCTTCTTGAATAAGCCTGCGTGTCCGCAATTTTCTCAGCTTCACGCGATCTCGCTTTTCTGCCTCTTCGAGCCTGTGTTTCGCCTGTGTCAGCTTTTTCTCAAGAGCATCATTATCCATTCACATACCCCTTACTTTTCGGATTCTTTAAAATATCCCGTTTCTTCCCAAACTTTTCTGTCCGGGCAGTAATAGCTGTATTCTCTTGAACCGCTCATTTTTATAGCATAGCCAAAGTTTAGTATTCCCTGCTGCAGGCCGATACGGATATACTGTCCGTCTTTTCCGATCGCTTTTGCGATTTCGATAACAGGCACATTTCGTCCGGTAAACTTTGGCGTTTCCACATAAATCTTTTGCTCCAATAAATCACCGCCTTTGCGAATTATTTTTTCGTTCTATCAGTAAAATCAAATTGATTATGTATTATCAATTCATAATTCTATTATACACGGTTTTCACAATTTGTCAAGCACTTTTAATCATAAATATGTTAAAATATTTTTAATTACGCACTTGCAATGCGCAATTATTTGTGATATAATATTTTCAAGAGGTGACAGACATGAAAAATTCCCCAAAAGAAATCGGACTGCGTATACGGAATATGCGCAAAATGAGAAAGCTCAGTCAGACGGATCTGGCAAATCTTTTAGGCAAATCTCTGCGTACCGTGCAAAAATATGAAAGCGGCGAGATAGAAGCGTCTATCTCGGTAATCAACGAGATCGCCGACAAGCTGGGCACCACCGCCAACTATTTAATAGGCTATGAGCAGGACGGAGTTAATCTTGACAGCATTGCAGACTTCTGCACGTTTCTGTTCAAGCTGGAACGCAAGGCAGGTGTGAAGTTCGATATCGACGTTAAAAAGCCGAAAACTGACGGTAAGTGGAGCTGTTCCGTTATATTTGACGGTCAGGACAAAAGCGCGGATATGAACTCCCAGCTGTGTTTTCTGCTTGAAGAATTTGCAAACGCGAGAGAAAACCTTGAACAGCAAATGCTGACATATCCGGCATATGAGCAGTGGCAGGACAGAACTACCGCATATTACGCTCAATGTCCGCTTAATGATTTGTCTGATAATCAAAGTCTTAAAGGAGCGAACAAAATCATGAAAAAACTTGAATAGCAAGGAGGCAAATTATTATATGAAATTATCTAACGGTATGGGTTCAATATACAAATTGTCGGGAAAACGCCGTAAGCCGTGGCGCGCGGTTAAAACAACCGGCTGGGTGATCGATACTGACGGCGAGCGTGTTAAACAAAACAGGGTCACTATCGGATATTATCACTCAAAGGAAGAAGCATTTCAGGCGCTAATGAATTACAACGCCGATCCGTATGATATTAAGGCAAACACAATTACATTTTCGGAACTTTATAACAAGTGGAGCGAAAGATACTTTGAAACTCTTTCAAATCCGTCAAGCATACGCACAGTAAAAGCCGCGTATAAATACTGCGCTCCGCTTTATAATATGCGCTTTAAGGATATACGAGTTTCGCATTTAGAGGGAACGATCCATGACGCAGATGTCGGAGCCTCAACTAAAGGCAGAATGAAATCCTTGTTCAATATGCTGTATAAATACGCGTTGAAACATGAAATTGTTACTGTTGATTATGCGCGGTTATGTGACAGCGTAAAACAGACGGAACCGCTCAGAAAACCGCAACCGTTTTCCGATGAAGAAATTGAAATCCTATGGAAGAACGTAAATACTCTTCCGTTTGTTGATATGATCCTTATAGGAATATATTCCGGCTGGCGTCCGCAGGAGTTAGCGATTCTGAAAACCGCAGATATAGACCTTGAGGCTCAAACAATGCTCGGCGGCATGAAAACCGCGGCGGGAAAAAACAGAATTGTTCCGATACATCCGCTGATATTTCCGCTCGTATGCAAACGATATAATTCCGAAAACGAGTTTCTGTTTAACGATGACAACTGTCCGCAGGGCTCTGGCAGAGCATTGACTTATGACAAATACCGCGGTCGCTTTGCTAAAGTTATGAACCGCTTGAAAATGGATCACCGTCCGCACGAAACAAGGCACACATTCATAACCTTAGGCAAAGAAGCCGATATGGACGAATACATTCTTAAAACGATAGTCGGTCACAGCATCAGCGACATAACCGAAAAGGTTTATACGCACAGAAAAATCGGGCAGCTTCATACGGAAATCCAAAAGATACATAATGATAAAATACCCAAAAATATGACGCTGCTCACGGCATAAAGTTTGTGCGCTACGTGTGTGCGCTACTTGTTAGCTACGTGTGTGCTACACGTAAAAATTCAGGACGTCTCAGCCTTGCCGAAACGCCCTGTTTGTGGGATTTTTGTTAAATTTTAGCCTTTCATAGCTTCCTCGACGGCTACGGCCACGGCTACGGTGGCGCCTACCATCGGGTTGTTGCCCATGCCTATGAGGCCCATCATTTCAACGTGGGCGGGAACCGAGGACGAGCCGGCGAACTGCGCGTCGCTGTGCATTCTGCCCATCGTGTCGGTCATTCCGTAGGAAGCGGGGCCCGCCGCCATGTTGTCGGGGTGGAGGGTTCTGCCGGTGCCGCCGCCGCTGGCAACCGAGAAGTACTTCTTGCCCTGCTCGATGCATTCCTTCTTGTATGTGCCGGCAACCGGGTGCTGGAACCTCGTGGGGTTGGTGGAGTTTCCGGTGATCGAAACGTCAACGCCCTCAAGGTGCATTATCGCGACGCCTTCGCGAACGTCATCGGCGCCGTAGCAGCGAACCTTTGAGCGCTCGCCGTCGGAGTAGGCCGTTTCCTTGACAATCTTTACCTCGCCGGTGTAGTAGTCAAACTGAGTCTGCACATATGTAAATCCGTTGATCCTGGAGATGATCTGCGCGGCATCCTTGCCGAGGCCGTTTAAGATTACTCTCAGGTCTTCCTTTCTCGCTTTGTTGGCGCTTCTGGCAAGGCCGATAGCGCCTTCCGCCGCCGCGAACGACTCGTGGCCCGCGAGGAACGCGAAGCACTTTGTCTCCTCGCGCAGGAGTCTCGCGCCCAAGTTTCCGTGGCCGATGCCGACTTTTCTGTCATCGGCAACGCTGCCGGGAATGCAGAACGACTGGAGGCCGAGGCCGATCTTTTCGGCCGCGTCCGCCGCGGTCTTTACGCCGTCCTTAATGGCGATCGCCGCGCCGACTGTGTAGGCCCAGCACGCGTTCTCAAAGCAAATGGGCTGAATTCCCTTAACTATGTTGTAGGCGTCAACGCCCTTTTCGTCACAAATCTGCTTCGCTTCCTCGATAGAAGAAATTCCGTGTTTTTTAAGCTCCGCATTGATTTGATCAATTCTTCTTTCATAACTCTCAAATAAAGCCATATCTCAATTCCTCCTATCTATTATTCGTGGCGCGGGTCGATAAGCTTATCCGCGTCGTCAACGCGTCCGTACTGGCCGCTTGCTTTTTCGAGCGCCTCGTTTGCGTCGGTGCCGTTTGCGATCATTTCCATCATTCTGCCGAGCTGAACGAACTTGTAGCCGATGATGGTTCCTTCCTTGTCAACTGCGACCTTGGTGATATATCCCTCGGCGAGTTCCAGGTATCTGGGGCCCTTTTTGAGGGTCGCGTATGTAGTGCCGACCTGGCTGCGCAGGCCTTTTCCAAGGTCCTCAAGACCGGCGCCGATCGGCAGACCGTCCTCGGAGAACGCGGTCTGTGTGCGGCCGTAAACAATCTGCAGGAACAGCTCTCTCATCGCGGTGTTGATGGCGTCGCACACCAGGTCGGTGTTGAGCGCCTCAAGAATAGTCTTTCCCACGAGGATTTCGGAGGCCATAGCCGCCGAATGGGTCATGCCGCTGCAGCCGATCGTCTCGACCAGGGCTTCCTGGATAACGCCTTCCTTAACGTTCAGCGTGAGCTTGCATGTGCCCTGCTGAGGCGCGCACCAGCCGATACCGTGGGTCAGGCCGGAAACATCCTTAATTTCCTTAACCTGCGTCCACTTGCCCTCCTGAGGGATAGGCGCAGGTCCGTGATATGCCCCCTTAACCAAAGGACACATCGCTTCTACTTCACTTGAATACTTCATATGATTGCTCCTTTCATTATACGATTATCGAACTTAATCGCTCAAAATTCGATTTAAACCGCTTGCTGTGATAATTATATCAGTAAAATTAAAAATATGCAAGCCATATTCGGGAAATATTGAAAAATAAATTTGAAAAAATTTGTAGACAAAGCGGAAATGTTAATATATAATATATGGAAAGATGTTTTTGAGTGTTTCACACTGTCTCCGTCAGCGGGGCAAAAAAGACGCGAGGTGATCAATATGAGCGAGGTAATACTTGAAAAACAGGAAATCGAAAGCAAGCTGAAAAAGATGGCGGCGCAGATCGTCGAGAGGAACGAGTTTGAAAAGAGCATATGCCTGATCGGAATTGTCCGCCGCGGCGTTGTCCTTGCAAACAAGCTCGCGGATTATATCAAAGAGCTCGGCGGGCCCGGGCTTGACGTGGGAGTTCTGGACATAACGCTGTACGGCGCGGACCATAATCTTATCGCGAAATATCCGGTGCTGAACGACACCGCGATAGATTTCTCGATAGACGGACGGGTCGTCGTTTTGGTTGATGACATTCTCTACACCGGAAAAACGATCCACACAGCGATCGACGCGCTGCTTAAAATAGGCTCGCCCGCAGAGATCCAGCTCGCGTGCTTTATCGACCGCGGAAGGCGCACGTTCCCGATAAGCGCCGACTATACCGGAGTCAGGATCAAGGGCTCGGGCCTTGACCGCGTCGCGCTTCACGTTGAGGAGGTTGACGCCGCGACCGAGATCATAATCGAAAAACGCAAATCACCGGCAAAATACTACGGAAATTAGAGGGACTTACACTTATGATAAAAGACTTATTGGGACTTAAGGAAACCTCGGCGGAGGATATTACCGCCATTTTGGATGATGCGGACAAGCTCAAGCGCGAGCTGCTGCTCAGCGACAACAAAAAATCAAATCTGCTCGGCGGCAAGGGCGTCATCACATTGTTTTACGAGAACAGCACGCGCACAAGGGTTTCGTTTGAGATGGCCTCGAAATACCTCGGCGCCACGGCTGCGAACATGTCGTCAAGCGGCAGCAGCGTGGCGAAGGGCGAGACTTTGATCGACACGGTAAAGACTCTTGAGGCAATGAACACCGACGTGATAATAATCAGACACAGCATGTCGGGCGCGCCGCACCTGGTTGCGAAGCATGTGGGCTGCCGCATAGTCAACGCCGGAGACGGCATGAACGAGCATCCGACTCAGGCGCTTTTGGACTTTATGACAATGCGCGAAAAAAAAGGTGATATAAAAGGCTTAAAAGTGGCAATAATCGGAGATGTGAAGCACAGCCGAGTTGCCCGCAGCAATATTTACGGGCTGAAAAAGCTGGGCGCGGAGGTAGTTCTGGCGGGCCCGTCGACGCTGCTTCCCAAACGGCTCGGGGATATGGGCGTTAAGGTCTATACCGACGTTGACAAGGCCGTTGAGGGCGCGGACGTTGTAATGGGGCTGCGCATCCAGCTTGAGCGGCAGAAGAAGGGCTTGTTCCCCACGGTTCGGGAATACAACAAGTATTTCGGAGTGGACAAGCGCCGCCTCGCGCTGGCTAAGCCCGACGCGATACTTATGCATCCCGGCCCGGTCAACCGCGGCGTTGAGCTCAACCCGGACATAATAGACGGCCCGCAGAGCGTTATTAACGAGCAGGTAACAAACGGCGTGTGCGTGCGCATGGCGGTGCTGAACATGGTGGCGAACGGCAGAAGATACGAGCCGCGCGCGTGAAATTCGAGATAGGAGAAAATGATATGTCAATTCTGATAAAGGGCGGTCATGTGGTTGACCCGAAAAACAACATAGATGAAAAGCTTGATATTCTGGTAAAAGACGGAATAATCGCGAAGGTCGGCGGCGATACAAGCGAGGCGGCGGACGAGGTCGTTGACGCCTCGGGAAAGATCGTCGCTCCCGGCCTGATCGATCTGCACGTTCATTTCCGCGAGCCGGGATACGAGTATAAAGAGGATATCGAGACCGGGAGCCGCGCGGCGGCGCAGGGCGGCGTTACGACGGTTGTGTGTATGCCGAACACCAATCCGCCGGTTGACAACCCGGCCCTGGTGAAATATGTGCTGGACCGCGGCAAAGAGGTCGGCCTGACCAACGTGCTTACCACGGGCTGCATCACCAAGGGGCAGCAGAGCAAGGAGCTCACCGAAATGGGCGAGCTTAAAAGCGCGGGCGCGATCGGCGTGTCGGACGACGGCAGACCGGTCATAAACCCGTCGCTTATGCGCAGGGCGCTTGAGTACGCCGGAATGTTCGACCTGCCCGTGATGTCGCACAGCGAGGATCTGGATCTGGTTGACGGAGGCTCGATGAACGAGGGATATATGTCGACCTATTTGGGACTTCGGGGAATTCCCAAATGCGCCGAGAGCGTCGCGATCAGCCGCGACGTGCTGATTGCCGAGGAGGTCGGCGGCAGGCTGCATGTGTGCCATGTCAGCACCCGAAACTCGATCGACGCGATACGCCGCGCGAAAAAGCGCGGCGCGAACATAACCTGCGAGACGGCGCCGCATTATTTCTCTCTGACCGAGAACGCGGTCGACGGCTTTAACACCAACGCGAAAATGAACCCGCCCCTGAGAGAGCAGGACGATGTTGACGCGGTCATCGAGGGCCTTGCGGACGGCACGATCGACGCGATAGCCACCGACCACGCGCCCCACGACAGGGATGAGAAGGATATAGAGTTTGAGTATGCCTTAAACGGCATTGTGGGTCTTGAGACCTCGCTGGGCCTCGGCTACACAAATCTTGTCGTGCCCGGAAAGCTCACGCTCAGTCAATTGATAGAAAAGATGTCGGCCAATCCGGCGGATATAATAAAGATAGACAAGGGCACCCTCGGCGAGGGAAAAGAGGCGGATATTGTGATTTTCGACACTGAGGAGGAATACACGGTCGATATAAGCAAATTCGCCTCGAAAAACAACAACTGCCCTTACGACGGAATGAAGCTGCGCGGCAGGGTCGATATGACGATCCTGGGAGGAAAGATAGTGTATGAGCGCAGGGATTAGAAAATAGGCGCCCTTCGTGGGATGAAAAGCGGGCGGATGCTATCCGCCCCTACAACATCAGAGGCTTGATTACTATTTGCTAATCCTTAATCACTACATTCGTAGGGGCGGATATTATCCGCCCGTGGGACGTCGAGGGCGCCGTCCCCTACGACTATCATATGTAAAACACTGTAGGGGCGGATATTATCCGCCCGTCAGCCTCGCCCCTTGGGGAGAGGTGGCTGTGGCCGGAGCCGCGTAGTGGGTGCGATGCACCACGGTATTCCGTTTCCTCGAATAAATGAGGCCACAAATCATTAACGAAAGCGGACATGGCCGAAGGCGGCGGAGAGGGGTTAGTCGCCCCTTCGTTGAAAAAAACGGGCATGGCCGAACATAAGAATTTCAATCAAAAGGAGAAAAATATGGACACACTTATTGAGAAAATTATCGAAACAGGGAACCCCACCGTGGCGGGACTTGACCCGAAGCTTGACTATCTGCCTGAGTCGATGATAAAACAGTCATTTGACAAATACGGCGAGACCTTTGAGGGCGCGGCGGACGCGCTTTTCAGCTTTAACAAAGAGCTGATCGACGCGCTCTGCGACATAGTTCCGGCGGTGAAGCCGCAGTCGGCGTATTATGAGATGTACGGCATCGAGGGTCTCAAGTGCCTTAAAAAAACGATAGAGTACGCGAAGTCGAAAGGAATGTATGTTATCCTTGACGCCAAGCGCGGCGACATCGGCGCCACAAGCGAGGCATACGCGAAGGCGTATCTCGGAAAGACCGATCTGGGAACGGAGCGGAAGCGCGCTTTTGAGCCCGACTCGATGACAGTCAATCCCTATCTCGGAACCGACGGCGTTAAGCCGTTTGTCGATCAGTGCGCGGCGAACCGCAAGAGCGTTTTCATCCTTGTCAAGACGTCCAACAAATCCTCGGGCGAGCTGCAGGATCTGATCAGCGGCGGAAAGCCGATATATGAGCACATGGCGGGCTTGGTCAAGGAATGGGGAATTGACAGCATAGGAACTCACGGCTACTCTAGAGTCGGAGCGGTGGTCGGCGCTACCTATCCAGAGCAGGCCGAGGTTTTGCGCGGACTGATGCCGCACACCTATTTTCTGGTTCCCGGCTACGGAGCGCAGGGCGGCAGGGCCGAGGATGTGGCCAAGTCGTTTAACGGCGACGGTTTGGGCGCGATAGTCAACGCGTCGCGCTCGATAATGTGCGCATATAAGAAAAACGGCGGAGGCGTAGGCGAGGCGGCCAGAGCCGAGGCGATAAGAATGAGAGACGATATTGTGTCCGCTATCAAGTAAAAAGAGGAGATAAATTTTATGTTATGCAAGCTAAGCTATAAGAATGAGCTGAGGCCGGGGCTTTTCAACTTCATAATCGACTGCCCGGAAATGGCGGCGAAGGCGAAGCCCGGTCAGTTTATCCACGCGCTTTGCGGGGGATCGGCGTATCTGCGCCGCCCGATAAGCATTTGTGACGCGGTGGATAATCGTTTTGTGAGGTTTATTTTTGAGGTTCGCGGCAAGGGAACTGCCGAACTCGCGAAGGCGGAGCCCGGACAGATGCTGGATATTCTCGGCCCGTTGGGGAACGGCTTTGACGTTTCGGCGCCCAATGGCGCGGACGGCGATGTCCTGCTTATCGGCGGCGGCATAGGAATTTTCCCGCTGCTGATGCTGGCGAAGAGGCTGCCCAAAAAGCCCGCGGTCATGCTGGGCTTCAGGGATAAGGAAAACGCGGTCATGATCCGCGAGTTTTCAAACGCCGCCGAGAGCGTGTATGTTGCCAGCGACGACGGAAGCATTGGCTGCAAGGGGTTTGTGACCGATATGCTCAAATCAAAAATCGCGTCGGGCGCGAAGATCTCGAGAATATACACCTGCGGCCCGGTGCCGATGATGAGAATCGTGACGGACATAGCCAAGGAAAACGGCATTGACTGCCAGATTTCCATGGAGGAGCGGATGGGCTGCGGCATCGGCGCCTGCGTGACATGCACATGCGCCATGACCGACGGCTCAAAAAAGAGGGTCTGCAAGGACGGCCCGGTATTCAGCGGAGCGGAGGTGGATTTTGATGGCTGATCTTAAAGTGAACATAGCGGGAGTTGAGTGGAAAAACCCCGTGACCACCGGCTCGGGAACCTTCGGCTTCGGACGGGAATACGCCGAGTATTTTGACTTGTCCGAGCTTGGCGCGGTCTGCCTCAAGGCGCTGTCCGCCAAGCCGAGGCTCGGCAACAGGTCGCCGAGGATAGCCGAGGTAAACGACGGAATATTAAACAGCGTGGGGCTCCAGAACCCCGGCGCGCCGCACTTTCTTGAAAACGAGCTTGAGTGGCTCAGAAAGTTTGATACAAAGCTTATCGCCAATCTGTGCGGCTCGGCGGTTGAGGATTATGTCGAGGTTGCCGAAATGCTCGGCGACAAGCTTGACATGTTTGAGCTTAACATTTCCTGCCCCAACGTGAAAGAGGGCGGCATGGCCTTCGGCACAAGCCCGAAGATGGTTGAGGAGATAACCTCAAAGGTCAAGGCGGCCTCAAAGGTGCCGCTGATCGTTAAGCTGTCGCCCAACGTGACCGACATAACCGAGATCGCCAAAGCCGCCGAGGCGGGAGGAGCGGACGCGCTGTCGCTTATCAACACGCTGCTCGGCATGAAGATAGACATAAAGACCCGCCGCCCGGTACTTAAAAACAACACCGGCGGATTGTCCGGCCCGGCGGTCATGCCCGTGGCGGTTCGGATGGTGCATCAGGTGCGCGGGGCGGTGAAGCTGCCGATAATCGGCATGGGCGGAATAACCACCGGCGAGGACGCGATAGAGTTCCTGCTGGCGGGAGCCGACGCCGTGGCGGTCGGAACCGCCGGAATAGTTGATCCTTACGCGTGGATAAAGGTGCGCAACGGGATCAATGACTATCTGGATCAAAACGGATATAAGTCGGTCAAGGAAATTGTAGGAACCTTGGAGCTTAATTAAAAAACAAGGGTCTGTGGAGGGAAGTTATGACCGAGAAAGAAAAAATGCTTAAAGGCGAGTGGCACGACGCGAATTTTGACGAGAGCCTGATCGAGGAACGCCGAAAAGCGGAATTGTGCTGCTTTGAATTTAATATGTCGCGCCCCGGAAGCGATGAGCAGATTTCGGCTTTGGAAAAACTGCTCAGCGCTGATATTCCGAAAGGGCTTACCGTGCTCGCGCCGGTTTATTTCGATTACGGCTCGCACACCCGTTTCGGCGAGGGCACATTTGTCAATCACGGCTGCTACTTTATGGACGGCGGCATGATCTATATCGGAAAAAATGTTTTTATCGGCCCGTTTTGCGGATTTTACACCGCGAGCCACCCAATGAATATTGCGGACAGGAACAAAGGACTGGAGAGGGCGCTTCCGATCCGCGTGGGTGACAACTGCTGGTTTGGCGCGAATGTGTCCGTTTTGCAGGGCGTCACGATCGGAAGCGGCTGCGTGATCGCCGCGGGAAGCGTCGTCACGAGCGATTTGCCCGATAACTGTATGGCGGCGGGCGTTCCCGCCGTTGTGAAAAAATATATTGAGCAATGAACCCCTGTTTTTGCGCGCCGCATAGCGGGCAGAGGCGCGGATTTGACAAATTTTAAAGTTTATGGTATAATTGCTATGATTATATGAAATAAACTGAAAATTTGAAGTTAAAGGAGAAAACAGGATGCGAAAAAGAAGAATTGCCGCGTTTGCCGCGGTTCTGGCTTTGCTTTGCTCCGGCTGCATTTCGGCGTTCGCGACAGCGTTTTACGATGTTCCCGACGATTTCTGGGCCGCGCCTTATATAACGAGTCTCGAGTCCCGCGGGATCGTCTCGGGCTACGGTGACGGAACGTTTCTGCCAAACGCCAACGTTCAGCGGTGCGAGTACGCCAAGATGCTGGTCAACGCCTCGGGGCTTCCCCTTTCAACGGCCCGGACCAGCCCGTACGCGGATCTTAACGTCAACGAGTGGTACCTGCCGTATATCAATGCCGTAACGGCGCAGATGCCCGGCTATCAAAGCACCACACCGGGCGACACGCGGATATATTTCAAGCCCGAGGACCCGGCCACCCGCGAGGATGTGACCGTGGCGCTTATGAGGGTGTTTAATTATGATTTGTCGGAATACTACCCGATCAGCGACGCTTTGCTGTCGGATGTGTTCTATGATTATGAGTCGATCCCGAAGCAGGACAGACCGTACATAGCCGAGGCGGTCAAGAGAGGTTACATAACCGGAACGCAGCAGGGAACCTTTGAGGGCTCGGACCCGATCACCCGCTGCGAAGTCTGCGCGGTGCTGTGCAGAGCGTTCCCCGAGAGCGGGACCGCCTATGTTGAGCCACAGAATAATATGCCGGACGAAATCGCGTCCGGCCTTTCTGATTTAAGGGTGTATTTTATCAATGTCGGTCAGGGCGACTCGGAATTTATCGTCCTGCCCGACGGAAAGACAATGCTGATCGACGCGGGAACGGCGGATCACGGCGATGAGGTCTGTGCTTTCATAAAGGGGCTCGGATATTCGGGTATTGATTATGTTTTGGCGACGCATCCGCACGCCGATCATATCGGCGGCATGCGCGAGGTGCTTGACGGATTCGCGGTCGGGACGTTTTATATGCCCGACGCGCTGAACACCACCAAAACCTTTGAGAACATGCTGGCGAAGATGCTTGAAAAGCAGATAAACACCGTGCGTGCCGAGGCGGGAATGGTTATCGCGCAGGGCGCGTATACCGTTGAGTTCCTGACGCCGCTTAACACCTATGACGATATTAACAACAGCTCGGTCGTGACGCGGATCGCGTACGGCGGCAATGTGTTCCTGTTTATGGGCGACGCCGAGAAGGAAGTCGAAAACGACCTGCTTCGGGCTGTGGACGGCGATAAGCTTAAGGCGGATGTGCTCAAGGTCGGCCATCACGGCTCGTCATCGTCCTCGACGCCGCAGTTTTTGAGTGTTGTTCAACCGGCTTACGCGGTTATATCGGTCGGAGCGGGCAACGAGTACGGACACCCGACCGAAAAGACGTTAAATAATCTGGCGAGCGCGGGCGCGGCGGTGCTCAGGACCGACACCGACGGAAACGTGGGCTTCGGCTCAAACGGGAACGGAATTTACAGATTGAATTAAGGAGGAGAGATCATGAAGGGCGTAATTGACAGATTTGAGGGTGAATTCGCGGTCGTCGAGACCGACGGAGGATTTGTGAATGTTCCAAAGGCAAAGCTGCCCGAGGAGGTGAAGGAAGGTGCCGTTATCGACCTTGACACTTTTTCGGTCGACAACGGAGCCGAGACGGAGCGGACGGAAAAGATACGCGGCATGATGGACGAATTATTCGGAAATTAACATCGATTTTGTCAAGAGTTTTATCGTGAATAATAAATTAAAATTAATAAACGCTCTATGTTGACAAAATTCAATAAAATATATTGACTTACTGTGCCGGTAAGTGGTATAATAATCCTTATGATAAGCGTTTGCTTATTTCATAAGGATTATTTGTTTTGGAGTGATATTTTTTGAACAACGGAAGGATTACCCACACTCCCACAGGATTGGCTGATGTGCTTTGCGACGAGTGTGAGTTGAAACTTCGGATAGAGAACAAGGCAATGGAGGTGTTCGGCAGCTTCGGCTACAGACCGGTGCGGACGCCCACATTTGAGTATTTTGACGTGTATAACGTGACCACGCCGACGCAGGCGGAGCATATGTTCAAATTCTTCGACACCAACGGCAGGATGCTGGCGCTTCGGCCCGATATTACGACCTCGGTGGCGAGAATGGTCGCCACAAAAGCGGGCGCGGAGGATTTTCCGATCCGCGTTTCGTACCTCGGCAGCGCGTTCCGCAACGAGGAGAATTTCAGCCAGGCGCGCCAGAGGGAGTTTACCCAGACGGGCGTTGAGCTTATCGGCGAGAGCGGCCCCGCGGCGGACGCGGAGATCATTGAGATCGCGATAAAAACGCTGCTTGAGGCGGGGATAGAAAGCTTTCAGATCGACCTGGGCCAGGTGGAGTTTTTTAAGGGGCTCGTTGAGCAGGCCGGACTTTCGGAAAGCGAGAGCGACATGCTCAGACGGCACATAAACGACAAGGATTTCATCGCGGTCGAGAACGCCCTTGAGGAGCTTGACGTCACCGGCGACATGCGGCAGAGATTTGTAAGCCTGTCAACGATGTTCGGCGGGATCGAGATCGTGGATAACGCGATCGACGACCGAACACTGAACCGCCGCTCGAAGGACGCGCTGATAAACTTAAAAGAGGTGTATTATATCCTGACCCAAAAAGGGCTTGACAAATATGTTTCGTTCGATTTGGGAATGGTACAGAATATCGACTATTACACGGGAATTATTATCCGCGGCTTTACATACGGCGTGGGCTTCCCGGTGTGCAGCGGCGGACGGTATGACAGTCTGCTGAAAAAATTCGGCAGGGACGTTCCCGCCACCGGAATAGCCGTCGGCGTTGAGAGAGTGCTGGCGACGCTGTATGACGAGAGCTCGGCCGCCGAGAAAAAGAGCGGCAGCGATTATGTCACAGTCGCGCTTGCCAAGGGAAGGCTGGCGGAGCTTTCGGTCGACATCTTCGGAAAAATTGGCTTTGACGTGGATGAAATTAAGAAAAAGAGCCGCAAGCTTATATTCACCGATGAGAAACATAAAATCAAATTTATACTGGTGAAAGCCTCGGACGTGCCGACATACGTTGAGTACGGCGCGGCCGATATGGGAATTGTCGGCAAGGACACGCTGCTTGAGAGCGGCAAAAACCTCTATGAGGTGCTTGACCTCGGGTTTGGGGCCTGCAAGATGGCCGTGGCGGGGCCCGCAGAGATGAAGGAAAATCTCGGCAACCGCAACATCACCCGCGTGGCCAGCAAATATCCCGAGATCGCCCGCGAGTTTTTCCAGAAAGTGAAGGGCAGAACGGTCGATATTATTAAGCTTAACGGCTCGGTTGAGCTCGGCCCGCTTGTGGGCCTGTCCGAAGTGATCGTTGATATCGTCGAAAGCGGCAAGACGCTTAAAGAAAACGGCCTTGAGGTGCTTGAGGACGTGTGCGAGCTCTCGGCGCGGCTCGTGGTCAACCGCGTCAGCATGAAGCTGAAGCGCGACAAGATCATGGACATAATCCTCCGCGTTAAGGAGGAGATCGAGAAATGACGATATATCCCGCAATAGACATAATCGGCGGCGAGTGCGTGCGCCTGGTCAAGGGTGACTATTCCCAAAAGACCACGTTCGGCAAAGACCCCGTTGCCGTCGCGAAGGAATGGGAAAGCTGCGGCGCGGAGTTCATTCACGTTGTTGATCTTGACGGCGCCCGGAGCGGAGACATGCCGAACTTTGAGCTCATCTCGGATATAGCCCGCTCGGTGTCATGCAAGGTCGAGGTGGGCGGCGGTATACGCGGCATGGACTGCGCCGAAAAATACCTGAGCGCGGGCGTGTACAGAGTGATCATAGGAACCTCGGCGCTGCGCGACCCCGGGTTCGTCCGTGAGGCGGTTTTGAAATACGGCGAGCGGATCGCCGTTGGAATTGACGCAAAAGACGGCAAAGCCGCGGTCAGCGGCTGGGAGGACGTCAGCGACATAGGAGCGCTCGAACTCGCGAAGCGCATGGAAGAGATCGGTGTGGGGACGGTAATATACACCGATATTGCCACCGACGGCATGCTCGGCGGCCCGAACCTTGAGGCCATGAGAGAAATGGCCGCATTGGTCAATATGGATGTTGTGGCCTCGGGCGGCGTCACGACTCTTCGGGATGTTGAGGCGCTAAAGACCGCGGGCGTTCAAGGCGCGATAATCGGCAAGGCGTTATACACCGGAAGCATCGACCTTCGAGAGGCGATCAAAACAGCGAAATAAATTCTGAAAGGAATGTGAACAATATGGAAATGATAAACGCGGAGTTCATTAAGGACTTAAAATTTGACGACAACGGATTGATCCCCGCGGTGGCGCAGGACAGCGTCAGCGGCGAGGTGCTTATGCTCGCCTATATGAATGAGGAAAGCATAAGAGAAACCTTAAAGACCGGCCACGCCACATATTTCAGCCGCAGCCGCAAGCAGCTCTGGGAAAAGGGCGCGACCAGCGGAAACTATCAGGACGTTGTTGAAATGTATGTTGACTGCGATCAGGACGCGGTCGTGCTCAAGGTAAAGCAGACCGGCAACGCCTGCCACACCAACAATCATTCCTGCTTCTACCGCAGGGTGAAGGAGGGCAAGCTTGAGGAGATCCCCACAGGGACCGCCGCCAAGCCCGGCATACTTTATGACGTTTACAACGTTATCGTGGACAGGGTAAAAAATCCCAAAAAGGGATCATACACCAATTATCTGTTTGACAAGGGCATTGACAAAATGCTCAAAAAGGTGGGCGAGGAGGCATCCGAGGTCATTATCGCGTCCAAGAATTATGTAAAGTCCGAGGTGCAGTACGAGACGGCCGACCTTTTGTACCACCTGTCGGTGGTTCTGGTCGAGGAGGGCCTCACCTGGGACGATATATTTGTTGAGCTGCAAAAAAGATATAAATAAAAATAAAGAAAAAAGCAAAAAATTTTAGGAGGTAATGAAAATGATTGGTATTGAGCATATTTGTATCTGCGCGCACGACACGGCGGCGCTTAAGGATTGGTACATGGACATGTTCGGTTGGAAGGTTGTGTATGACAACGGCAAGGGAACGTTCTTCCTCAAGGCTGACGACGGCGGAATGATCGAGTTCCAGCGTTCCGACATCAAGGGTTCAAAGCAGGATATGAAGGCGACGGGCATTCGCCATATCGCGATTTCGGTCGACGATTTTGACGGCATGGTTGAGAAGCTCAAGGGCGCGGGAGTCAAGGTCCTGATAGACGCGGCGGTCAGCGCCAAGGGTATCGGCACAATGTACTTTGAGGATCCTGACGGCAATATTCTGCACATAATTCACAGAGTTACGCCTCTTTAAAGTAAGCGCTGAAGAAAAGATCGGCAGGCGATAAACCGCCTGCCGAATTGTTAATTGATATGAGGCTGCATTATGGAGATCAGAGAATATACCTCGGCGGAGCTCAGAAAGCTCAGCATAGACGAGCTTAAGGAGCTTGCCGCCGACATAAGGCAATTTATACTGAAAGCGGTGTCCAAAAATGGGGGCCATCTTGCCTCGAATTTGGGCGTTGTTGAGCTGACCATAGCCCTGCACAGAGTTTTTGACATAAACGGCGGCGACAGCATAGTGTGGGATGTGGGCCACCAGAGCTACACCCACAAGATCCTGACCGGCAGAGGGGACAGGTTCGCCAGGCTCAGAAAGCTCGGCGGGCTCAGCGGGTTCCCCAAATTTGAAGAGGACAAGCGCGACACGTTCAACACGGGCCACAGCTCGACCTCGATCTCGGCGGCGGCGGGAATTGCCAAAGCCAACTGCCTGCGCGGGATCAAGGCGAAGAGCATTGCGGTGATAGGCGACGGCGCCTTGACCGGCGGAATGGCTTATGAGGCGCTTAATCACGCGGGGCATAACACCAAAAATTTAATAATAATCTATAATGATAACGACATGTCGATTTCAAAGAACGTGGGCGGCGTTTCGCGCGCGATGAAACGCCTGCGCAACGCCAACAAGTATTTGAAGTTTAAAGACGAGTTCAAGACCGCTCTCGGCAATATTCCGGTTGTGGGCGAGCCGACCAAAAAAGGCCTGATCAAAGTCAAAACCGATATTAAAAATATGGTCGTGGACGGAAACGCGATGTTTGAGAGCATGGGCTATTCGTATCTCGGGCCGGTGGACGGCCACGACTTCGAGAGGCTGATAGCCGTGCTTAAATACGCGAAAAATAAAACAAAGCCCGTGTTTATCCATGTCTGCACCAAAAAAGGCAAGGGCTATAAGCCAGCGGAGCAGGAGCCCGATCTGTATCACGGCGTGGGCAGCTTTGACATAAAGAGCGGCAAGCTGTTCAAGTCGTCAAAAAGGGAGAGCTGGTCCAAATGCTTTGGCCGAACTCTGTGCGGCCTGGCGGACGAAAACGAGAAGATCGCGGCAGTTACCGCGGCCATGCCCGACGGAACTGGTCTTTCGCGGTTCGCGGAAAAATTCCCCGATCGCTTTTTCGACGTCGGTATCGCCGAGCAGCACGCGGTCACTTTTTCGGCAGGCCTGGCGCGGGCGGGAATAACCCCGGTTTTTGCGGTGTATTCCACCTTCCTGCAAAGGGCGTATGACCAGATCCTGCACGACGTGTGTCTGCAAAATCTGCACGTTATTTTCGCGGTCGACCGCTCGGGCCCGGTGGGAAGCGACGGCGAGACGCATCAGGGCGTTTATGACATATCGTATTTTTCGCATATGCCGAACATGAAAATATTATCTCCCGCGATTTGCGAGGATATGGAGCCCATGCTGAAAAGTCTGATAGACGGTTGTGGGCCGTGTGCGTTGAGGTACCCCCGCGGCGCCGCCTGCACGGCGGAGGATTATGACGCGGAAATCCCGCGGCTCACGCCCGACAAATGCGCGGAGCCGAGAGTGATTGTTTCAGCGGACAGGCCCGACGTGCTGATCGTTTCGACGGGAGTCATGCTCAAAAACGCGCTGGGTGCGGCGAGAATTTTGGAGGATAAGGGCTATTCCGCGGCGGTTGCCGACGCGGTCTGCCTAAAGCCCTTTGACCCGGCGTCTGTTAAAGATATGGCGGACAGGGCGAAAATCGTGGCCTCGGTTGAAAACAACGTTATAAACGGAGGCTTCGGGCGGCTTTTGGAGGACGCTCTTGACAAAAAGATATTGAAGCTGGCATATCCGGACGAGCCGGTTTGCCAGGGAAAGGTGGCCGAGTTAGAGGAACGCTACGGCCTTTCGGCGGACAAGATCGCGGAGAGGATAGAGGAGCGGCTTAAACAGATATGAGCGAGAGACTTGACAATTATTTGGTGAAAAACGGATTAATTGAAACGCGGAGCAAAGCGCAGTCCGTGATCATGGCGGGCTGCGTGTATGTTGATGACCAAAAGGCTCTGAAGGCCGGTCAGGCTGTGAAGGGCAATGAAAAAATCGAGGTGCGCGACAACTCGCTGCGCTATGTGAGCCGCGGCGGACTCAAGCTTGAGAAGGCGATGAGCGCGTTTCCGATAAATCTTGAGGGAAAGGTGTGCATGGACATAGGCGCATCCACCGGCGGCTTTACCGACTGTATGCTGCAAAACGGCGCGGTGAGGGTTTATTCGATCGACGTGGGCTACGGACAGCTCGCGTGGAAGCTCCGCTGCGACGAGCGGGTCGTGAATTTGGAGCGCACTAACTTTCGGTATGTGACAAAAGCCGAGGTGCCCGAGGAGATAGATTTTTTTTCGGTCGACGTGTCTTTTATTTCGCTCGGGCTTATTCTGCCGCCCGCCTATGAGCTTTTAAAGGAAGGCGGCTCGGCTGTCTGCCTTATCAAGCCCCAGTTTGAGGCGGGACGAGAAAAGGTAGGCAAAAAGGGCGTCGTGCGCGATAAGAGCGTTCACCGTGAGGTGATCGAAAAGGTGTTTGAAATAGCGAAGGACACGGGGTTTAAGGTGCTCGGACTTGACTTCTCGCCCATAAAGGGGCCCGAGGGCAATATAGAGTATCTGATGAATATTGAAAAAAGCTCCGGCGAGAGCCGTGATTTAGATATAACCGAGGTTGTTGAAAATTCGCACGAATTGGATTGATTGCCGATGCGCCTTTTGGCGGAAGCGGACGGCGTCAGGCTCTCCCCTTGGGGAGAGCTGTCATTGGATTGATTGCCGATGTGCCTTTTTGTGGGAACGGACGGAGTTAGGCTCTCCCCTTGGGGAGAGCTGTCACCGAAGGTGACTGAGAGGGGTTTGTTTCGGCAATTAGAGAATTAAGATATGTTTAATAAAAAGGAATACAACCAAAATCTTATTAAAAGAGCAAAGAAATTAAGAGCTGAAATGACTAAACAAGAAAGGCATTTATGGTATGATTTTTTGCGTTATTACCCGGTTAAGTTTTATAAACAAAAAGTGATTGGGAACTATATTGTTGATTTTTATTCGCCATCAGCTAAACTGGCAATTGAGATTGATGGAAATCAACACAAAATAGATGAAATATATGAACGCGACTTACTGCGGACACAGGTTATAAATAAGCATGGAATAAAAGTGATTCGATTTTCTAATTCGGATATAGATCATGAGTTTGAAACAGTATGTGAATTGATTAAACGGGAAATAGACAATAAATGATTAAAGTGGGGATAAACCCCTCTCCGCCTGCTTCGCAGGCACCTCTCCCCAAGGGGAGAGGCAGAAACATGCTCTACATGTGAATTGATTAAACGGGAAATAGACAATAAATGATTAAAGTGGGGATAAACCCCTCTCCGCCTGCTTCGCAGGCACCTCTCCCCAAGGGGAGAGGCAGAAACATGCTCTACATGTGAATTGATTAAGCGGGAAATAGAAAATAAATGATTAAAGAGGGGATGAACCCCTCTCCGCCTGCTTCGCAGGCACCTCTCCCCAAGGGGAGAGGCAGAAACATGCTCTACATGTGAATTAATTAAGCGGGAAATAGACAATAAATGATTAGAGCAGGGATGAACCCCTCTCCGCCTGCTTCGCAGGCACCTCTCCCCAAGGGGAGAGGCAGGAACATGCTCTACCCGTGAATAAATTCGTCGTTTTCATCGGAGCAGACAGCAGAAAGGATTTTTTATGAAAAAGATCGCTTTGATACCTAATATATTTAAGGATAAGGATTGCAAAGAGACTATAAACCTTATTAAATACTTAAAAAAATTCGACTGCGCGCTGCTTATCGAGCGCGAGTTTGAGCCTTACCTCAGGGCCGTATGCGGGGCCGAGGGAGTTAAGGCGGAGTTTGACGAGCGCGAAAAGGTATTCTCGGGCGCGGAGCTGCTCATCGCGCTGGGCGGCGACGGAACGATAATCGAGGCCGCGGTGGACGCGGCGAAATACGCCTTGCCGATAGTCGGCGTGAACATGGGGCACCTGGGCTTTCTCGCCAGAATTGAAAAGGGCTGCTACGGGCCGCTTGAGCCGATCATCAACGGCAGCTTCGGCGTTAACCGCTGCATGATGCTCGACATTGAGATCGTCGGCGGCGACGGAAGCGTGATCGAGAGGCACACGGCGCTCAACGACCTTATTGTCAGTGGCGAGGATTATAAAATGGTAACTGTCGGCGTCAGCGTTAACGGGAACGCGATGAGCGAGTATTCGGCCGACGGAATAATCGCGGCGACCGCGGTGGGGTCTACGGCTTACTCGCTGTCGGCGGGCGGCGCCGTTATGCACCCCGAGGTTGACGCAATGATAATAACCCCTATCTGTCCGCACACGCTCAAGGCGCGGTCGGCGGTCATCCCGGCGGACAGGGTCATCGAGATCTCATGCCTCGAGCCGTATCGTTGCGGCGCGGTGGTCAGAGCGGACGGAAAGATGATATACAAGATAAAGAAGGATCATGAGAAGGTCAGGATCAAAAAGTCGGAATACAGCACATTGCTTGTCAAGCTTGACGACCCAACATTCTTTGACGTGCTGAGAAATAAATTGTCGGATTGAGATAGTTTGAGGTGAGAATATGTTAACCGAGCTTGAGATAAAAAACGTGGCGATCATCGAACATGTGAATATTGAATTCGGCGGCGGCTTCAACGTGATGACTGGTGAGACCGGAGCGGGAAAGTCCATTCTGATCGACTCGCTGAACATGGCTCTGGGCGGCAGAACTCCGCGCGATCTGATACGCAGCGGCGCCGAGTACGCGTTTGCGCAGGCGGTGTTTGAGGTCGGCGGAGCGGCGGCCGAAAAGCTCGGCGAGCTTGAGGTCGAGCCGGAGGACGGAATGGTTATTCTGTCAAGGCGGCTGTCGGCCTCCGGAAAGAGCGTGTGCCGCGTGAACGGCAGGATAATCCCGCTGTCGGTGGCGCGCGAGATCGGCGAGCTGCTGCTCACCATTCACGGCCAGCTTGACAATCAGGCGCTGCTTGTGCCGTCAAAGCACAGGGGATTTGTGGACGAGTTCGCGGGGAACGCGGCCGAGCGCGAGGCTTACGCCAAGGCGTTCTGCGAGTATTCCGATTTGGTTGACAAATATGAGGAGCTGTCCCGCGCCGAGACCGACAAGGAGCGGCGGGCGGAGCTGCTCAGGTTTCACATTGACGAGATCGGGGCCGCGGCGCTTAAGCCGGGCGAGGAAGAGGAGCTGAACCTGAGATTTGAGTTCCTTGAAAATTCCGAAAAGATAATGAGCGGCGTGTATGAGGCTTACAGCGAGCTGTACGGCGACGAGTCGATGAGCTCGGCATATGATATGCTCAGCGGAGCCGCGAGATCCCTTGAGGACGCCGCGGATTATGTTCCGAAGCTCAAGGGCTATTACGAGACAATAAACTCCGCGCTCGCGGATATTGATGACGTGACGCGCGAGCTTAAGTCGTATATCGACCATGCGGAGTTTGAGCCGGGCGAGATCGACGCGGTTCAGGAGCGGCTGGCGCTCATATCGGATTTGAAGCGCAAGTTCGGCTGCGCCGACGTTAAGGAAATTATCGCTTACGGCGAACGCTGCGCCGAAGAGCTTGAAAAGATAGAAAATCTTGACGAGGAACTGTCGGCTCTGGGGCGCGAGATCGAGGCGGCGCGGCGGCGCACCGAGGAGGCGGCCGAAAGGCTTACCGAGACGCGCCGCGCGGCGGGAGTCGAGCTGTCGAAGCGGATTATGGGCGAGCTTTCGGAGCTTGACATGAGCAAGGTCGTGTTCGCGGCGGAGATAAGACCCGCGGACTTTACGATAAATGGCGGAGATGATATTGAGTTCCTCATTTCCACCAACCCGGGCGAAAGCTTAAAGCCGCTCAGCAAGATCGCTTCGGGCGGCGAGATGTCGCGCATAATGCTGGCGATCAAGTCGGTGCTGTCGAAGGGCGACATAGTTGACACGCTGATCTTTGACGAGATCGACACCGGAGTGAGCGGCAGAGCCGCGCAGCGCATATCCGAGAAGATATGCAAAATTTCCCGCGAAAAGCAGGTGCTGTGCATAACTCATCTGGCGCAGATCGCCTCGATGGGAGACAGGCATTATCTTATCGAAAAGAGCAGCAGCGACAGCGAGACAACAGCGAGAGTGCGGCTGCTTTCGGAGTCGGAGCGGCGCGACGAGCTGTCGCGCATAATCGGGGGCGTTTCCGTGACCGACATCACCCGCAGAGCGGCGGCCGAAATGCTGGCTCAGGCCGAGAGCTTAAAGCTCGGCGCGGGAATTAACACGTCAATCTAATTTTGAAATAAAATTGTAACCCAAAGAATCCAAAAACATGATATACTTAATAAGGGTGACAA
>CANQKC010000031.1 GCA_947624305.1 uncultured Monoglobus sp. | reverse complement strand
AATTTCAAAAAAAGAACCAAGTCCTTTTTTCTGAACTTGGTTCTTTGCTCTCTTTCTTAACTTAATGACATTGAGCCCGCGGGCGG
The DNA here is from genome assembly GCA_947624305.1 of uncultured Monoglobus sp. Classification (GTDB taxonomy): domain Bacteria; phylum Bacillota; class Clostridia; order Monoglobales; family Monoglobaceae; genus Monoglobus. The sequence continues at coordinate 35,746 of CANQKC010000031.1, read as the reverse complement.
TTTTAAATTTCGATTTATACCGTTTCGCTCTTGACCTCGTCAAGCGTCTTGACAACGCTGTGCTTGATCGGCTTCCACTCGACCTTTTTAAACAGCGCCGCGATAGCGATAGGAACGTAAGTAAACTGGAATATAGGGAACAGGAAGAGATACATTATCTTCTTGTACCACACGCATTTCACGTTGTGCCATTCGGTGATCATGGTCATTGCGCCGAGGATAAAGAACAAGCCGTAGAAGTTCACAAGTGTCTGAACCAGCGCCTGAACCAGAGCCGGAGTTTCCGGAGCGCCTGCCGCCATAGCGACCGGGATCGCGACGGCGTTTATGATAACGCTGAGCAGCGTCATGAGCATGGCGGGCATGACCGTCATCAAAAGGTCAAAGCACGAGAAGCTTCCCTTGAATATGCCGCGGAATAATTTCGCGCCGTAGTGCGCGAATACCTGATAGAAGCCCTTCGCCCAGCGCAGCCTTTGAGTGTATGACTGTTTAAACGTGGTGGGCTGCTCGTCATAAAGCATAGCCTTCGCGGCATAGCCGATCTTCACGCCCTTTGTGACGGAGTCGCATGTGAACTCGATATCCTCGGTCAGCAGGTGGTGGATCCAGCCGCCGTTTTCCTCGATAATTTTCGAGCTTACCAGAAATCCGGTTCCGGAAACGGCGCAGCTTGTTCCGAGCTGCATTCTCGAGTTGTTAAGGTATCTGGCCTCGCGCAGGAACCAGATAGAGTAACCCGCCGAGATCCAGTTGTCGTCAAAGTTCTTTGAGTTTCTGTAGCTGGTCAGGCAGTCGTAACCGTTGTCGAACACCTTGTTCATTTCCTTGACATAGTTCTTGTCAAGCACATTGTCGGCGTCGAAGATCATATAGCCCTCATAGCCCGCGTCAGCGTGATCCTTCTTGATTATCTTGAACAGCCAGTCAAGCGCGTAGCCCTTGCCCACCTGCGTCTTGTTAAATCTCTCATAAACGATCGCCCCGGCGTCTCTCGCGACCTGCGCGGTGTCGTCGTCGCAGTTGTCGGCGATAACAAACACGTCGAGCTTATCCTTCGGATAATTCTGAGACTTTATGCTGGCGATAAGATTGCCGATAACATCCCTCTCGTTCCTCGCCGAAATAACAGCCGCGAATTTGTGCTGAGTCTTCGCCGTGAACTTCTGCTCGCCCTTAAACAGGCCGACGAACAGATAAAAGAACTGGTACGCGTAACACATGGTGAATAAAATCGAGATCACCGCGTTAAAAATAATAATCGCTTCCATAAAATCTCCTTTTTATTTTCCGAAACCGCAGTTTTCGGAAAATCCCGAATGCCGAAGCAAATTTAATTTTTCTAATACTGTTATAGTCTCATATTATTAAAAATTTATAAACAAAATATGAACATTTTGTAAACGGAGTGTTATTTTACCATTACAGCCAATTTGGTGGATTATTTGTCAAAATTTTGTCTAAATTGTATAATCTCCGCTTGTAAGTTTTGTGTATAATCCACTAATATCGAGCTTTTTGTCAAGATATATCTCGTCCGCCAATATTGCCTGACCAATGAGCATGCCGAGCCCGTTTATTATTTTATGCCCGCGCTTTTCGGCGTATGCAAGAAACTTTGTTTTCGGCGGGCTGTATATCAGATCGATCACCGCCGCGCCCGGATCAAGGCGGTCAATAAACGAAAGATCCTCATAATCCGCTCCCACTCCGCTCATGCCCAAAGGGGTGGCGTTTATCAGTATATCGCAGCCCGGAACGCGTTTTTCGGCCTCGCCCGTCTCTCCCCATGAAAGCTCGGTGCCGCCTTTCGCCGCTCCGCTCTTTTGAAGGCCGCGGATCTTTTCGCAGACCGCCTCCGCCTTTTCGGGGGTGCGGTTGAGGATAACTATTCTGCCCGCTCCCATATCGGAAAGCTTAAGCGCCAGCGTGGACACCACGCCGCCCGCACCGAGAATTACGATGCTTTTGCCGGAAATGTCTACTCCGTTTTGCTCAAGCGACAGCACAAAGCCGCGCGCGTCGGTGTTATAGCCGTAAAGCTCGCCGTCTTTTATGCTGACCGTGTTGACCGCGCCGAACAATTCGGCGTCCTTGTCGATCTCCTTCAAAAACGGGATAATATCGACCTTGTGGGGCATGGTCAGATTAAAGCCGCGGACGCCGCTTTTCACGGCGTTTTCAACATATTCCGAAAGCCCGCCCTTTTTAACAAGCACGCGGGTGTAGTCATTGTCAACGCCGAGAGCGCCAAGCACCAGCCCGTGAACAACGGGCGACTTGCTGTGCTCGATCGGGTCGCCTATCACGTTGAGTATCAGCTTGTCACTCATCCGCCTTCACCTCGTTTAAAAGATAGTCGATCGCGAGCAGATAACCTCGAAGGCCCAGTCCGCATATCTGACCGACGCAGCCCGCTGCCGTCACCGATCTGCGGCGGAACTCCTCGCGCTTGTGGATGTTGCTGATGTGCACCTCAACCGCGGGCAGATCAACTGACTTGAGCGCGTCCAAAATCGCATAGCTGTAATGGGTGTAGGCGCCCGGGTTTATCACAATTCCGTCGCAGCTTGTCAGCGCGTGGTGGATAAAGTCGATTATCTCGCCCTCGCCGTTGCTCTGGAGCACGATCGCCTCGGCTCCGCGCTCCGCGGCGTAGTCCTCGATCATCTTTTCAAGCTGCTGATAGCCTGTGTTTCCGTAAATATCCGGCTCGCGAACCCCGAGCATATTAATATTCGGACCGTTAATTACCATTATTTTCATAAACCGTTACTCCTTTATTTTTTCTAAAGCGTTAGTTATTATTTTTTCCATAAAGCCATAATCGCAGACGAAAGCCCGAACGCTGGCTTCAAGCATGTCCTCGCTTGAAATTTTCATAAAATCGAGCGAGTATCCGGCGCTGTATGCCAAATGTTCAATAAACATCCTTTGCGTTCTGCCGTTTCCCTCGCGAAACGGATGTATAACATTTATCTCGCTGAGATAATAAGCAAGGCGTTTCCCGAGCTCTTCCTTTGATTTACAGCTGCGCAGATAATCTTCCTGTTTGAGTTTTTCAAACAGTTCGTTTATCTGCGGCTCAATATATTCGGCTGAGCAAAACCGACTGCCCTTTGAAATGTTAACGGTGCGGACGCTGCCCGCCCAATCATATATTTCGCCGAACAAAAATTTGTGAATTTTCTTTAAATGCTCAAAATCAAACCCGCCTTCTATTCTCTCAAGGCTCGCCTGCGAAGCTTTCAAAGATGTTATTGCCCGCTCGGCGTTTTCAAGCTCGGTTTGATTTTTGATATTCAATTTATTTTTAAGCACAAATGAATTTGGATAACAATATTTGCTGTCCCACTCATACTCATAATAATATTTGCTCATATTGGCTTCCTGTATTTTTCAATCAATTCTCTAACGGTCTCGTCAAAACTCTTTCTGCCATCAATACAATCTCTTATTCGCGCTTTATCAAGCTCGGTCAACGGCATACCCTCCATTGACATGGTAGCGTTCACGTTCGCGATAATTCTGTCCGATTCACTCACGGCAATCATCTCCCATAAATATTATACCATAAAACACCTGTAAAATCAAATATTGTTTTTGATTAATCTGAGTATCTCACCGAGGGCGGAGGCGAAAGCGCCGTCGTTTATAACAAGGGCGTTCGCGGCTTTTCTGTACTTATCGTACCGCTCGCGATAGAGGGTTTTGAGCCGTTCCGCGTTGTCTTTGAGCAGCGGTCTGCCGGAGGTGTCAATATCCCCTGCGATAAGCTCAAGCGGACGGTCGATGAAAATCACAAGCGCGCCCGACTTTTGCATTATCCCAATATTTTCGTCCCGCACGACTATGCCGCCGCCGGTTGAGATCACGCGGTTGTCCTTTTCGAGGCAGTCGCGCAGCACCTCGGTCTCGATATTCCGGAACGCGTCCTCGCCGCGGCCCGCGAAAATTTCGGGTATCGGCCCCTCGCGCCGCTCGATCTCAGCGTCGGTATCGATAAACTCAAGGCCTAAATTTTCCGCCGCGGCCCTGCCGAAGGCCGACTTGCCGCAGCCCGGCATTCCGATAAGCAAAACGTTCATATTCCTACTCCTTAAGCTTATAATTTCCGAGCAGCTTAAACTCGCCCGTGCCCTCGATAACGTTGTTGGTCACGCGGCGCACCCGCTCGTCAAGCAGATTTCCGCTGTAATCGACAAAAAACATATACTCAAAATTGCGGTCATAGAGCGGCCGCGACTCAAGCTTCAGAAGGTTCAGATTGCCTCTCGCGAAGCAGGCGAGAATTCTGTGCAGCTCGCCGCTTTTGTGGGGCAGTGTGAAGGCCGCGCTTATCTTGTCGCTTTTCTCGTTAAGCTCCAGATTTTTCGATACGATTATAAACCTTGTGGTGTTTTTGGCGCTGTTGTTGATGTCAGCCGCCAGAACCTCAAGGCCGTAAATTTCGGCGTTCTGCCGCCCCGCTATGGCAGCCTTTGTTATGTCTTTGTCATCCGCCACCTTCTGCGCGCTCTGCGAGGTGCTGTAATACTCCTTAAGCTCCACCTCGCCGAGCGTTTTTAAAAACTCGCGGCTCTGCATTATTCCCTGCTCATGGGAATACACCGTCTTTATGTCCGAAAGCCTCGCTCCGGGAACTCCGAGCAGGCAGTGGCGTATGGGCACGTCGACCTCGCCGGTGATAAAATATCCGTATTTTGCCAGAAGGTCGATCACATCGGCTATCGTGCCGGTATATGAATTCTCAATCGGCAGCACCGCGTAATCCGCATTGCCTTTTTCAAGCTCCGCGAAGGCGTCGTCAAAGGTGGCCACGTTATAGCGGTCCGAGTCGCTGCCGAAATATTTTATGGCCGCCTGCTCGGTATACGAGCCCTCGGCGCCGTAAAACACGATCCGCGGATCGCTCACCGTGGGCTTTGGGTCAAGCATATCCTCGACCAGCGCGCGGTTAAAGCCGACCAGTTCCTTTGTCTGCCTCTCGCGGCTGATCGACATGATCGCCGCGTAAAACTCATAAACCTCGTTCTGTTTTTTCTTGTCCTCGACCAGAGCCATTTTGCCCTCGAGCACCTGCTTTTCGCGCTCGGAGTCGAGCACGGGCTTTCCCACGCTGCGCTTGTAGTCGGCGACTCCGCTGCTCAATTCCATGCGCCGCAAAAACAGCGGCAGCAGCTCTTTGTCAATTCTGTCGATCTCCGCCCGAAGCTCGTCGAGCTTATTTTTGTTTTTCATTTTATTTCACATCCTAAAATTTATCGTAAAGCAGATCCAGAGCCGCGGCAGCCGCCGCATTCTCGATAACCACGGTCCCGCGATGAACTATGCACGGGTCGTGCCTGCCGTGAATTTCGATCTCGGTATTTTCCATTTTCTCAATATCGACCGTCCGCTGCTTTTTGGCGATCGACGGAGTGGGCTTGAGAACGGCTCGGAACAGCACGGGCATCCCGTTGGTTATACCGCCGTTTATGCCGCCGTTGTTGTTGGTGTAGGTTTTAACGGCGCCGTTTTCAACATAAAATTCGTCGTTCGCCTCGCTGCCACGCATTGACGCGAAATCCGCGCCCGCGCCGAACATAACGGCCTTGACCGCGGGCACCGAGTACAGCATGGCCGACAAGCGGCTCTCGACCGAGCCGAAAAACGGCTCGCCCTTGCCCGGAGGCATACCGACTATTGCGCACTCCGCGATCCCGCCGACCGAGTTCTTATCGCTCTTGGCCCCGAGAATACGCTCCTTCATCAGCTTTCCCTTTTCGTCGTCAATGACCGGGAAGTCCTTTTTTGAAATACTCGCAAGCTCGTCCGCGGCAACGTTTACGGGATCAAACGCGCTGTCCGCCACATCAGCGATCTTAAGAATATGCGCGCCGACAAAAACACCCTCTTTTTCCAGAACCTGCTTCGCCACGACTCCCGCGAACACCAGCGGCGCGGTGATCCTCGCCGAAAAGTGCCCGCCGCCGCGGTAGTCGCGGTTCTCACCGTATTTCATATACGCGGTGTAATCCGCGTGACCGGGGCGCATAAGGTCCTTGTCATAATGCTTTGATATGGTGTTGGTGTTTCTGATGACTCCGGCTATCGGAGTTCCGGTCGTCATTCCGTTTACAAAGCCCGACAATATCTCAACCTTGTCCGCCTCTTTGCGGGAAGTCGAAATATTGCTCCTTCCGGGGGCGCGCCGCTTCATTTCCGCCTCTATCCTGTCAACATCGAGCTTTATTCCGCCGGGCAGACCGTCGATAACTATTCCGATGCCCTGTCCGTGAGACTCGCCGAATATGCTCAGTCTGATATTTCTGCCGAAAGTGTTCATAATCTCCTCCGATCAAACAAGTCTGTCATATACCTTAAAGAAGTCGGGATACGACTTCCTGACCGCCCGCTCCGCTCCGGTTATGCTTACCTCGCCCTCCGAGCGGCAGGCGGCGATCGCTATCGCCATCGCGATGCGGTGATCGTTCCACGCCGAACAAACGTTGCTCTCAAGCAGATCGCGTCCGCGGATAACAAGCCCGTCGGCTGTCTCGCGTATGTCAACGCCGAGCCGCGAAAGCTCGGTCGAGATAGCCTTGAGGCGGTCGCTTTCCTTAAGCCTGAGCCGACCCGCGCCGGTTATCCGGCTCTCGCCGTTTAAAAACGAGCACAGCACCGCCGCCGCCGGAACCAGATCGGGTATGTCGCGGGCGTCGATCGTGACCGCGTGCATGACCGCGGTCTTTTTCGCCATGATCCCGCCGTTGGGGCCTTTAACCACCCGTCCGCCGGCGCTCTTGATTATGTCGATTATCGCGCGGTCACCCTGAAGACTGTCGGGATTTAGGTTCATGCACTCAACGTTGCAGCCGATAGCGTCGGCAACAAGAAAGAAGGCCGCCTGCGAATAGTCCGCCTCGACCTTAAGGTCGCCGCAGCTTTTGTATTTCTGGCCGCCCTTTATGCGGAACAGCTTATATTTATGGTTCTCTATCACGATCCCGAACTTTTTTAAAATATCTATGGTCAGGTCGATATAGCCCTTGCTCTCGCACTCGCCGGACACCAAAATCTCGCTGTCGCCCTCAAGCAGCGGCAGCGCGAAAAGCAGTCCCGTGATAAACTGCGAACTGACGTTGCCCGCGAGGCCGTAGCTTCCGCTTTCAAGCTTTCCGTCGAGTATGATATAGTCCTCGCCCGTCTTGACCTTTATTCCCTTTTCGCGGAAGATATTGAAGTATGGCGCCTGGGGCCGCTTCATCAGCCGTCCGCGTCCGACAAACTTGACCGGAACGCCCCTGCCGAGCGCCAGCGGCATCAAAAACCGCAGGGTCGAGCCGCTCTCGAAGCAGTCGAGAGTTATCATGTTTTTGACCTTATACGTCTTTTTGCCCGAGATGCTGACTGTCATGCTCTTGGTGTTGACTCTGCATTTTGCGCCGAGGGCTCTCATGCAGCCCACCGTCGCGGTTATGTCGTCCGACATCACGACGTTTTCGATCACGCAGTCCTCGCCGCTGAGCGCCGCCGCGATTATCGCGCGGTGCGCGACGCTTTTTGACGGCGGCACCGACACGGTTCCCCGAAGCATGCCGGGATGTATCACTTTAATATCTTCCATAATGCCCTCCAACTGAAACAGTATATATTAAATATTAAGAAATTCGTCCTTTTTAAACTTTTTTATGAGCACGTCACCGATATCATTCAGCAGTATCAGATTTATATCGGCGCCCTCGCCCTTTTTGTCAACGGCTGCCGCGTCGCCGAGCTGCCGTTTGCTTATTTCAACATATGTGGGCAGATCGTAGTTTTCAAGAATTCTGATCATTCTCTCCGCGGTCCCCGGCGGGGTCAGCCCCAAACGCTCTCCGTACTCACAGGCCATCCGCATTCCCACTCCCACGGCCTCGCCGTGGGTATATGTCTCGTAGTTATACTGCTTTTCGATCGCGTGCCCGAAGGTGTGGCCGAAGTTTAGTATCATGCGTCCGCCCTTGTCGAACTCGTCCTCCTCTACCACCTGTCTCTTTATATCACAACAATTATATACTATTTCATCAATTTTTGCAAACAATTCTTTTGTATTTTTTATACTTTCCAAAAGCTCAAACAGATTTTTGTCTTTTATGGCCCCGTATTTGATGACCTCGGCCATTCCGTCGCTCAAAACGCGCGGCTCCAGCGTTTTTAAGCACTCTATGTCAATTATGACGACTTTGGGCTGATTGAACGCGCCCACAAGGTTTTTGCCGCGGGGCAGATCAATCGCCACCTTGCCGCCAACGCTGGAATCCACCTGCGCCAGCAGCGTTGTCGGGATCTGCACATAAGGCACACCGCGCAAAAGACTCGCCGCCGCGTAGCCCGTCAGGTCGCCGACGACTCCGCCGCCCAATGCTATGATAAGATCGGAGCGCGTCAGCCCGAACGAAAGCATTCTGTCGTAAAGCTCAAACAGATATTTTTCGCACTTGGTCTTTTCGCCGGCCGGAACCGTTATGAGCTCGGTCTTAAATCCCGCCGCTTCGAGGCTGCCCGTCACGGTATCGCCGTAAAGCGGGCCCACGTTTGAGTCGGTCACGATCGCTATTTTCTCGCCGCCGAACACCTCTTTGATATATTCCGCCGCGTTCTTTAAAATATCGCGGCCAATCAATATGTCATATTCTCTTCCCGGAATATTAACTCTCAGTCTTTCCATATTATTCAGGCTCCTTTTCCTGCATGGTGATTTTGTTTTCGCAAACGGTATCGAGCAGCCTTTCAAGGCCTTCTCTGTCGCCGCTCTCCACAAGCTTTCTTATCCTGCCGAGGCTCGCGTTCAGGCGGTCGATCTCGCTTATCACGTTGTCCTTGTTCGATATGAACAGAGAGCTCCACAGCTCGCCGTTTATCCGCGCCACTCTCGTGCAGTCGCGGAAAGCTCCCGCGGTGTAGGCGCGGTTCATTTCTTTCGGATAATCGAGGCACAGGGCCGAGGCCGCCACATGCATTAAATCGCTGGTATAGGCGATCACGCGGTCGTGCTCCTCGGGACCGGCCACAGCGATCCGCGTCGCGCCGATATATTTCGCCATTTCGCGGATAAGCTCAACGCTTTCCGGCTTTGAGCTCTCGACGGGCGTTATGATGAAACCGCTCATCCAGAACAGCTCGGACGACGCGTTTTCAAAGCCGTCAACCTCTTTTCCCGCCATCGGGTGGCCGCCGACGTAATCGACGTTATCGGGCAGGGCCGCCGGTATCTGCTTTGAGACTCTGCTTTTTACGCCGCAAACGTCCGACACGACCGCGCCGGGCTTGAAGCGGCTTTTGTTCTCTTCGATAAGCTTCTCTATAATGTCGGGATAGGTGCAGAACACCACCAGATCCGCGCCGTCAATTGCGTCGCCCGCGTTGTCGTACGCGGCGCTCACCGCCTTGTTCTTGAGCGCGGCAGCGCGGGTCGCGGGATCAATGTCGCAGCCCGCGATCCCGGCCTTTTTAAAGCCTCTCAGCGCGTATGCAAGCGAGCCTCCGATGAGCCCCAGGCCGATCACCGCGATTTTAAAGTCACTTTCCATTTTTATCACCGGATCTTACACAATTTCTTTGTCAACATGCTTGCCGATAGCGCGCATCTTTTTCATCAGACTGTCGAACTGACTCTCGTTCAGCGACTGGGCGCCGTCGCACCACGCCTTGGCGGGGTTGTTGTGGACCTCGACGATAAGACCGTCGGCTCCAACAGCCATCGCCGCGAGCGACAGCGGCTCCACCATCCAGCTCATGCCCGCCGAGTGTGACGGATCAACGATCACCGGCAGGTGGCTCAGGCGCTTTACCGCGGGAATGGCGCTCAAATCGAGCGTGTTGCGCGTGTATGTTTCAAACGTTCTTATTCCGCGCTCGCACAGAATGACGTTGGGATTGCCCTCGGCAAGAATATATTCGGCGCTCATCAGCCATTCCTCGATCGTCGCCGAAAGTCCGCGCTTTAAGAGAATGGGCTTTGAGGTTTTTCCCAGCTCCTTGAGCAGATCAAAATTCTGCATGTTCCTCGCGCCCACCTGGATTATGTCAACGTCTTTTTCAAAAACCTCAACCATTTTGGACGACATGATCTCGGTCACTATCGGAAGGCCGGTCTTTTCCCTCGCCTCCTTCAGCAGGCGCAGACCCTCAAGCTCAAGCCCTTGGAACGAGTAAGGCGAGGTCCTCGGCTTGAACGCGCCGCCGCGAAGCAGCGCCGCGCCGCTGTTTTTCACGCTTTCGGCCACATGGATTATCTGCTCCTCGGTCTCGACGCTGCACGGGCCGGCGATAACCGTGAACGTGCCCTCCTTGCCGATCTCTGCGCCTCCGACCTTCACGATCGTCGGCTCCGGGTGGAACTTGCGGCTGGCCTTTTTGAAAGGCTCCGCTATTCTCATCACGCGGTCAACGTGCACGTTGAGCATCAGCGTGTCGGGATCGATGCGGCTGGTATCGCCCAAAAGTCCCAGTACCGTGCAGTCAACGCCCTTGTTGACCATTACGTCAAGACCCATGTCCTCAACGTATGATATGATTTTTGTTACGTCTTCCTCGCTTGTTTTCGGTTTTAAGATTACTACCATTTTGTTTCCTCCTGAATTTGTGTTTATAAAAGTAAAAAGGACGAGCGCAAAGCCCGTCCTTGAATAATTTTCAAAGTTTTATGCCGTTAAAAATTAGGAGCATAAGCGGGCTTTACCTGAATTGTCGCACGGAAAATAACCAAAGCTAAAGTAAAAGCTCCGGGTAAAAGAATAATATTCTGCTGTCATGTTAACATTTCCGCGCAGCAAACTACTCATTTCTGACTCCTTATACATAAATTTAAAACACTGTCAGATATTATACAACATTATAAAATAAATTGCAAGAGTTTTTTGAAATATTTTATAATATTTTTGTCAAATGCCTTGTGACGTGACAGCTTATGTTGACGGCGCAGGGCATTCCCGCGATGTGCGTCGGGAACATCTCAACGTTGACGCCGAGCGCGGTGGTTTTGCCGCCGAAGCCCTGCGGGCCTATCCCGCTTTTGTTGATCTTCTCAAGCAGGGTCTTTTCAAGCTCCGCGTAGTACGGGTCGGGGTTTTCGGAATTCACCTCGCGGAGCAGCGCCTGTTTTGCCATGATCGCGGCTTTTTCAAACGAGCCGCCGATGCCGACGCCCACAACGATCGGCGGGCAGGGGTTGCTGCCCGCGTCCCGCGCGGTCTTTACCACAAAGTCGATTATTCCCTCAAGTCCCTCCGAGGGTTTGAGCATCTTTATCGCGCTCATGTTCTCGCTTCCGAAGCCCTTGGGCGCGATCGTGATCTCAATATTCTCGCCGTCCGCAATCTCGGTGTGGATTATCGCGGGCGTGTTGTCACCCGTGTTGCCGCGGCGCACCGGGTCAGCGACCACCGATTTGCGCAGATAGCCGCTCTCGTAGCCGCGGCGCACACCCTCGTTGATCGCGTCGTTAAACGAGCCGCCGGTTATGTGGACATCCTGGCCTATCTTCACAAAGAACACGGCCATGCCGGTGTCCTGACAGATCGGAAGCTCCTCCTCCGCCGCGATGTCGGCGTTTTTGAGGATGTTTTCAAGAACATCCCTCGCCGTGCCGTTTGTCTCGCTCTCAAGGCCGCTCTCAAGGGCGGCCCTGATGTCGGGATTTAAGCGGCAGTTCGCCTCGACGCACATTTGCGCCACGGTGTCGGTGATCAGTTTTGCGTCTATTTCTCTCATAATTTATTATCAATCCTTTGACATTTTAATTTCCACGGTTGTGGAACACCCATGTGTTGAACCATCTGAGCCATGTGTTTGAATAATCCTTAGATATCGTGAACGCCGACAGCACGGGATAGAACGCGACAAACAGCAGTCCGCACAGAGCCACATATGCGTTTGAAATATGCCTGAACCAGCCGAAGCGCTGCTCAAGGTCGCGCAGGGTGTATACGATCATCGCAATGAGGAACGGCGTGCTCGCGAAGAAGTGATAGATGAACACGCATCTTGTCACAAGCACCCAGGGCAAGAACTGCGCCAGCATGCCGACGACGAGGAAAAGCACCTTTTTGTCGCGCTTGATAATTCCTATCACAATCGTGTATATAAACGCCGCGATGCTCGACCAGAATACCAGCGGATTTCCGAACACCGAGATACAGCCTATCTTGTCCTGGCCCACCGTCTCGGTCGGAGCCGAGTACGCCCAGAGCGGCCTGTAATCTATCGGCCACTGGAACCATTTCGAGGAATACGGGTGCGTCGCGTCAAGATTGCTGTGGTAGTTGAACATGTATGTCTGATTATTGAGCATCGTGTGCCATACGTCGGGATAGCCCTCCACCATCGAGATCGGCAGATATGACATAACGTAGATAAATCCCGGGACCGCCACGAAGAAAATCAGGCACAGCAGACAGGTTTTTATCACAAATCCCCAGAACATGTTCTTTTTCTTTTTGGGCAGAGCCATATACACGCCGATAAAAATCAGCAGCAGCTCGACCGCGAGTCCCGCTCCGGCGTATATGCAGATCCATTTTGACGCGGCGCCGAGGCCGAACATAAGGCCCGACAGCGCCAGAGAACCCATGAGCCTCGGGAACGTCTTTTTGCCCGTCAGCTTTTCGGGCGAGTTCTGCGCATAACCGAGGGCCCGCTTTCCGAACAGGAACATAAACAGGTACATCGCGATGATGAACGTCACCGGATACGAGTCGATCGTGCCCAAGCGCGTCAGCGAGAAATGCATGAAGTCAAAGGCGAATATAAGCGTTCCGAGCACCGAATAGCGGGTGCGCTCAAACAGCTTTTTCAGCAGGATATACATAAGCGGCAGCATAATTATGCCGAACGTTGCGCCCATAAATCTCCAGCCGAACGGACACATTCCGAAGATCGCTATGCCTATCGCGATGATAAGCTTGCCGAGAGGCGGATGTGTCGTCTCGTAATACGGCATCATGTGGAGATTTTCATAGGCCGTGCGTGGATGATATATCTCGTCAAAATATGTGCTGTTTTTAAATGATGATCTGTACTGCGCCGTGTCGGGCTCGTCCGCTATATTGGCGCAGTCGCCCGGGCCGCTGACGTCCGCTATGTCGATCATCGAGCCGTCCGCCCGCCAGAATGCGATCTCGAACATGCGGTAATCGGCGGACTCGGTGACGCCGCGGATATATCTCGCCTGTGTCGGGCTTGAGAGCTTCACGACCTCCCACTTAAACACCGAGTTCAGCTTGCAGTCAACGTTGATATCCGTCCAGCTCCTGCCGTCGTTTGATGCGGAGAGCTTCATGCCGGGCTTTTTGCCGACGTCGCCTATTCCGAGATAATATGTCACGGTGTCGATCGTCTGCGTCGAGCCCAAATCGATAGTGACGTTCTCGTTGGCCGCCGACGGCTTATAAAACGACTCCGGATTGTTGAGGCCGCCCAGATTGGCATAGGTCACAACACCGTAGATCAGCACGATTACCGCCATGATTATCATGTCGGCGCGCACGATCTTTTCAGTCTTAAGCGGTTTTTTGGGGTCGGTGTGAAGCGCCGATGAGGCCTTTTCGCCAAGCCTTGAAACCGCGCCGTAATACGCGCCCTTAACGCGGGCGCACCAATTGTCAAGGGGCGTCGCGTTTTCCGCCGCCTCTTTCGGCCAAATAACATAGTCGCAAACAAGCACGATCATCGAAGCTATGAACGTTACGACCTCAAGCGCCGAGGCGACTGCCATCGCCGAATACGGCGGGCCGGAGGTATTGTACATAAGAATATAGCGCAGAACGCAGAACACGTTGATAAGGTTGACGGCGCTGAACGCCGCGAACACATAGAGAGTGCGCTTGTTCCTCGAAACCAGATACTCAAAGAACAGGAATATGATCGGGGTTATGAGATAGCGCTCGTGCATTTTGAGCCCGAAGGTGAACAGGAACGCTATGATAAAGAACGACGGAATAAATATCCTTCCGCTCTCGCTCTTTATCTTAAAGAACAGCAGCAGCGATCCCGCCACGGCGACGAGGATCAGAGCGTAGTTAAGCACGTTGAGCAAAGTCTGCGACATGCCGCCCGTCTCGAGCGTGACCCAATTGAGCTTGAGCATGGCGTAGAAGTTAAACGCGTTTATTGTGAAATACGGGTACGAGGCAAGAGTGCCGCTATATTTCTTAATTATCCAGACCGGATTGAACGCGGACACAAGCTTTCCGAAAAATCCCGCGCCCGAAGTCCATGCCGCGTAGTTATACGGCACGATAAAAATGAACGCCAGAACGATGCCTATGCCGATCATCTTCAGGATCATCTTCCAGTCGCGGCTCGCGAGGAACGCGAACAGGAACACGGGGCCGACCATTAAGGCCTGGGGCTTAATGAGCACCGCGATCACATATAACACGCCGGATAAGTACCAGTTTTTCTTATAGAGGTTGTACATGGCCAGCACAAGGAACAGCGCCAGCACCGACTCGACCTGGCCCCACGCCGATGAGTTCACGATCAGCAGCGGGTTCAGCATGAAGATTATGCCGAGAACAAGAGCGGATCTTTGGTCAATATGCTTTGAGCCTATTTTGAACACGGCGATCATCAGTCCGAGATCCGCCAGAATGCCGGGCATCTTAAAGCATAGCTGCGTGGCGTTGCCGCTCAGGTGGAATATCTTGTTTATCCACGCGAAAAAGCCGAGGATCGTGATATATCCGGGCGGGTAATCGCAGAAATAATCGGGGGCGTAGAAATGGCCCGGGCCGTCGCTGATAACTTTGGCTCCCCACGCGGTCCAGCATGACATGTCGCTGGGATAACCCTTCAGGAAATAGCCCAGGATCATTCTTATAACCAGCGCCGCGGCGGCGACCGCCACGAACGTGCGGGTCGAGATCTGTGTTTTCTTGATAGTAAACTTCGGCATCTCGGCCTTTTTGCCCTTGTGTTTTTTCGTTTTGTCCGTCTCGGGCTCGGGTTCCTCCGCGGGAACAAGCCTTTTCGGGTCAACAAATTTTTGAAGCGCGGCAAACACGAGAATAAATAATGCCGCCAGCAAATACGCTAAATACACTGTGAAATCTCCTTTGTATTTTTATTATATTTGAGCGCGCCCTGTCAGATCGGGGCGTGTGTTTTCATCTAAAGCTCGTCCGCGAAATCACCGCTTATCACGTCCTGCGGAACAAGCGTCGGCAGCGGGCCGTCATCCGCTCCCCCGGCTCCCGGCACATAGTCGGTGATATGCGGAGGATTGACATAATCGCTGCGCCGCATCTGTCCGAACATCTCTCTGAGGTCGTCGGCGAGCACGGTGTAAGGATAACTCAGCACCAGCAGATCGTCAAACGGGTGGAGCTCGTAAAAATCCTTTATCTCAAAGGGCTCGTCATTCCCGTCGTGGCCGTTGAACTGACGGTAATCGACCACATACACATCCTCGTAGCTGTTCACGAGCCAGGTGGAAAACGCGTTGCCGTAGGACTCCTTTATCAGGCAGACCGATCTGCCGTTGCCGACGCTTGTGTGGAAATGCACAACCGGCATATCGCCCTCGATAAACACGTTATAATCTCTGAAGTTCTCATTAAGCAGCTCAACATCCATAATGGGCCGCTCAAACTCCATGTCATAATACGCGCTGCCCGAATAGTCAACATTCGGCTCATACAGAACCATCTTGTCGGGAGTCGAGCTGAGCAGATCATAGCCGTCTGTGCCCTCGGTCGCTCTGCCCCACGAGCCGATATAGCCATTTATTACCGTGGTGTCAAAATCATCGAGCGGCGGCGGCGTTATGCCCGCCCTGTCGCAAAACTCAAGATACGCGCAGTAGGCTCCGAAATGCGTCCAGTGGTGGTCTGTCCTGAAATACAGATAGTGCCCGAGGTTTATGTTCATCGCCCCCTCAAGATTAAGGGGCGTCACCCTGTCGCTTAAATTGTTGTATATGTGTGCGATCGCGGGCTTATAGTTTGTTCTGTATGTATCCGAGGCATAAAACTCGCCCGCGGTGGGAACCACTCCGCAGAACACCCGCACATCGGGCAGATCCTCGGCCATGCCGTTTACTATTTCGGCGTACTGCTCGCCCCTCCACGGGCTGATCGCGAGCAGCTCCATTCCGAAATAATCATTATCGTTGTCAAAAATCGAAACTCCGTTATATTCGCCGTCATAATCGGCGTATCTGAACTCGTCGCTGACGGCCATATCGTCAAGTATCCCGTTGCGCTCGGGCGGCGAGATGATCGACACGACTCTCTCGTCCGGGTCCCATGCCACGCCGCTTCCGAACGCCTCGGATACAGCGCGGACCGGAACATATGTTCTGTCTTCGAATATGTACGGCGGCGAGTCAAGTTCCACGGTCTCATCGCCCACCGTCATCTCGGGATCGTCGATCTTAAGGTATATCTCGGTGTCTCCGTATTTTGAGGTTACTGATTTCTCGCTCTCGTCCCAATATATCAGCGCTCCGTAGGCCTCAAAGATCGCCCGCATGGGGACCGTGACTCTGTCGTTCACTATACGGGGCTGAGTATCAAACGATATTTTACCGCCGTCAAGCAGCACCGTCACGGGCTGCTCCGCGTATGCCGGGGCGCAAAGCGCGAGACACAGCAGAACGCACAAAACGACAAATATTTTAACCCCTTTACTCAATATAAATACACCTCGCCTTTCCCAATAATCGGTACAAACGGAATTATTATAACACATTAATCGGAATTTTGCAATATGACGCATGCAATTTTTTTAAAAATTTTAAAAACAGCAAAAGAGCGGATATCCGCTCTTTTGAACATACAAAAATACTGTTTGATTTTAAAACGTTCGCCGTGATTGTTCCGATCAGCGCGGGCAAAAAACCAAAATCGGAAGTGTCGTGGTTGGTTCGTTGATTAGTTGACACGTCTCTATCATGATTGAGTACCGATACTGAGAAGGTATTCACTCCCGCGCTGATCGGAAAAATCACGTCGCCAATCCCTGCGCTTGCTTGTTTTGCCGCAAAGCGGCAAAAGCTGCGCCTGCTCCGGGTTGGCTCCTCTTTCCCGCAAAGTGCGCTCCGTTGGCGCTTTGCGGGAGCCCTGCGCGCTTCGCGCGCGTTCCGGCTCGCCCCTTGGGGAGAGCTGTCGCCGAAGGCGACTGAGAGGGGTTAACATAGTTATTAGCGATTAGCGAATAGTGATTAGGCACGCAACGGCCTCAGTTTACGGCTCCCTCCGGGAGGGAGCTGTCTGCGAAGCAGACTGAGGGAGATCGGCGCGCTTACTCCTTCCACCGCTGTCGCGGTCCCCCTCCCTCAAAGAGGGAGGCGTTTTGCGCCCTCGACGTCCCGTAGAGCGGCGCATTGCGCCGCTCATTTGCCTCCCCCTCGGGGGAGGTGGATTTCCGCCGAACGGCGGAAAGACAGAGGGAGAACATAGCAATTAGCTAATAGTGATTAGAACGTGGCAGCCTCAATTTACGGCTCCCTCCGGGAGGGAGCTGTCGCCGAAGGCGACTGAGGGAGATTGGCGCGCTTACTCCTTCCACCGCTATCGCGTCATTTCCGCAAATGTTAATGATTTGTGGCCCCGTTTATTCGTGGAAACGGAATACCGTGGTGCAACGAACCCGCTACGCGGCTCCGGCCCCAGTCCCCCTCCCTCAAAGAGGGAGGCGTTTTTTCTCCTCGCCCCTCGTGGAGTCTTTGCCGGGCGGCCGGGTCGTCCGCCCCTACGACGTTTTGCACACATACTCCGTAGGGGACGGCGCCCTCGGCGTCCCGCGGAACAGGCCCGTTTGGGCCTGTTCCGATCAATTCCGCAGGATTAATTGCCGCCTGTTATATCGCCCCAGCTCATAACACTGCCTGCCTGCACATATGTTCCGCTCACGCCTTTCGGCTTATCAAGCATATCTCTGGGCTCCGTGCTGGCCGTAATTACATCCGCGCACTCAAATTCGGTAACTTGCGCCCTCGGCACTTTATATTCTCTTAAATCTCTCATAATTTTCTTGTCTCCTTTCATGGTTACAAATCGTTTCTATTCGGGCTGATTAACATGATCACTGTCGCCGCTTACTTCACCGGTTATTGTGTCTCCAAAAAATGTGGCTCCGTTGATCGTAACAAACGCTTTCGCGTATATGGTCTCTGGGCTGCTAATTACAATGTCTTTCACTGTTCCGTAAAATCCCTCTAAGCTTTCGGTCGAAAAATCTTTTTTGCCGCCCGAAATCTTATTAGCATAGTAATTTGTCGAATTAGCATCGCCGTCTATGAACACAAATCCGTAATCTTCAACATTTTTTCCGGCAAATCCCTGGAAGAAACGAATAACACCGCGCTTGTTTGTTTCACTTTCGTCGTCGCCATTATAGTAATATCCGGAGTCATAGCTTTTATCTCCGAACTTGGGCGCGGGCTCAAAGTATATGGCGTATACATTTATTCCGCTTCTTCCCGAATAGATATAAACGGGTTGTCCGGCTGTCACATAAACCGTCTTATTTCCAATGACATTTTTACCTGTTAAAGACAGTCCTTCTGTCTTTCCGTTCTGTTCTATATTTAAAGTTCTTGTTTCACTTGCATTTCCATGAGCCGCATATACGGTAACAGCACCGTCAACGCCAGGTGTGATCTCAACCGAACGCTTATCTGTTCCACCCGAGCCTTTTAAATCCAAGTGTTTTGAAACCTTATCTTGATTAGCTAATGTTGTTTCTCCCTCTACTATACCAACACCATCAGTGCCGGGATTCACCTTCATATTTTGCTTTTTATTTATTAATGTTTCAGTCGTGGAGCTCACTGTATCAAACTCTTCAAAGGTAAATTTTGTACTCTCATAGACCGGCACTAAAGTGTCCGAACTTGCCGGCAAAATCTCAACTTTTAATTCTGCCGTCGCTCCGGTATCTCCGAGCGTAGCGGTAATGGTTGCAGTATGGCCTGCCATATCTTCTGCGCCTTCCAACACGCTTACCGTTGCTTTATTTTCACCCGGCTTATTTTCAACATTTATCTTTCCGTTATATTCTTCGGGAATACTCCATGTAACGTTTTCTGCCGTTTTACCTTCATAACCGCTAATGGTTATATTAATATCCGTCGTGTCACCGGCTTTTACGGCTACTTCAGAAGGATCAACAGCAAATATTTGGCTCGGCTCAAATCTTATCGCATTCAGTTGAATTGTGCTGCCTGTCGCCCAAATTACATAATCGCCCTTTCCGAGAGTAAATGTCTGATAACCGTATGCATACCCTTCACTAGGGGTCTCATGAGTTAATACACCGGTAATATGAGTTGCTTCTCCAGGCTGTGAAACTTTAACATCTTTAGCATCACCGGCGGTAAATTGTGTCTTATCACTTGCACCTTGATCATTCTGTCTTCTGTAATACAAAGTAAGTTTTCCCGGATTTTTAACATTCAACGCAAGCGTTGAAGTAGTTGTATTGTAAGAAGTTCCGTATTGCTGCTCCGCACTCGGAGCATCATTCGATCTTACTTGTATTGACTTCTTGGCATCAATACTATCGCCATAATTATGTGCATAAGACCCCAAAGCTATGTTATTAATTTTGACGGTAACCACTAAATTATTATCATTAATAAGTTTATCATCAACATTTCCGGACGTGCTTTCTTGAACCACAAATTCAGATGTTCCCGCCGCGCTTGCGGTCAGTGGTACCGCTACTAACATTGTTGCCATTACTGCCACTGCCAGCAACAGCGATAAAATTCTTCTTTTCCTCATTTTGAATCCCTTTCTTTCTTTAAGATTTTTATGTTATTTTATTTATTTTTTCGTTGGTTGTGTTACCCACCTTTAGGTGAGAAATTGTTCGTTAATCTATTACGGTGTAGGGCGGCATGCCCACATGCCGCCGCGGGCGGATAATATCCGCCCCTACAGGGGTGACGTGGCACGACCCCTCTCCGTCAACATAGTGATTAGTGATTAGCAAATAGTGATTAGGCCCGTAACGGCCTCATTTTACGGCTCCCTCCGGGAGGGAGCTGTCTGCGAAGCAGACTGAGGGAGATCGGCGCGCTTACTCCTTCCACCGCTGTCGCGTCATTTCCGCAAATGTTAATGATTTGTGGCCCCGTTTATTCGTGGAAACGGAATACCATGGTGCAACAAACCCGCTAACGCGGCTCCGGCCCCACCTACGGCGTTTTGCGTACTTTGGTTGTAGGGGACGGCGCCCTCGACGTCCCGCGGGCGGCATGTGGGTATGCCGCCCTACAACATAGTGATTAGGGAACCCCTCTCCGTCAGGCTTCCGCCTGACAGCATTAAGGAAGCTCTTGGTCAAAATCGCAAGCGATTTTGAAAGATAGCTTTGAACCCGCACGCTCCGCGCGCTGATTATCCCCAAAGGGGCGAGCCGGGACGTCCGGGGGCCGTCCCCTACGGATTTGGAGGCAAAGCAAAACGGCATAGGGACGCAATTGTCCCTATGCCGTTATGGTTTTATTTTCGCGCGCGATCAAAGCGCGAGCCGCGCCGGCCGCGTTTTTTAAATTATTAAAGTTACCCCCCCCCGACAAATATCGGAGGAAGGCATGTTTTGCGCGTAAATTCCGCAATTCTGCCGTTTCATCATTTTGAGTCCCTTCTCTACACCAAAATAAATAAAAAAGTACCAAAGCAACCTATCCGCCCATGACGCGGATAAGAAATTTGATACGATAACTAATCAACATTTTCAACCACTGATATTTTAACATAGCGAAAAATGTTTGTCAACGGTTTTTTATAAAAAATATATAATTAATTTTCAAAAACATATTTTGTTACTGTAAAAAATCATGAATAATTCAAAATTCGCGATTTTTTCAAAAAATCCCGCTCGGGTATTGCATTTTTGGGAAAAGTGATTTAAAATAAAACTTAATATGACGAAAGGCAAGGGTAATATATTATGAAGGTTCTGATGGCTACAATGAAGCTTGACATCGGCGGGGCGGAAACTCACATAGTCGAGCTGTCAAAGGCGCTGAGCAGGCGGGGCGTTGAGGTCTGGGTCGCGTCCGCGGGCGGCGCGTATGAGAGCGAGCTCGTCGAGTCGGGAGTCCGGCATGTGCGCGTTCCCATGTCGGCGAAAAAGCCCTCGGACGTGACGCGGTCGTATAAAATCCTTAAAGACCTGATCACCCGCGAAAAATTTGACGTGGTCCACGGCCACGCCAGAATACCGTGCTTTATTCTGAACCTGATCCGCAGGTCGGTCAGCTTCAGGTTCGTCACGACCGCGCACTGGGTCTTCAGCCTGAAATTTCCTTATAAATATATCAGCAAGTGGGGCGACCGCTCTCTCGCGGTCAGCGAGGACATAAAAAAATATCTCATTGACAACTACGGCATAAGACCGGGGAACATAAGAATAACCATAAACGGAATTGACACCGCCAAATTTTCAAAGGACACCGATTATTCGGACGCAGCGGCGGAGTTCGGGCTTGAGCCCGGCAAGCGCAGGATCGTTTACGTCAGCCGCATGGACATCGACCGCAGCCTCGCGGCCCACAAGCTTATCGCTATCGCCGAAAGGCTTGACAGGGAGATCGAAAATCTTGAGATCCTTATCGTCGGCGGCGGAGGCGACTTCAAGGCGATGGCGCTTGAGGCCGACGCGGTGAACGAAAAGCTCAAAAAGCCGCTCATCAAATACACCGGCAGCCGAACCGACATCAACAAGCTCGTGGCGAGCGGCGAGATATTCGTCGGCGTGAGCCGCGCCGCGTTAGAGGCAATGGCGGCTGAAAAGCCGTCGATAATCGCGGGAAACGAGGGTTATATCGGCATATTCGGCGAGGATAAGCTCAAAATCTCGATCGACACTAACTTCTGCTGCCGCGGCTGCGCGGAAACAAGCGAGGCGCGGCTGTTTGACGACATAACGGCGCTTATGCGCATGAGCCCCGAAAAAAGGGCGGAGCTCGGCGCTTACGGCAAGCATGTGATCGAAAAATACTATTCGATAGAAACAATGGCGGACGACGCCATGAAAATGTACGTCAGCGTTATAAAGAACGAGGGCATAAACGACGTGTCGCCCGACGAGTTTGAGACCGCGGGAAAATATCCGCCTCCGCCGCTCAAAAAGCCGAAAAGGTACGACGTGATGATCTCGGGCTACTACGGCTTTGACAACAGCGGCGACGACTCGATTTTAAAGGCGATCGTGAGCAACCTGAGAGAGCTCAAGCCCGACATAAACATTCTCGCGCTTTCGGCCAATCCGAAGGAGACCTCGGCGCTGTTCGGCGTTGACTCGATCCACAGGTTCAACATTCCGCTGATAAGGCGCAAAATGAAAAAGACCTCGCTGCTGATAAGCGGCGGCGGCAGCTTAATTCAGGACATCACAAGCGACAAGTCGCTCGCTTATTACATCTCGATAATCAATCTGGCCCACCGCGTCGGCACAAAGGTCATGCTTTACTCAAACGGCATAGGGCCGATACTCAACAAGCGCAACTATCCGAAAATACGCCGCGCTCTCAACAAAGCCGAATGTATAACCCTGCGAGAGAACTCGTCGCTTGACGAGCTTAAGAAAATCGGCGTTGACAACCCGAAAACCGAAGTCACCGCCGATCCGGCCTTCACTCTCAGGCCGACGACAGACGAGACGGTCGACAGGATACTCGAAAAATGCGGCATAGGCCCGGACGAGAACTTCGCCTGCGCGGCGATAAGGCCGTGGAAAACTATCGGCGCGGAGTTTGAGAAGGCCGTAGCCGGGGCCGCGGAATACATGAGCGAAAAATGCGGGATCAAAACTCTGTTCGTGCCGATGCAGTGCCCCAAGGACACAGAGATCACCGAGCGAACCGCCGGATTGAGCGGCGGCTGCGCCCGGGTTGCTCCGGAAAATCTGAGCCCGTCCGAGATACTCGGCCTGACAAAGCGGGCAAAGCTGGTCATCGGAATGAGGCTCCACACGCTGATCTACGCGGCCGCGGCCGCCACTCCGATAATCGGGCTCATATACGATCCGAAGGTGCGGGCGATCATGGACTATATCGGACAGAAACACTTTATTCCGGTTGAAAACCTGAGCGCGGCGGAGCTTGAGAAAAACATTGACGCCGCTGTGATAAACGCCGCGGAAATAAGCGCGGAGCTTGAAAGCTCCGCGGAAAAGGCGAAGGCGATGGCCATGGCGACCGCGGAAACGGCGCTTGATATAATTAAAACGAGGTAATATATTATGAACTTATTTATTTTCAATAATCTGAACCGAGACAAAACGATCAAAAATCTTTTAAAATTCAAGGAGGACGGAAGCGCCGACGCGTACTACAAGGCCGCGCGGCGGCTCATAGCGTTTTCGGAAAGGCGGCTGTCGCGCGGCGATATTGTCCGCGAATATATTGTCCGCGCGTCGCTTGAGCAGGACGGCCTGCCCGTGCTTGAGACCGTGAGGGCGTTTCTCCGCCAGGACACGATGCTGATTTTTGACGAGCTTCTGCGCGCCGACTGGGACGGGCTCTGCTCGGAGCGCGGCCTTGTGCCGTTTTCAAAAATTGACATACCCCCGGTTCACACGGGTCTCGGCGGCTATACACGCTCGATCGAGAGCATGATGAACTCATCGTCGCGCGAGGCACTGATGGGCGCCATGCTGGCCCACGCCGAAATTTTCGGCACGGGCAAAAACTCGGCCTACGCCGCGCTCAAATGGGAAAACGGCGCTCTGCGCGGAATTTTAAACGCCGACCCGATCATTTTTGACGACCTTGTCGGCCTCGAGCACCAGAAAAAGGTGCTGATCGCCAACACCGAAAGCTTTGTTTCGGGCTTCCCGGCAAACGATGTGCTGCTTACCGGAAGCAGCGGCACGGGAAAATCCTCCTGCGTCAAGGCCTGCCTTAACATGTTCAAGGACCGCGGCCTCAGGCTGATCGAGCTCAAAAAGCCCGACATCGGCGATCTGGGAAAGGTTCTCTCGGGAATAAACAACAGCATGCTTAAATATATTGTTTTTATAGACGATTTATCCTTCGAGCCCGACGACCCCGGCTACAAGGTCCTCAAGGTGGCGCTTGACGGACAGGCGGAGTCAAGGGGCGGCAATATTCTCATTTACGCCACCTCAAACAGGCGCAGACTGATAAAGGAAACATGGTCCGACAGAGACGGCGGAGACGAGATCCACAGGAGCGAAGCTATAAGCGAGCGCAAGTCGTTAGCCGAGCGCTTCGGCATAAACCTGAGCTTCCTAACACCGACGCAAAAGGAATATTTAAGCATTGTCGAGGACATGATGCGCCGCAGAGGTATCTCCATGACCGAGGAGATACGCTCGCAGGCCCTGACATGGCAGATACAGTATAACGGCTTTTCGGGAAGGACCGCCTCGCAGTTCGTGGTTAATTTTTTGAGCGGACAGAAATAAAATATAACCCGAATATTAAAACAATATAACATTTTGTTATCATTTAAAAATTATATTGATTTTTGTCGGATTTTGTGAGAGAATATTAATCAGAGTAATTTCTTAAGGCGGGTGAAAGAAATGTCAGATAAAGAAAATATTGCCGCGGACGAGAATGAAACCGAAAACGTTTTTAAGCGTCCGGGCAATTCACAAAACGACAGCGGCGCAAAATCCGCGCCGAAAAAAACAAGCGATAACAAAAAGCCGGTCAAAAAAGTCAAGGCAAAAACCGGCAAAAAGGGCAAAGGCGGTATAATCGCGGGCTGCATAGCCGGAGCGGTCGTTCTGGCCGCCGCGGGCTACGGAGTATACGTTAACGCGTATGACGGGATCATGCCCCACACATACGTTGAAGACGTTGACATAAGCGGAATGAGTCAGCAGGAGGCGGCTGCCGCGCTGGCGGGGGTTTACAGCGAGGATAAGCTTACCGGCAAGACAATGAATTTTCATTGCATGGACTCGGCGTCCACGATCAACGTCACGAACCTTTCGATGACCTTTGAACCCGAGAAAACCGCCAGCGACGCGTATAACGCGGGCAGGGAAAACCCGGGATTTTTAAACAAGCTGAAAAGCTTCACCGGCAGTCTGTTCGGCCACAGGGATATGATGCCCGCGGTTTCGTATGACGAGCAGGCGCTGACCGGCGCGATCAGCGATTTGTGTTCGCCTTACGAAAAAGAGCCGCTGGGCTATACTTATCGTTTGGGAACAAACAACGATATTATTATCGCAAAACCGCAGCAGGGCGTTAAGGTTAATATGGACGACGCCGTAAGTCAGGTTCTTGACAAAATATACACCTTCACGTTCGGCGACGTGACGTTCGTCCCCGAGATCACCGACGCGGAGCCGCTTGATCTTGACGCGTTCTATAATTATATAACATCTCCCGCGGTCGACGCGCAGTACGCCAAGGACGAAAACAACAAGGTTTATGTCGTTCCGTCCAAGCCTCAGATCATCGTAAGCAAATCCGAGGTCGAGCGCGCGGTCAACCAGCCCGAGATCGAGTACAGCATACCGGTCCAGACCGTTGAGCCCGCCAAAAACGCGCAGTTCCTTCAAAGCGTTATGTATGAGGATACTTTGGGAACCTACACGACGTATTACGGCGGCAGCAGCGCCTCGCGCTCCAACAACATCAGCGTCTGCTCGAACACGATCAGCGGAATTGAGCTTCTGCCCGGCGAACGGTTCGACTTCAACAAGGTCGTCGGCCAGAGAACCGCCGCAAGGGGCTATCTGCCCGCTCCGGTATATGTTATAAAGGACGGCGAGACCGTGAGCGAGACAGATTACGGCGGCGGCATATGCCAGGTTTCGTCAACCATATTCTGCGCCGTGAACCGCGCGGGGCTTAAAGTTATCGCGCGCACCTCGCACTCAAAGGACGTTACCTACGTTCCCAAGGGAATGGACGCCACGGTTTCGTGGGGAGGCCCCGAGTTTATATTTGAAAACAGCACCGACTATCCGATAAGACTTTTCCTGTCGGCGGGCGGCTCGACCCTTTCCGTCAGCATTGTGGGCTCGAACGTTTCGGTTCCCGAAACTTCGATCACGGTCCAGAATGACGGCAGCAACGTTGTCGCCACCAGAACGTCCACAGACAGCGACGGCAACACTGTTCAAGAGGTTTTCGACAGCAGCAATCCGCCGCTGCCTCCGCCCACCGAAATAACGGCGGCGGTCGCCGGAGGAACGGAAAGCTCGGGCACTACTGAAGAATAAAGCCAAGCCGCCCGCGGCCGCGGGCGGCTTTTAAGCCAAAAATGTTCAAATATTAAGGAGAGATAATATGAGCACAAAAAACAAAATCACAACGCGGCTCATCGCCTCGGTAGCAATGTGCGGGGCTGTGTCGCTCGTCCTGATGATGCTTGACTTTTCGCTGCCTATCGCGCCGAGTTTCGTCAAATTCGATTTTTCCGATCTGCCCGCGCTTATCTGCGCGTTCGCATTCGGCCCGACAGCGGGAGTCCTTGTTGAGCTTATCAAAAACCTGCTCCATCTGTTCATGACATCGACCGCGGGCGTAGGCGAGCTGTCGAACTTCCTGCTCGGCTGCTGTCTTGTTGTCCCCGCGGGAGTAATATACAAGCGCAACAGAACGCGCAAGGGCGCGCTCATAGGCATGATCGTCGGCACTCTGTGCTTCGGCTTCGTGAGCCTTTTCTCGAATTATTTCATAATGTTCCCGTTTTACATAAACGCCATGGGCTTCCCGCTTGACGCGATAATCAAAATGGGAACCGAGATCTCGCCGATCTTCAACAGCGAGTTCAAGCTCATCGCTCTTTGCGTCGTGCCGTTTAACCTCATGAAGGGGCTCGTTATCTCAATTCTGACGTTCCTGCTCTACAAGCGTCTGCGCCCCATTCTCAAACGGTAGATTTTAATCAACTATCTCAATATTGTCAAGCTGAGCCTTAAGGTTCCTGCGGACGTCCGCGAGATATTCGCGCCGCAAAGCGGCGCGCTCCGCGGTCTCGGCGTCCGTGAGACCTTCGGGGCTCTTTGCTTTTTTCGCAAGCTCGTTTATTCTTTGAATTTTTTCCTGCGTCATAAGACCACCTCAGTTAAGCTTAATAATTTTTTCGGCCGCGGGTATCGCCATGCAGCCGAGCGCGTTTCCGATTATTACCATAACAAAGTAAAACGGAGCTTTTCCCGCGTCCGCGCATCCGCTGATAAAGAAATATCCCATGTCCGCGATGCTGTGGTTAAAGCCGCACAGGATAAACACGATGACCGGAACACAGATTATAAACAGCGAGCCGGCGAAGTTTTTATTTTCGCGCAGCCTTTTGCTGCCGTCCACCGCGGTGAACATCAAAACTCCGCAGAACACCGCGAGCACGACCATGCTGAGCGGGCCGTCGCTCATTTTCCCGGCCATCACTCCCGCCGCTGCGCTTGACAGCTCGGCTCCGAAGCGCGTGATATGAAGCAGCGTTCCGCCTATCGCGGTGCCGATAAGGTTGCCGAGCAGCACCAGCGCGACCTCGCCTATGTAGGACGGCGGATTGACCGCCATATATCCCGCCTTTCCGGTGAACAGCCCGAACCCGAACGTGATGATCGCGAACAGCCCGAGGCTGAACAAAAGCGAGCCCGCCACGGCATTATCCACCGACAGCTTGACCGCGCAGCCTATCGAGAGCATGAAACCCGCCATAACTCCGCCCATAACAATACCGATCGACTTTTTCATATTATGACCCCCTTATGTTAATCGCAGACAACGCTCACGCGGCTGCCGCCGCTCTTTTGCTTTGTCACCACAATTTGCTTGTCTATCCTCTGCTTGAGCTCGCCGACATGCGAAATAATTCCCACAAGGCGGCTGCCCTCGGTCAGGCTCGTCAGAACGTCTATCGCCTGCCTCAGCGACTCCTCATCAAGCGAGCCGAAGCCCTCGTCCACAAACATCGTGTCAAGCCGTATTCCTCCCGCCGAGGACTGAACCTCGTCCGCGAGTCCGAGCGCGAGCGCGAGCGACGCTTTGAACGACTCGCCGCCCGACAGGGTGCGCACGCTGCGCTCGCTGCCGTTATAGTGGTCGATCACGCTGAGCTCAAGCCCGCTCTGACTGCGGTTGTTGTCGGCCTCGGTCTGCCGCGCGAGCTCATACTGTCCGCTCGTCATAACAAGCAGCCTCGTGTTGGCGCGGGCGATAATTCTGTCAAAATATGTCATCTGCACATATGTCTCAAGCATTATCTTTTCCCTGCCGGTCACGGTTCCGCCCGCGGTGCTTGACAGCTCGCCGATCATAACAAGTCTCCGCTCCGCGTTCTCTAATTCTTTTCCGAGGCGGCTGATTTCTTTTCTCGCGCCGCCGTTGGTTTTTATTCTCATCGCCAGCGCGGTCAGCGCTCCGCTTATCTCTTCCTTTTCAAGCGCGAGCACGTCAATTCGTTCGCGCTCGGCCCGCGGATCAATTTCCGGCGCGCCGTCAAGCCGCTCTTTGAGCGACTTGATTTTGCCGCGCAGCGCGGCGGCTTCCGCATTCTTTGACTCGTGATCCTTTTCCGCCTTTTCAAGCGCCGCTTCCATGTCGGCCCTGATCCTGCCGAGCTCTTTGATCCGTTCCTCGGCCTCGGCCTTGCTCTCAAACTCAAGGCTGTCCGCCAGTCTTGAGGCGGCGGCCTCCTTTTGTTCAAGCTCCGCCGCGAACGCGGCGGCGCGCTTTTCAGCCTCACCCGATCTGGTCCCGATCTCCCGGTTTTCGGCTTCGGCCTTCGGGATCAGCTCCTCAAGCTCGGCCTTCCGCTTCGCGCGCTCTGTCTCGGCGTTGAGCATATCCTTAAGCTCATTCGCCGCCGCGTCAGCCTCATTCTCGGCCTCGGGGAGCTTTTGAGTTAACTCGTCAATCTTATCTGTTCCGAGCAGCTCTCCGCCCAAACGCTCACATTCGCTCCTGCGCGACGCGCTTTCGCTTTGCAGCTCCGAAACGCGGTCATACGCGTTTCGGCTGTCCGCGCCCGCGCTCTCAAGCTCCGCCTTGGCGTCCTCAAGCTCTTTTTCACTCGGCGCCGAGGCTGACTTTTCCGCGGGATAAGGATGCTCGAGCGAGCCGCACACCGGGCAGCGCTCGCCGTCCTTCAGGCGTTCGGCCAAAACACCGGCCTGCTCGTCAAGATAAGCCCGCTGCATCAGATCAAATTCACGCTTGAGCGCGTCCGCTCTGCTTGACGCGGCCATGTATTTAAGCTTCGCGTCCTCAAGCAGCTTCGCGGCTTTGCCGTATTTTTCCAAGCTGTCCTTAAGCTCATTAAGCCGCTTTTTCCGCGTCTCGGCCCTTTCAAGTTCGGCTGTCAGGCGCTCCCTGCGCTCGCCCGCGTCTTTAAGCCCGTCCTGCTCCGCCTTTAAATCGCGGAGCTTTTTCTCCGCCTCCGCGCGGCCTCTTTTCAAATTCTCGGCATCGCGGGCCTCGGCCTCGGCGGATTTTTTGGTTTCCTCGAGGGCAAGCATGTCCGCGTCAAGCTCATCATACCGCGGCAGCGTGTTTTCTATCGCGGCGGCCTCGGCCTCGAGCTTCCCGCGCTCCGTTTTTCGGCCTCGCTCGGCCTCAAGCGCGGCTGCCAGCAGCTCAAGCTCGGGCTCTATTTTTTTGAGTTCAGCTTCCGCTGCGGCAAGCATCTCCCGCGACGCGGCGATCTCCTCGGCCTTGCCCAAACGGCGGCTCAGTTCCTCCGCGGCGCTTTCAAGCTCCTTTTCCTCCGCCTTGAGCTCCGCTCTCCGCTTTTCATCGTTTTCGATCATTGTGTCAAGGGCCTCCGCCGCCTCGTCAGCGCGGACGTACCCGCCCGCAAAAATCTCATCAAGGCTTTCGTCCTCATATTCGGCCGAGCGGGCATAACGGCTCATCTCGCTCCGAAGCTCCGCGCAGCGGCTTTTCGCCTCGGCCGCGCCGCGCCTGAGCTCGTCCTGCAAGGTGTTATACAGGCCTGTTTTGAATATTTCTCTGAAAATTTCTATCCTGCTTCCCGTTTTGGCGAGCAGCAGCTTCAAAAAATCCCCCTGGGCGATCATCGCGATCTGACAAAACTGACTCTTGTCGACCCCCATGATGCCGCGGATCTCGTCGTTTACTTCCTTGTTTTTGGAAACTATCCGCCCGTCGGGCAGGCGCAGCTCCGACTCGGCATTCTGCTTTGTCATTCCACCGCCGCGCTTTGACGGGCGCATATATTCCGGGCTGCGCCGCACGGTATATTTTTTCCCGCCGTACTCAAACTCAAGCTCCGCGAATGTGGGAGTTTCGGGCGCGGCGTACTTTGAGCGCAGCATTGACGGATCGCGGCTGTCTCCGCTGGCCTCGCCGTAGAGCGCGTAGGTTATCGCGTCAAATATCGTGGTTTTTCCCGCTCCCGTGTCGCCCGTTATCAGATACAGCCCGCTCCTTCCGAGCGCCGCCATGTCGATCTCGGCCTCGCCCGCGTAGGGGCCGAAGGCTGATAATTTTAATCTAAGAGGTCTCATTTCTCTCCCTCCCATATGCTTTCGATCACGGAGGCGAGATACTCCTCCTGCTCGGGCGACAGTTTTTTGTTGTTTTGAATCTCAAACAGCTCGCCGAAAAGCTCAAGCGGCGTTTTGCTCTCCGCGGCCTCGGCGGCGATCACGGCGCCGCCCGCCCTCGTGCGTGAATTGTCATATTCCAGCCGCATTATGTTCGGATAGACCGAGCGCAGCTTTCCTATTGCGTCGGGCACGTCCTCCTCGTCGGTGAGAATTATTCTTAAATAATCGCTCGTGTCGGTGCCCTCGTA
The DNA here is from genome assembly GCA_947624305.1 of uncultured Monoglobus sp. Taxonomy (GTDB): domain Bacteria; phylum Bacillota; class Clostridia; order Monoglobales; family Monoglobaceae; genus Monoglobus. Next base: position 5,009 of record CANQKC010000031.1, on the reverse strand, counting down.
GAACGATTTTTTCATAATTTCGTTATATTCTTCCCTGATTTCGCGCATGTCGTGAACGGGCACAAACGGCGCTGTCCTGATCTCGACGCGGCCCTTTTCAAAAAGCTCAACTATCGTCGCCGACTTTTTGTGGCGCGCCTCAGAAAACGAGTATTTTATCGGCGTTCCGCAGTATCTGACCGTCTCGCGCGTCACGCTCTGCGGGCCGTGCAGGTGGCCGAGGGCCACATAGTCAAACGGTTCAAACACAGCCGCGTCCACATTGTCGGAGCCGCCCACCGAGAGCTCCTCCGACTCGCAGGTCTCGGCTCCAGTGACAAACTGGTGCGTCACAAGAACACTGCGGCGGCCCGGGTCGATCTCCATATGCTCAACCGCGGTCCTCACCGTGTCGGTGTAGGAATTGATCTCCGCGTCCTCAAAAATTCTGCGGACATGCGACGGCTTTATAAACGGCAGCATGAAAACATCGACCTCGCCGTAATCGTCGCTCAAAGTGACGGGCCTGACGTTTCCGTCATAGACCGGTGCGAGATAGACTCCGCTTTCCGACATTATTGAGCCGCCGAAGGCTATCCTCTCGGCGGAGTCGTGGTTGCCGCTTATGACAAAAACAGCCGCGCCGCGCTCCGCGAGCCCGGTAAGCAGCGCGTCAAACAGCCGCACCGCCTCGGCGGAGGGCTGGGTCTTGTCGTAAACGTCCCCGGCGATAATCACCGCGTCGGGCCGTTCAGCGTCCGTGATCTCCAAAATTCGGGCGACCGCCCGCTCCTGCTCCTCGATCATCGAAAACCCGTTGACCCGCTTGCCGAAATGCAGATCGGAAAGATGAAGTATTTTCATGGATCCCCCTAATTAAGCTCTATCCGCTTGTTGTTTTCGGACTCCTTGTAGAGCACAAGCTTGTTTCCTATTACCTGAACGACGTCCGCGCCGACCGCCGCGGCCAGCTCTCCGGCCGCCTCGCGCGCGGTCAGGAGCGCGCTGTCAAGCACATGGATCTTGATAAGCTCCCGCGCCTCCAGTGCGTCAGCGGTCTGCTTTATGAAATTTTCGTTTATTCCGTCCTTGCCTATCTGATAGAGGGCTGGCACCCTGTTGGCCAGTCCGCGCAGATAAGCGCGCTGTTTTGTGGTTATCATAAGTTTTCCTCCAAGATTTATTTGATCAAATTGATCAGTGCCTTTGTCATGGTCTCGTATACCTCTTTCGCGAGAGCGTCATTTTTAAGGCACTCGAGATGCTTTTTCACCGTGCCGAAGTCGCCGCGGGCCACCGGGCCGGTCAGGGCCGCTTCCGGCCCTTTTTCGATTATGTTTTTCACGTTGTTTTCGATCAGCGGCCCGAGCGCGCTCAGAGCCTCGCGTTCCGAAAAGCCGCAGTCGCCCAAAAGCCCGCAGGCAATTCCCGCAAGGCCGACGACAAAGTTGCTCGCGAACACTGCCGCGGCGTGATATTTCGGCTTGTCCGCGGGGTCGATTATCTTATATTCGTTACCGCAGCGGCGCAAAACCTCCGCAGCCTTTTCGCAATCGCCCTCAAGCGTGAAAAACGCGCTGCCGAAATCACAGCTCTTATCGCTGACCGCGAGCAGCATATGCGCGCTCGCGATTTCCACGCCCTTGTTCTTGAGCGGGGCGAGAACATCGCTCGCCAGCGCACCCGAGGTGTGGCAAAACGTCTTTCCCTCGAGGCCGCCGCACATGGCCGCTAAATTTTCCGCGACCTCGCCTATCGCGCCGTCCGTGACCGTGACAAAAATCAAATCACACTGCCCGACAAGCTCACTAAGGCTGTCAAAGACCGCGCTGTCCGTAAAGGCCGCGGCCTCTTCCGCGTGCTCCCGCGCGCGCGACCAATAACCCGCGAGGGGCAGACCGTTATTTTTAAGATAATTACCGAAAGCGGTGCCGACTTTGCCGGCACCGATAAATCCAATATTAGTCGTCATCTCTGAAACGTCTCCTGATACATCTGAACTCGTCAAAGGCGGCGTACATGGGCTCGCCGTCTCCGCCGTAGGCATACATTCCGACCATCGCGCCCGTGAAGCGCTTGCCCTTCTTTATCGCCTGGGCGCAGAGATAGTATATGTTGTCGGCGGTGTAGACCTTTCTGTAGTTCACGCCGTCAATGCTGTAATAGAACACGCGCCGCAGTCCGTCGGTCTCTATCTTGAGCCAGATCGAGTCCGTGACCTCGGGTATTCCGACATAGTGCGTGTATCTCTCAACATCGTCTATCTTTTCAAAAAGCTTGAGCGCGTAGCCGTTCTCGCCGTTTCTGTAAATTCCGAACGTGAAGAACGTCAGCTCGTCATAATATCCCGTGAGGCCGTAGTTTTGCTCATAGTCCATGTCGTGGTTAACGTCCATTTTGCAGATCACGTCAAAGTTAAAGTCCGGCTGGCGGCGGAGCATTATGTTTGCCGCCTTTCTTGAAGTCAGCGGCTCGGTCGAGCCTTTTATGTAAAGCCTGCTGTTTTCTATCTTTATTCCATCATGCTCGGGAATACCCGCGAACATCCAGAAGTGCTTGACCTTTCCGTCGTCAAAGCCGTCATAGCTCGCGCCCGGCTCGTTGGGAGCGGGCTTCAGAGCGGGCTTTTTCTGGAGCGTGCTCGGGCCGTTCAGACTGTTGACTATCGGCCAGCCGTCGGGCGTCCATGTGATCGGGTCAAGGCAGGTTTCCCTGCCGAGCATCGCGTATTTTCCGTCGAGGCTCCTGTTGCAGAGGTACACAACGTACCAGTCGCCGTTCTGGGTCTGAACAGGCTTGGCGTGGCCCGCGCAGGTTATCGGCGCGGTGTAGTCGCGCTGGGTCATTACCGGGTTATACGGGCACGGCTCGTAAACGCCCATAAGCGTCTTGCTGCGGGCGACCGTCACGCAGTGCTGCTCGCCGGTGCCGCCCTCGGCCTGGAACAAGTAATAATATCCGTCCTTGTATATCAGGTGCGGGCCCTCGGGCGCGCGCTTGTTGTCGCCGTAAAACAGAAGCTTTGCCTCCGAGATCTTCTCGGTGGCGTCCTCGTTAAGCTCAAATATCCTCGCGCCGCGGTTCAGCAGCATATAGCGTCTGCCGTCAACGTCGGTGAAAAGCGAGGGGTCTATTCCGTCCTCGTCAATGAACACGGGCTCGGAGTACGGGCCCTCGGGCTTTTCCGAGGACACGATGATCTGTCTGCGCTTCACCTTGTCGCTGTCGTTATAGCGCAGGGTCGCTGTTATGTAAAACTTTCCGTTATGGTACGAAATATCGGGCGCCCAGTAGCCCCTGCCGCCCTCAAGGCCCTCAAGGTGGGCCCATTCGGGATTGGTTATGGCGTGGCCTATGCTCTGCCAGTGAACAAGGTCGGTCGAGTGTGAAATCGGAATACAGGGGAAGAAAATGAACGACGAGTTCACCATGTAATAATCCTCGCCCACGCGGACGATCGACGGATCGGCGTAAAAGCCGCGGCGGACGGGGTTCTTGTACATGTCCTCGAATTTGCAGCCGACGATCTGTTCAAAATATTCCTCTATCTCTTTAAGGCCGCGCTCATGCGCGATCTCAAACGGTGAAATAAGGTGCATGTCGCCCTGACACGGGTCGAGGCCCACGCGCTCAACAAGGTATTTCACACACTCGAGGCTGCCGGTCTTGACCGCCTCGTGCAGCACCGTGCGGTGCTTCGCGTCACACTCGTTGAAGCTCGCGAAGGTGTATTCCACCAAAAATTTTACCCATTTAATATCTCCGGTCCTCACCATATGAAAAGCGGCGGAAACGCCATTCTCGTCGCACTCGTCAACGAGCCTCGCCCTGTGGGAGAGCAACTCCTTCACGCCGTCCATATCATTTCGCTTCACGCAATCTATAATCTCGCTCATGTTCGCACCTCTTTGAAAATTTTTCCGCAAACTAAACTCTCTAAAGTTATTTTAGCAGGGGTGCGCGATAATTTCAATAGCCAAATTGTATATAATTTCATTAAATAGCGCGAAGTTTTTTAACATAGGACACAGAGCCGAAAAACGCGCGAATGAACCGCGGCCGACATCAAAACGGCCGCGGTTCATCCGCGATATTATATCATTCACACACGCGTTTGCGGTCAGCGCGAACACGGATATCTCCTAAGGCAGAGTGCCATGGTTGGTTCGTTGATTGGATCGGCACATCTCAATCTTGGTTTGAGATACCTGTATTAAAGAAAATTCCCGAATTCGCGCTGACCGCAAACGCGTCGTCGCCAATCCCTGTGCTTGCTTGTTTTGCCGCAAAGCGGCAAGAGCTGCGCCCGCTCCGGGTTGGCTCCTCTTTCCCACGTCACAAATTTCTCCGCTTATCGCAAAATCCGCAAGCGGCTTTTGCTCATCGCTCCGAATTTGTTCCTTCTTCCCAAAAACGCAAGCGTTTTTGGGAGCCCTGTCTGCGCTCCGCTGGCGCTTTCTGGGAGCCCTGCGGCGCATAGCGCCGCTCGTCTGCCTCGCCCCTTGGGGAGCCAAACGGGCGGCCGGGTCGTCCGCCCCTACGGCATTTTGCGTAATACCATTCTATTCGCTATTTACTAATCGCTAATCGCTACGTTCGTAGGGCCGGATGCCCACATCCGGCCGGCGGCATGTGGGCATGCCGCCCTACAACATAGTGCTTAGGCCCGTGGCGGCCCCCAATTTACGGCTCCCTCCGAGAGGGAGCTGTCTGCGAAGCAGACTGAGGGAGATCGCGCGCTTACTCCTTCCACCGCTATCGCGTCATTTCCGCAAATGTTAATGATTTGCGGCCTCGTTTATCCGAGGAAACGGAATACCGTGGTGCAACGAACTCCTTCCACCGCTATCGCGGTCCCCCTCCCTCAAAGAGGGAGGCGTTTTCCGACTCCCCCAAGGGGAACAAAACGGGCGGCCTGGTCGTCCGCCCTTACGGCATTTTGCGCACATACTCCGTAGACTAACTATTAAAAGTCAAGAGAAAAAATAAGAAATAATAAAAAATTTTTAGATAGTAAAAAAGACAGATGA
>CANQKC010000030.1 GCA_947624305.1 uncultured Monoglobus sp. | reverse complement strand
GAGTGAAATCGCAATTTTCACTCTCCCTGTATACTACTTAATCATTATTAGTCTTTCTTAACTTAATGACATTGCCTGCCAACGCTTGTTTTTAACAATTAAATTCTTCATAAAAACACGCCTTCTTCCGAAATAGTATAAAATTTATTAATTATTTATGCAATATTATATCACCTTTACTTATATATGTCAATATGTAATAAAAAATTTATTAAAAAAATATTATTATATATAAAAGTGAACAATTACCCCCCCCCGTTTACTAAATTTGATATTTTTCACTTCGAATTACTTGAATGCGTTCGATGTATTTCGGAAAGACGCGGCGCAGACGGAGCCGACATATGCGGGCCGCGGCAGTTCCGCTCCTTGGGTATTGCGGCGTTTTTGCGCGCATGTGAATAAATAATGTACAAAAAATCACGATCAACGCATAATATATTAGTTAATGGTTAATATTGCACTTTTGGGCAAAATGTATTAAAATATTATCGGAAATTGTTGAATTTATATGAACTTGAAATAATTATATCCGCGCGTGCGGAATTTGGAAGCATACAAAAATTGGAGGAATATAAATGGCAGGAAAAATCAAAACAATCGGAGTATTGACATCGGGCGGCGACGCGCCCGGAATGAACGCGGCGATCAGAGCGGTCGTGAGGGTCGCGGCCCACAGCGGTCTTGACGTGGTTGGCATAAAGAGGGGCTATTCCGGATTGATAAAGGCCGAGATGAAAAAGATGAAGCCCCATGATGTTTCAAACATTCTCCAGCGCGGCGGAACGATACTCCAGACGGCGCGCTGTCTTGAGTTCAAGCGTGACGACGTTATCGAAAAAGGCGTTGAAATGGCGAAAATTTTCAACATTGACGGCCTTGTGGTCATAGGCGGCGACGGCTCGTTCAGAGGCGCGGAGCGGCTGTGCAAGGCGGGTCTGCCCACGATCGCCATTCCCGGAACCATTGACAACGACATCGGCTGCAGCGAGTACACCATAGGCTATGACACCTGTCTCAACACTATCAAAAGCGCGGTCGACAACATAAAAGACACCACCGAAAGCCACGAGCGCTGCTCGGTTATTGAGGTCATGGGCAGGACAGCGGGCTATCTGGCGCTTGACGTGGGAATTGCGTGCGGCGCGGACGTTATACTGGTGCCCGAGATCAAGTGGTCGTTTGAGGAGGATATCTTAAAGCCGATTATGCACAGCAAGGCCAACGGCGAAAAGCGCTTCATTGTCCTTGTGGCTGAGGGCGTCGGCGGAGTTATCGAAATGGCGAAAAAGATCGAGGAAAAGACCGGCATTGAGTCGAGGGCGACAATTCTCGGCCATGTTCAGCGCGGCGGAAGCCCGTCGGTGCGCGACCGCGTAATAGCGTCCGAAATGGGAAACTACGCGGTTGAGCTGCTTATCGCGGGCAAGCAGAACAGAATAGTCTGCATGAAAAACGGACAGATCACCGACATTGACATAAAAGAAGGCCTGGCGGTCAAGAAGACGCTGCCGACAGAGCGCATGACGCTTGCGAAAAAACTCGGTTACAGATAAAACTCCGGAACCACCGAAAGGTGGTTCTTTTTTTTAGCTGACCGTCATATGTATAGTTTATAATATTGCGGAACGGGTGGGACTGAATGGCTAAAAGGCGGCGCGAAAGGGACGAGGCTCCCACGCTCAAGGAAAAGATCGCGGACGCGGTGGACATATCGAAAAACATTGTGCTGGGCATGCCGCTTGTCACCATGGTCGGCGACCGCGAGCTGACAATCGAGAACTACGCCGGAATAATTGAATACGGCGATGAGATCATACGGATAAAGTGCAAGGCGGTCAACGTGAGCATAACCGGCAAAAACATGGAGCTTAAGACCATGACCGAGGAATTTCTTTACATAACCGGGAGGTTTAAATGCTTTTCATTCGAATACTGAACTATTTAAGGGGCTGCCTCGTCATAACAATCGGCGGCGGGTTCCCGGAGCGGTTCGTGAATATCTGCGTCCGCCGCGGCATAAGACTGTGGGACGTGAGCTCGGAGGGCGGAGTCTTCACCTGCAGGATCGCGGCGCGGGATTTTTGCCTGCTGCGCGATGTGGCGAGGATAACGGGAGCGCGCCCGCGCATCGCGGAGCGGCGCGGCCTGCCTTTTGTGCTGCGCCGATACAGGCGCAGGACCGTGCCGGCGATCGTGGGGATCGCTTTGTTTATATTCATACTATATCTGACCTCGACCCGCGTGATGAACGTTGACATTGTCGGGAACGAAAGGGTGCCTGAGGAACTGCTCAGAGAGCAGCTCAAGGAATGCGGGGTCAGGATAGGCGCGGATGCGGGGAAGATCGAACCCGACGAGGTTCGCAACGAGATGATCATGAAAAACGACGAGCTGGCATGGGTCGGCGTGAACGTCCGCGGCTCGAGGGTGTATATCGAGATCGCGGAGCGGCTTGACAGCGAGAGCGTGCCGCATATCACCGACGAGGAATGCAGCCTCGTTGCGGCGAAGGACGGCGTGATCGCGCGGCTTGAGGTCAAGCAGGGCCAGACCATGGTCAAAAGGGGCGACGGCGTCCGCGCGGGCGACGTGCTTGTCAGCGGAGTAATGGACAGCGTTTACGGCGGTTACAGGCTAGTCCACGCCTACGGCGACGTTTTCGCCTCGACCGAGTACAGCGCGAGCCGCGAATATCCGCTGAATTACACCGAAAAGGTCTATACCGGGAACGAGAAAAAGCTTTACGCTGTGACGCTGTTCGGGCGCGAGTTCGATCTTTACACGGCGGCAATGGAGCCGGACGGCTTTGACGAGGAACGTCGGGAAAAGACATTCACGGTCCCGAAAATCGGCGCGGAGTTCGGCGGCGCCCGCAAAACGTTCCGCGAATATACGCTCGAGGAAAAGCGCAGGACCGCCCGCGAGGCGGTGGAGATGGGAGTCGCCGAGCTGACCCCCGAGGTCGAGAGGGAAATTCCCGAAAACGCGGAAATAATAAACAAAACAAACGACCATAATATATTGGGAGACTCGGTCGAGGTCACAGTCACATACGAGTGTCTGGAAAATATCGCCGTTGAGAAGAAAATTGACAAAAGTCTGATTGACAAAAACGGAAATTTGGATTATGATATAGAGAGCGGGGATCCGACAAACACGGAGGCTCCCGAATAAAAACTTTTTAGAGGTAATTAATGGAAAGATACATTGATGTTGAAAAAATGGAATATGTCATCAACCTTTTCGGCAGCTTTGACGAGAACGTCAGAATTATCGAAAAGGAGCTTGATGTGGCCGTGATAAACCGCGGCTCCGCGATAAAGGTCGGCGGCGCGCCCGAGAACGTTGACAAGGCGGTATCGGCGATCAATCAGCTCATGGCCTACGCGGCCCGCGGCGAGACTATCGGCGAGCAGGAGGTTCGCTACGTCATGGGCCAGATCGACGACGGCAACGAGGAAGAGCTTAAAGACCTCGGCAAGGACGTTATATGCGTCACCTCAAACGGAACGCCGCTCAAAGCGAAGACCCTCGGCCAAAAAAACTATGTTGAAAAGATAAAAAACAATCCTATCGTGTTCGGCATAGGCCCCGCGGGAACCGGAAAGACATATCTCGCGGTCGCGATGGCGGTCGCGGCGTTTAAGAACAAAGAGGTGAACCGCATAATCCTCACCCGTCCCGCGATCGAGGCGGGCGAGAGCCTCGGCTTTCTGCCCGGCGACATGCAGGAAAAGGTCGATCCGTACCTGAGGCCGCTCTATGACGCGCTCGGCGAAATGCTCGGATTTGAGACGTTCCACAAGGTTCTGGAGCGCGGCCAGATCGAGGTCGCTCCCCTCGCCTATATGCGCGGCAGGACGCTTGACGACGCGTTCATAATACTCGATGAGGCACAGAACACCACGCGCGAGCAGATGAAGATGTTCCTGACCCGAATGGGCTTCGCCTCAAAGATTGTCGTGACCGGCGACGTAACTCAGGTCGACCTGCCGAGGGACAAGCAGTCGGGCCTCAGGGACGCCGAGATCGTGCTTAAAAACATTGAGGGAATAGAGTTTATGTATCTGTCCGAAAAAGATGTTGTGCGCCACCCGCTGGTGCAGAAGATAGTCAAGGCGTATGAGAAAAAGACACTTGAGCGGGAGCGCGTGGCGCTTCAGCGCAGGGAGAAAAGCAGGAAACAGACATGAAAGTCGTAATTCTTAACAATCAGAGCAAAATAACCGTGAGCCGCAAGCTGCGCGAGCTTATCAAGCGCGCTGCGCGGTCGACCTTGGGCTTTTTCGGCCTGAGAGACGACGTTGAGATCAGCGTTATGCTGACCGACAACGAGGATATACGAAATCTTAACAGGCTGCATCGCGGGATCGACCGCGCGACCGACGTGCTGTCGTTCCCGATGTTTGAATATGACGAGAAGGGCGAGATCCACGAGGACTACGCCGAGCTAAGCGAAATGGGCGAGATCGTGCTGGGCGATATTGTCATATCCCTTGAGCGCGCCCGCGAGCAGGCCGGGGAATACGGCCACTCGTTCGAGCGCGAGGTCGGATTTTTGACGGTGCACTCGATGCTGCATCTTTTGGGATATGACCACATGACGCCCGAGGATGAGGACGAGATGTTCGGTTATCAGAAAGAGATTTTGGACCAAATGGGGCTTGAGCGATGAAAAATTTGTTGGCGCTTATCAAAAGCTTCGGCTATGCGGGCAGAGGGGTCTTTGCCTGCGCCGCGAGGGAGCGGAATTTCAGAATACATATCTGCGCCGCGGTGACTGTCGCAATTTTTACCGCGCTCTACGGCGCGACGCGGATCGAGGCGGCGGTTCTCGCGCTTGCCATAGCCCTGGTCATGGGCCTTGAGGCGGCCAACACCGCGGTTGAGGCTGCGGCGGATCTGGCATCAATCGAACGTTCGGAGCTCGCTCGGCTCGCCAAGGACGCGGCGGCCGGGGCGGTGCTTATCGCAGCCGTCGGCTCGGTCGTTGTAGCGGTGTTCGTTTTCGGCGACACCGCGCGGCTTATCCCGGCCTTAATGACGCTGCTTAAACATTGGTACCTCACCGCGACGTATATTGTGATAATGGCGTTGTTTGTTTTCGGTTTAAAATACAGGAGGAATTTATGAAATCGGGATTTATTGCAATCACGGGCAGGCCCAACGCGGGCAAGTCGACCTTGCTCAACCGCCTGGTGGGCGAGAAGGTGGCGATCGTTTCGCGCAAGCCGCAGACCACGCGGACAAAAATTCTCGGCGTTCACACAAGCGGCGACTGTCAGCTCGTGCTGATCGACACGCCCGGAATTCACAAACCCCACAACAAGCTGGGCAGGCGAATGGAAAAGTATATCTATTCCGCCACACAGGATATTGACGCGCTTATCTACATGATCGACGCGGGCATCTCCGAGAGCGAGCTTGAGGCGGAAAAAGAAGCTCTGGGCGGCCTTAAGACCTCGGACGTGCCGGTGATACTCGCGGTCAACAAGATCGACACAATGCCGAGGCTAAACCTGCTTCCGATTTTGGACAGGCTGCAGCATATTTATGACTTTGCCGCTATCGTGCCGATCTCGGCCCAAAAGGGCGAAAACGTGGACAAGCTGCTCGAGATCATCGAGGGCATGATGGAGGACGGGCCGAAGTTCTTCCCCGACGACGTTATAACCGACCAGCCCGAGCGTCAGATCGTAGCCGAATTTATCCGCGAAAAGGCGCTGCGCCTTTTAAACAAAGAGATACCCCACGGCATCGCGGTCGAGATCGAAAAGATGAAGCAGCGCGAAAACGGCACCTATGACATCTCGGCGGTGATCTACTGCGAAAAGCAGAGCCACAAGGGCATAATCATCGGCAAGAAGGGCGACAAGCTCAAAGACATAGGCCGTCAAGCGCGGCAGGACATTGAGCGGTTTTTGGGCGAGAAGGTCTACCTTGAGCTTTGGGTCAAGGTCAAGGAAAACTGGCGCAATATCGAGAATTTTATAACCGAAATGGGCTTTGAAAAGAATTAAGACATAATTAAAATTTTGGGAAGGTGTATTTTTATGAAGCGTTTTTTGTGTGTATTGCTTATTTTGTGCATGGTAATTCCCGCCGCGGCGGTAAGCGCGGCGGACGGATTAGAGATCACGGATGCCCGCGGCGGGTTTGAGTCGATCGCGGTTTTGTGGACGAACACCGCGGCGGCGGACGGCTATAGCGTGTATGTCAAAAAGTCGTCTGACGCGGACTATCCGCAGCAGCCGATCGACAAGGAGCTTGTCAGATATTACGGAAACTATTACCGCGCGGACGCTTTGGGCCTCGCCGAGGGCGAGTATGACGTTAAGGTCGAGACCGCGGGCGGCTCCGCTGAGCGGAAAAACATTGCGGTTTCGGCATACAAGCGCGAGGGCTTCGCGTTCTCGTCAAACTCGTCGAACAAGTCCGCCTCGGGCGGCTATAACGACGACGGCACGGTGAAATCCGACGCGCAGATACTCTACATAACAAACGAGAACGTCAACACCGTCAAACTCGGTATCAAGGACGGCAGCAAAATTAAGGAATACATCGGACTCAGAAATATTCTTCAGTCATATAGAAGGGATTCAAGGCCGCTAATCGTGCGCTTTATCGGCATGATCGACGGCGAGAAAGTCAGCGGTCTTGTCACTTCGGACGGCAAGCCCGCGTTTCTGGAGTCAAAGGAGTCAAAAAACATCACGTTCGAGGGCGTGGGCGACGACGCGACGCTCAAATGGTTCGGCCTTAACCTGAACGGCAACAAAAACACCGAGATCAGAAATCTCGGCCTCGTGCTGTTCACCGACGACGGTATCTCGATCAACGGCTCGAATGAAAATATATGGGTCCACAACAACGACTTTTATTACGGCAAGACCGACCCCAAGGTAACCGACAAGGTAAAGGGCGACGGCTCGCTTGACATCAAGAAAGGCGCGAAATACTGCACGCTCTCATACAACCATTTCTGGGACAGCGGAAAATGCTCGCTGATACAGGCAAAGAGCGATAGCGCATCGGGCGACGGAACCGATTATCTTACCTATCACCACAACTGGTTTGACCATTCCGATTCCCGCCACCCCAGAACCAGATACTCAAACGTGCATATGTACAACAACTATTTCGACGGCAACAGCGGCTACGGCATCGGCGTGACCTCGGGCGCCTCGGTGTTCGCGGAGAATAATGTTTTCCGCGGCGTGAAGTCTCCCATGCTTTCTTCAAAACAGGGCCACGATGACGGAACCTTCAGCGGTGAGGCGGGCGGAATAATAAAAGCTTATAATAATCTGATGCTTGATTGCGGAGATGTTACGTTCTATGGCGGAACCAACGATTTTGACGCTTATAATGCGTCTTCGGCGGACGAGCAGATCCCGGACACGGTCAAGACCAAGCTTAACACCAAGAACGGAATAACGTTTAAGAACACATACAGCAATTTTGACACAAAGGTCGATCTCGCTTCAAAACCCGACCCCGCGGAGAATGTTGCCGCGGACGTCAAAAGCCACGCCGGAAGGAGCGGCGGCGGAGACATTAAATTTGATCTTAGCAATTACGCGCCCACCGACACCGATAATCCCGACACCAGCCATGATATAGTGCCCGAGCTTAAACAGATGCTTGAGGATTATCAATCTTCCGTAGTCAAAAACTACGTCGGCGACGAGACCGAGTATCCCGCGACAAGCGGAACCGCTCCCACTCCCGGCCCGACGGAGCCTCCCGCGCCGACAGCAGGCCCGACGGAGCCTCCGGCGCCAACGGCGGGCCCGACCGAAAACCCGGGCGGCGTGTTCTATTGCGCGGAGCCTTCGGTCATCGGAAAGACGGTCACGGCCTCGGTCGCGAACCTGTCGGATGAGAGCGGCGCTCTGTTCGTCGCCGCGGCGTATGAAAACGATATTGTGAGCGAGGTCCTGACCGGGCTTGTGCCGCTCGGCGAGGCAAAGCATGACATATCCCTTGAGTTTTCAAAAGAATATTCCGACGTGAGGTGCTATCTCTGGTCAAACGGCAGCCTCGCGCCTTACGCGGATGTTATCAAGCGCTGAAAATTTATCCCCGCCTTTTCGTGCGGGGATTTTTTTCAAAAAACTATTGACAAAAGTTTTGTTTTGGTGTATTATAACATAGTAAACATGTAGGTTATATATATTTTATGAAAAGAGGTAATTTTTATGGCAAAAGTATATTCGGAGATCACAGAGCTTGTCGGCGGCACACCCCTGCTTGAGCTTAAAAGGTTCGCGGCGGCAAACGGGCTCGAGGCGAAGCTTCTGGGCAAGCTCGAATTTTTCAATCCCGCGGGCTCGGTCAAGGACAGAGTGGCAAAAGCCATGATCGACAACGCGGAGAAAAGCGGCGCGCTCAAGCCCGGCTCGGTTATTATCGAGCCGACCTCGGGCAACACCGGCATCGGCCTCGCTTCCACTGCCGCGGCAAGAGGCTACAGAATAATCATCACCATGCCCGAGACCATGAGCGTTGAGCGCAGGAATTTGCTCAAGGCCTTTGGCGCGGAGCTTGTTCTGACCGACGGCCCAAAGGGAATGAAGGGCGCGATCGAAAAGGCCGACGAGCTTCACGCCGAGATCCCCGACAGCTTTATCCCGGGACAGTTTGTGAACCCCGCAAATCCCGCCTGCCATCTGGCGACGACCGGTCCCGAGATCTGGAACGACACCGACGGTGATGTTGACATATTCGTCGCGGGCGTGGGAACCGGCGGCACGGTTTCGGGCGTCGGAAAATACTTAAAATCCAAAAAGCCGGACGTGAAGATAATCGCGGTCGAGCCCGCCTCGTCTCCGGTGCTTTCCGAGGGCAAAAGCGGCCCTCACAAAATTCAGGGCATAGGCGCGGGCTTTGTGCCCGACACTCTTGACACGAGGATATATGACGAGATCATCACGGTCAGGAACGAGGACGCCTTCAAGACAGGCAAGCAGTTCGCGAGGAGCGAGGGCGCGCTTGTCGGCATATCAAGCGGCGCCGCTCTGTGGGCGGCAGCGGAGCTTGCGAAACGCCCCGAAAACAAGGGCAAAACGATCGTCGCGCTCCTGCCCGACACCGGCGAGCGGTACCTTTCGACCCCGATGTATGATTAAATAACAGAAAAGGCGCCGAGGCGCCTTTTTTGTTGTTACTATTTTAATTCTTGCCGAAATTTTCATTCCAGTCAATGTGGCCCGCATACACATAATCATTTGCGCCCACATCTGTTTTAGGCTTGGTCATAAGCGTGCTGGCCGTTATAACGTCCGCGCACTCAAATTCCGTGATCTGCGCCGTGGGCGCCTTGTATTCCTTTATATTTCTCATTTTAAAGTCACCTCCAAAAATTTTAAGCATCGCCGCCGTTTGCTCCGGATTAGCGCGAGCCGTAAAACTCCGGGCCGCGCGCGCCTTGGTTGATACGTTGATTATATGGCGCTCCCCGTATGTTGGTTGGGGGATGCCGCCCGGCGAAGGGATTCAAGCTCGCGCTAAGCCGGAGCAAACAACAAAGCGATAAGTCATGGGCAGGCGGCAAACAGAATTAAATTTTTTCACCGCCGCCATTGGTATGTTTACAGTTGATTATTGCACTGTGGGCTTTTCAACTTCTCTTTCCCAGTCATCCACTTTACCGCCGAAGGCCGGGCCCCAGATTTCCTTTCCATCTACCACAACAAAAGCCTTCATGTAATACAAATCCGAATTATTTTCCTCAATGTTTATAAGATCGGCGTAAATTCCGTCTGCGTTGTTAATATCTTCTTTGCCTTCGATTTTACTGCCCACAATGATTTTGCTTTCCTTGTCAAGAAGATAAAATCCGTAGCCTTCCGCTTCTCCGCTATATCCCTGAAGGAAACGGATAACGCCTTTTTTGCCGTCCTCGTCATAGTAGCCGGAGTCGGTCTCGCCTTCGCCCCAAGTGATCGGTGAAGCGGGAGTTTCTACTGTAATGTATTGCAGATAACCATCTTTCGCGGTAACTTTCAGTTGAACATATCCCTTTTGTACGTCCTCGGCCGTAGCTTCGTAAGTTTTATCGCTCTTTATATCGGTCTCTTTTCCTAATGTATATGTAGCCTTTTTACTAGCATCATTTTTAACCGTTATTGTGCTATTTTCAACAACCGGGATCGAAAGAACCGTATTTTCATTAATCTGGAAAGAACCACTTCTTGCAGCATGCAGTTTTCCGCCTTGAACTGTCATATAAACATCGCTGTCCTCGGTTTTGCCTTGAACAGCTCCCGCTATCGGCACAATATTATTTTGCTGCAGCGAATTTATTTCATGCATTGATTTCGGATACCATGTATCACTATCACAACCCCAAATTATTGTCTTACCGTACATCGCGTTGTATACTTCCGGGCCGAATGAGACTTCGGATATTTCATGATTTTTGGTATTAAGTTCCAATCTTGTTGGCGAATTTGTTCCTACCGTGAAGTCTTCCGAAATATTATCTGCTACATAGGTCATCGGTGCCGAAAGCTCATAGGTTATTTTATAATTACCGTAGTCAAGTCTTTGTTCGCCTTTTATTAACTCCTGAGGTTGACCATCCGGCTGCTTCTGAATTTTAGCGCTGCCTATTCCCAATCCGAACGAAACATTAACGATCTTTGAATTCGAAACTATAACCGTGCATGTATCCTTAATATTGTCTGTAACTGATTCCGCAGTAATAGTCGCTTGTCCCGGTTGGTCACCTTTCACAACTCCAACACCTTTCACATCTCCTTCTTTAACCGTTATCGATGGATTATCACTTTTCCATGTTATATCTCCCGTAAGATTTTCTGTTTCGGGAGTGATTTTTAATTCTTCTCCGGTGGGAACATTGTAAGTTTCCTCGGGAATATTCAAAACTTTTTCGGTTGAAGGCACTTTATATTTGATGCCGATATATATATAGGCGCAACTTGTTTACTTCCTTGAGTTATTGTAATTGTTTCGCAATCTAAGTCTTTTTTCTCAAAAGTCGTTAATTGTTGTGCAGCCGTAAAAGCCTCTGTTTGTTCATCAAAATCTTTATCTGAACTGCTTCCCGTTCCCGCTATTTTAACATATCCCTCGGTTTGATCTGCTGAAGATACAATTATTTTAAGACTGTATGATGCAAATTCAGAATTTTTGGTATTTTCCGAGAAATTTGTGTTTAAAGTAATCTTAGTTTTTCCTTCCATTTTTACGCCTCTGATATTACCGCTAATACTGATTGGGCCATTGATACCATCAATCGAACTGAGGCCGGTTACATCCTTATATCCGGGGTTACTTCCCTCTTTATCAGCAGTAAGTGTAGGCTTCGCCGTTAACGTATTTGGCGCAGGAGTTGACATGCTTAATGCGGTTGAAGTAAAATTATTGGCATTTGCTACCCATTCTGTGTAAACGTCGCCCTCCGCCGCGCTGGCCGTAAACGGCACGGCCATGATCATTGTTGTTACCACGGTTATCGCCAAAATAAGCGATAAGATTTTTGTTTTTCTCTTTGTTTTCATTTTAAACTCCTTCTTTCTTTTTTATATATAATTATTTTTTTACTTGGTTTAAACCCCGCCCTCACATACAGAGTGTGCGACAGTATTTTGGTGTAGGGCGGCTGCGGCCGGAGCCGCGGAGCGGGTGCGTTGCACCACGGTATTCCGTTTCAGCAAATAAACGAGGCCACAAATCATTAACGTTTGCGGACATTTGCCCACATGCCGCCGCGGGCGGATAATATCCGCCCCTACAGGGCCTTCCCCTTGAGGGGAAGGTGGGTTTTTGCCCGTTCGGGCAAAAAGTCGGATGAGGTGTCGCCGCTGGCCGGATGTAGGCATCCGGCCCCACGAAACGTCAGCGGGAGCCAAGCGGACCCACAGGGTGCGGCGATCTATTCGCTAATCGCTAATCACTACGTTGGCTCCGCCCTAAAAAACAAAAAAGTACCAAAACAGCCTATCCGCCCAACAAACGGATAAGTATTTTGATACATAAAAAATAAACCAACGAATTCCAACCAACTATATTCTAACATAACCAAAAACGTATGTCAACAGTTTTTTAGAGCTTTTTTAAAGAAATTTTTCTATTATGTCAGATAAGGTCTTTAAATTTTCGCTTGATTTCCGGCTCAAGATATGTTATAATAGCATAAACAAAGACTGTGAGGTGACAGATATGTCCGAAAAAGAAAAAGCGATCAAGCTGCTTGACACGGTCCCGCCCTATAAGCTCGGCTATGTTATCGCGTATATTCAGGGAATAACCGCCGACGAGGACGCGGATGACACGGCTTATGAGGAAACCGAACCTGATGAATGGGATCTGGAAATGATCGACGAGGCGCAAAAAATCAATGACGGCACGAGAATGCCTTTTGAAAAAATACTTGCAAAGGATGGACTGACATATGCCGACATACAAAATTGAGTTTGAAAAAGCGGCCTTGAAATTCCTCGAAAAGCAAGATAAAACTCAAAGGCTCAGGCTCTACAAGGCAATATATAAACTGCCTTTCGGCACAGACATAAAAAAGCTGAAAGGCACGGATATGTTCCGTCTCAGGGTCGGCGATTACAGAATTCTCTACACCGTCGAAAGCGACAGATATGTCGTTCTTGTTATCGACATAGGAAACAGAGGCCAGATCTACAATCAATATTAAAAAGAATAAGCCCTCAGCGGCTTATTCTTTTTAAATTTTGCAAAAGATACTCATATCGGCTCATGGCGCTTTGAATATTGTAAATCGAAACATCGATCAGCTTGTCCTCGCTCACATAGTCAAAAAGCTCCACACAGCGCCGATATTCCGAGAGCGCGTCAAGCGCCTCGCTCCGAAGGCGGTTATATGACGCCTCTTCCTTTTTGTCGGTTTTTATCTCCGCTCTCGCCAAAACGGCGGGCCGGTTTTCCGCGTTGACGGCCGCACTGCTCATGCTGAACACTCCTTTGAATTTATTATCGGCAGAATATTTTATTTTATTCAAAAATTATTCATAAAAATTAATAAAATATCTTAGACATTTATCAAAATCTGTGTTATAATTATGTTTAAAGCAAAATTTAAAGCGAGGTGCGGTTTATGGATACCAAAACTAAGATACTTATTGTTGACGATGAGGAAAATATATGCGAGCTCGTTCGGCTCTATATCGAAAAGGAGGGCTTCGAGGCGGTGATCGCGGGCGACGGCCAGGAGGCGCTGGCAAAGTTCGGATCCGAAAAGCCCGATCTTATCCTGCTTGACGTGATGCTGCCGATCAAGGACGGCTGGCAGGTGTGCCGTGAGATACGCGCGCAGAGCAACGTTCCGATAATCATGCTGACGGCCAAGGGCGAGACCTTTGACAAGGTTCTGGGTCTTGAGCTCGGCGCCGACGACTATGTGGTAAAGCCGTTTGAGCCAAAAGAGCTGATCGCGAGGATACGCGCGGTGCTCCGCCGCAGCGCGGGCAGCGAGGACGAAAAACAGAACGAGGACGAGCTTGTGTTTGACGGCCTTAAGATAAATCAATCGACATACGAAGTCTATATCGATGACAAAAAAGTTGAAATGCCGCCCAAGGAGTTCGAGCTTTTATATTTCCTCGCCAAGAACACCAACAAGGTGTTTACCCGCGACCAGCTTCTGGATGAAATATGGGGCTATGAGTTCTTCGGCGACTCGCGAACGGTAGACGTGCACATCAAGCGAATACGCGAAAAGCTCGAGGGCAAGGACAGAACATGGTCGCTCAAAACGGTTTGGGGCGTCGGATATAAATTCGAGGTGGTCTGATTGTTCGGCAAAACTATATTCTCCCGCGTTCTTTTCACCAACCTCGCGACGGTGCTTATCGGAATAATCATTCTGGCATCGCTGCAGATGGTGCTTATCAACAACTTCATATCGCGGCAGAGCGAGGAGAACCTGAGCAAAAACGCCGACTCGATAGTGAGCCTGATCAACAATGGAATATCGCGGGAGAACCTCGCGTCGGTGCTTACCGGCTTTTCGCGCAGCAACGGCAACCACATAATAATCATCGACTCGGACGGAACCGCGCTTGTGAACACGACCGACAGCGGTTACTGGTCGGGCCGCGAGCAGAATATTCCGATCGAGGAGCTGCGCGAGGTTCTTTCGGGCAGGCGCAACTCGGTCATGGGCACCATGAGCGGCGCTTTTAACGAGACAATGTTCACCCTTGAGGTTCCCATTTTCAGCAGCGGGCGCGAGTCGGTTTTCGGCGCGGTGCTTATAAGCACGCCCGTTCCGCAGCGGCGCAGCAACCTTTTTGAGATGTTTAAGATCGTGCTGTTCTCCGCCTTGGTGGTTTTCATCATATCGTTCATATTGTCATACATGCTGTCAAAAATGCTCGCCAACCCGATAAAGCGCGTAAGCAGCAGCGTTCGCGAGTTCGCGGGCGGAAACATGACCTCGCGCGTTGAGATCGACCGCGTTGACGAGAACGTTGAGGAGCTTACCGAGCTTGCCGACAGCTTCAACGACATGGCCGACACGATCGAGCGCTCCGAGGACGTGCGCATGAGCTTTATTTCCGACGTGTCGCACGAACTTAGGACGCCCATGACCACGATCGGCGGCTTTATTGACGGAATGCTTGACGGAACCATTCCGCCCGAGCGCAGCCAATCCTACCTTAAAATCGTGCGCGACGAGGTCACAAGGCTCACGCGCCTTGTCAACACCTTCCTCGACATCACGAGAATGCAGTCGGACAAGCTCAATCTGACGATCACCGACTTTGACATAAACGAGACAATAAGGCTTATCATAATCGGCCTCGGCAGCAAGATCGACGCGAAAAACCTTGAGATCAACCTGTTGTTTGACCGGGACGCGAGCTATGTCCGCGCCGACGCCGACAAGATAAAAATGGTGCTCACAAACCTTATCGACAACGCGATAAAGTTCACCTATGAAAAGGGAACCATCACGATAGAGACCCGCCCGAAGGGAAGCGAGGTTCAGATCTCGGTTCACAACACCGGCGTGGGCATCCCGAAGGAGCAGCAAAAAATTATATTCGAGCGTCTTTACAAGGTGGACAAGTCAAGAGCGATAAACAAAGAGGGCACGGGCATCGGGCTGTACATCGTGCAGAGCATGCTGTCGGCCCACGGCAAGGATATCAAGGTCGAAAGCGTCGAGGGCGAATACGCCAAATTCACGTTCTGCCTCGACAAGGGCAAAGAAAACAAGAAAAACAAGGAATAGAATATGAAAGCGAAACAAAAAATAATTTTTCTGAACGTGTCGGAAAGCAAAATAAACAAGATGCGTCCGGTTCTGGGGCTTATGGGGATCGCGGCCGAAATAATCGACAGCGGCCGTCTCGGCGACAACGTCGGTTATATCGCCTATCCCGAACAATACGAAAACCAGGCCGAAACCGTAAGCGAGGACTTCGGCGAGGAGTTCATGCTGCTGTGCGGCTTTGATCAAAAATCACTCGACGCGATGCTTAACTTTATGCGCAAAAACAAAATGAACGTAAGCCTCAAAGCCATGCTGACCGAAACGAACAAAAACTGGACGCTCAGCCGCCTGATAAAAGAGATCAGCGCGGAGCGGCAAATGCTTATGCGCAAAAAATAGTCGGTTCGCAAAACGAACCGACTGTTTTTATTTGCATCTGTACGCTATGATATTCACGGTGCCCTTTCCGGGGTACTTTTTCATGTCGTATCTTGAGGGGTACGCCTCGATCAGCTTTGGCAGCTTTATATAGCCGTAGGTTCTCGCGTCAAAGTCGGGCTTTACGCGCTTTATGTATGTGCCCGCCGAGCTGACGTTGGTATAGCCGTCGTCGTCCTGATATTTCTCGTGAGCGATCCTCAAAAGCTTGTGTATCTCGTTAATGTCGTCGACCCTCTTCTTCCGTCCGCTCTTAGCCGCGCCCTCGGGCTTCCGGCTGTCGGCAGCCTTGTCGCTGTCGGGCTTTTGATCGGTCTCCGGGTCGGCGCTGATATTCTCAAGGAATATAAACTCGTCGCAGGAGTTGATGAACGACTCCGGCGTCTTTTTTTCGCCCACGCCGAACACGAACACGCCCGACTCGTGCAGCTTTATCGAAAGCGGCGTGTAGTCGCTGTCGCTCGAGACCAGCACAAAGCCGTCATAGAGTTTGGTATGCAGCAGCTCCATCGCGTCGATTACCAGGGCCATATCGGTGGCATTCTTGCCGGTCACATAGTCAAACTGCTGCTCCGCCTTGATCGCGAGGCGCTTTATTTCCTCTTCCCAGTTTTTGAGAAGATCCTTTTTCCAATTGCCGTAGGCGCGCTTGACAACTATCCTGCCCATGGTCGAAACCTCGCGGATCACCGCCTCAAGCTTGCCGAGCTGGGTATTGTCCGCGTCGATCAGCATCGCTATTCTTTGTAAATTATCCATGAAATCACCTCTTGAAAATATTTTTCAAGGCTTATTGCGCGGCGCAAAGCGCGTTTTCTATATCCTCGATAATATCGTCGGCGTCCTCAATTCCCACCGAGAAACGGATAAGATCCGGAGTAACTCCCGCGGCCTTGAGCTCCTCATCATTCATCTGGCGGTGCGTGTGGCTCGCGGGGTGCAGGACCGAGGTTCTCGCGTCGGCGACATGCGTCACGATCGCGGCGAGCTTCAGGCTGTCCATAAACTTAACGGCGCTCTCTCTGCCGCCCTTTACTCCGAACGAGATAACTCCGCACGAGCCGTTCGGCATGTACTTTTTCGCCAGATCATGGTACTTGTCGCCCTCAAGGCCAGAGAAGCTGACCCACGAGACCTTGTCGTTTTTGCTTAAAAATTCCGCGACCTTCTGAGCGTTCTCGCAGTGCTTGCGCACGCGAAGCGCGAGGGTCTCAAGGCCGAGATTGAGCAAAAACGAGTTGTGGGGCGAGGGTATCGAGCCGAGGTCGCGCATAAGCGTGGCGGTCGCCTTTGTGATATACGCCGCCTTGCCGAACCTCTCGGTATAAACCACTCCGTGATACGACTCGTCGGGAGTGGTAAGGCCCGGGAACTTGTCGGCGTGGGCCTCCCAGTCAAAGTTTCCGCTGTCCACGATCGCGCCGCCCACGGATGTGGCGTGCCCATCCATATACTTTGTGGTGGAATGGACCACAATGTCCGCTCCCCACTCGATCGGGCGGCAGTTTATCGGCGTCGCGAACGTGTTGTCAACTATCAGCGGCACGCCATGGTCGTGGGCCACCTTCGCGAATTTTTCAATATCCAGCACCACAAGCGCGGGGTTGGCTATCGTCTCACCGAACAGGGCCTTGGTGTTGGGGCGGAAGGCCGCCGATATCTCCTCCGCCGGCGCGTCGGGATCAACGAACGTAACGTCGATCCCCAGCTTTTTCATCGTTACCGAAAACAGGTTATACGTTCCGCCGTATATGCTGGTCGAGCAGACAAAGTGGTCGCCCGCCTCGCAGATGTTGAATATTGAATAAAAGCAGGCGGACTGGCCCGAGGACGTCAGCATTCCCGCGACGCCGCCCTCAAGGTCGGCTATCTTGGCCGCCACCGCGTCGTTGGTCGGGTTGGCGAGACGGGTGTAAAAATATCCGTCCTCCTCCAGGTCAAACAGTCTTCCCATTTGCTCGGTCGACTCATACTTAAATGTCGTGCTCTGATAGATCGGCAGAATTCTCGCCTCGCCGTTTTTGGGCGCGTAGCCCGACTGGATGCATTTTGTGTCAATTCTCATAATTATTCTCCTTGCTCTGTAATATATTTATCTTATCTGTCCGTTTCCCTCGATTATATATTTCGTGGACGTGAGCTCTTTAAGCCCCATAGGGCCGCGCGCGTGGGTCTTTTGCGTGCTTATTCCTATCTCCGCGCCGAAGCCGAACTCAAACCCGTCGGTAAATCTGGTGGACGCGTTGACATAAACCGCCGCCGCGTCAACCTCGTCAAGGAACTTTTGCGCGTTCGCGTAGCTGTTGGTGATTATCGCCTCGGAGTGGCCGCTGTTATATTTGTTTATATGCGCGATCGCCTCGTCGACGCTTCCGACAACCTTGACTCCGATCTTGAGATCAAGATACTCGGTGTACCAATCTTCCTCCTCCGCCGCTCCGGCATTCGGCCAAAGCGCCCTGCAGCGCTCGTCGCCGACGATCTCAACGCCTCTGTCCTCAAGCTCTTTGAGGATGATCGGCAGAAACTCGCCCGCCGCGGCCTCGTGGACCAGCAGCTTCTCCTCGGCGTTGCACACAGACGGACGCTGGGTCTTGGCGTTTATGACAATATTTTTCGCCATATCAAGATCAGCGCTCTCGTCAACATACACATGGCAGTTTCCGGTCCCGGTCTCGATCGCGGGCACGGTCGCGTTCTCAACGACCGCCCTGATCAGACCCGCCCCGCCGCGCGGGATTATCACATCAAGATACTCGTTGAGCCGCATCAGCGCGGTTGAGCTTTCCCTCGTGGTGTCCTCGACTAAGTTTATCGAGCCCTCGGGCAGCCCCGCTGCGTATCCTGCCTCCTGCATGACTTTGACGATCGCCATGTTGGAGTTAAATGCCTCTTTGCCGCCGCGAAGAATAACCGCGTTGCCCGACTTTACGCAAAGCCCCGCCGCGTCGGCGGTAACGTTGGGGCGCGCCTCGTAAATAATTCCGATAACGCCGAGCGGCACGCGCACCTTTGTTATCTTGAGCCCGTTGGGGCGCTTCACGCGGGACACCGCCTCGCCTATCGGGTCTGGCAGCGCCGCGATCTGGCGAAGCCCCTCGGCAATGCCCGCAATTCTCTCGCTGTTCAGCATCAGGCGGTCGATCAGCCCCTCTTTAAGGCCGTTTTTTCTGCCCGCCTCAATATCCTTTTTGTTTTCATTGATAATATAATCGGCCCGCTCCTCAAGCGCGTCCGCGATCTCAAGCAGGGCTCTGTCCTTGACAGACGTCGAAAGGGCCGCGAGCCGCCTTGACGCGGCCTTGGCCAGCTTTCCCTTCTCGTTAAGTTCACGCATACAAATCACCTCTAAATAATTTTTCTCGGTATTTCTTGATTATATCATAACTTTATGCTATAATCAAGAAGAATTTACTATCCGAAAAGAGGAACGCGAATGAAACTTTTTGACACACACGCCCACCTTGACGACGAATGGTTCGACGACGACCGCGAGGCCGTGATTGAGAATATACGAAACAGCGGCGTCGCCCATGTTATGGAGGTCGGCTCGGACGTTAAAAGCTCCGAAAAAGCGGTCGGGATCGCGAACGCGCACGACTTTATATACTGCGCGGTCGGAATTCACCCCGAGTCCGCCGACGGAGCCGACGACAAGGATTTTGAGCGTATAAGGGAGCTCGCGCTGACCGAGCCGAAGGTAAAGGCGATCGGCGAGATCGGGATCGACTACCACTACGACGACTGCGCGCCGAGGGAAAAGCAGACCGCCTGCTTTGAGCGTCAGCTTGACATGGCAAGGGAGCTCGGTCTGCCCGCGATCATACACGACAGAGACTCAAAGGGCGACGTTTTGAGAATATTAAAAGAAAAAAATGTCTCAAACGCGGTAATGCACTGTTTTTCGGGCAGCGCGGAGACAGCGAAAATTCTGGTAAATATGGGACTTATGATCTCGTTCACCGGCGTTGTCACGTTTAAAAACGCGCGCAGGGCGATAGAGGCGCTGAAGGTGATCCCGCTTGAAAGACTGATGATCGAGACCGATAGCCCGTACATGGCGCCCGAGCCGCACCGCGGCAAGCGGAACGACAGCAGCTATGTGCGGCACATAGCCGAAAAAATCGCCGAGGTCAAGGGCGTGAGCTTCGACGAGCTGTGCCGCGTAACCTATGAAAACGCGATAAGATTTTTTAATATATAAGGGCACTGTACCGCCCGCTGCGGCGCAAAAAACGTCAACCATTATTTTTTACGAAAGGAAACAACGCTATGAAAAAATTTATATCCTGGAACGTTAACGGGCTGCGGGCCTGCGTTCAGAAAGGATTTTGCGACTATTTCAAAGAGGCGGACGCCGACGCGTTCTGCATTCAGGAAACCAAGCTCCAGGAGGGCCAGATCGACCTTTCGGAAACGCTCGGCGGCTATCACGATTTCTGGAATTACGCCGAGAAAAAGGGCTATTCGGGCGTGGCGCTGTTCACCAAGGACGAGCCGCTGTCCGTCGCCTACGGCATGGGAGTTCCCGAGCATGACGCCGAAGGGCGGCTTATCACCGCCGAGTTTGAGGATTATTATTTGATCACCTGCTACACGCCCAACTCCCAGAACGAGCTCAGGCGCCTCGACTATCGGATCGAGTGGGAAAAAGCATTCCGCGAATATATTACCGCACTCGAGAGCAAAAAACCCGTTATAATCTGCGGCGACCTCAATGTGGCGCATGAGGAGATCGACCTCAAAAACCCGAAAACCAACCGCAGAAACGCGGGCTTTACCGACGAGGAGCGCGCGGAAATGACAAATCTGCTCGATATGGGCTATATCGACACATACAGATATTTTTACCCCGACGCCGAGGGCGAGTATTCGTGGTGGTCGTATCGCTTCCGCGCCAGAGAAAAGAACGCCGGATGGCGGATCGACTACTTCATAGCCTCGGACAAGCTAAAAGACCGCCTGAGATCGGCGGCCATACATCAGGAAATATTCGGCTCCGACCACTGCCCGGTCGAGCTTTGCATAGAATAACGCGCTGTATAATTTTGCCTCTTCCGTTTTCTGGAAGAGGCGTTTTTTATTCGGCGTCATCCGCGATAACAGGATTTTCCAGACGGTTCCCGAGATCAAGCGATCTCATATAATCGGCGATCTCGCTTTTGGCCTCGTCGATCTCCGCCTTCAGATCAGAGGCTGAGATCCGCAGCGCGCCGCCGCCCAGAATTATCAGCTGCTCAAGCCCGTCCGACGTCGCCACGCGGACGCGGTTGTTTTTGCTCAGCCTGTGCGAGGTTTTTTCGATATACATGTCGGCGGTCTCGCGCTCTTTTGTGTACACTATATCAATATTGTGATAGCGCTCGACCTCGCCGGGGTTGTTTTTCACCTTATACGCGTCGTAGACCAGGATCACCTCACATTTTTTAAAGCCGCGGTAATTGCAAAGAATATCCGCCAGCTTCATGCGCGCGGTTTCCATGCTGTCGTCGGCGTATTTTTTAAGCTCGTCCCACGCGAAAATTATGTTGTAGCCGTCAACCAGAAGGTAGTCTCCGCCGTTTTGCCTTCTTTTTTCGGCAGCCGACACGCGTCTTGAGGACGTGGAAGGCATGACCGCGCTTGAGCGGCGCGCGGGCTCGTCGTTATTCTCCGCGCGGCGGATCGGACCGTAGGTGCGCTCGAATATCCGCATAAGCTCCTTGTCGGCGGCAATGCTGTCAACAAATTCCTTGGCCCGATTGCGCCCGGGAGCCGCGGCGGGCTCCGCCTCGCGCTTCAGCGCGCTCTCAAGATGCATATGCTCGGGGACCTCGTCCCAACGCACCGCGTATCCCGCGCCGTGCGAGCAAAAGACCGAGTCCGCCGTGTTGTCGGTGTCGGCGTCGCAGTCGTAGCCTATTTCCTCGATCACGCTCTCCGCGTCGGCGCAGGGAAAATATCCGCCCGGAATACGCGTCAGCCTGCCGCGGCCCGCTGTATAGGCCGCGAGCTCCGCGCCGTAGTCAAGCATTTTTTTAACTGGCGCCGCGCCCGTCAGCACCGCGGTCTCGCCGTCGGTCGCTGGCGGCTCGACCCGTCCTCCCGCGGCGATCACGTCGCTCATCGCCCTGCCCACGCACTCGGACGGAACCTCTATCCTAAGGTCGTACCACGGCTCAAGCAGCACGCTCTCGGCCTGCCTGAGCCCCTGCCGCACCGCACGGTATGTGGCCTGGCGAAAGTCGCCGCCCTCTGTGTGCTTTTTGTGCGCTCTGCCCGATGCGAGCGTTATTTTTATATCGGTGATCGGCGAACCCGTCAGCACGCCCAAATGAGTTTTTTCCTTGAGATGCGTCATGATGAGCCGCTGCCAGTTTCGGTCAAGCTTGTCCTCGCTGCATTTGGTGAAAAATTTCACGCCGCTGCCCCGCTTGCCGGGCTCCAGAATAAGGTGCACCTCGGCGTAGTGGCGCAGAGGCTCGTAGTGGCCGACGCCCTCGACAATGTTTGAGATCGTCTCCTTATACGCTATACCGCCGCGCTCAAACTCGACCTCAAGATTGAACCGCTCGAGAATGACCCGCCGCAGCACCTCGATCTGTATCTCGCCCATGAGCCGCATGCGTATCTCGCGAAGCTGCTCGTTCCAGATTATGTCAAGCTGGGGCTCCTCTTCCTCAAGTATTCGCAGGCTGCGCAAGGCGGCGTGGACGTCCGTTCCCTCGGGCAGCCGCACCCTGTATGACAGTACAGGGTTCAGCAGCGACCCGCCGAGATTTTCTTCCGCGCCAAGGCCCTGCCCCGGATAGGTTTTTGTGAGGCCCTGCACCGCGCAGACCTGACCGGCAAAGGCCTCGTCCGGCGTTTCAAATTTCTCGCCGGAGTATATCCGTATCGCGTCGATCTTCTCGCTGAACGGCTCGCCACCGCGGTCCTCGCCGCTTATGACCTCCTTGACCTTGAGCGAGCCGCCGGTTATTTTAATATGCGTCAGCCGCGCGCCGCGCTCGTCCTCGGATATTTTAAAGACCCGCGCCGCAAACTCGGGCTTATATTCCGGAGGCTCGGCGTACTCCGAGAGAGAGTCCAGAAGCTCCTCGACGCCCTCGCATTTTAAGGCCGAGCCGAAAAAGCACGGGAATATCCCGCGTTCGGCGATCGCGCGAATGAGTTCGGCCTTGCCTATCCCGCCTCCGAGATAGGCGTCAAGCAGCGCCTCGCCGCACATGGCGGCGGCCTCGTCAAATTCCGGAGTTCCGACTTCAGCAAAGTCAAGGCAGCCGTCTCCGAGCCGCTTTTTAAGCTCCGCCATAAGCGCGCCTCTGTCGGTTCCGTCAAGATCCATTTTGTTCACGAATATAAAGGTTGGCACATTGTAACGCTCAAGCAGCCGCCACAGAGTCTCGGTGTGGCTCTGAACGCCGTCTCTGCCGCTTATGACAAGCACTGCGTAGTCAAGCGCGCCGAGAGCGCGCTCGGCCTCTCCGGAAAAATCGGTGTGGCCCGGGGTGTCTACCAAAGTAAACTCGGTGCCTTTATAGCCGAACACCGCCTGTTTTGAAAATATTGTGATCCCTCGCTCGCGCTCGATCCTGTTGGTGTCAAGAAACGCGTCGCCGTGGTCGACCCTGCCTCTGCGGCGTATCTCGCCGCTGAGGTACAGCAAGGCCTCGGACAGGGTGGTCTTGCCCGAGTCCACATGCGCCAGTATTCCGAACACGATCCTTTTCATATTAAATCTCCTTCATCAGTCCCTCAAGGCCCAGCATAATATCGTCGTATGTAACGTCAAAATTTCCGGTGTACCACGGGTCGGCGACATCGCGCGAAAGGCCCGCGTATTCAAGCATGAGCCTGACCTTTCCCTCCGGGTCGCCGCCGAATATCCGCTTCATGTTGCGGATATTGGCGCCGTCCATGCCGATAAATAGATCATAATCGTCATAGTCCGAGTTGACAAGCTTGCGCGCCCGCTTGCCCTTGGCCGAGATCCCGTGCTCGGCCAGCTTGCGCTTGGTGCCCGGATGCACCGGATTGCCGATCTCCTCATAGCTCGTCGCGGCTGACTCGATCAGAAACTCATCGGCCCGCCCGGCCTTTTTTACCATATCCTTAAGCAAAAACTCAGCCATAGGCGACCTGCAAATATTGCCGTGGCACACGAATAATATTTTCGTCATTGTCTTTGATCCTCCAAAATAAACGGTTTATCCGAATAACATTGTAACACACCCGCTCCGCAAAATCCACTGTTTTATAAAAAATTTTTAATTCACTCCGCAGCGCCCGCAAACAGCGGAAAGGCGGAGCCTTGGCCCCGCCTTTCTCTTGGGAAGAAATCTATAATAATTTTTAAATTATTATTTTACGTCATAAACCGCACTTTTCGGTTCGATCGTGTCAGTGCCGTCCCAGACATACAGCTTTACTTTGCCGCCCGAGGGCTTTTTGAAGTCGAGGTTTTTAACGTCCGCGCCCTCTATGTCGTATACCGCCGAGTCGAGCATGACCTTTTCGTCGCTCTCGTCGTACACGCCGATCATCAGCTTGGCCTTGGGGCCCGTCTCGGTTCCGCTGTATTTGAGGCTTACGCCGAGAGTGCCGTCCGCGCCGTATGCCGCGCTTGTGATCTCGTAGTCATAGCTTGCGGGTTTATCGGTCGGTGTCGGAGGCGTTGTGGGATCGCCGCCTGTGGTCTTGCTGTAAAATCCGGTCAGGTCGCTTGAGTCGCCGAGATATTTGTGGTTTATCGACTCGCCGCCGTCAAACGGATCCTGCCAGAACAGCAGCCATATCTTATGGGTTCCGGCTATATTTGCGGTATTTTTAAGGTCAAGGACATTGTCTCCGGTCGTTATCAGCTGCTTCGCGATCTCGGTTCCGTCCACAGTGTCAACCATAACGGCGATATATGTGTTGTCGTATCTTACGGACGCCATATTGAGCGTGAGGCTCTTGAGGCCGTCAAAGTCAACGTCGTTTACCGCGTAGCCTACTTTAACGCCGTCAAGATTTTTAAGCGTTCCTATGCCCGCGCTTGAGGGCTTGGGTTGATTTGAACTCTTTCCGTCGCTTGAATAGAACTCTTTGACGTCGGCAGTCTTATAAGTCTTATTGCCCTCGGTAACGTTTGAGCCGAAGTTTGTTATCGTGTAGGTCTTGCCCGCTTGGGCGGGGAATGTAGCCATTGTTCTGTCATCGTTCAGCGTGGCCGCAACCGCGTTTCCGCTCTCGTCGGTGATCTGCGCCTCGGACATGTACTTTGAGCGCACGCTGATGTCCTTTGTTTCAAGCGCGTGTATTTTGGCCTCG
Organism: uncultured Monoglobus sp.; assembly: GCA_947624305.1. Lineage (GTDB taxonomy): Bacteria > Bacillota > Clostridia > Monoglobales > Monoglobaceae > Monoglobus. Next base: position 11,756 of record CANQKC010000030.1, on the reverse strand, counting down.
GTGGGCTTTGAGCCGCTCCATGAAAGGTCGACCGTCGCGCCCTCGCGGGTCTTAAAGCCCTTGTATGAGCCTGCCGTCCACTTGTCGGGCAGAGCGGGAAGCAGCGTTATCGCGCCGTCGTGGCTCTGGACGAGCATTTCGAGTATACCCGATGTCGCGCCGTAGTTTCCGTCGATCTGGAAATTCGGGTGCTGGTCGAACAGGTTGGGCGAGGTTCTGGTGGTGAACAGCTGCTCGAGCATTGTCGAGGCCGCGTTGCCGTCCAGCGCTCTCGCGTTCAAGTTAATTCTCCACGCGAGGCCCCAGCCCTGGCCGCTGCCGGTGCTTCTGGCCGATACCGATTTCTGGTACGCCTTGAATATCTTCTGCTCATTCGGGTCGTCGCTGTAGCCGCTCAGATGCGTTCCCGGGAATATCTCCCAAAGGTGCGAGCAATGTCTGTGATTTGTGGTGTTGCTTGCGCCGTGATCGTATACCTGCGTTTTCTCGTTGTTCTTAAACGGGTTTGTAACGCTCCACTGGCCGCTGTCTCTCTTTGAAATATCGAAGGTTACGTCGCCGCGCACCCACTCGCTTATCAGGCCCGCTTTGTCAATAACGTTCGGAGCGACCTTGCCCTGCTCGTCGGCGAGATAGCTCGAGGGCATCTGCTCGTCGATTTTCGCAAGCAGATCGGCGTTCTCCTGCTCTTTGCCCAATATCTTGCTCGCCTGCCGAACCATGTCATAGAGGTTCCTCACAAGCTGGGTATCCATCGCGGGGCCGGGCTGAACGCCGCCCTGCTCGGGCGAGCAAGACGCGGCTGTGATCAGATAGCCGGTCTTGGGGTCTACAACCAGGAACTGCGTGAAGAACTTGGCCGCGCCCACCATGTAGGGATAGACCTCGGCGAGATAAGCCTCGTCCTTGTTGAATTTATAGTACTGCCAAGCATGATCGAGCAGCCACGCTCCGCCCGTGGGCCACAGACCCGCTGTCGCGTTATCTATCGGCTGTGTGCCGCGCCACAGGTCATAGTTATGGTGCATTACCCACGGATCGCCGGGCTGATATGTCGAGCTGTCTCCTATGCCGTACTGATACTCGGCGGTGTAGCTTCCGCTCTCCGCGAGTTCTTTAAACGTGTCGATAAACGGACGCTCGCTGTCGCCTATGTTAAGGGGCTGAGCCGCCCAGTAGTTCATTTCGGTGTTGATGTTTATCGTGTATTTTCCGTTCCATGAAGCGGAGAACGCAGCATTCCACTTTCCGGTAAGGTTAAGCGGCTGGCTCTCGGGGATATTGATCTCGCCCTCGCCGCTCGCCGCTCTGCCGTCGCGCGAGCCGGAAAGTATCAGATATTTGCCGTAGTTGAACTCAAGCGCCGCGAGCTGATTGTCGCCGTCCGAGTATGTTGATCTCACGCCGTTCTTGTTGGCGTCGGCTGTTTTTGAAGCTGCGCCGAGCAGGAAGCCCGACTTGCCGTCCTTGGGCTCGCGCACGCGCTCCTCGGTGGGAGTGTCAGAATAGTCCTTGCCCTCGGCGTTTGCGAGCGTCAGGTCTGTCTTTGAGAACTGCTCGGTAAAGTCGGCAAGGTGGCGTGACTTGATCTGCTCGTAGGTCTTGGACTTCACGTTGTTCATGTAATACTCACAGTCCGCCGCGGGCTTTGAGTTGTCAAGCGTCTTGTAATCGACATAGTTGGTCGCGCCGACAACGTATATCGTATTGCTTGTTCCGCCTTTAACGTTGACCGTCTTGTTGTCGTCCGCCACCGAAAAGCTGCCGTCGCCGTCAAGATACATATGCGCCTCAAAGTTTATCATGTTGGTCTGTGCTATATTGTTGTCCTTGTTGCCGTTATAGACGGCTGCGCGGACTTTGACCTCTTTGTCGCTTATCTTTTCGTACGTATAATATCCGTTCTGCTCGTGATAGGTGTGAAGCTCCGCCGAAAAATCAGCCGCCTCGCTCGACTCAACATGAGTGACAACGACCTGGTCGGGATAGCTGGCAAAGCTCTCGCGCTTATAGTGCGCGCCGCCGAAATCATACTCGACCGTGACTATGCCGGTCTCCATATCAAGGCTCTTTGTGTAATTCGCCGCCTCGCTGCTCTTGTGGCCGAAGTTAAGGAAAACCTCTGCGAACGACTTATACGCTCTCTGTTTTGAGGGAGTGCCGAGGAAGGTCGCCTCAACCATTTTCTCCATGCTCCAGCGGTCCTGGACTGCCGCCTGGTCCTTGGCGTTGTTTATGTTAAGCGCCTGATTTGCGATGCTCTTGTTCGCAAAATCGGGATAATTTGTTCTGAACGCCTCATCGCCGACCAGAACGTTCGCCGCGCCTATCTCGGCGGGATTGCCGTTCTCGTCCGCGCCGCGGAAATATCTCCAGTTTTCGGGCTTGCTGCCGCTCGTGAACGTGCCGTCCTTGACGGTGAGCTTGCCTTTCGCCTCGTAGGCCTGCTTGGCGGTGCTGATCGTGTTTCCGTTCTCGTCAACCACGGTTCCGTAGGGCGAGCCGTCCCAGCAGGTGTCCTCGTTGATCTGGATGACCTCGTTGTCAATTCCTCCGGCAACCATGCCCGCCATGCGGCCGTTGCCGATAGGATAGAAGTTGGTCCACACAAACTCGGAATAGTCCCAGCTCTCATAATACTCGCCTGGCTTGCCGTAGGGATTCTGGATCTTGAGAGCGTCCTCGCTCTTGGCCGCGTTGGGGTCAACCTCCTGCACGGTCTTGTACTTACCGGTCTGGGCCAGCACATCCTCGATGGTCCTGTTTGTCCACATCGTGGTTTCGGGGTCGAACTTTGCCGCCGCTGTTTCCGCCGCGGCGGAGTCAACGCTTTCGGTCTCGGCGAAAACCGCGGGAGCCGCCGTCAGAACCATTGCCGCCGACAGAGCGGACGCCAACAATCTTTTTAACATAAAAATTCCTCCTAACGTAGTGATTAGTAATTAGTGAATAGCGAATAGGATACCCCTCTCAGTCAGCTTCGCTGACAGCTCTCCCCAAGGGGCGAGCCTATTTTGCCGTTCCCTCAAGGGGGGGAAGCCTCTTTTGCCTTCCCCTTGAGGGGAAGATGGGCGCCGAAGGCGCTCGGATGAGGTGTCAATCATTCGCTCCGCTAAATCACCGAATTTATAATTTAATGATTTTATTTTACATTATAATTTAACATTCAAAAAGAGCCAGTTTGATATTATTTTTATGGGGCCAGATCGATTTTGTAGATCACTCCGGCTTTGCCGCGGATCTCGGTTATATTCGTTTCGGGATCAAATTTATGTTCCTCCGCGTTTCCGAGCGGGTCAAAAACGCCGACTGCTTTTATTCTTATTCTTATAACGCCGTCGTTTAAAGCTTTCACCGAAAGGTCTGTCAGCTTTCCGTCCTTCCACGCCGCCGAGACCTCGGCGTTTTCACGAGTCTTAAAGCCGCGGAACTCTCCGCATTTCCACGCGCTCGGCAGCGCGGGAAGCAGCTCGATCGCGCCGTTGTGGCTCTGAAGCAGCATTTCGGCGATCCCCGCGGCCGCGCCAAGGTTTCCGTCGATCTGGAAATCGGGGTGCTGATCAAATAAATTCGGGGCCATGCGGCACAAAATAATCTGTCTCAGCATGTCCTCGGCCTTTTCGGGGCGCAGCGCGCGGGCGCTCAGGTTCATTCTCCACGCGAGGCTCCAGCCCTTTCCGTCAGCATCGTCCTTGGCTGCGAGGGATTTTCGGAAAGCCTCGAACAACCTTTTTTGTCCGCCGTCCCGCGGGTCTAAACGCGTTCCGGGGTAGAGCTCCCAAAGGTGGGAGCAGTGGCGGTGGAACGAGCGGTTCGACGCGGCGTGGGCCTTTATTTCAAGCGTTTCACCGCTGAAGGGGTTTGTTATCCCCGGGAAGCGTTCCTCGGTCTTGTTCGCCGTGTTCCCGAAATCAAAGCTCACATCGCCTCTCGCCCATTCGGATATCAAGCCGTTTTCGTCGATAATATCGGGCGCGATCCTTCCTTTCTCGTCCGCGAAATATTCCGAGGGCATCTGCCCGGCGATCTTCCCGAGCAGCTCCGCGTCCTCGTCCGTTCTGCCCAGAACCGCTGCGGCCTTGTTCACAATGTCATACAGGCTGCGGATAAGCTGGGTGTCCATAGCGGGGCCGGGCTGCACTCCGCCCTGCTCGGGCGAGCACGATGCAGCCGTGATCAGATATCCCGTCTTCGGATCGGCGACGAGGAACTCGGTAAAGAACCGCGCCGCGCCCGCCATATAGGGATAGAGCTCCGCGAGATATTTTTCGTCTTTATTATATTGATAATACTGCCACGCGTGGTGCAGCAGCCACGCGCCGCCCGTGGGCCACAGCCCCGCGGTCGCGTTGTCGATCGGCTGAGTGCCGCGCCACAGGTCAAAATTGTGGTGCGTGACCCACGGATCGCCGGGTCTGTATGTCGTGCTGTCGCCTATCCCATACTGAAAATCGGCGGTGACGCTGCCGCTTTTCGCGAGGTCGGCGAGCGCGTCGAGCAGCGGCCTCTCGCAGCCGCTCAAATTCATGACCTGCGCCGCCCAGTAATTCATTTCGGTGTTTATGTTTATCGTGTATTTTCCGTTCCAGCCCGCGGTCATCGCCGCGTTCCATTTCCCGGTCAGATTAAGCGGCTGGCTCTCGGGAATTTCAAGCCCGCCGTTTTTGACTTTCCTGCCGGGTCTTGAGCCCGACAAAATCAGGTATTTTCCGAAATTGAAGATCAGCGCCGCGAGAGCGCGGTCGCCGCCGTCATAAGACGTTGTTATCCCGCTTTCCGCCGCCGAGCGCAAGTCCGCTCCCGAGCCGTACATAAATCCCGATTTTCCGCCGATGTCGCGACGCACCCGCTTTTCGGTCGGAATGTCCGAGGCACCGCCGCCCAGCGTGAGGCTTGACTTTGAAAATTCGGATGTGAAATCGGCCATGTGGCGCGCCCTTATCCCGGCATAGCCGCGCTTTTTTATGTTCTCGGAATACCGGTTGCAGTCGCGCGCGGGCTTTGAGTTGTCAAGCGTCATAAAATCAACATAATTCGTGGCGCCGATTATATAAACCGCCGCGCTTTTGCCGCCCTTCGCGAATATTTTTCCGCCGTCGTCGGACACGGAAAACACGCAGTCTCCCTCGACCAGCATTCTCGCCTCGAACTGTATCATATTGGTTTCGGCGATCACGCCGTCCCTGTTTCCGTCGGTCACGGCGGCGCGCAGCCTTATTTCCCTGTCGCTTATTTGGGCGTAATTGCACTCGGCGCTGTGATAGGTGTGCAGCTCCGCGGAGAAATCAAGCTCGCCGTCCGTTTCGATACGCGTCACGACCGCCTGATCGGGATAGCTCGCGAAGACTTCTCTTTTATAATGGCAGCCGCCCGCGTCGTATTCCGTTGTGACAACGCCGCTCTCAAGGTCGAGGCTTTTTATGTAGTTTTCGGCGCTCTCAAAGCTGTGGCCGAAGTCAAGATAAAGCTCGACAAAGGATTTATAGGCCCGCTGCTTATACGGCGCGCCGAGGAATTTTGCCTCGACCAAACCGTGCAGGTTCTGTCTGCCTTGGACAGCCTCGGCGGTTCTTGAATTGTCAATGCCGAGCGCAAGGCTCGATATGCTCTTGTCGGCAAACTCCGGAAAGCTTTTTCTGAACTCCTCATCGCCGACAAGTGCGCCGCCTGAGCCTATCTCCGCGGGGCGTCCGTCCGCGTCCGCTCCGCGGTAGTATCTCCAGCCGCCCTCAACGCTGCCGCCCGTGAAGCTGCCGTCTCTCACTCTGATCACGCCTTTTGTCTCGCGGGCCTCGCTCATGGTTCTTATAACGTTCCCGTTCTCGTCCTCAAGCGTTCCGTAGGGCGAGCCGTCCCAGCAGGTGTCCTCGTTGATCTGAACGACCTCGCGGTCAATTCCGCCCGCCGCCATCGCCGCGAGCCGTCCGCAGCCCACGGGATAAAAGTGCGTCCAGAGAAACTCGGAGTATGACCAGGCGGAAAACCGTCCGCCCTCGTCAAGATAGGGCTTCTGTATCCCGCCGTTTTTGCCTTGAACATCCTCGGTCTTTGACGCGTTCGGGTCGATCTCGGCGACGTTTTTATAAACTCCGCCGCGCTCCAGAACTCTCTCGACGGGCGTGTCGGTCCAGATTACGGTCTCGGGATCAAATCGTGTGTTTTTCATAATTTCTGCCTCTCGGTTTTCTTCAAAATAATTACATATCATAATTATACATCCGCGCCGCGGGTCAGCATAGGGCCAGTTGGCACCAAAATATATGGGGCCAGGCCGTTTTTTGTTGACTTGAATGAAAGCGAATGATAAAATAAAGGCATAGTAAATTTAAGTGAGTGACTGCAATGAAAGGTTTGAAACACATTCTGAATAAAAACTCCGACACGCCGCTTTACGTCCAGCTCGCTGATCTGCTTACGGAAAATATAATCGCGGGGCGGATCGCCGACGGCGAAAAACTGCCCTCGCGGCGCGGCCTTTCGGAGGAGCTCGGGCTGTCGAAAAACACGGTGGAGCTCGCCTATCAGAGGCTTATCGAGGAGGGCTACGCGGCGGCGCGCTCGCGGAGCGGCTACTTTGCCCGCCGCACAAGCCCGATAAACACCGACATCTCGGAGCCCGATTTTTATGGCACTCCGGGAATATCATACGTCATGAGCCAGAACGGGACCGACACCGACGCGGTGCCTTCAGGAGCCTTAACCAAGCTGTGCCGCGAGATAAGCTACGACAATCCCGGTCTGTTAAATTACGGCCACAAGTACGGCGAGAGCGAGCTGCGCCGCGCGATCTCGCACAACCTCTATGATCTGCACGGGATTTCCTGCCCCGCAGGAAGGATCATAATCGGCGCGGGAACCGATTATCTTTTGCAGCAGCTCGCGAGCGTCATGGGCGGCGGCGCGGTTTTCGGGTTTGAGAACCCCTGCTTCGCGCGGAGCTATGTCCCGGTCAAAAACACGGGCGCGAAGACCGAGCTGATCAACACGCGGATCGACGCTTTTCCGCTGGACGGTCTCAAAAGCAGCGGCGTCACGGTTATGTACGCCTCGCCCGATATGCAGTTCCCCACCGCGCGGAGAATGAGCGCGGCGGAGCGAAGCGGTCTGCTTGAGTGGGCAGCCGAAAAGCCCGAAAGATATATAATCGAGGCGGATTTTGACCTTGACTTCGCGGAAAGGCCCGGACGCACCCTGATCTCACAGGCGCCCGACAAGGTTATCTTCCTCGGCTCGTTCTACCGCAGCATCGCGCCCGCGTTCAGCGGAGCGTTTGTCGTTCTGCCCGACGAGCTGAAAAAAAGCTTTGACATGCGCCTGCCGTACTACACCTGCCTTAAATCGAGGCTTGAGCAGCAGGTGATCGCCGAGTATTTAAGAAGCGGAAAATACCGCAGCCATACCGAGAAGCTGCGGAAATTGTACAAAGAAAAACGCCGCCTTTTAAAGACGGCGCTGCTTGAGTCGCCGATAGCCCCGAACATTGAGATATACGGAGCCGACAGCGGAACATATTTTATCGTTTCGGTCAAAAACGGCATGAGCGAGGCGGAGCTTAAAAACGCCGCTGCCGCGCGCGGAGTCAAGCTTATCCCGCTTTCCGCTTGCCTTATAAACACGAGCGAGGCCCTGCCCGAAAACTCGTTCATCGTCGGCTTCGGCCAGCTTACGCACAATCAGATTCGCGGCGCGGCTGACGGCCTCATAAAGGCGTGGGGCTAATCGCCGCCGAGCCATTCGGCGATCTTGAATTTGATCTTAACGTCCGGTGAATTTTCGGTTATCAGACGGTATTCCGAGTCGGTGAGAATGTTTTTCAGGCTTTCGTCGTCGGCCTCGGCAACGCCGTCCACAAAGCACAGGGGAGGGTACATGACGCACCACCAGTTTGCGCCCGACCCCGAGCCGATCTTGATATTCAGCGCGCTGTACTCACCCCTCGGCAGAGACAGCGCATTATTTTCCGCACGTTCATAGCGCTTGGTGGGGAAGCTCAGTCGCGCGACCTCGCACTCCACCGGATAGTCATAGCCATGCTCCCTTATCACGTTCCGCGCCACATATTTGAAAAATCCGAGGTTGCTGCGCGCGGTGCGCTCCGACTCCTCAAGTGTGCGGCAGTCGCGGAACAGAAATCCGCAGCGCTCGATAATCTCGTCGCGCACCTTGAGCTTCAGCTCCTGATCCTCCGCGCTGTCGCTGTTGGCGACGATGTGCAGACGCAGCACGCTGTTTTCGATATCCTCGGTCTCGCGCGACACATACGAGACAAGCGTGACAACCGCCAGCGCCAGTGCGCACACAACTCCCGCAAGCCGCATTATATTTATCTTCGGCATAATTATCCTCCCGCCATTAAAGTATAACGAAATTATTGCCGCATTTTCGCCGGATTATACCTCCCGCCGCCGCAAAGCGGCATTTTCGGTTGCAAAGCCTTCCCCTTGAGGGGAAGGTGGGTTTTTGCCCGGACGGGCAAAAAGTCAGATGAGGTGTTGCCATTTGCGGACATTTGCCCACATGCCGCCGCGGGCGGATAATATCCGCCCCTACGGTGTGGCGGGTGACATATCGTATCGCCATAACAGCATAAATTACGCCGAACCCGTAGGGGCGGCAATCTGCCGCCCGTTCTATTCGCTATTTACTAATCACTAATCGCTGCGTTGGCGGATAATATCCGCGCTGCGGTGCTGCGAAGGTGAACGCGCCAAACGTACATAAATCATTTAATTATATACCCACAATCAAGTTGTGATCAACTATGTTTTATGCTATACTGAATTTATAAAGAAATCTTAAGAAATTTCATTGTCAAATCTTAATAAGTATCTGTTACAATAAAATCGGGAGGTGGAAGAAGTGAGAATACTTGTTGTTGATGACGACAGAGATATAGTGGACAGCATCGCGATATTTTTGTCGGGCGAGGGCTACGAGGTTATAAAAGCCTATAACGGCATTGAAGCTTTAGAGGCGTTGAGTGAAAACGAGGTACACTTGATGATTTTGGACATCATGATGCCGAAACTGGACGGCATAAAAACGCTGATGAAGCTGAGGAAATCCAGAAATATTCCGGTGATCCTGCTGTCGGCGAAGTCGGAAGATGCCGACAAAATCTTAGGGCTGACTGCCGGGGCGGACGACTATGTGACAAAGCCGTATAATCCGTCCGAATTGGTGGCGCGGGTAAAGTCTCAGCTGCGCCGTTACACCGCCCTCGGCTCTATCGGAAAGCAAAACGGCATTATCACGATCTCGGGTCTGACGGTCAACACCGAGACGCGGACGGTAACTGTTGAAGGAGAAGACGTGCGGCTGACGCCTCTTGAATACGGAATACTTGAGCTGCTCGTCAGGAATAGGGGCAAGGTTTTCTCGCCCGAAGAGATTTACAGAAATGTGTGGAACGAGGACACTGTGGTGGGGGACAACACCATAGCTGTGCATATCCGCCACATTCGAGAGAAGATCGAAATCAACCCGAAGGAGCCCCAATATCTAAAGGTGGTATGGGGAGTCGGCTATAAAATAATTTAAAGGAGGTATTTGACAATGAAAAGACTTGTATATTCCGGTTACACAAAATTTGCCGCGGCTGTTCTGTGCGTTCTGCTGATATCCGCAGGCATGCTGACCGCCGCCAACGGATTTATTCGATACTGTGATGAAGAAAGATACATTTACGGCTTTGAAAACTCGTTCGAGGACTCGCAATTTGTTGACACCGCGCTTAACAGCGTGGCTGCCGCCGTGTTCAGCGCGTATCAGGACACGGCCAACGCGAAAAACGCCGCGGCTTTTGACGAAAATCTGACCGAGAGGCTGAGCCGTGTGTATGAGTCGGATGTTGTGAATTATTATGTGGCCGTCAATGATAAAATATACACAAACTGCGGCGCCCAAAACGCAGATCAGCTGAAAAACGTCCGTTTGTATCAATACGCGGCGAGAGACGCGGGTGGGATGATAACCCGTGATGGCAGAACAAGGCAGAGCATGATGTATAACAATACTTTAGAGGATATATCACTCTTTAACAGCACAGACGCAATCACCGTCTGTGCCAATATCAGTGACGCGGTCGCCGCAAAATTTGAAGAAGATTGGAACAGACAGGCGGAGATCGTGCGAAAAACCTTTGTTAATGCGCTTATCTGCGCTATTCTCGCTCTGCTGCTTATGGTTTATCTCATATGTGTTGCAGGAAAGAACCGATATGGAGAACAAAAAACTGTTTGGATCGATTTGGTGTGGAGCGAAGTGCATCTCGCGGCCATCGCGGCAGCAGTAATCGGGGCTGCCGCTATCTGCGCTTTGATCTTTGACGCGCACATGACCTCGCACATTCCCGTATATATGCTTCAATGCCTTACCACCGCGTCGGCAGCCGCGGGCGGAGCCGTTATACTCGTCTCCGGCTTGTCTCTTGTGCGTAAAATAAAGAACGGCAGGTTCATGAAAACAAGCGTGGTCTGCATTGTTATTCAATGGTGCTGCAAGTGCTTGATACGCGTTTTCAAGTGGCTGCGAAAGCACATGAAAAGCGGCATACAAGCGATAAAACAAACACTTGCGAAAAAGTCCGGCGCTCTGACTGTTTCGGTTCTGTTTATCTACACCATGGCGATCGCCTTTTGCGGGCTTTTGACTTCGGCAAGCGCTTTTGGGCCGATTATGGGAGTCGTCATTTTCGGCTTTGGAGTCTTTATACTTGCCCACAGAGGAATGGACACGGATAAAATTCGGGAAGGAGCAGCGGTAATCCGGAACGGAAATTTGCAGTATAAGATTTCTGATATAAAATCCGAGGATATGAAAGAGCTTGCGAAAAACATTAACGAAATCGGCGAAGGCCTTGAAAAGACGGTTTCGGCACAACTCAGGGCGGAACGGCTAAAAACCGATTTGATAACAAATGTGTCCCACGACTTGAAGACGCCGCTCACTTCAATCATAAGCTACACCGAGCTGCTGTCTCAGATCAAGGATCTGCCCGAGGATGCGAGGGACTATGTTTCGGTCATCTCCAAAAAAAGTCAGAGGCTGAATAATCTCACGCAGGACTTGTTTGAGGTTTCAAAAGTGCAAAGCGGAAACGAAACACTCAATATGGAAAAGTTAGACGCCGCTTTGCTCGTCAGTCAAACCTTGGGCGAGCGCGACAATGAGATACAAAAATCCGAATTGAAATTCTGCGTGAGCACCGACAAGGAACTGTTCTTCACAGCGGACGGACGAAAGATGTCGAGAGCGCTGGGAAATCTGATTGACAACGCCTTGAAATACGCCATGAAAGGCACGAGAGTATTTGTGTCCGCAACGGCGCGAGAAAACCGAATTGTGATAGAAATAAAAAACATATCCGCCTATCAGATGGACTTTGACGCGGATGAAATAACAGGACGGTTTGTAAGGGGCGACAAGGCGAGAGCTTCCGACGGCAACGGACTTGGTCTTGCCATCGCCAAAAGCTACACCGAAGTCTGCGGCGGCAAATTTGACGTCATAATCGACGGTGATTTATTTAAGGTCGTTATATCTTTTGAAAAAGACTAAATATATAATCGACATAATCAGTACAAGAGCGTTTTCGGAGTTATAAACACATGAGAAAACAGATAGCTTTGAACCCGCAAGCAAGCTTGCTGATTATCCCCAAGGGGAGCCGGGACGTCGGGGGCGCCGTCCCCTTGTATTATATAAATATAGCTGATTTTCCATTTTCGTGGATATATGCTATACTGTAGTTAGAT
>CANQKC010000029.1 GCA_947624305.1 uncultured Monoglobus sp. | reverse complement strand
GAGTGAAATCGCAATTTTCACTCTCCCTGTATACTACTTAATCATTATTAGTCTTTCTTAACTTAATGACATTGCCCTTTTGCCTCTTTGAAAATTGTTTCATTTAATAGAAACAGTTTTTAAAGAGGTGTTTTTATAAAGTTAAAACAAATATGCATGGTTTGCGTCTTACGCAAAGAAGTTTGCGGCTTACGCAAGGTCGCGTGCATAGAGAAATATTTGTGATATAATTTCTCGTGGGGATAAAAATCTTCCCAATAAATCCACAAAACGGCTCCCTTAGTTTCGGGAGCCGTTGTCTATTTTGATGAAATCATATAAAACCTATTGACAAAGTAGGATACATATGCTATTATTTTCTTGACAAAGCGGTAAAAAATGTTTATAATTATCATACAATAGTAACGGAGATTATTGGCAGGTGATTTAATGAACTGGGGCTTTATCCGGGAATATCTCCCGTTGTATGAGACGGCGGCGCTGCTTACGGTCAAAATCGGCTTACTGGGCATAGCGCTGTCGATTATTGTGGGCTTTTTCTGCGCGGCGGTGCGTTATTTCAAAATCCCGGTCGCGCGTCAGATTGTCGCGGTATACATTGAGATCAGCAGGAACACCCCGCTGCTTATACAGCTTTTCTTTATATATTACGCCCTGCCCAAGATCGGGATCAAGACCGATCCCGAGATTTGCGGAATGGCGGGCCTCGCTTTCCTCGGCGGAAGCTATATGGCGGAGGCGTTCAGGAGCGGTCTTGAGTCCATAGAGCCGATACAGACCGAAAGCGCGCTGAGCCTCGGCATGAAAAAGTCGCAGGCGCTGAGATATGTGGTGCTGCCGCAGGCGGTGTCGGTAAGCGTTCCGGCCTTTGTCGCGAACATAATATTTCTGCTTAAAGAGACCAGCGTGTTCAGCGCGATAAGCCTGATGGATCTGATGTTCACGGCCAAGGACCTGATAGGCCAGTACTACAAGACTACAGAGAGCCTGTTTCTGCTTGTTGTGTTTTATCTGATAATCCTTCTGCCGGTCTCGATATTGGGCAGTTATGTCGAAAGGAGGCTGCGCTATGCCGGATTTGGGTCTTGACGTGTTGTTTAAGGGCAAGAACATGCTTCGCCTGCTCGGCGGCCTTTGGGTGGCGGTCAAGATAAGTCTGATATCCGTGCTGCTCAGCATTCCGCTCGGAATACTTCTGGGAATAGTCATGACCTTTAAAAATCCGATAGTAAAGGCCGTGACCCGCGTGTATCTTGAGTTTATAAGGATCATGCCGCAGCTTGTGCTGCTGTTTATCGTGTTTTTCAGCACGACCCGCACCCTCGGCTGGGATATATCGGGCGAGCTCGCGTCGGTTATCGTGTTCACGCTGTGGGGAACCGCCGAAATGGGCGATCTTGTCCGCGGCGCGCTGATCAGCATTCCGAAGCACCAGTACGAGAGCGGCGCGGCGCTGGCGCTCAGCCCCGCGCAGACGTATTTTTACATAATAATCCCGCAGACGGTACGCAGGCTTATACCGCTTTCGATAAATCTGGTGACGCGAATGGTAAAAACCACCAGTCTTATACTTATGATAGGCGTGGTCGAGGTGCTCAAGGTGGCGCAGCAGATAATCGAGGCCAACCGCATGACCAGTCCAAACGCGGCTTTCGGAGTGTATCTTGTGGTGCTTTTGATGTATTTTATGATCTGCTGGCCGATAAGCATGCTGGCGAGATACCTTGAGAAGAAATGGAGGTAAACCATGGCTGAACCGTTAATTAAAATAGAGCATCTTCATAAGGAGTTCGACGGAGCGACGGTGCTTGACGATATAAGCTTCGACGTGAAAAGCGGCGAGGTCATCGTCGTGGTGGGCTCCAGCGGCTGCGGCAAAAGCACGCTGCTCCGATGTATCAACGCCCTCGAGCCGATCCAGGGCGGCAGCGTGACACTCGGCGGCGAGCCGATAGTCTACGGCAGCAAGAACCTTGCGAAAATGCGGCAGCAGATCGGAATGGTGTTCCAAAGCTATGATCTGTTCCCGCACAAGAATGTTATCGACAACATAATGCTGGCCCCGCTCAAGGTGCAGAAGCGCAAAAAGGACGAGGTCAGAGCCGAGGCCATGGAGCTTCTGGCGCGCGTGGGCCTTGCCGACAAGGCCGAAAGCTATCCGCGCCAGCTCTCGGGCGGACAGAAGCAGAGGGTGGCGATCGTGCGCGCTCTGTGCATGCATCCCCTGGTTATGCTGTTTGATGAGGTCACGGCGGCTCTCGACCCCGAAATGGTGCGCGAGGTGCTTGACGTTATGCTGGATCTGGCGAAGCAGGGCAGAACAATGATAATCGTGACCCACGAGATGCAGTTCGCGCGGGCCATAGCGGACAGAGTGCTGTTTATTGACGGCGGAAAGATCGTTGAGGACTCTGACCCCGACACGTTCTTTGAAAATCCCAAGTCCGAAAGAGCAAAACAATTTTTAAATATTTTTAATTTTGAAAGGAGTAAATAAAATTATGAGAAAGTTAAATCGCGTTATAGGAATTTTACTCGCGCTGTCGATCGTGTTCGCGCTGGCGGCCTGCGGCTCGCAGAGCGCGCCCCAATCGGGCGGTGCGGAGAAGGCGGAGACGACCGAGGCCTCGTTCCGCACTGTTGATGAGATAAAAGAGGACGGAACGATCAACATCGGCGTTTTCTCGGATAAGAACCCCTTCGGCTTCGTTGACGAGAACGGCGAATATCAGGGCTATGACGTTTATTTCGCAAACAGAATAGGTGAGGATCTGGGCGTTGATGTAAACTTCGTTTCGACCGAGGCGGCCAACAGGATAGAGTATCTCCAGACCGGCAAGGTCGACGTTATTCTCGCCAACTTCACGGTCACGCCCGAGCGCGCCGAGGAGGTTGACTTCGCTCTCCCGTACATGAACGTCTCGCTTGGCGTTGTATCGCCCGACAGCAGGGTCATAAGCGACCTGAGCGAATTAACTCCCGAGGATGAGGTCATCGTTATCTCGGGAACCACAGCCGAGACTTATCTGACCGCCAACTATCCCGATATCAAGCTTCAGAAATATGACACATACGCGAACGCCAAGAACGCTCTTGAGAACGGAAACGCGGCCGCGTGGGCAAACGACAACACCGAGGTCATAGCCTACGCGCTCCAGAACCCGGGCTACACCGTTGGCATTCCTTCGCTTGGCAGCAACGACACGATCGCTCCCGCGGTGACAAAGGGCAACGAGAGCCTGCTCAACTGGCTCAACGACGAGATCACCGCTCTGGGCGGCGAGAACTTCTTCCACACCGACTATGAGGCGACGCTGGTCGACACCTACGGTACCGAGTACGAGGACAGCCTTGTGGTCGAGGGCGGAAAAACAAATTAGTAATAATTGACCTGGCGTCCGCGGCGATGAACGCGGGCGCCAAAATATTTTCCAAAAAACTCTTGACAAAGTGGCATAAATCTGATATAATTCTGCAGTAACCGCGCAGAAGGGGTTTTTTTAAGACGCGCAGCGCACCCCAATGGCGAGTCTTGGGTAATAGGAGGTTATACATCTGATATGTACGCAGTTATTGAAACAGGCGGCAAGCAGTACAAGGTAGAGCAGGATGATGTTCTGTTCATCGAGAAGCTGGACGTTGAGGCCGGTGATACGGTGAAGTTTGACAAAGTCCTCGCGGTCGGCGGCGGCGAGCTCAAGATAGGCGCTCCTTATGTTGACGGCGCTGCGGTTGAGGCGACCGTTGAGAAGAACGGCAAGTCCAAGAAGATCATTGTCTACAAGTACAAGCCGAAGAAGCACTATCACAAGAAGCAGGGCCACAGACAGCCCTACACAAAGGTTAAGATTACGGCGATCAACGCGTAAGCTTAGTGATTAACATTTTTGATAATAAGGAGTGATAATAAATGGCTCATAAGAAAGGTATGGGAAGTACCAAGAACGGCAGAGATTCCGAGTCCAAACGTCTCGGCGTGAAGCTGGGCGACGGTCAGCCCTGTCTGGCGGGAAACATCATTGTCAGACAGAGAGGAACCAAAATTTATCCGGGACTTAACGTTAAGAAGGGCGGCGACGACACACTGTTCGCGCTCATCGACGGCAAGGTTAAGTTCGAGCGCAAGGGCAGAGACAAGAAGCAGGTTTCTGTTTACGAGATCGCTCAATAGTTTTGGATTTTTGGGGCGGACGTTGTCCGTCCCTTTTTGTTTCGGATCACGAAAGATGTCAATGTTTGAAAGGAGCGGCGTATGTTTTCTGACAGAGCGAGAATTTTCATAAAGGCCGGCGACGGCGGCGACGGCGCGGTGACGTTCCACCGCGAGAAATACGTTGCCGCGGGCGGCCCCGACGGAGGCGACGGAGGCAGAGGCGGCAGCGTCATTTTTGTCGCTGACAAAAACGTGAACACGCTGATCGACTTCCGCCACAGGCGCAAGTTCAAGGCCGAAAACGGAGGCCCGGGCCGCGACGCCAACCGTTACGGCAAAAACGGAGCCGACCTCAGAGTGGCGGTCCCGGTGGGAACCATAGTCCGCGACGAGGACAGCGGGCTTGTTATCTGCGACCTTAAAGAGGACGGCGAGGAGTTCGTTGTCGCCAAGGGCGGCATCGGCGGCTGGGGCAACAAGCGGTTCGCCACCGCCACAAGGCAGGTGCCGCGTTTCGCCAAGCCGGGCAGCCCCGGCGACGAGCGCTTTGTGACGCTTGAGCTCAAGCTCATAGCGGACGTGGGCCTGCTGGGCTTTCCAAATGTGGGCAAGTCGACCTTCCTTTCGATCATAAGCGACGCGCGTCCGAAAATCGCCAACTACCATTTCACCACCTTAGAGCCAAATCTCGGCGTGGTCAACATGGGCGACGGCTCTTTCGTCGTCGCGGACATTCCCGGAATAATCGAGGGCGCGCACGAGGGCGTCGGCCTCGGCCATGAGTTTTTGCGGCACGTTGAGCGGACAAAGCTGCTGCTGCATGTGGTCGACGTTTCGGGCATCGAGGGCCGCGACCCGATCGAGGATTTTGACACGATCAACCGCGAGCTCAGGCTGCACAGCGAAAAGCTCGCCTCAAAGCGCCAGATCGTGCTCGCGAACAAGTGTGACATTCCGGGCTTTGACGAAAATTTTGAAATATTCAAAAGCGAAATGGAAAGCCGCGGCCTCACCGTTTTTAAAATTTCCGCGGCCACAAAGCGGGGCATCGACGAGGCGCTAAAGTTCACCTACGAGACTCTCTCGAAAATTCCGCCCGAGGAATATGAGGAGGAGTATGAGATGTTCGACATTGAGGCCGAGCGCGCCGCTGACGGGACGATAACCGTCAGCCGCGATGAGGACGGAGTGTTCCATGTCGAGGGCCGCAAGGCGTTTTTGATCGTCGGCTCCACCAATCTTGACGATTACGAGTCGCTGCAATATTTCCAGCGGGCGCTGATAAAGAGCGGCATAATCGACAAGCTCAAGGAGGCCGGAATAAACGACGGTGACCCCGTGGAGATCTACGGCTGCGAATTTGACTATGTCGAATAAGGCGGATACGCCGAGCTTGACATAACATTGCTTTATATATTATAATGCAGTCATAGATATTGTTTATTTGTGGAGGAGGATCTTATGCTTACATTAAATCAAATTTCCGAGGCCGCAAAAATAGCGGCGAATGAATATCCGATAACGCGCATTGACCTTTTCGGTTCATATGCCAACGGCACTAACACAAACGAAAGCGACGTTGATTTGTTGGTTGAGTTTGAGACGGAAGGGGTGCCTCTTTTGGTGCTGTCCGGCTTAAAATTAAGACTTGAGGAAATTTTAAATACTCCTGTGGATATTGTGCATTCCCCGGTTCCCGAAGGCTCTTTGCTCGAAATAGAAAAGGTGGTGCCGCTGTATGCTGCGTAAGGAGATAATTATAAAAAAATATTTTTAAAGCATAATCATAGGAATATGGGGTTTTAGGGGCTTGCCCCTGACTCGCTCCGCCAAAAGGCGGAGCGGCAGCGGCGGGGGTTTGGGCCGCCGCAACCGGGCGGGCTTATTCAAAACAATTTACAACCGAATAATTCCAAGGGCGTTGAGCACCGAGGAGATCAGTATCGCGGCGATCAGTATCGGCGCGATATATTTTATCATAACGTTAAACAGCTTTTCGCGCTTGAATTTTGACGAAAGCTTTACCTCGTCGCTGATAACGTTGATCCCGATGACCCACGCGACGAATATGCAGGTCAGCAGAGCGAGGATCGGCATGAGCACCGAGTTGGTGATAAAATCCATCATGTCGAGGATCGTCATTCCGCCGATCGTCACGTCTGACCACATGCTGTATCCTAAGATAGGCGGCACGCCCAGCAGGAACGAGCCGATGCCGACGCCGATTGTGGTCTTTGTTCTGCTCCGTCCGAACTTGTCGCACAGCGACGACACGATTGCTTCCATAATAGAGATCGAGGATGTCAGCGCGGCCAGAAGCACGAGGATAAAAAACGCCGAGCCGATAAGCGTGGACATGCCCATGCTGTCAAAGACTTTGGGGAGCGTGATGAACATCAGACCGGGGCCCGCGCCGAGCGCGCTCTCGTCGCCGCCCGAAAACGCGAACACCGCGGGAATGATCATCAGCGCCGCGAGCACCGCTATGCCGGTGTCGAATATCTCGATGCGGCTCACGTTCTTTTCGAGGTCGCTTTTCTTCGGAAGATATGAGCCGTAGGCGATCATAATTCCCATCGCGAGTGACAGCGAATAGAACATCTGACCCAGCGCCGCCAGGATCGCGCTCACCGAGAAGTGTGAAAAATCGGGAACGAACAGATATTTCAGGCCGACCGCCGCGCCCGGCAGAGTGACCGAATATACCGTGATCGCTATTGCCAGAAATATGAGCAGCGGCATAAGTATCGTGCTTACCTTTTCGATGCCGCCTTGAACTCCGCGCAGAATAACGACCGTTGTGACCAGCGAGAATATAAACTGGAACAAAAGCTGATGCCCGGGCGAGGCGAGCATAGCGTCAAAGAAGCCGTCCGCCGCGGCCTCGGCATGGCCGCCCGTGACGAACGTCAGCGCGTATTTTATGACCCAGCCGCCGATAACGTTGTAATACGGCAGGATTATCGCTGGAACGATCGTCGCGATCACGCCCAGAAACGCCCATTTGCGGTTAAGCTCGCCAAATGCTAAGAGCCCGCTCTTGCCGGTCTTGCGGCCGATCGCGTTCTCGGCGATCATCAGCGTGTAGCCGAAGCTCAGCACGAGCAGAATATAAAACAGCAGAAACAGGCCGCCACCGTATTTCGCGGTGAGATATGGGAAGCGCCAGATGTTTCCGAGGCCCACGGCCGAACCCGCGGCCGCCAGAACAAATCCGAGCCCGTGCGAAAACTTATCTCTTTTTTCCATAACATAACCCCCATTTTGTCATTTTATATGATTATAACAAAATTATTTCCGATTGTAAACACTTTTTTGGTAATTTTTTTAAAGATAACAGAACTCCGACATATTCCAACTTCCTGTTGATTAAAATATTTTTATGTGGTATAATCAATATATAACATAATACGGAGATGATTTTATGAAACTGTTCAAAAAGCGGGCCGCCGCGAAAATTCCCGAGGGCTGCACCGCGGACTCGGTCCGGATTGAAAAAAGCACATGCACCGGCGAGCGCACGATAGGCTTTTACGATCCGAAGGATAAAAAACTGGTCTACGCCGAACTCGTCCGCACCGACGCCGATATAAAAGCCTTTTATGAAAAATACGGCATTGATATGTGATTTTACATCTTTTTGATTAATTTTAAAATTTTTATAAAAAACCGTTGACAAACATTTCACGCTATGTTAAAATATTAGTGGTTGAAAATGTTGATTAGTTATTGTATCAAATTTCTTATCCGCGTCATGGGCGGGTAGGTTGCTTTGGTACTTTTTTATTTGTTTATTTTGATATAGAGAAGGTAATCAAAATGATGAAACGGAAAAATTACGAAAGTTATACACAAAATGTGCCTTCCTCCGACATCCGTCGGGGGGTACTAATTTTAATATTTTAAAAAATGCGGATAACGCAGTCCGCACTTTGACCGCGCGCAAAAATGAGGTTAAAACGGCATAAGGACAAATCTGTCCTTATGCCGTTTTTGCTATTTTTTGGCTCGCCCGAATTCGTAGGGGCGGATATTATCCGCCCGCGGCGGCTCCCCCCACAATCCGTAGGGGGCGGACGACCCGGCCACCCGTGCCTCGCCCCTTGGGGAGAGGTGTCAGGCGCAGCCTGACGGAGAGGGGTACCTAATCACTATTCACTAATCGCTAATAACTACGTTGATAGCGGTGGAAGGAGTAAGCGCGCCGATCTCCCTCAGTCGCCTTCGGCGACAGCTCCCTCCCGGAGGGAGCCGTAAATTGAGGCCGCCCGTGCCTCGCCCCTTGGGGAGAGGTGTCAGGCGTAGTCTGACGGAGAGGGGTACCTAATCCCTATTCACTAATCGCTAATCACTACGTTGTAGGGGCGGATATTATCCGCCCGTGGCGGCATGTGGGCATGCCGCCCTACACCGTAATAAATTAACGGACAAATTCACACCTTATGAGGGGTAAACACAAACCACGAAAAAATAAAATTAATATAAAAATCTAAAAGAAAGAAAGGGAATTAAAATGAGGAAAAGAAGAATTTTATCGCTGTTGCTGGCAGTGGCAGTAATGGCAACAATGTTAGTCGCGGTACCACTGACCGCAAGCGCGGAAACGGTTGCAGATTTAACGGAAATACCAAATAGTGTTCCTGAAATAAAGGCCGATGATTTTACTGCGAGCTCTACAGCAATTGCAGCTAATAGTCTTTCTGAAAATGGCTATATACTTGCGGGAGGCACTGCGCTTAATATTGTGGACAATGTTTCGGCTACTATTGAAGGAATACACTATACAAACGCGTTTGATGTTAAGCAGCAAATAACTGATAATGTTACTAATAATATTAAAAACCGCTCGTTTGCATTTAAACCCTCCGATGATTGTACTATTGAGATATTTGGAAGGTATGATACCAGTAAAACTAATTTTAGAGCTTTTAGAGTTTATTCCAAAAACATTAACGGCGGCGGTAGTTATGTGGGTTCAGAGAAAAAGACAGACAGTAATTCACAAGATTATCAGTATTTAAAGTGTTCATACAAAAAAGGTGAGAGCAACGAACCTGTATATGTTGGCGGTGATGATGGCAATACGGATGCCCATATTTACGCCATTAAATTCACTTGGGGCGCAATACAAGAAGTGCCTGTAAGCAGTATTTCAGTTGACCCGGAGATATCGGTATCGGTAGGCGAAACCGTGTCGATAAACGTTACGTTTGATCCTCCTAATGCAACTAATCAAAGTGTTACATGGGAACCTGCAGAAAATGAATATTTTAAAATTCAGGGAAACAGTGTAACGGGTTTGAAAAAAACAGATGCACCAATAACTGTAACCGCCACGTCGGTGAGCGAAAGTAAACAGGCGACCACAAAAATAACCGTAACGCCCGAAAAGGTTGTTAAAGGCGATTCGGGAACGGTTGATGATTTGCAGGCAGCCACAACTTCCAAAATATATGATGTGCTTGCAAAAGCTCAGGCGGTTGACGCTATATCCGGTAAAGCCGCATATAAAAAGGACATGTTATATGAGAATGGAGAGCTGTTTTCCGCCGGTACTGACGGCAATCAATACACAAAAGAAAAATCTTCACAAGATATTGATGGAACAGTTAACGATGGTAATGGTGAAAATCCGGAAAAAGGCGGTATTCTTTTAAAGCATGGTCAGGATGAATTTGCGTTGAAACTTGCGTCGGGCAGCACGGTAAGACTCTATGTGCAAGGCGGCGGCAGTACTATTCGTTACGGAACAATCGGAACAGAAACAGGTATTACTGATCAGAATAGTAACAAGGTTTTGGCAAAGACCAAAGATTTGGCAAATTATGCGACCGATTTAATGGCGTACACCAACACGGATAAAGCCGAAAAGGTTGTTTACATTTCAGCTACCGGCGACTCATTTATCTCTCAGATCCAGGTAATAGTACCTCCCGAGAAGGGTGTTGCCGACAGCGGATGGTATGGCGAGGCTGAAAATCCAAACGGTGTTATACGTTTCCTTCAGATCTTTGACGAAGAGACAGTAGAGGAAATGGGTATATATATCGTAGACGGTGCGGACGGAGGGATTGTCGATACCAAAAAGATTTCAACGGAAGACGGCGCTACAATCGAAAAACTTGCCGAAGCGGGAGGTTTTTATGCCGATATATATGATATAAGCAAGACAAGCGATGAAAACACTACTTTCTATGCCGTACCGTTTGTAAAGCTTACAGGCGGAACCGTTATAAAGGCGGAAACAATTGATGCAAAAGTTGATTGGGACAGACAAGTTGAATATACGCCGGGTAATTAATCAAGGGCGAGAAATATTGAAAGGAGATAAGTTAAAGCATGAGAAGTTTAAGAAAATATAAAGCGCCAAAGGCGGAAATAACCAAGTTCGAGTGCGCGGACGTGATAACGGTTAGCAGTTTGGGAACAAGCATAAGAGATAATAAGCCCGTAACCGGTGGAACAGACTATGTAAAAATAGGCGGTAAAAGGTGGAGTGAGATAAACCAATAATTTGGCGAGTTTTGGGGAACAGGCCCGAATGGGCCTGTTCCGTATCCCGGTGGTGCAGGGCGGCATGCCCACATGCCGCCTCGGGACGTCGAGGGCGCCGTCCCCTACGGAGTATGTGCGCAAAATGCCGTAGGGGCGGACGACCCCGACCGCCCGTCCTAATCACTATTCGCTAATCGCTAATAACTACGTTAACCCCTCTCCGTCTTTCTGCCGCTGGCGGAAATCCACCTCTCCCCAAGGGGCGAGGCAGACGAGCGGCGCATAGCGGGCGGATAATATCCGGCACTACGGGACGTCGAGGCAAAAAACGCCTCCCTCTTTGAGGGAGGGGGACCGCGATAGCGGTGGAAGGAGTAAGTGCGCCGATCTCCCTCAGTCGCCTTCGGCGACAGCATTAAGGAAGCTCTTAGTCAAAATCGCAAGCGATTTTGAAAGATAGCTTTGAACCCGCAAGCAAAGCTTGCTGATTATCCTCCCGGAGGGAGCCGTAAAATGTGGGTGTTGCGGTCTAATCACTATTCGCTAATCACTAATCACTACGTTGATTTTTCGGATCAGCGCGGGTTTGAATCCCTTCTCCGCATCGGTACTCAACCATGATAGAGACGTGTCAGCTAATCAACGAACCAACCAACGACACTACCGAATCGGTCTTTTCTATGCCCGCGCTGATCCGAAAAATCACAAAAAAAGCCGCATACCAAGGGTCGGATGATCTCTGATACATCCGGCCTTTAGTATGCGCGAAAATCTTTAAATTAAGAATTGTTCTTAACGTACTCCGAAACGAGCTCGTCGAGTATCTCGTCTCTTTCGAGCTTGCGGACAAGGCTCCTTGCGCCGTTGTAGGATGTGATATACGACGGGTCGCCGGACAGGATATATCCCACGATCTGGTTTATCGGGTTATAGCCCTTTTCGTTCAGAGCCTCGTAAACGGTCATTATTATTTTTTTCGGGTCGGGGCGCTCGGCCTCGAGCTCAAATTTTATGGTGTCCTGGTTTTCCATATTGACAGCTCCTTTATATAATATTTTTATCGCAGCTCGGCGTTTACTCCGTCCTTGAGCGCCGCCAAAATCCTGTCGGTCATTCCGCTTACCTCGTCGTCGGTCAGGGTCCTGTCGGCGGCGCGGTATGTCAGCGAGTAAGCTACGCTCTTTTTGTTCTCGCCGACCTGCTCGCCCTCGTACACGTCAAACAGCTTGACCTTCTCCAGAATATCACTGCTCACGCTGTTTATAATTTTCTCGATCTCGCCCACGCTTATGTCCTTTTCAACGACCAAAGCGATGTCGCGGCTTGAGGCGGGGAACTTGGGCAGGGGTTTGTATGTCCTGTCAAATGTCGCGAGCTCAAGCATGGTGTTGAGGTCAAGCTCTGCGGCGTAGATTTCGGTGTCGATCTTAAAGCTGTCGGCCACGGCGGGGTGGATCTGGCCCATGCAGCCTATCGTTTTGCCGCCCGCCGTTATCTTTGCGCATCTGCCGGGGTGGTAGGACGGGTTTTCCTTTTCGGTCTCAAACGCGGCGCCCGATATGCCGAGGCGGTTCAGCAGGTTCTGAACGATCCCTTTAAGGTCGAAGAAATCGACCTTGCCGTACATTCCGAGCGCAACGACCTGACGCTCGTCGGGCAGCGTCTCGCCGATCGGGTTATAGGTCATGCCTATCTCGAATATCTTGGCGGAGGAGGCGCGGCGGTTGTAGTTGACCTTGAGGGTCTTGATTATAGAGGACAGCATCGACGTCCTCATAACGCTGTTTTCCTCGCCGAGGGGGTTGGATATCTTTACCACATTGTCCATGGGAACGCGGGTCTGTTTGAACTCCTTGGGGTCGATGAACGAGTAGGTCATCGCCTCATAGAGGCCGCAGGCGGTCAGAGTGTTCCTTATGCTGTCGACCGCCTTCTGCTTGAAGGTCTTGCCGCCGACAACCACTCTGCCCTGCATCATGGTAACGGGCAGGTTGTCGTAGCCGTAAAGTCTGGCGACTTCCTCGGCTATGTCCGCCATGCTCTCTATGTCGCCGCGGAACGTGGGAACGATCACGCTGCCGTCCTTGACTTCAAATTCGAGGCGGCCGAGGTATTCGATCATGTCGCTCTCGGGAATATCGGTTCCCAAAAACTTGTTTATCTTTTCGGGCTCGAACGGGAGCACGGTGTTTTGCTTTTTCACGGGATAAACGTCGATCACGCCGCCGATCACCTCGCCGCCGCCCATGTCTTGAAGCAGCTCGCAGGCGCGGTTGATCGCGGGCAGGCAGTTTTCGCTGTCGAGGCCCTTTTCAAACAGGGCGGACGCGTCGGTCCTCATGCCCAGCGCCTTCGCGCCGCGGCGGACCAATACGGGGTTGAAGCAGGCGCTCTCAAACAGAACGGTCGTCGTGCCGTCGGTCACTTCGGAGTTTGCGCCGCCCATAACGCCCGCAACGCCGATCGCGCGCTTCTCGTCCGAGATCGCGATCATGCAGGACTTCAGCTCTCTCGGCTTGTCGTCGAGCGTTTCGAGCATCTCGCCGTCTCCCGCGTTTCTCACGATTATCTTCCGGCCTTCAACATGGTCAAGGTCGTACGCGTGCATCGGCTGACCGTATTCGAGCATGATGTAGTTGGTGATGTCGACAACGTTGTTTATCGCGCGGAGGCCCGCTGCCGTCAGACGGTTCTGCATCCATTTGGGCGAGGGGCCGATCCTGACGTTCTTGACCGCTCTGGCGGTAAATCTCGAGCAGAGTTTGCTGTCCGCGATCTCGACCGCGGCGTAGTCGTTAACGTCCTCGTCGTTGCCCGTGGGCTTTATCTCGGGGATCTTAAAATCCCTCGCGAATGTGGCCGCCGTTTCGCGGGCGAGGCCGATTATGCTCATGCAGTCGGGGCGGTTGGACGTGATCTCAAATTCCGCCACGCTCTCGTCAAGGCCGAGGGTGTGCGTTATGTCCTCGCCTATCGGAGTGTCGTCGGGCAGGATCAATATGCCCGTGGCGCGCTCCTTGGAGATGCCGAGCTCGTCGGTCGAGCACATCATGCCGTAGCTTACAACGCCGCGCAGCTTGCCCTTGGTGATCTTGACGCCGCCGGGCAGGGTGCTCTTGTGCTTGGCGACCGGTACTACCGCGCCCTCGAACACGTTGGGCGCGCCGGTCACGATCTGTATCTCCTCGTCTCCCACATCGACCTGGCAGACAACGAGCTTGTCGGCGTCGGGGTGCTTCTCTATCTTTGTTATCCTGCCCACGACCACATTTTTGAACTCGGCGCCGAGGTTCTTGATCCCCTCGACGATAGAGCCGCTCATTGTGAGCCTGTCCGCGTATTCCTGCTCGGAAATGCCGTCGGTGTTCATGTAGTCCTTGAGCCATGAAAGTGGTAAGTTCATTATATATTCCTCCTACTGTTATATGTCTTGTTTTTAAAGATTATTCGGAAAATCTTTGACCCCGCGCGGGTTTTTCAGTGTTTCGGCGCGGACTTGCCCGCGCCCGAAAATCCGAATAACATTACCCGTTTCATTTTTATAT
This sequence comes from uncultured Monoglobus sp., assembly GCA_947624305.1. Classification (GTDB taxonomy): domain Bacteria; phylum Bacillota; class Clostridia; order Monoglobales; family Monoglobaceae; genus Monoglobus. The sequence continues at coordinate 23,250 of CANQKC010000029.1, read as the reverse complement.
CTTGAACTGCTTTAAGAACTGAAGGTCGTTCTCGTAGAACAGGCGCAGGTCCTTTATTCCGTAGCGGAACATGGTCACGCGCTCAAGACCCATGCCGAACGCGAAGCCGGAGTATACCTCGGGGTCGATGCCGCAGTTGCGCAGCACCTTGGGGTGAACCATTCCGCAGCCCAGTATCTCGATCCAGCCCTCGCCTTTGCATATATTGCAGCCCTCGCCCTTGCAGTTGAAGCACGAGATGTCGACCTCGGCGCTGGGCTCGGTGAACGGGAAGTGGTGGGGACGGAAGCGGAGCCTCGTGTCGTCGCCGTACAGCTTTTTCGCGAACACTTCGAGCGTGCCCTTAAGGTCGGCCATCGTAATTCCCTTGTCGATAACAAGGCCCTCGACCTGGTGGAACACAGGCGAGTGGGTCGCGTCGACCGTGTCGCTTCTGTAAACTCTGCCGGGCGAGATAATGCGAATGGGCGGCTTCTGCTTCTCCATAACGCGCACCTGCACGGGAGAGGTCTGCGTTCTGAGCAGCACGTTGTCGTTTATATAAAACGTGTCCTGCGTGTCTCTCGCGGGGTGGTCGGGCGGCAGATTAAGCGCTTCAAAGTTGTAGTAATCGAGCTCGACCTCGGGGCCCTCGACGATCGAAAAGCCCATGCCGATGAATATGTCCTGCAGATCGTCGAGCACGGTGTTGAGCGGGTGCTTCGCGCCCATTTCTGTCATCCTGCCGGGCAGCGCCACGTCGATCGTCTCGGCCATGAGCTTAAGCTCCTTGGCCTTTTCGGTCAGCGCCTTTTTCTTTTCCTCAAGCGCGCTCTCGATAAAACCGCGAACGGTGTTGGCGAGCTGCCCTATGACCGGGCGCTCTTCCTTGGAGAGCCCGCCCATGCCCTTCATAACGGCGGTGAGCTCGCCCTTTTTGCCGAGATACTTAACGCGGAGCGACTCGAGCGCCTTAAGATCCGCGGCCGAATTGAGCTCCGTTTCGGCGTTTGATTTGATTGTGTTTAATCGGTCTTTCATGTATATAACCTCCCAAAAGTGTAGTCACAAATTGTCATCTAACTATTTTAACATATATTATAAGATATTTCAAGCAAAAAACGCAAGTTTTGCCGATTTATTTTGTGCTTTTTTCCGAAAGTTAGATTTTTCTTAAATTTTTCCAAAAAAATATTGACAAAAATATAGCAAGCGTGATAAAATAACACTGCGGGAGTGGATTTCCGCTTCTGCCGGGAGGTGTGTTTTTCAAAGTTCATACCTTCCGCGTTTAAGACTTTTTATGTTTAAAACATTAAACGTCAATGAACGATTGTAGCAAACCCGGTGAAAGCCGGGGACGCAAAGCTATGGGGTCTAAAGCGGACTGCGCGGACGCGTGCGGTTTGCAATGACAGCCCGGCCGCCTGCTTTTGATATGCCGGCAGCGGAAAGAGACGAGCGGCTTGCCGCAAATCTCCGACCACAAGACATATCGAACTACAATTTAATAATTGAGGCAAACCCGATGAAAATCGGGGACGCAAAGCTATGGGGTCTAAAACAGTCTCGCGCGGACGCGTGCGTTTCGGTCATGACAGCCCGGCCGCCTGCTTCGGCATGCAGCAGTGAGTGTCATTTTGGCGCTTATAGTGTGCCACAGGAAAGTTTGATCGTTTTAATCCATAAAAACTTGAACAAACGGCAAACCCGGTGAAAACCGGAGACGCAAAGCTATGGGGTCTAAAGCAAGGAAACTTGCCATGACAGCCCGGCCACCTACTTATTATTAAGTCGAGTCACCGAAAGGTGATAAGTGTCATTGCCAAAGGCAATGGTTTGTGAAAGATTGGAGGATTATCATGACAAAGACTTTGAAGAGCATTTTCGTTCTGTTGATCGCAGTAGTTGCTATGTGCAGCGTATCTGCATATGCTGCAGAAGAAAACACAGCGCTTGACGCGGCGTTTGCTAACGCTATCGCAAGCTATGACACAACAGTAGACGTAACTGAGTTCAATATGACTGCGGATGAGGTTATGACCGCGTTCCTGGCGTATCTGGACGAGACACCGAGAAACTTCTTCGTTTCCAAGACTGTTAATTGTTCTTATTCAACAGCAACAAACAAGGCTAAGGAGCTGACGATTTCTTACAATGACAGCCCCGAGGCTATCAACGCGAAGCTTGCGGCTTTCGACGCTGAGGTTGCGAACATCACAGCCCTCGTTGACGGCTCAATGGCAGCAGAAGAAAAGGCAAAAACCATCCATGATTACTTTATCGAGAGCTGCTCTTACGATCTGACATACACGGCGAGAACCGCGTATGACGCGATCGTAAACAAGACCGGTGTATGTGAGGCGTATTCTTCCGCTTATCAGTATGTTATGAACATGATAGGCGTGCCCTGCACAACGGTATCGAGCGATGCGATGAATCACAGCTGGAACGTGGTTGAGGTTAACGGTGTTGCGTACCATGTTGATGTAACTTGGGACGATCCCCTCGTAGACGGAGCGAATACAAATACAACTCCTTACTACGATAACTTCATGAAGAGTGACGCTGAGATTTCAGTTGACCATTACGCGTGGAGCTAATCCGAAAAGTAAGCAAGACGCCCGCTCGCGGGCGTCTTTTCCTTTGGGGTTATTTGTTCATATGCAATTGGCTTTTCAGCGCTTCCTGAAGAACGGCCGAAAAATTAACTCCGCACTCCAAAGCGCGGGCGTTTAACCAGGCGGGCAAGGTTACGGTTCTGTTTATTGATTTATTTTCCTGAGACATACGAACGGCGGGCATAAACACTTCGATAAGCACAACGCACTCGTTGGCGTTAAGACTTTTTCCGACCTCCTTAAAGGCCGAAGGTTCCGGAATTTCATCCCCGTCTTTTTCCATGCCGAACAGATGCAGACTCAAAGCTTCCTTTGCCATGTCAAGAGCTTCTTTTTCCGTTTCGCCGCTTGTGGCGCATCCGGGAAGATCCGGAAACGTCACCGCGATATCATAACCGTCCTCAAATGTCAACACCGCGGGGTACACATAGAAATCATTCGTTTTCATAACAGCAACTCCTTTATATAAAATATGCACAGACTCGAAATCATTTAAACTCAATTCCCGATTGTTCCGATATACTTTTTAATGTTTTTGGCGGTATGTCTTTGGTTGGATGCTTTAAAGTAACTTTTCCCTTTTTCCAAGGGTGTTTCAATTGGTGGTGGCTGCCCTCGGTATTGATTTCATACCAGCCGTCCGCTTTAAGCATTTTAAGCACTTCGCGCGAAGAATAGCTTTTCATTAACCTCCCTCCTTATAATTAATAGTAACACATATAATTATATGTGTCAAGGATTTCAACAAATATTTTTATATTTGTTCTGAATGGTTATATATTCATATTTTAAAATATAAATACGCCGATGCGGTATAGGGTTCCCGAAAAGCGCCAACGAAGTGCGCTTTTATCAAGGAAGCTCTTGGTCAAAATTGCAAGCAATTTTGAAAGATAGCCATGAACCCGCAAGCAAAGCTTGCTGATCAGGGAAAAAGCGGGAAAGTGACCGCTATGCGGTCATAGGGCTCCCGAAAAGTCCGCAGGACTTTTTGGGAAAAAGGAGCGGGGCGCGGCGCAAAAAAGAAGCCTCTGCTTTGCAGAGGCTTCGTAAAAACGCCGCGTACCGCGACGTGGAGCCGATAAGCGGATTCGAACCGCTGACCTATTCATTACGAGTGAATCGCTCTACCGACTGAGCTATATCGGCGCTCACAGATATGAATTATACTATAAAATTCTGTGAATGTCAAGGATTATTTTTAAAAAAACAAAAAAGCCTTCGGCTGCGGCCAAAGGCTTTGAATTTAGTCACTGTTATTCAATGGGCTGCTGATTTTCGGCGGGAACCGAAGCGCTCGCCTGGGGTACAACGTTGCCGTTGCTGCGCATGTCGCTTCTGTTGGTGCGCACGATGTTAATGCACTGTTCCAAATCCTTCATAGACGACATAACGACCTTTTCAACGGTCTCAAGAAGATTGTCGGCGTAGTTATACGACGAATCCGAGATCTGCTGCGCGTTCTGACGGGCGTTCTCGATGATCTGGTTGCCCTGAACGATCGCCTTTTTGGTTATCTCGTTCTCGTTGACCATGGCGATGATCTTGTCCTCTGCGCTCTTTATAAGATTGTCGGACTCGGTCTGAGCCTCCTGAAGAATTCTCTGGCGCTCCTCCTTGATCCACTTGGCCTGCTTGAGGTCGTCGGGGAGCTTCAGTTTGATCTCCTGAAGCACGTCAAGCAGTTCCTCTTTATCGAGAATGCAGCGTCCCGAAAACGGCACTGACGCTCCTTTGTCGATTATATCCTCCAATTCATCCAACAGTTCCAATGCATCCATTGCAAAATACCTCCTCTGATTATTGTATTAAAGCCGATTCACTTGTCTGAGCGTTCAAAACGGCTCTTGATAACAGGGATTAAACCGTCCGGAACGAGTCCGTCGAGACAGCCGCCGTACTTTGCGATTTCCTTAACGATGCTTGAGCTCAAAAACATATAATCCTGACTCGTGTGCAGGAACAAGGTCTCAAGTTCGCTGTTGAGCGTACGGTTAGTCAATGCCATCTGAAATTCATACTCGAAGTCAGACACCGCTCTAATTCCCTTAATAATTATACTTGAATTAATATCTCTCATAAAGTCCGCCAAAAGCCCGTTAAAGGCGCGGACCTCAACATTTTCGATCCCGCTCGTGACCTCTTGGAGCATGCTCACGCGCTCCTCAACCGTGAAAGCCGGCTGCTTCGCGCTGTTTATGAGCACGGCGACCACGACTTTGTCAAACAGCCGCGACGCCCTTTTGATCACGTCAAGATGCCCGTTGGTGCACGGGTCAAAACTGCCCGGATATACAGCAGTCCTCATATGTATCACCTCTGCATAACCGTGATTACCGTTTTGCCGTATTTTGCCTCTTTAATAACCGAAAACCCGCAGCCGCTCAAATCCTCGCCGCCGCGTTCGGTCTCAGCGACGATTATTCCGTCTTCGCCGAGAAGATCGAGCCGCCGTATCTCGGAAAGCGCTTTTTGAACCAAGCCTTTGTTGTACGGCGGGTCTAAGAAGATTATGTCAAATCCCTGCTTCGGGTCAAACCTCTCACCGTTTGGCGCCGATGCGCCTTCCGCGGCGAGCCGCTCAAGCAGAGCGAAAGCGTCGGAGTTAAACAGGACAGCGCCGCCGAGCCTTGAGGCTTCAAGATTAGCCTTCACGATTTTGTGGGCGGCGGGACTGTTTTCAACAAAGACCGCGCCTGCCGCGCCCCGGCTCAGAGCCTCGATCCCCATCGCGCCGCTGCCGGCGAACATGTCAAGCACAAAGCCGCAGGGCAGATGAGTCTGAATGATGTTAAAGACCGATTCCTTGACCCGGTCGGTGGTGGGCCTTGTGTCAAGCCCCTCGGGGGCGCTGAGCTTAAGGCCGCGTCTTTTGCCGGATATAACTCGCAAAATGTCTCTCCTTAGCCGAAATGTTATCAGTTAATTACATTCACCTTATATTTATATATCAAAATTGTAAATTTGTCAAGGGTTTTGAGTAAATTTGTAAAAATACAGCGATTTTAACAAAAGCAATCTCAAATAAAGCTCACGGGGCTTGTTTCCGCTTACAGAAATAAACCCCGCGATTGCCGTAGAATGACTCAAGTAAAAACCTGGAAACCAGGTGGGACTTTCTCGGAAACATTACAAGTCCACTGGACGACCCGAAAGGGTGTGAGGCATGTGCGCCGCCTCCGAAGATTGAAGTCCCTTAAAAAATTTGTTGGTTTTACATTAATGTCATAATTACGAACAACGCAGGGAAATATTATAGTAATATTATATCATATATTTTAAAAATTACAACACCTTTGTATGTTCTTTTTATTACAATTTTAGCCGATTATTGTTACAAACTTTTCTGTTGTGTTACAACGTTTTTCCACAGTTTTACAGGAAATTAACAATTTATTGTTTCCATATTTTTTGCATTGAAATTAAAAATTTTTCAGGTATAATTATAATTACGAAAGCATATTTTTGAGTGAGACAATTCGGAAAAGGAATTCAAAAAACGCTCGGGAGAATAAATATGAGAATTGAGAAGATAAACGAAAATAAAATAAAGGTCCTGATCGACACCGACGAGGCTCGGGAATGGAACATCAGCGCCGGCAACATGGCGTCGGATTCACCGGAAGTGCAGGAGATGTTCCGCACCGCGATACGGCTGGCGCAGGAGGAGGTGCGGTTCAGCATCGAGGGCGCCAGACTTTTTGTCGAGGCGATCCCCGGCCAGACCGACGGCTTTGGAATGCTTATAACCAGAATTTTCAGCGACAAGGATCTGGACGCGGCGGTCGCCAACTGCTCCTACCGCGGCAAGATCCGCAGGAAATGCCTGTATCCGGGCGGAGCGGACGGCAAGATACGCGGCACGAGGATATTCCGCTTCGGCGATTTTGAGAATGTCTGCCGCGCAGCCGAGGCGATACATAGAGATTTTTCGGGCGACAGCACACTGTATAAGCACGAGGGGTGCTATTATATGCTGTTGATGCCCGACGACATACGGGTGATGCTCGGAGTCGAGAAGATAATGCTTGAGTTTTCGGACAAGCAGAACCGAACGCTTATCTCCCACGGCAGGCTCAACGAGTTGGGAGAGATGATGATAAAGCATGACGCAGTGAACGTGCTGGTTGAATATTTTGCATAAAACATACCGCCTTCTTAACACGGGAAGGCGGTTTTAATTGACAAATTCCGCGTGTTGTGCTAATATAGTGATTAGCGATTAGTGAATAGCGAATACGCGGAGAAACTTAGCCGGAAGCGTTGGAGCGTTCCCGCGCCCTCCCGGTTGACAGACCCGCGCGAAAATATAATACGGAAAGGGAAATTATTATGCTGTATTCTTTGGATGACATAATGGAATATATTGACGACAACGACGTTAAGTTTGTGCGTCTGGTGTTTTTTGATATTTTCGGAAGCATGAAAAACATTTCGGTTTTCGCGTCCGAACTGCCCCGCGCTTTGAAATACGGCGTGACCTTTGACGCCTCCGAGATCAACGGTTTTATGAACATAGGCGAGAGCGACCTTATGCTGAGGCCCGACCCGACAACAGCCGAGATCCTGCCGTGGAGGCCGCAGCACGCGCGGGTGCTGCGCATTTTCTGTGACATTTGTTATCCCGACGGAAAGATGTTCGAGGGCGATTCGCGCAACATTCTCAAAAGCTCGGTCGACCGTCTGTGCGAGGAGGGAATGTACTGCGAGATCGGGACCGAGTGCAATTTCTATCTGTTCAATCTTGACGAGCATGGCGGCCCGACAAAAATTCCCCACGACAACGGAAGCTATTATGACGTCGCTCCGGTTGACCGCGGCGAGAATATCCGCCGCGAGATCTGCCTGACTCTTGAGGAAATGGGCATCCAGCCGCGGACCTCAAAACACGCCGAGGGCCCGGGCCAGCACCAGATAGTGTATATGCACGGAAGCCCGGTCGAGGCAGCTGACCATGTTATGACATTCAAGAATTTGGTCAAGACGATCGCCGACATGAACGGTCTGTTCGCGTCGTTTATGCCAAAGCCCCTGCCCGACAAGAGCGGAAACGGCATGCACGTTCATCTGTCGCTCTATGAGCGGGAGAGCGGCAAAAGTCTGATCGATATAGACTGTGAGAAGGGCAGACAGTTCATCGCCGGAATACTCGCGCACATAAACGAGATGAGCCTGTTCCTTTGCCCCACGACCAACTCCTACGGCAGACTGGGCCAGTTCGAGGCGCCGAAGTTCGTGACATGGTCGCATCAGAACCGCCAGCAGCTTATGCGTATTCCCACAAACATGGTGGGCGAGAGCAGGCTTGAACTGCGCTCGCCGGACGGAAGCTCAAATCCCTATCTCGTAACCGCGCTGATGATCTACGCGGGCATTGACGGAATTAGGAACAAAATGCGTCTGGCGGACCCGATCAACGTCACCTACAAGAGCGATATCGAGGGCCTTGTGCGCCTGCCGCAGACTCTTGACGAGGCTGTGAATTACGCCGAAAACAGCGAGTTCTTAAAGCGCGTGCTGCCCAAAAATATTCTTGCCACATATATTGCGGAAAAACGCCGCGAGTATCAAAGGTACCTCGAGGCCGACAACAAGGAAGAGTACGAGCGCAAGATGTATTTCGAGTCGATTTAGGCGGCCTTCGCGGAGCGTTTGTTTTCCGCAGCGCTTGATCAGAGTTAAAGAAAAGATTTGAAAGGTAAGAAAAGCATTGGATGACAAGATCCTCATCGTTTCGGCGACCGAAAAAAGCGCCGAGACATTGGCGGGTATCCTGAGACGGTACGCCTTTAATAATATAGATTTCGCCGACAGCGGCGCCCAAACGCGCCGCGCGGTGCTGCGGATCAATTATTCGCTGATAATAATAAACGCGCCGCTCAAGGATGAGCAGGGCGAGCGCTTGGCCGCGGACCTGATCCACGGAACGCGGTCCTCGGTCGTTTTGATCGCCAAAAGCGAGATCGCCGATGTGCTCGCCTCGCGGGTCGAGGGCGACGGCGTGTTTGTCGTGCCAAAGCCGCTTGACCGACGGTATTTTTTAAGCTCGGTGCGTCTGGCTCTGGCTTTCGCCGCGAGAATAGCCGATTTTGACAAAAAGATGGCCAAACAGGAGAAAAAATACGAGGAGCTCCGCGTGATCTCTCGGGCCAAATGCGTGTTGATCGAGCGGGAGCGAATGTCCGAGCAGGAGGCCCACAGACTTATCGAAAAGCGGGCCATGGACACACGCGAAAGCCGCGCGCGCATAGCCGCGGATATACTAAAGAGATATATGTAAAAAAGCGTCTGCCCGCAGACAGACGCTTTTTTCATGCGCGCTTACACGCAAAACACGCTTATATATTTTATTTTTTCCATATTTGTAATGATCAGCCTGCCGTTTCGCGGCTCGTGTATGGCGATATAATCGCTTCCTACTTCGCGCAGAATGCCGCACTTCTCGCATCTGCCGCCCGCTCTGTCCCAGAGCGCGACGCAGACCTTTTTGCCGCGAAAGCCCGTGAGATACGTCTTGAGCACCGTGGAATTGTCCTCGATCTGCTCGGGCAGACTGAATATCTTCTCTGTACCGCTCAGGATCTTGTCGTAAAGCGACTGATCCTCGCCGCGGACGGGCGGCGGGAGCTCGATCTCGATGTCGGGCGCGCGGTACTGCGGAAGGGAATTTCGTCCGTCTCTTTTCACAGCCATTTTATACCTCCTGACTTCATATTATATTTATACTATTATTAAATTCAAAAGTTTACATAAATATGTATAATAAATTTATTTTTGTTAAAACTATTGTTGCAAAATAAATTATAAATTTTTTTAGGAGGTTTATTATGTCAAGCAAAAACAATAACCGTAACCAGAGCAACAACCAGAACCAGAACCAGAACAACAGCCAGAATTCAAAGAAGCAAAGCGGCAGCGAGTCCGAGCAGAGCGACGACTGAGTGAGAAAATCAGGGGCGGCAGGCATTGCCGCCCCCTTTTTTCATTTATTGCTATAGTTATATGGAGCGCGTCCGGCAATAATACATAGTGCGAGAACAAAAAAATCAAATTTAAAGGAGGCGCGGAAATTGCCGGTTAAAAAAATACGGACAGCGGCGGCGCTCGCGTCGCTGCTGCTGTGGATGTGCGCCGCCGCGGACGACGCCCCGAGGATGGTGGTCCCGGGCGGCCAGAGCGTCGGCGTGTCGCTGAGCTACGGCGGGGCATATGTGGATGATCTGGGCGAGATAGAAACCGCGGACGGCGCCGAAACCTCACCCGCAGCCGAGGCGGGGATAAAAAAAGGAGATATAATCACCGCGCTAAACGGCGATGAAACGAAAACGGTGGACGAGTTCACCAAGCGGCTTAACCGTCTGGATGACGGCGAGGAGGCCGAGCTTACCGTAAGGGACGGAAGCGGCAGCCGCGAGGTCAGCCTCGTTCCGGTCAGGGCTCTTGACGGCAGACTCAAAATAGGCGCGTGGATAATGGACGCCGCCTCGGGCGTGGGGACCATAACATACTACGATCCCGCGACGGGAGGCTTCGCAGCCGTGGGGCACAGCATAACCGGAACCGAGACCGCCGACGGAGGCGGAGACGTTTACAAGGCGGAAATAGTCGGCGTCCGAAAAGGCGAGGCGGGCGAGCCCGGCGAGCTTATCGGCGTGTATTCCGAGAACCGTCGGAAGATCGGCGAGATCAGCGGCTGCGGCAGCCACGGGATAAGCGGCACGGTCTCAAATCCCGAAAACCTTATTTCCGTCCGCCAGCCGGTGCCGATTGGAGACAAGGACAGCGCGCACAAAGGCGAGGCGATAATATGCTCAAACATAGAGGGCAGCGGAATAGGCGACTATTCGATCGAGATAACCGACGTAAACAAAGACGACAGTGAGGGCAAAAATATAATTTTCAAGGTGACCGATCGGGAGCTTATCTCGAAAACCGGCGGAATAGTCCGCGGTATGAGCGGCAGCCCGATAATCCAGGACGGAAAGCTTATCGGCTCGGTGACTCATGTGCTGGTGAAAGAGCCCGATATGGGCTACGGAGTTTTTGTGGAAAATATGGATTAATAGCTCGCAAAGGGTGATATTTTCACCCTTTTTAAATTATTTCGGAAAATTTAATGGTAAAATTCGGTAATTTTTTGTCGAAGCTATTGACAATAAATGTTGAATATTATATAATTTGCTTAAATTGAATGTTACTTGTTAATGGCGTAAATTACCGAAAAACGTCAAACGAAGTAATTCAAAATTTAAAAGAGAGAAGGAAATTTTATGGAGATTAATCAGAAAATCAAGGTAGCGGTAGCGGATCATGACAAAGAGCTTGCCAACGGGCTGTGCGATTACATGCGCCGAACAACAAAGATCGAGGTTGTCGGCTGCGTATATGACGGGCTTGAAGTTCCGCCTCTTGTAAAATCGGGCGACATTGACGTGCTTGTCACAGAGCTTTTGCTTCCCACGCTTGACGGCTTAGGAGTCTTAAAGCGGCTGAGCCGCATGCAGCTTAAAAAGCGTCCGCATATTATGGTGATCAGCTCGGTCCTGAACGATATGATAACCGCCTCCGCGGGCTCGTTCGGCGTTGAGTACTGCATGCTGAAGCCGGTGAATTATGACGCGGTCATTGAGAGGATAACCATGATGGCATCGCCGATAACCACCGGAGCGGACACGTCGCGTAACTGGAGCGTGAACACCAAGAAGTTTGACTACGGCAAGGTCGAGTCAATGGTGACAAACGTTATTCATGAGATAGGAATTCCCGCTCACATCAAGGGTTATCAATACATAAGGCGGGCGATAATGATGGCGATCTATGACCTCGATATTATGAATTCGGTGACGAAGGAGCTTTATCCCACGATCGCCGAAAACTTCGGAACAACCTCAAGCCGCGTGGAGCGGGCGATCCGCCACGCGATCGAGCTCGCGTGGGACAGGGGCGACATGGACACCTTAAACAACGTGTTCGGATACACCGTCTCGCAGATAAAGGGAAAGCCGACGAATTCGGAGTTTATAGCGATGATAGCGGACAAACTGAGGCTCCAGCTCAAAAACGCGTCTTAGCTTAACAATTTGTTAAAATATGCACTCGCGGCGCCTTATCGCGCCGCTTTTTGCTTGTTTTAAATAATTCAATTCTTTTACATTTTCGTCATAGTTTTTTAATATATTCGGATTATAATGTTATCTGTAATAAGGATACAAGCTTATCAGCTTTTAAATATGTCAGGAGGTACTTATTATGGATGATTTCAAGACTAACTATGATCCCTTTGACGGCGGGGACGAGGCGGAGGAGGCTCAGTCCCGCGCGGCCGCGGACGAAAATGAAAGCGAGATAATCGACCTTGAGCCGACAGAGGAAAACACGGCGGAGATACCCGCCGCCGAAACGGACGAAAATTCGTCCTATTCCTTCAGCGGCTCGGATCTGGGCGCGAACGCGCGCGAGACCTTTGAAGGCGCGTCCGAAAAAGCGTCGGACGGCGCGGCGCGAGGCGCGTCGGATTACCGGAGCGCGCCTTACAGCAATAGCGCGTATGACAACGGTTATAATTACGCCCGCAGCGCCGGAATGAACAGTGTTCCGTATAACGAGCATATCGGAAGCAAAAAGGCGAAGAAGCATAAAGAACATAAACAAGGAAGATCAATGAGATACGTTGCCGCGCTGCTCGCGGCGGCGGTGCTCAATCTGGCTGTGCTGGGCGGCGCTTTCGCCCTCGGACACAGCATGGGCAGCTCCTCAAACAAGGGCAGCCTGTCGCAGCAGCTCAAAGCCGAGGTACAGCAGACCTCGCAGGAGTCGGGCGGCGACACAAACGGCATCGCGAACACGGCCTCGACCGAGGGCAGCAAGGAGACGACCGAGATCGCCAAAGAGGTCGGCCCCGCGGTTGTCGGCATAAAGAGCACGATCGAGGGCCAGATGAGCCTGTTCGGAGCGCGCAGCGTTTCCGAGGGTCAGGGCTCGGGCATAATCATCAGTGACGACGGTTACATTATCACAAACAATCACGTTGTCGAGAGCGCGGTCAAGGTAGTGGTTCAGCTTAACACCGGCTCCGAGTATGACGCTCAGGTCATCGGCACCGACGAGCAGACAGACCTCGCGGTCATAAAGATCGAGCCGAACGAGGAGCTCACCGTCGCGACGCTGGGAGACTCGTCCGCCGTTGAGGTCGGCGAGACGGCGATCGCGATAGGCAACCCGATGGGACTGGAGTTCTTCGGAAGCGTTACCCAGGGCATAGTGAGCGCGGTCAACAGAACGATAACGGTTGACGACAGAACGATGAACCTTATCCAGACCGACGCGGCGATCAACTCGGGCAATTCGGGCGGAGCGCTTGTGAATTCCCGCGGCGAGGTCATAGGCATAAACACGGTCAAGGTTTCCACGACAGGCGTTGAGGGCATGGGCTTCGCGATCCCGATCTCCGAGGCAAAGCCGATAGTTTCCGACCTGCTTGAATACGGATACGTCAAGGGCAGACCCGTTATCGGAATTTCCACCCGCGACGTTACGCAGTATATGGCGATGCAGTACGGCTGGCCGCAGGGCGCTCAGGTAATGAGCATAACCACCGACAACGCGTCAAATGCCGGTCTCCAGCAGGGTGATATAATCACAAAGATCGACGGCAACGAGGTAAAGACCGGTTCGGAGCTCACGAACTACAAGGACACAAAATCACCTGGCGACAAGGTGACGCTTGAGGTTTACAAATACGCCACGGGCGCCACTGTGAGCGTTGAGGTAGTGCTCAGCGAGCAGACGCCGGATTAATAAGCGTTAAAAAGGGCGCGCGCCGATTTGGCGCCGCCCTTTAAAAAACTCTTGATTTTTTTAAGCAGCTCATGTATAATGGTTTAGAATTAACATGGGCCGCGAAACGGAGGGCTACATAATTATTTCATTTTTCGGAATAATATAAATAAAAATACAATAATATAAAACGAAAGCAGAATTTGAAAGGAGAACACTATGAAGAAATTACTGATAACCGCGCTGGCTGCCGTTATGGCGGTGAGCATGCTCGCGGCCTGCGGAGGCGGCTCAAAGAACGCCCGCAATGCGGACGAAACAAAAGCGTCGTCCGCGGCCGAGGCCACCGAGGAGCCCACGGCTGAACCGACCGCCGCGCCTACCGCGCAGCCCGACGATCAGCAGGCCGCCGTCGCGACGGTTATGCCTGAGCTGCAGACGGCTGATGAGGCCGCCAACGATCAGGTTACGATCCAAAACGAGATCGACAGCATCCAAGGTCTGATCGCGGAGGGACTTTATGACGACGCGATGATGCAGGCGCGGGCGCTCATGACCAAGAACCTCACCGATGCCGACAAAGAGCTTATCCAGCAGTATATGGATCAGCTCGAATCTCAGCTCGGCGTTGACGTGTCGGGACTGGTCAATTAATCAAACGAGAAAAATAAACGGCGCGCCCGCGCCGTTTATTTTTATATTCTGCCTATTTTGAGTAAAGTCAATAATTATTTTCGGATTTTGCCACGGCTTTGACAAGCTCCAATATAAGCTCGCGGTTTTTCTCGCCGCAGCTCTCAAAAATTTCGTTCATCTCTTTTTTAAGCATGTTTACCTTCGCCGATTTAATATTATCCTGCGTGATATAATCCAATGACGAATTAAGAATGTTTACAATATTGGAGTAGGTTTCAAAGCTTCCCTTGCGTTTGCCGATTTCTATGCACGCCAAAAAATTTGTGCTGATATCCGCCTTTTCCGCGAGCTGCTCCTGCGTCATTCCGCGCTTTAAGCGCAGTTCTTTTATCCGTAAGCCGATAAGATAATAGTCCACATTACCACCTGCTCTTTCGCTCTTTTTATTTATTCTAACAAAAAAGATATATCAAATACATTGATTGTTAATCAAATTATAAATTTATATATTGACAAATAATCAAGGTTATTATATAATGTTTGAAAGACAGTCAATACGGCTCCGAAAATATATATTCACATTAAATTTAGTGAGCGGCGGATATGAATAATAATGGAATTTTACCGTCTTAAACAAGGGGTATTTAACTGATTGATAAATCCGGAGCCAAATATGAAAATATTAATTACGGAGGGTAAAAAATGGGATTTATGGACAAAGTTGTTGTTGGTATCAACAGAGGAGTAAACTCGGTGGGCGAGGGCTCAAAAACTTTTGTGGAAAAAGCTAAGCTTAACACAAAAATTGATGATCTCCAAAAAGAAAAACAGAGCTATATCCACAATATGGGCGGTTTGGTATATAATCTGATGTTGAGCGGGGAGGTTAGTATTCCTCAATGCGAGGGGATATGCAATGAAATCGCCGCGTGTGACAGAGAGATCGAGGTCGTAAAACAGGAGATCGCGATGCTTGACCGGCAGAGAATAACGCGTCAGCCCGAGCAGTTTGCCGCCGCTTCCTATGATATGAAA
Source organism: uncultured Monoglobus sp. (assembly GCA_947624305.1). Taxonomy (GTDB): domain Bacteria; phylum Bacillota; class Clostridia; order Monoglobales; family Monoglobaceae; genus Monoglobus. Next base: position 8,203 of record CANQKC010000029.1, on the reverse strand, counting down.
GACGGGATCAGGTGTAAATGCGGTTTTATGAACAAAAGCACCGCAAAGTTCTGCGCTTCATGCGGAGGACCGTTGAACGCTCAGCCTGCGGCTGCGGCGGCAGCTGAAAACGCCGTGCTTAAAGAAACGGAAGTGCCCGCGTCTGAAAAGGAGGGAGAAATATGAGATTTTGCAATAATTGCGGAAGTCCTTTAAACGAAGATCGCTTTTGTGTTAAATGCGGAGCGGATAACGGTCCTGTTCCGGTTCGGAGCAGTAATAATGAGGTTCAGACTTCCGAGAAGGATGTATCCAGATATTTAATTTGGGCCGGAATACTTGTTTTTGTTATTCAAGCGGTCATGATGCTTTATTATTGTTTGAAGAGGGCGAATATTGCTGTTCTTTGGGCAGAGCTATACGGCGGCGGACTTCCCGCGCAAGTTTTTTATTTTGTAATCGGAATGTGGGCATGCGTTCCGGCGCTGTTGTTTATTCTAAATTGTAATACAGTAAAACCGGAGATAATTATATTTATTTCATTGATTTCATTAGTGCTGATTATATTCTGTTCTGTAACACAATCAGTATTAGGAGACTATAAAGGAGTTTGCGAGACCATAGCATGTATGTGTAAAGCTTATTCTGACTATGCGATGAAGTTGATTATTCTTAATATTGTCTCTGCCGCAGCGGGATTTGCAAGCATAAGTGTCAGAAAGCGATAAGGAGGAAGAAAAATGTATTGTAATAACTGCGGTAATCAGAATAAAGAAGGCGTGAGGTTTTGCGTTAAATGCGGCGCGCCAATAGGAAATGCGCGGCCTTCCGCGCCTAATAAAGCGCGGCGGCCGCAGGCGGCTCAGACGATAAATGCGGTTGGCGGAGCCGTGAAAAAATGGACCGGCAACGTGATAAGAAAATATCCTGCCGCTATTTTAGCGATAGCGCTTCTCGCATTGATAGCAACTTTTAACATATGGAACGTTAAACACAATATTCTGAGCGTGGGAAACAGGGACGAGGCAAGATTTGCCAATGCCGACAATTATGAGTATGAAACTGACAAATATTTGTATTTCAACAATAACAGCGGCTTCGCGCGGTTTGACAAGACAGATCATACTCTGACTCCCGTGAGCAACAAGGAAATGAAGGTTGTCGCGGTCGAGAATGATCGAGTAATATGTTATGATGATGATTTGCATGTATACAAGATCTCGGACAGCAAGGATGAGGCGGAAGATTTGGGAATAAAATTGGACTCTGATCAGGATCGATACAGAAATTTTTTTGACGGGAAATATATATATGTTGTGACTGACAGCTGCGCGATCAGAAAGTATTTGTTTACAAAGCTGGAAGAGCACATAAATTGGTGTACCGAGATTTATAAGCCGGAGTCGGATTATGAGTATAAAAAAGCAAGGCTGTATAAAGGATACATGTATATTTTGATGACCGAGGAAGACACAGGTAATAATTCTCTTGTAAAAGTATCGCTTTCAAGCGGAAAAAGCAAGGTTATCTCGGATAAGGGTATGATCAATTTCATTTTTTATAATAACAATATTATTTACAGCTGTGTCGGCGGCGGATATGAATGTATGAATCTTGACGGCGGCGGAGTCAAGGAATATAAAAACAATAGTCCCGAATCCGCCAGAAGTGTTTTTAACATGGTAGGTGCCGATAAATATGTTTATTTTTTCTCCAAAGGAGAGTGCTACAGATTTGAAGCCGACGGCGGTGAAATAAATAAAATTCAAACAAATTTATTCCAATTTGGAGCGGTTGACGGCGGTTTGGTTTATCGAGAGAATAAAAAATTGATATTCCTTGATTATGATTGTAATCGGACTGCCGAATATGATATTTAATAGTTGGTTTTGGAGGCGGAAAAATGAAGTGTAATAATTGTGGGGCGGACTTGGCTCCGGGTTCAAGATTTTGTGATGAGTGCGGCGCGGAAGCATCCGAAGTCGGAAATGTCATGAAAAAATTTTGCGGCAGCTGCGGCAGCCCGATGGAAATCGACGAAGTGTTTTGCGGTAACTGCGGCACGCCCGCGGACGGAGCGCGCGTTAATAATCAAGCAAATTACACCGAGTTTGATGAATATTTGCCCGAACAAAATTATATTAAAGGCAAATCCGGCGGTCGGAAAACCGGATTAATCGTAACAACAGCGGTTATGGCTGTGATCGTTGTATGCATGGCGGCATTTATAGCGTGGTACGTGATCAGTACGCGGAATGAGAATTCATCGGATGAAATGTCGGATATGACGCGCGGCGCGGAAAGCGAACAAATTGAAAATGAAAGTAAAAACGAGGCGGAACCGGAAAATTCAGTGCAGGCGGACGATTTGGCAACGGGATCGGACACAGGCGCTCAGAACAATGAAAGCGGAAGCTCTCCGGTATATCCTCAGCTCGAACCCTCATCTGTGGAAGGATATATGATGTATAAAAATACAGCCGGAACATTCTCGTTTATATATCCGTCTGATTTGAATGTGAGCGTATGCAGCGACAGTTCCTTTGAGGCGGCCTCGGCGAACGGAGAGTGTTTGATGAAGGCGTCAAGAATTGAGGCTTCGTCGATCGACTTAAACGCCGACATGAACGGATATATAGCCTCGACCGGAGGAAGCGTTGATTACCGTTCAACCGGCGACAGCTACTATGCTGTAAGGACTCTGAGCGGTTCGGTATATCACTATAAGTACGCGAAAAAATCGAATGGTGCGGTTTACAGCTTTTCGATGGATTTTCCGTCGTCGCAGTTTACATATTATGACAATATTATAAATAAAATATACGCTGACATGATCAAACAATTTTAAGTAATAAAAGGAGGCAAAATTATGTTTTGTACAAATTGCGGCAAGGAAGTAGCGGACGGAAACGCGTTTTGCACATGGTGCGGAGCGAGGATGGACATTGTGGCGCAGCCCCCAAAACAGGCGCCGGGAATGCGTAAAATAAATTACGGAGATTACAGCCCGAGGCGGACGCCTTCGGTCCCTAAAAGTAATGTGAAAGGCTTTACGTTGGGCGCGCTTGTTGCCTTGCTTGGAAGTGTTTTGACGATTTTCAGCGTGTTTTTGCCGGCTGTTACAGCGAGTGCTTTTGGATTTTCACAGTCGAGTTCGCTTGCCCAAGAATTTGCGCGTGATGACACACCTCTAATTACAGCTGTGATTATCGGAGTTTTTGTGTTCGCCGGTATTATCGCCGTTTTAGCGCATATGCTCGGACACAGACGTTTATCGCTGATAGGCGGTGTTATCGCTTTAATAGTCAGCATATTTATGTTCTATGGTATTTATCAAGGTGTTCAAGAAACATACGGAGTAGGACATGTGGCATTCGGTATGTATGTGATGGTTGCGGGAGGTTTGATTGTATTTATCTCTGCATTTTTGCCGCCGCGCAAACTGATGTGACCGCGTCTCAATACGGCGCGCCAGCATGACTGCGGCAGGCAGCGTATATGTGTTGAGATAAATGAATTATAAAATTTTGCGTTTTGTTGAAACGGTTTTGCGCTGTTTTCGGCCATAAACGCAGTGAAAGGAATGTTAAAAAATGAAAAAAATATATATCAGTCTTTTAATAATGTTGGGGATTATGTGTACATCCGCAACAGCGTTCGCGTTAACGGACGGCGACTGGGAGTTCCGGCTGCTTGACGACGAAGTGATGATCACGGGATATTTGGGCGATAATGAAAATATAGTTATTCCGTCAACATTGTTTGGCGCGCCGGTAACGAAAATAGATGCCAAATTTAAAAATGCCGCATCTATTGTCATGCCCGATACCGTAAGAGAGGTATCCGATAAAATGTGCCAATACAATGAAAATCTCGAATCGGTAATATTTTCGAATAATATAGAAGTTTTGGGAAACGATCTCAGATATATGTACGGTTCATGTATGTTTCAGGACTGCGTAAATTTAACTACCGTTAAATTACCCGAAAACCTTAAACGTATCGGCGCCACTGCTTTTCTGAATTGCAAATCTTTAAAGAACATAACGTTGCCCGATTCTCTTGAGGAAATAGGAGAAAGCGCGTTTGAAGGCTGTGAATCTCTGACGTCGCTAAATATTCCCCCAAATTTAAAAATAATGGAAGACTCGGCTTTTGAAGATTCGGGCTTGGAAAGTGTTAACATTCCCGGAAGTGTATCTTGGGATGTCTATACAAACAGACAATTCGAAGGCTGCACAAATTTGAAAAACGCGACTATCGGTGAAGGAATAACTGTTTTGCCTGAATATTTGTTTTCGGAATGCACTTCATTAAAACACGTAGAACTCCCGGGCACAATAACTGAAATTGCAAGGGGCGCTTTCTTTGAATGCGCATCTTTGGAAGAACTGACCTTGCCTGTTTCGCTGAGAATAATCAATCAATATGCGTTTTACGGAACAGGACTTAGACAGCTTGTACTGCCATATGGAGTTGAGTACATAAATGGACAATACACATTTGCCGAATGTCCTGATTTAGAAGCGGTATTTATTCCGGACAGTCTTACTAAAATAGAAGGTTCTATACACTCAACAATGTTTGAGAATTCGGGCAGATGCATCGTATACTGTTCTGCGGATTCGTATATGGCGAACTATTGCAAAGATAATAATATATCCTATCTTACGGATAACTCTGTGAACAGTTCAATCACCGTATATTACAACGGTACGCGTATATCGTTCCATGAATACGGCCAGAATCCCGAACTTATAAACGACCGCACACTCGTTCCGCTTCGCGCGATATTCGAGGCTATGGGCGCCGACGTAAAGTGGGATCAGGAAACGGAAACCGTTACCTCGACGCGAAACGGCGTTACCATTAAGCTTACAATCGGCGACAATGTGCTTTATAAAAACGGACAGTCCATACCTGTTGATGTTCCTGCGCAGATCGTAAACGACAGAACGCTGGTTCCCGCTCGTGTAGTAGCGGAGGCGTTTGGCGCGGACGTACAGTGGAACGAGGCGAGCAATTCTGTTTTAATAACGGAGTAATTACTGCAAATTTTTAATTGCGATGCTTTCTATAAACAGCATACAGTATTGTTAAGTCGGTGAAAGACAAAAGCGGGGGCTGCGGCTTCCGCTTTTTGTTTTGTTAAATCGACCTTTTGGGTTTGAATTTCAACCACTCGGCTTGACATCAATGACAAACGCGGGATATTATTGTATAATAGATTCGCGAGGTGATGAAAATGAAGGTGCAGCTTGAGCAGGCCGAGCTTAAAGAGCCCGAGGTTATCGTTCGCGGCGATCTGTCGTCAAACGAGGTGAAAAACATTGTCGGGCTCCTCAGCGGAAAGACGAGCTTCCGCAAAATGTTTTTCTATAAGGGCGAGAGAGAATACCTGTTTGATTTAAAAGAGGCCGCCTATTTTGAGGCCGCGAAAAACGGGGCCGCCGCCCATATACGCGGCGAGGTTTTCACGGTCCCCGAGCGGCTCTGCGAGCTTGAGGCGATCCTCGCCTCAAAAGGCTTTGTGCGGATAAGCAAGAGTGTGATAGTCAACGCGGAGTATGTCGCGTCGGTCGAGTCGGAATTTTCCGGGAATTATACCGCCTATTTAAAAAATAACGGCGGAAGGCTTACGATCTCCCGGAAGTATGTCAAGAGTTTCAAAAAATATATATTGGAGGCGTATTAATTATGAAGAATTTATTTAAGCATATAACTATGGCGACAGCGATAGGCTTCCCGTTCACACTGATTTGCCTTTGGATTTTCGGCGCGTATGAGGCGACAGGCATGGTTGTTCTGCGGATGTGTACGGTATGGTATATAGCGTCGATATTGTACGGCGTGATCAGCATGATATATGATTTTGATATCCTTTCGCTGCCTGTTACGATAATAATTCATTTTATTGCCTGCTTTGTTATAACTATCGGAGCCGCGGCCGCGGCGGGACTGCTTCAAATCATGAGCTTCGGCAAAATGATGCTGGCTGTGGCGCCGGTATTTGTTATAATATACGCGATTATATGTGTGATAACAACAATAGCGACAAAGCGTAACGAAAAACAGATCAATAATAAAATAAAAAGCCTTGACAAAAAACGGTGAGTCTGTTATACTTAGAATACAAAAAAGGGGAGCACCACCCGAGGTGCTTCCCTTTTCGCATTTTATACCAACATCAGGGAGGAACAATTATGAAGAAAACGATCACATGGAAGCTGGCGATGGCGGGAATATTGATAGCCGTCGGAGTTGCGTGCTCGCCTCTGAGCATACCGATCGGCGCGTCGCGCTGCTTTCCCGTTCAGCATCTGGTTAACATTTTAGCCGCGGTTATCCTCGGCCCGTTCTACGGAGTCGTCATGGCGGCGATAACCTCGGTCATCAGGATCATGATAGGCACCGGAACGATTTTGGCGTTCCCGGGCAGCATGTGCGGCGCGCTTATCTGCGGCCTTGTGTATAAGTATTCAAAAAACCTGCCGCTGACATGCCTGGGAGAGCTGTTCGGCACCTCTGTCGTGGGAGGCTTTTGCGCCTATCCGGTGGCCGTGCTGCTCATGGGAAAAGAGGCGGCGCTCTGGAGCTATGTGCTGCCGTTCTTTGTGAGCTCGGCCGGAGGCACGATAATCGCGGCGGTGCTGCTTTTCGCGCTCAAGCGCACCGGAGTGCTTAAAAAAATCACCGATTAATACCCCAGGATCACAAGCTTGGCCACCGCGGCCGCCTCGCGTATATAGCTCGAAACAACGGTGTTGAGCGGCGTTTTGGCGTGGATATGCGTCACGTCAAGCCCGCATTTCGCGGCGATCCTCACGGCGCGGAACACATGAAAGTCATTGGTGACGACGGCCGCGCGGTAGTTGTTTTCACCGAAACGCTCATCAAGCATCTCCTTTGAGAATTTAAAATTCTCGGTGGTGCTTGAGGCGTTTTCTTCTTTAATAATACTGCCCGGATCGGCCCCGCGCTCGATCAGATATTTTTCCATGGCGTAAGCCTCGGTCACGTCCTCCTGAAAGCCGCGGCCGCCCGTTACTATTATCAGGGCGTCGGGGTTTTGCCGCGAATATTCAAGAGCGGCGTCAAGACGGTACTTGAGCGCGAGCGAGACTTGATCGCCGTGAACTCCCGCGCCGAGGACGATAAGCGCGTCCTCATCGTATGAAACATTGTCGCGGCCGCCGTAGAAAAACAAAAATCCCGAAAAGCAGATCGTGGAACAGATCCCGAAAATGACGGCGTACCGCAAAATTTTCAGCGGTTTTGACCGCGTGTGCCTATTCACAAATTCAAAGAATATGCCGTATAATAACAGTAGGGCGCCCAAAATCGGCGCGCAGACCGTGCCGAAGTCGACGTTGATAAACGTTAATTGATAAAGTCCGGCGGCGAACAGCGCGCCGCCGATCAAGCACATTAAAATTCTGACAGCAGTTTTCATATAATACCTCACAAAATTACATGTTTTAACTGCATTTTACCACAGAAAACATCCGAAGTCTACAAAGCGCGGCAAAAATTTAGAAAAAGTTTATAATTTCTCAAAAAAAGCCTTGACAAAGCAAAAATAAGGTGATAAACTAAAAAAGCTCTGTTTTTAGAGGCGGAAACATCCGTGAATATTTGGCTGATAGATGCACACAAATCATTGAACGCCAAATTGTAGGGGCGGATATCATCCGCCCGCTAAGACCAAATCTAAGCCGCGTCGAAAATTTTTTGAAAAATATTTAAAAAAGTTCTTGACAAGGCTGAAAAGATGTGGTAAACTTAAAAAGTTGCTAACGTAGGGACTAGGGAATAGGAACTAGGAACTAGGTCTTACAGGGCTCCCAAAAAGCGCCAGCGAAGCGCACTTTTTGGGAAAGAGGAGGAGCTTCGGAGCGAAGCAAAACTTCTCAAAGCGCCGAAGGCGCAGGGCTCCCAAAAAGCGCCAACGAAGTGCATTTTTTGGGAAGAGGAGCAAACCCGAAGCGGGTGAGACTTTCGCGCTTGCGCGGAAGCGAACAAGCGCAGGGTCTCTCAAAGCGCCGAAGGCGCAACAAATCGAAACCGTATGTTTCGATTTGAGAGGAGGAGCAGCGTAGTAGGCGACGACGGTTCATTTATGAATCGTCGGAGCAAGCGGAGCTCGCTCCGACGAGGTGTTTGAAAAATAAATAGTGGAGAAGCGGCAGCGGTAGATGTTTTTTGAAAACACACCGTTGCGACG
>CANQKC010000028.1 GCA_947624305.1 uncultured Monoglobus sp. | reverse complement strand
AAAAATTATTTTTACCATAATTTTCACCAAAGAGGCCTTCTTTTATACCTTTTTACACATCTTTTTCCGCGGTGTCGCGATTAGCAAATAGGCCTCCCTCTCAGTCAGCTCCGCTGCCAGCTCCCCCTCCTAAAGGAAGGGGAGCCTGCAGTTCGGACCTGTTCCCCAAAACTCGCCAAATTATTGGTTTATATCGCCCCAGCTTTTTTTGCCTACATAAACATATCCCGTTCCGCCGGTTGTGGGCCTCTTATCACCACTTATGCTTGTTCCCAGCTCGCTTGCGGTTATTATATCTGCGCACTCAAACTTGGTTATTTCCGCTTTCGGCGCTTTATATTCTCTTAAATCTCTCATTGTTTACCAATTCTCCTTTCAATTTTCTCGCCCTTGATTAATTACCCGGCGTGTATTCAACTTCTCTGTCCCAATCAACTTTTGCATCAATTGTTTCCGCCTTTATAACGATTCCGCCTGTAAGCTTTACAAACGGTACGGCATAGAAAGTAGTCTCTTGATCACTTGTCTTGCTTATACCATATATATCGGCATAAAAACCTCCCGCTTCGGCAAGTTTTTCGATTGTAGCGCCGTCTTCCGTTGAAATCTTTTTGGTATCGACAATCCCTCCGTCCGCACCGTCTACGATATATATACCCATTTCCTCTACTGTCTCTTCGTCAAAGATCTGAAGGAAACGTATAACACCGTTTGGATTTTCAGCCTCGCCATACCATCCGCTGTCGGCAACACCCTTCTCGGGAGGAACGATTACCTGAATTTGAGAGATAAATGAGTCGCCGCCGGGTTTTTGTTCGTTATTATCCGAAGCAGCTATATAAATAACTTGCTCGGCTTTTGTATTATTCGTATATTCAACCAAAGCATTTTTGCTGCTGACATCTTCGCATGCCAAGGTTTCACCGCCAATTACTGTCGAGTAATTTCCGGCTGTACTTGAAATAATGCCGTATCTGCCGGAGCCGCCGCCATGAATATTAACTCTTACCGTACTGCCTGCCGCTAACTTTAAAGCAAAAACATCCTGTCTGTTCTTTACTCGTATTCCTCCGGTTTGAGTACTGCCGTCAATATTTGTTGTACTCTTATTATTTTGATAAATCGGATTGGAGCTACCTACTACAGCTACTTCTTTATCAAAATACAGTTTTCCGTCTTCATACGGTGATTCGCCGTTAAGTGCGGTTTCACTTACTGCATAACCTTTTTTTGCCGCTTCACCCAAAATGTCATATATTTTTGTTGTAGCGGCAGCCGTCAAATCATCAACTATACTTTCGGCATGCTCTTTAAAATTATTATTTTGAAACCTGGTTATATTATTGGCATCAACACCGTCAACTCTTGGTATATTCCTGACATCAACATCAACACTGGCTGTTACGTCTTCATGATCTTTAACTTTAACGGTTACCTTGGCTGTACCCTTTGTGCCGCCCGTCACAGTGCCGTTATCAACCGTTGCGTTTTTGTCTACTGACCATATAAGTTCATAAACTGCGTCGGCGGGCTCAACCGTTGTTGTTAATGAAGTTGTTTTTCCGACATATACATAAGGATTTTCTTCGTTGATTTTTATGCTTTGCGGAATATTTGCGACCCTGACTGTGCACGTTTTTGAAACGCCGGGCTCCGGGAAGTCGGTTCCGGTTACTTTCGCGGTAATTGCAGCGCTGTCTCCGGGCTGCGCTTCTGCCGCGTCTATGTTTATGGTTGTTTTTCCGTCGTTACTATCACCGATAGATATTGTACCCTTATTGCTTCTTTCGGGCGCTATACTCCATGTGATTTTGTTATCTTGAGCCGTTGTGTTAACCAATTCGGCTGTCAATGTATCATTTCCATTCGGCGGCAAAGTTATCTCTTCTTTGTCAAGCTTAATGTCGGGGCCGGATTGATATTCATAAGTAAGCTTTGTGATAGTTTGACCACCGTTACCACAATAAATATAATATTTTGTAGATGCCTTTAACTCTCCGGAAATGGTTTTAAGCGTACTTCCCTGAGTATAACCGGAAGCTATGATTGCAGGATTATCAGGTACTGTAGTGTCGGTCACAACAGATGTTCCGATAGCAGTCCATCTGTCTGTTGCACTATTATTATTTGATTTATACTCAACAGTGAGTGTGCCGTCAAATTTTGGTGTATAAATAATATGTCTGCTAGACGCGGAACTCGTACCATTTGTATGAAAACCTGCACTACTAACATAATCACTCGCAGCATTGCTTCCGTTGCCAACCAATGTTAAATCATGATAATCTACATTGGTGGACAAGTCATTTTGCGTTGAATATTCTCCAAAATCCCAAGTAATGAGACTTCCGGTATCGGAATAATTAGCGCTTGCGGTCAGTGGTACCGCTACTAACATTGTTGCCATTACTGCCACTGCCAGTAACAGCGATAAAATTCTTCTTTTCCTCATTTTGAATCCCTTTCTTTCTTTAAGATTTTTATATTAATTTTATTTTTTTCGTTTTCTGCTCCCCTGCCTTTAGGTGGGAGAGGGGGCCGCGTCAGCGGCGGTGGGGGCATAACCCCTCTCCGTCAGGCTACGCCTGACACCTCTCCCCAAGGGGCGAGGCACGGGCGTGCTCAATTTACGGCTCCCTCCGGGAGGGAGCTGGCAGCGGCTCGTCCGCTGACTGAGGGAGATTGGCGAGCTTACTCCTTCCACCGCTATCGCGGTCCCCCTCCCTCAAAGAGGGAGGTGTTTCACGGGCGGATAATATCCGCCCCTACGGATTTTGCACGCTTTTGTTGTAGGGGACGGCGCCCTCGACGTCCCGCAGAGCGGCACTATGCGCCGCTCGTCTGCCTCTCCCTAGGGAGATGTGGCTGCAGCCGAAGCCGCGGAGCGGGTTCGTGGCACAACCGTATTCCGTTTCCTCGGATAAACGTGGCCACAAATCATTAACGTGAGCGGATATGGCCGAAGGCGACGGAGAGGGGCCAACATAGTGATTAGCGATTAGCTAATGGTGATTAGGCTACACCTCATCAGTCAGGCTGCGCCTGCCAGCTTCCCCTCAAGGGGAAGCCTAAATGACAAAACGGCATAAGGGCACATTTGCCCTTATGCCGTTTTATTCAAAAATGCGAAAATCAAGCCGCGGACCGAATTATCCGCTGCTTCAAAATTATTAGAAAGTCTCCCCCCCCCCGACAAAAATCGGAGTGTTTGGGTATAATCTTCCCGTCTTTTCATTTTAAATCCCTTCTCAGCTTTAAAATAAAAAAGCACCAAAACCGCTTACCCGCCCAAGAAACGGATAAGAATTCTGATACTTTAACTAATCAACGTTTACAACCACTGTTATTTTAGCATAACCATAAATACTTGTCAATAATTTTTTGAAAAATATTTGCAAAATTATCAAAAATAACAAAAAAGCCGCCAACCGGCAGCTTTTTCATACCAATTCACTCTCTTGCCGAAAATTGAATATATATATAAACTTCACCTATATTATCTTAGACGATAAAACCCCCGAATAAGTTCCCGGATTTTTAAAAAAATTTAAAAAATATATATATTAATTCAAAAAGCCGCGGCGAGGATTGATCGCCGCGGCTTTGAGTTTGAGCTTTAGTTGTTGTTTGAGTTATTTGAATTGCTTGAGTTTTCTGTTTTTTCGGAATTGGTCGAACTGCCCGTCAGCGACTTGACGGTGCCGGGGCGCAGGTCGGTGTAAACATGTCCGGGCTCCAGGCCGCCTATCTTCGCCTCGCCCATTTCCGAGACGGTAACGAGCTGATAGCCCTCGTCCATAAGAGCGGGAATGAGGCGCTCGACCGCGTCGATGGTTGAGTCGTAAATATCATGGAACAGCAGTATGTCGCCGTCCTGAACGGTCGACATAACCTCGTTGTAAACCGCGTCGGCGTTTTTTGACTTCCAGTCGAGCGTGTCGACCGACCAGAGTATGATCGGCATTCCGTATTCCTTGGCCGCATTCTTGACGGTGTCGTTATACGAGCCGTAAGGCGGGCGCACCGAGCTCGGATTTTCGCCTATAATATCCTTCAAGTTATTATTGCTCTTTTCAAACTGACTCTTGAGCGAGTCGCCCGAAAGCGACGTAAGCTGCGTGTGGTCGTATGTGTGGCTCGCCGTGTCGCAGCCCATGGACTGCATGCGCTTTATCGTGTCGGCCGCGCCCTTCATGTGGTCGCCCAGCATGAAAAACGTGGCGCGCGCGTTGTTTTCTTCAAGAGCGTCAAGCAGGCGCGGCGTTGTTTTGGCTCCGGGGCCGTCGTCAAACGTCAGCGCGATCATGGGCGCGTCGGGATCAAGCTTGCCGTTGCCGCGCTTCCAGCCGCTGTCAACGTATGACTGCACCTCGCTCTTCAAAACGTCCTTGACCTCCTCGGTTTCGGGATTGAACACCTTCGCGAAGATCGACGCGTAATTTGTGGTGTAACCCTCTTTCTCGTATTTGCCCTCGTCGGCCTTATAGGCCACTATGCTGCTGCCGTCTTCCTTCCACATTGTGGTCAGAACGTCGCTGAAATTATCGTACCAGCCGACGGTTTTCTGCTCCTCGGCCTCGCTCGGCGTAAACTGCTCCGAGCGTCCGTCCTCGCTGTACATCGTGACCTTTTCCTCATTCGCGGAGTCATCAACATCGACCGGGACAATGCCCTTCATTCCCATACAGATAACCAGCACGGCGGCCAGCAGAACGCACCCCAGTATTTTTTTCATCGGTAAAACCTCCATAATTTATCATTGGTATGCACATGAAACGCCATATTAATAAGCACATCTTATTAATATGATTATAAACATAATAATTCCGCGTGTCAACACAGTAATATTACAAATTTCTTACATTTTCGCAGGCGCCGCCTATGACGCCAGAATGTATAAAAGCGCGAGAATAAGCGCCGCGCTGTCCTTTTCGCCGCTGTCGGCGACAAGCAGGATAAGCGAGGCCAAAAGCAGGTCCTCGGCTGTGACAAGGCCGAGGATCTTTTTTGTGTTCCGGTTATAGAGCTCATTCGGAAGCATGTTCAGAATTGAGTCCAGAAATCCCATCTCGGCGGAGCCGCCCGGCGCGCGCTCCGTCTCACGGCTTATGTAATTTTCCGCTTTGCGCTCGTGTTCCCGCGCGGCGGCCGCGAAATCACCGCCGGGCGGCCCGGGCTGCTCGCGCGGGGCGCGGGGCCGCTGTTCAGCCTCCCGCTGGGCGGGCTGTCGGCGGGCGCCGCCCGTCGGGCGGCTTGAATTATAGCGTTTATACATAATCCGGCCTCCTAAATGCCAAAATCAAATCCGCTCTCCTTAAGAACCGAAAAAGCTTTGAGCATACCCATGATCTTTACCGCGCTGTCGGTTTTCTCACGCCGTGATTTTTTGAGATACGGCTTTAAGGCATAGAGCAGCGCCGTTTCGCGGCTCGGCTCCCGCGATTTCATTTTTGACATGACTTTTCCCATCTTCATCATCATCTCAAAATCCGCCGCGTCGTCGGCAATGCTTTGGGCGGAATTTTCCGCCTGAGTGCCGCCTCCCGAGAGCGCGCCGAGTATGCCGCCGAGCTTTTCCTGCGCGTCCTCGCCGCTCAGCATCTCGCTGATTTTTTCAACCGCCGCGCTCAGATCAAGCTCGGAGTTCTGCCCGCCGCTCATACGATCACCGCCTTTATTTATTCTTCAAAAACTCGTTCAGGTTTTTCATCAGCTCGGGGTTGCCACTCAGCGCCTTTTTTAACCCGCTGTTTTCGTTTATCATTCCGCGTATCTCTCCCGCGCTTATGCCGCTGAGCTTTCGGCCGAGGTCCGGGCTCCCGAGCGCGTCTTTCACCGCTCCGAGCTCTTCCTTCGTCATAACGCCGCTGAGGCTGCTCAGCGCCCGGTTCAGCTTGTTTTTATCAAGGTTGTTTGCCATGCCGTTTAAATTCATACGCGTCCCGCCTTTCAAAAAAACTATTTCGCATTATTATTCTATGTATTTTTATAAAAATAGTGACAAAAAAATTTTTGTGTGTTATAATAGCTAATGCATAACATTTATGGAGGGATTTTTATGAAAGCGGTTGTGCTGAGCGACTCGCACGGGAGCTTCAACAATCTGGTCAAGGCAGTCGAAAACGAGAAGGACGTTTCGATGTTAATATTCGCCGGCGATGTTCAGAGGGACGCGGATAAGCTTGTCCGCGAGTATCCGAGGCTGCCCGCGGCGGTGGTGCTCGGCAACAACGACTGGTCGGTCAGGGACGTTCCGTTTGACCGAACCTTCACCTTCGCCGGCAAGCGGGTCTTTCTGACCCACGGCCACAAATATCATGTGAAGTACGGGCTCAACACCCTGCTGCTCAAGGCGCGGGAGGAAAACGCGGACATCTGCATCTTCGGCCACACCCACAGGGCCTATTGCGAGGAGGTGTCGGGCGTGTTCATGCTGAACCCGGGCACGGCATGGCTGACCTACGCCGTGCTTGAGGTTGACGAAAACGGAAAAATATCCGCCGAAATAAAAGAAACGCCGTAAAATAATATTTAAAAGAGGTAAAGAATATGTTGCTTGCGATAGATGTCGGAAACACAAACATTGTGACGGCGCTCTATGACGGAGACGCATTTTTGCGAAGCTGGCGCGTCGCCACCGATATTAACAAGGCCAGCGATGAATACGGAATACTGCTGACGCAGCTTTTGATGAGCGAGGGCGTTAAGCCCGACCGGGTAGACGACGTTATGATAGCGTCGGTCGTGCCCACGGTCATGCACTCGCTGACAAACGCCGTAAGACGCTATCTGGGCTGCTCGCCCATGATAGTCGGGCCGGGGATCAAAACGGGAATGAACATTAAAATGGACAACCCGCGCGAGCTTGGCGCCGACCGCATAGTGAACGCCGTGGCCGCGATAAACAAATACAAGCCGCCGCTTATCATAGTCGACTTCGGCACGGCCACGACCTTCTGCGCCATTGACAAAAGCGGCTGTTATGTGGGCGGGGTCATCACCGCGGGAATGAAGATCTCAATGGACGCGCTGTTTGAGCGCACTGCGAAGCTGCCAAAGGTCGAGATCGTAAAGCCGCCCTCGCCGATCGGCAAAAACACGGTCAACTCGATCCAGAGCGGCGCGCTCTACGGCCACGCGGGAATGACCGACAGCATAGCCCGCAGGATAAAGCGCGAGATCGGCGAAGACGCGACGGTCATTGCGACCGGGGGCCTCGCGAAAATGGTCGCGCGGGAATCGGAGGAAATTGACATTGTTGACAGCATGCTGACTGTTGACGGACTTAAAATATTATACGACAAAAACAAAGGGGAATAAAAATGGACTACAACAAACAAGCGCTTAAATTGCACAAGGAACTCAAAGGAAAAATCGAGGTGGCATCACGCGCCGCCACCACAAACAAGGACGAGCTTTCGATCGCCTACACTCCCGGAGTGGCGGAGCCCTGCCGCGTCATCGCGAAGGACAAAAGCAAGGTCTATGAATACACAAGAAAGGGAAATCTGGTCGCGGTCGTGACGGACGGCAGCGCGGTCCTCGGGCTCGGCAACATCGGTCCCGAGGCGGGAATGCCCGTTATGGAGGGCAAGTGCGTGCTGTTTAAAAACTTCGCCGGCATTGACGCCTTTCCGATCTGCCTTGACACGCAGGACGTTGACGAGATAGTGAGCACCGTCAAGAACATCGCGCCGGGCTTTGGCGGAATAAATCTTGAGGACATTGCCGCGCCCCGCTGCTTTGAGGTGGAGCGCAGGCTCAAGGAGGAGCTGGACATACCCGTTTTCCACGACGACCAGCACGGCACCGCCATTGTGGTGTCCGCGGGAATTATCAACGCGCTCAGAGTCGTGGACAAGAAAATCGAAAATGTGGGCATTGTGATCAACGGCGCGGGCAGCGCGGGGATCGCGATCTGCAAAATGCTGATGAACATGGGCGCGAAAAATATTATTTTGGTCGACAAGATCGGCGCGATTTGCGAGGGCATGGACGGCCTCAATCCCGAGCAGGAAAAAATGTCGAAAATAACAAACAGAGACAAAAAAACCGGCAGTCTCGCCGATGTTATGAAGGGCGCGGACGTGTTTATCGGAGTCTCGGCCCCCAACATCGTGAGCCCCGAAATGGTCAGCTCCATGGCTGAAAATTCGATAGTTTTCGCGATGGCAAACCCGACGCCCGAGATCATGCCCGATCTCGCCAAAGCGGCGGGCGCGCGCGTCGTCGGCACAGGCCGCTCCGATTTTCCGAACCAGATCAACAACGTTATCGCGTTTCCGGGAATTTTCCGCGGCGCCCTTGACGCCAAAGCCAAGGCTATTACCGAGGAAATGAAGATCGCCGCCTGCGGCGCGATCGCCTCGCTCATATCCGACGATGAGCTCAGCGAGGAATACATAATTCCCAAAGCGTTTGACCCGAGAATAGCGGACGCTGTCGCCAAAGCCGTGGCAGCGGCATCATAAAAAAACGGACGCACAAGAAAGCGGCGGAAGCTGATGCTTCCGCCGTCGTTTCTTTGGTGAGTTTTTAATTATTTTTAATCATTTTATTTAGTATGCTACAATAATCAAAAAAACATACTATGACGCCCGCTGACACGGGACTTTAAGTACCGCCGGCGCTTTAGCGCTTAGTGCTCTTAAGAGCATCCGCCTTACACCTCTCGTACTCAACATTGAGCACGGTCTGAACCGTGTGCTCGGCCAGCTTGTCCAGCGAATTGTACTTTTGCAGAAGTGAGATAACGCTGTCGTTAATGACCAACGGAACCTCGTAATCAAACACCTGAATATCAAGAGCCTTGCACATCTTCATAACGGTGTTAAATCCCGTGCCCGAAACGCCATTTTTTAAAGCGCTTACCACAGTCGTCTGCGCAATACCCACGCTGAACGCGAACTGGCGCACACTGCGGTACTGCTTCTTAATTTCTTGCTTAATAAGCAATGTCAACTCATCCACTGAAACACCTCCTATTCTGAACCTGTTTCAATTATAACACAATCACATGCTGTTGTCAATATTCGTATTAAAACTTATTACTTCGTTTATATTCACAATCAAGCACTGCGGAAACAAGCTCTGCGCCGTTCTCGTCAAGCAGCGAGAACATGCAGGCAAGTTTTGTGTCTTTTGCCGATAGGTGTGTATCGGCATTATTGAAAACATCTATGCCCAAACAACCGCAAATCTTCATTATCATCGAAAATTTGCTGTTATCCACGCCGTTTTTAACTATACTGCTCAAAGTTGAATACGGTATTCCCGTTTTTTGAGCAAACGCGGCAATTGTACCGTATTTTTCTTTAATCGCCGCGCTAATTTGTTCATTTAAAGCTATCATAATCTGCACCTACCGATTTTTCGTATACGATAAGTTTAGCAAATTATGTACTATTTGTCAACAGTTTTGGGGTGAAATTTTTTCTTTTTGCTTATTTTACGACTCCGTCACATACACGCGAGTGCCGAGCGGAACATACTCAGACATCCAGTTTATATACTTTGCCTGGCAGCGCACACAGCCCAGCGACAGCTTAACGCCGACGTTGTTGTTGTAAGGCGTTCCGTCATAGCGGAGCAATGTCGAGTGCAGCGCGTAGTTTCCGTAGAATATCATGACCGGGCCAACATAGTAATGCTCATACGGCCACATGGCCTGCGCCTGGGAATATTCAAAAGAGCCTGTTATGGTCTCACTTGACGGCGCGCCTATGCCGACCGTGAAGTCCTTAAGCCGCTTCCAATTGCCCTTTGAGCCCTCAAAGACCGTGCATCTGAATTTCTGCTTGTTCACCCAGATAAGATAATCGGTCGAGCTTCCCACACCGCTTTCGTTGATCCTTTTCTCGAGGGCGGCTATCGCCTCAAGAGCCATGGGCGATTTGGTAAGATGAATGTCAATATACTCACCCGAGTCAAAATACTCAAGAGTGCTGCCGAAGCTCTCCACAAACGGGCGGAGCTCGATATAGGTCAGGCTGTTTATGTTCTTGACCGGAACGTTAAGCTGCTTATCCTCGCCGAACACCGTTATGTAGCTGAACCCGATGTTCACAAGCATCTCGTTGTCGCCGGTCTTTACCTTAACGCTGTCATACTCGGGAAAATATGTGCAGTCGGATATCCCTATCGCCTCGGCGACCTCCGAAAGCGGAGCGATTATCGACGAGCCGTCAAAAATCGCGGGCGACGAGAGAGCAGCATATTTGCCGTCAACATAAATATTTATGTCGTCCTGCGTCCTTATGTGGAGCGTCATGTCAGCGCTGTGTGACACTGTTCCGTCCGCCTCATTGACATATGTGTAAAGCGGAAGCTTCTCGGCAAGCGGCAGCGAATAATTATCGGTATAATAATCTATGGAGTCGACCCCGGAAACCTCAAGATAATACATCGTTCCAACCGGGGCGGCGGGCAGATCGTAGGTAAGGCTGAAGCTGTCGGTACCTCCTATGTAGACTGTGTGGGAGCCGAGCAGCTCGCCCGCTGCGGAATATATGTTGAACACCGCGCTGTCGTATCTGGGCCAGCCGTCCAAAACACAGCTGAAATTCAAAGTATAGTTCGTAACCGTATTGGTGCTCTCGACGGGAGCCGGGGCCTCGGCCTCGGGAACGGCCGTCGGTTCTTCCGTGATCTCGGTAATTTCCGGCGCTTCCGAAGCGAGAGGAATTTCTTCCGTCTCAGCGCCGCCTTCCGCAAGCGGAATTTCCTGCGGCGCGGCACCGCCGCCGGGCAGTTCGATAACTTCGGGCGCGGCGGTCTCGACCGCGGCGGAACCCGAATTTTCATCCTCAATTTCATCCGCGAAAACCGCGGCGCTGCCGCACACGCTTATCAGCATGCCGACCGCACAGATCGCCGCCAAAAACTTTTTCATATCATTACCCTCCGAATACACGAGCGCCGTTATTCATCACAACTACCAAATCAATTGATCAATTTTGTTGATCAACACCTGCATTATAAATCTATTATATAACATATGCAAATTATTGTCAACAAAAATTTGTTATATTGTTAACAATTTTGACATTATATTTTCGTGTCACTTGCAGGTAAGGGCTGTCCACTCGTCTGAACGCTTTTCGTTTATTATTTCAAGGCCCGATTTTTCAAGCGCTTTCCTTACCTCGGCGGCGCGCTCGTTGATAATTCCCGAACAGACAAACACCGCGTCATCCTTCATAAATCCGCGTACATGGGGAGCGAGCGCGATTATCACGTCGGCAACAATGTTTGCCGCGACCAAGTCGTATTTTCCGAAACGGGCGCGAACCGACGGGCTTGAGATTATATCGCCGCAGAACACGTCAAGGCGATCGCGGCTCAGGCCGTTGAGCTCAAGATTTGAGTGCGCGACGTCAACCGCCGCCGGGTCTATGTCAACCGCGTCGCAATGCGCGGCGCCCAGCAGAAGCGCGATTATTGACAAAATTCCGCTGCCGCAGCCGAGGTCAAGCATAAGATCGCCCGACTTAATATGCTTTTCGATTTCCTCGATGCAAAATCTGGTGCTGTCATGCGAGCCGGTGCCGAAAGTCATTCCGGGGTTCACGCGGAACACGACGCGCCCGGTCTCGCCCTCAAGCGGCAGCCACTCGGGCTGAACGAGTACTTTTTCGCCGATCTCAAGCGGCTTGAAATACTGTTTCCAGTTTTCCGTCCAGTCCTCGTCCTTCACCCGCGCCGTAACTATTTTAAGAGCGCCGAACTTTTCCTCGGCGTCGGCGCTTTTCATTTCGACTATCGACTTTTCGATTTCGGACAAAGTCAAAAGGCCGTCACTGTCATCCGCGACATAGGCGGTTATTTTTGTGTCGGCTGTTTTGAGCTTTTCAAGCTCCTCGTCAACATAGTCCCAATATTTTTTATTGTTTTCAAGGAATTTCTTAAAATCGTCCTTGTCGGAGATCTCAACCCCGGTTATGCCCAGATCGCCGAGCGCCGAGCAAACCGGATCGATCCCCGCGGACGTTGTGATGATATTAATTTTGATCCAGTTCAATCGGTTTTTCTCCCCCCTCAGTCGGGCATTCGCCCGACAGCTCCCCCAAGGGGGAGCCTGTCATTTAGGTTATCTCCCGCAAAGCGCCAGCGAAGCGCACTTTGCGGGAAAGCGGCGGAAACCCGAAGCGGGTGAGTGCTGCCGCTTTGCGGCAGTACGAATAAGCGTAGGGATTTCCCAATCAGGGCTCCCGCGGAACGCCAACGCAGTGCGTTCCGTGGGAAAGCGGCGGAAACCCGAAGCGGGTGAGTGCTGCCGCTTTGCGGCAGTACGAATAAGCGTAGGGATTTCCGCCGCTCATCCCGGTGGCCACTGCAGGTTTCTGCCGGCCAGCAGGTGGAAATGCAGATGTCCCACGGTCTGGCCCCCGTCCTCGCCGCAGTTGTTCACAATTCTGTAACCCTTCTCGGCAAAGCCGCGCTCAGCCGCGATCTTGGCCGCGGCCTCGAAAACCTTTCCGACAACCGCCGAGTTCTCGGAATTGATCTCGTTGGTTGAGCCCAGGTGATTTTTCGGCACGATCACAATGTGCTCCGGCGCCTGAGGCGCGATATCCAAAAACGCGTAAACGGTGTCGTCCTCATACACCTTTGTGGACGGGACCTCGCCCGCCACTATTTTGCAAAATAAGCAATCAGACATAATTATTTCTCCTTCTTGATGTGTTTTTCAAGTATGCCTCTGACGTTTTTCAGAGCCTCCTCGACCTTTTCGGGCAGGCGGCCTCCGGCCTGAGCGCTGTCGGGCCTTCCGCCTCCGCCTCCGCCAAGCTCCTTGGCGACCTCGGAAATTACCTTTCCGGCATGGGCGCCCTTCTCCATAGCCTCTTTTGTGGTCATTGAGATAAGGTTGACCTTCTCGCCGGCTTTCGAGGCCAGAACTATCAGCGAATTCGGCAGCTTGGCCTTGAGGTTGTCGCCGATCTCGCGCATGGTGTTCATATCAACTCCGTCGTCAAGCACCTGCGTCACGATCTTAATTCCGTCAACCTCCTCGGCGCCCTCCAAAGCGTCTCCGAGGCTGTTTCTGGCAAGCTTGCTCTTTAAGCTTTCGATCTCATGCTTCTGGTCGCGGAGCTCGTTCATCACGCTCTCGGCGCGGCTGAGCACATCGGCCTGGCTCGTCTTCAAAGCCTTCGACACATCATAAAGCAGCAGCGACTGGTTGCGGCACAGCTCGATAACGTTATGTCCGGTGGTTCCCTCTATGCGTCTGACGCCCGCCGAAACTCCGGACTCGCTGAGTATCCTCATAATACCGAGGTTTCCGGTGTTGGCCGCGTGGGTTCCTCCACACAGCTCTATGCTGAAATCGCCCATGCGCACCACGCGCACGCGCTTGCCGTATTTCTCGCTGAACAGCGCCATCGCGCCCATTGTTCTGGCGTTGGCGATATCCTCCTCAAAGCACTCTATTTTGATACACTCCATTATTTTGTCATTGACAATGGTTCCGACCTTGAGCTGCTCGTCGATCGTCATCGCCTGGAAATGCGAGAAGTCAAAACGGAACCTGTGCTCATCGACATATGATCCCGCCTGGGCGACATGCTTGCCCAGAACCTGTCTCAGCGCCGCCTGAAGCAGATGCACCGCCGAGTGGTTGCGCATAATGGCCCTGCGGCGCTCGGCGTCAACGCTGACGCTGACCGTCTCACCGACCGAGATCTCGCCGTTTTGGACAACGCAGTGATGATGGAACTTTCCATTCTTTTTTGTCACATCCTTAACGCGGACCGAAGCGGCGTCGGTGTTTATATACCCGCTGTCGCCGACCTGGCCGCCGCTCTCGGCGTAAAGCACCGAGCGGTCAAGCACGATAACGACCTCGTCGCCCTCGTCCGCCTTATCAACTCTTTGATCTCCCTTGGCGATCGCCATGATCTTTGACTTGCCGTTGAATTTTTGATAGCCCTCAAAAATCGTTGCGTCTTTTATGTCGATAAATATGTCATCCTCCCACGCGGTATCGTCATTATTGCCGCGGGCGGTCTTTGATGTCGCGCGCTGCTTGTTGAGCAGCTCCTTAAACAGCGTTTCGGCGACCACAAAGCCGTTCTCGCCCATGATCTCACGGGTGAGGTCGATCGGAAATCCGTATGTGTCATAGAGCTTGAAGGCCTTCTCGCCATCCAGCTCGCTTATGCCGCTTTCCTTCATATCGGCGATATAGCTTTTGATTATCTGCATACCCTGATCGATCGTATTGTTGAAACGCTCTTCCTCGCTCTTGATAACGCTCTCGATATACTCAAAATTGGTGTCAAGTTCGGGATAGGCGCTCATTGACTCGTCGGCGACAACTCTCGCCAGCTTATAGAGGAACGTTCCCTTTATTCCGAGCAGTCTGCCGTGGCGCGCGGCTCTGCGGAGCAGTCTGCGCAGCACATAGCCTCTGCCCTCGTTTGAGGGAAGCACTCCGTCAGCCGTCATGAACACGGTGCTGCGGATATGGTCGGTGATGACTCTGAGCGACGTGTCGGCATGCTTGTCCTCGCCGTAGGTCACTCCGGCCATTTCGGCAGCCGCGTCAAGCACGCGCCTTATGGTGTCGACCTCAAAGATCGAGGTGGTGCCCTGCATGATGCAGGCTATTCTCTCAAGGCCCATGCCGGTGTCGATATTCGGATGAGCCAGCTTGTTGTATGTTCCGTTCTCGTCCTTGTCGAACTGAGTGAACACCAAATTCCAGAATTCGACGTATCTGTCGCAGTCACAGCCGACCGCGCAGTCGGGGCTGCCGCAGCCGTATTCCTCGCCGCGGTCATAATATATCTCGGAGCAGGGGCCGCAGGGGCCTGTGCCTATCTCCCAGAAATTATCGTCCTTGCCGAGATGAACTATCCTGTCCTTTGAGACTCCCACATGGTTGACCCAGATATCCTCCGCCTCATAATCGTCCTCATAAACGCTGACCCAAAGGCGGTCCTTGGGAATCTCCAGAACCTCGGTGATAAACTCCCACGCCCATTTGGTTGCGTCCATCTTGAAATAATCGCCGAACGAGAAGTTGCCCAGCATCTCAAAAAATGTGCCGTGGCGTGAGGTGAGGCCCACCTGCTCGATATCCGGGGTCCTTATGCACTTCTGGCAGGTCGTCACACGCTTGGCGGGCGGGACCTCCTTGCCGGTGAAGTAGGGCTTAAGCGGCGCCATGCCCGCGTTGATAAGCAGCAGGCTCGCGTCGTTCTGCGGCACCAGCGGGAACGACGGCAGGCGCAGATGACCCTTGCTCTCAAAAAAGCTCAAAAACTTTTCGCGTATTTCGTTTAATCCTAATTTTTCCATTTTATCTACCTCTTGCTTCAAATAATAAATTTCACTAAATAAATATTATATCAATCTTGGCCGTTTTCGTCAAGTGTTTTGCAAATATACTTATATATTTCGGCGGCGTTTTTCTTGAGCAGCCGCGCCGTTCTGCCCGCCTGTACCCTGTTGCCCGCGTCGATCTTGAGCTCAAGCATGGGCTCGCCCCTGTCGAGCATGGTAAGAGCCGCCATATATCGCCCCTCTCCAAGCGGTTCGGTCACGGCGGTTATGCTGTTGGGGTTTGTTTTCTCGTCAAATTCCTCGCGGCTCGCCACCGACCTTATGCGCGCCCTTATGCTGGGCGGCACCCTTCCGCTGAAAAATCCGTCGGTGTCCACGCCCTTTCCGGTCAGCCTGACACATTCCTCGTCGCGGTAATACAGCCTGTCGATAAACCCGTCCTCGATGAGCTCGCTGAGCATTATCGTCAGGTCAAAATAGCTCATAACGTTCTCATCCCATGTCATAAGCTCGGTAATTCTCGTCAGCGACAAAGGGTGCGGGTACTGCCTCAGAGCATAGAGGATGGCAAATTTCATTTCGTCTTTTTCCAGAAACATACTTATCTCCAAACAATTAAAATTTATTTTTCATATTCGGTATAGGGCTTTTTGTGCTTAAAATATATCCCCACAAGGCCCAGACCCGCGTGGGAAGTTATCACCGGGCCGATCTTGTAGTGAGTGATCTTTTTGGGCTTCACGCGCTCGCGCAGCAGGTTCTCGACGATCTCCACCTTGTCGGGCGCGCCGGTGTCCATAACGATAACCTCGTTTTCCTGCGGGTTTTCCATTCTCTCCTCGGCATATCCCACAAGGCTCGCCATTGCCTTTTTGAGCCCGCGGACCTTTCGGCAGGCCTCAACCAAACCGTCCGTGATCATAAGTATCGGCTTGATGTCGAGCAGGGCGCTGATCGCCATGGTCGTGGCCTTGATCCTGCCGCCCTTTTTGAGGAAGGTCAGGTCGTCAACCACAAAATACGCCGTGTCGCGCTTGTATGTCGTTTCGAGGTAATCAACGACCTCATCCTTTGAGGCCCCGGCGGCCGCCATTTCGGCCGCGTCAAGCACCGGTTTTCCTATCGCCATGGTATACATTTCGGAATTTACGATCGTGATGTCAAAGCCCTCGTCCTTGAGACTGTCGGCGATCATGTGCGCGGTGTTGTTAATGCCGCTGCCGTTCGCGGAGATCGAGATATATATTATTTGGTTCTCTTTGCCTATCCTGCGGAACATGGCCTCCATATCCTCGGGCGACATCTGGCTGGTGGTCGGAACATTCTCGCTGCTCTCCACCATTTTGTAAAACTCGTCCGCGTCAAAATCGCCGCCCGCGGTTATGCTGTTGCCGTCCAGGTTTACCGTGAACGGCAGCACGCTAATATCATATTTTTTCAGAAGCTCAACGGGTATGTCCGCCCCTCTGTCAATCATTAATTTGATCATTGCTTTTCTCCTTTTAATTATTTTATTTTCTCCATTCAGTCGGACGGGCGGCCGAGGTCGTCCGCCCCTACGACGTTTAACGCACCTATTCCGTAGGGGACGGCGCCCTCGACGTCCCGTCGGGCGGATATTATCCGCTCGTCTGCCTCCCCTATCATTGTAGGGCGCCGCCGCGGGCCTCGTTTGCCTCTCCCTTTGGGGAGAGGTGGCTGCGGCCGGAGCCGCGAAGCGGGTTCGTTGCACTACGGTATTCCGTTTCCTCGGATAAACGTGGCCACAAATCATTAACGTTGGCGAACATTGCCGGAGGCGTCGGAGAGGGGTTAACGTAGTGATCAGCGCTCGCGAAGCTGTCCCTCGGTCTGCAAATTCTCGAAATTGTGGCTGCGCAGGACCTCATAGGCGATTACCGCGACCGCGTTTGAAAGATTGAGCGAGCGCATGTCGCTCCGCATCGGAATTCTCACGCAGCGGTCGTAATGCTCCTTAAGCAGCGGCTCGGGAAGCCCCTTCGTTTCCTTGCCGAACACCAGAAATATCTCCCGGCCCCGATCGGTAAATTTCTTATAATCGACGTCCGAGTAAATATTTTTCCCCTTAGTGGTGCAGTAGAAAAACTCGCCGTCCTTATATTTTTTGAGCACCTCATCAAACGAGCCGTATTCATACAGCTCAAGCTCCGACCAATAATCGAGCCCCGCGCGGCGCACCCGCTTTTCGCTTATGTCAAAGCCCAGCGGATGCACCAGATGCAGCGCCGCTCCGATAACGCTGCACGTTCTTGAGATATTGCCGGTGTTTGACGGGATTTCCGGCTCCACCAAAACTATGTTTAATTTCAAACCTCACATCTCCAATTTAATATTATGCCCAGAATTTTCGGTCAAGCGAGCGGTACTGAACGGCTTCGGCGATATGACTCTCTCCTATTATATCGCTGCCGTCAAGGTCCGCTATGGTGCGCGCCACCTTGAGCACCCTGTTATACGCTCTGCCGCTCATGCCCAGGCTTTCAAAAGCCGCCTTGAGCATATTGTTTGCCGCGCCGCTGAGGACGCAGTATTTCTCTACCAGACTCGGCGTCAGTCCGCTGTTTGAATACACGCCCGTTCCCCTGTAACGCTCGGTCTGTATCTTCCGCGCGCGGTCAACTCTTTTCTTTATATCCGCCGAGGACTCTGGCTTTTCCTTGCTGTCAAGCTCGTCATACTCAACCGCGGGAACCTCGATATGCAGATCAATTCTGTCGAGCAGAGGCCCGCTGACCTTGCCGAGATACGCGGCTATCTTTTTCGGGGTGCAGGTGCAGTCGTGCTTTCTGTCTCCGTAATATCCGCAGGGGCAGGGGTTCATCGACGCCACGAGCATCACGTTGCAGGGATAGGAATACGAGCCCTGGACCCTCGTGATGGTTACAACGCCGTCCTCAAGCGGCTGGCGCATCACCTCAAGCGCGTCCTTGCGGAACTCGGGCAGCTCATCAAGGAACAGCACTCCGTTGTGCGACAGGCTTATCTCGCCGGGCTTCGGGTTGCTGCCGCCGCCCGAAAGCGCCACAGCCGACACCGTATGGTGCGGGCTCCTGAACGGGCGCGTGAGTATCATCGGCGCGCCCTTCGGCATTTTTCCGGCAATGCTGTGTATCTTCGTGGCCTCTAAGGCCTCGTCAAACGTCAGATCCGGAAGTATTGTCGGCAGCCTTTGGGCGAGCATCGTCTTGCCCGAGCCGGGAGGGCCGATAAGCAGAACGTTATGTCCGCCCGCCGCGGCGACCTCCATGGCGCGCTTCACGTTTTCCTGACCCTTTACCTCGGAAAAATCATATGTATATTTCGCGGCTTTTCCAAAAATCTCGTCTATATTGACCTTTGTGGGCACTATCCTTCTTTTTCCGATCAGATGGTCGATAAGCTGACCGAGAGAGCGCACACCGTAAACGTTCGCCCCGCTGACGACCGCCGCTTCCTCGGCATTGTCAAACGGCACAAATATTTCGGTCATGCCCGACTGATAGGCCTTGATGACCATGGGCAGCACGCCGTCGATCCGCCGCACCGCGCCGTCCAGCGAAAGCTCGCCCATAAAGGCGGCTTTTGAAAGACTGCCGCAGAAAATCTGTTCCGAGGCCGTGAGCAGGCCCACGGTTATTGGCAGATCAAGATACGCGCCCTCCTTTTTGACGTCCGCGGGGGCGAGGTTTATCACGATCCTCCTGCCCGGCACCACATATCCGGTGTTGTTGAGGGCGCTTCTTATGCGCTCCTTCGACTCGCGGACCGAGGCGTCCGGAAGGCCGACGATCTCCCACGCGGGGAAGCCGCCGCTGACGCCTGTCTCCACGCTTATTATATAGCCGTCAATGCCTTTTAAGCCGCAGCTGTTGATTTTTGTGATCATAATCTCACCATCCTTGAAAATCAGATCTCCACATATCTTTTATCATACTCGGTCTTGTTGAAATAGCTCGAAAGCACGGGCTCAAACAGCACACCCTCGCGTATTCTTATCTCCGGGTGGCGTATCGTGGCCTGGATCGCCTTATACACAAAGCCCGCGGCGAGGTTCGCCGCCTCGATCATGCTCTCGCCCTTGAGCAGAGCTCCGGTCAGCACCGAGGTGTAAATATCGCCCGTGCCGTGGAACAGGCGGTTGACATAGCCGCAGTCCACCTTGTAGCACTTGCCGGTGTCGCCGTCATAGACAGCCACGCACATGGAATTTTCGGAGTCCATAACGCTTGTTATGGCTACATATCTCGCTCCGAGCGCGGCCAGCTTTTTGAGGTAGCGTTTTATCATATTGTTGCTGACGGGCCGCTTTCTCGGCTTTTCGCCGATCAGCATACAGGTCTCGGTGACGTTTGGCGTGATGACCTCGGCTATTCCGCAGAGCTCGCGCATTCCGTCAAGCATTCCGATTACCTTATCGGAATAAAACCCGTTTTCCACAAGGTCGCTGTCACCCATAACGGGATCGACGACCGTCAGAGCGCCGTAGCCCTTGGCCCTGATCATAAACTCTTTCAGTATTTCCAGCTGCTCGGTGCTTCCCATATACCCGCTGTAAACCGCGTCAAACTTGAGCCCCAGCTCGTCCCAGTGACTGATTATTCCGCGCATCTGGTCGGTCAGGTCGCAAAATGTGTAGCCCTTAAACTCGTAGGTATGGGTCGAAAGCACAGCCGTGGGCAACGGGCAGACCTCGATCCCCATCGCGGAGATTATCGGTATGACCTCGGTCAGAGAGACCTTTCCGAAGCCCGAAAGGTCGTGCACCGCGCACACCTTGGGTATCGCGTTTTTTATCTCGTTCTCTTTAAGCATTTATATTATCTCCCGTCTGATTTTCAAAAATCTCAAGCAGCGCTATCTCGTCCGCGGTCAGTTCGCGCGCCTCGCCGACGGCAAGGCTCTCGTCAAGGCCGAGGCCGCCGATCTTAACGCGCCTCAATGCCGTTACCCTCTTTCCGACCGCCGCGAACATGCGCTTTACCTGATGATATTTGCCCTCATATATAACCACGCGGGCCGAGTTGTTTTCAAGAATTTCAAGCTCCGCGGGCTTGCAGACATATCCGTCGTCAAGTGTGACGCCCGAGGCGAACAGCTTGACGTCTTCCTCCTCCGCGGGCGCGCTGAGCTCCGCTATATACGTTTTCGGCACATGCTTTTTGGGGCTGAGCAGCCTGTGGGCAAGTGCCCCGTCGTTGGTCAGCAGGCACAGGCCCTCGGTGTCAACGTCAAGCCTGCCGACCGGAAAAAGCCTCATGTGCGCAAGCTCATCGGGCGCGAGCTCGCACACCGTGGGGTATCTGCCGTCCTCGGTGGCGGAGACGTAACCCTTCGGCTTGTTGAGCATCACATAGGCGAATTCGCGGTAGACCGTCTCTTTCCCGTCAACGCAGACGCGGCTGCGGTTCGGATCGACCGCCGCTTCCGGCGCGGCGACAGCCGCTCCGTCAACGCTGACTCTGCCCTGCTTTATCATTTTTTTAACGTCCTTGCGGGAGCCGAAGCCCAGGCCGGACAAATATTTGTCAATTCTCATTTTTCTTACCGCGCGGTTCATAATTCCGCTTTTAATTCAATATAATAATCATAAGACCCGCTAAGGAGCGCTGATTATGAAAAATTTTGTTAAAAAGTACAAATACAAATTAATGTTCATCGCCGCCGCGGCGGTCGTTATCGCGGTGATCTTCGCGCTGTTCTCGGTTGACGGCGCGGCCAACCGAAAAAATATCGACTTCATAAGCTCGTTCGGCTGGCAGGTCGAGGAGTCGCCCGCCGACATCTCGCACCTCACTATCCCGGAGGACCTGAGCGGCGTGTTCCTTGTCCACTCGCAGCTTTCCGCCATAGACGGCTCGTCAACGGCGGACTACCGCGGAAAGAATATCACACGATATTCCTACAAGGTCTTGAATCACAGCAAGTCGGACGGCGGAAAGATACGCGCGGACGTGTTTGTCTATAAGTCCGAGATCATCGCCGCGGACATTACCGACATATCAACCAACGGAGCGACGGCTCCGATCTCCGACATCTCGCAAATATCCGCGCCGAGCGCCGATTAAAATAATTATATCATAACAGCGCGCCGCATGCAAGAAAAAACCAAATTTTTAAAAAATTTCAAAAAAATTCTATTTTGCTATTGCTATTTTCGTAAAAGTATTATATAATATGAACATAAGATAAGCTTTTGAAAAAAACTTATTAGTTTAATTTATACAATCGACCGGAGGTAATATTATGACTTACAACATTATTACAAAAAAATTCAGTTTGTCGGATTCCAGCAAAGACAAGATTTTATCAAAAGTAAAAAAGCTGGACAAGTTTTTTGACGATAATTCAAACGAATGTAAGATCATTGTTTCGGAGTTCAAAGACGATATAATTGTTGAGATCACCTTCCGTTACAAGGGCTTTATCATTCGCGCGGAGGACAAGAACCGCGACCTGCTTACCGCGGTCGACAACTGCCTCAGCGCCATTGACAGACAGATAAGAAAGAACAAGACCAAGCTCTCAAAGCGTCTCCGCGGCGGCGGATTTGACCAATATGTGGCGATCACGCCCGAGCCCGAACCCGTTGAGGAGGAGACCGAGTTCAAGATCATCAAGACCAAGACGATCTCCGCGAAGCCCATGATGCCCGAGGAAGCAATTCTTCAGATGAACATGCTGGGCCACTCGTTCTTTATCTTTAACAACCCCGACACCATGACGCCCAATATCGTCTACAAGAGAAAGGACGGAAACTACGCCCTGATCGAGCTTGACGAATAATTACTTTGAAATACAAAACGCCGGCCCCTTAGGGGCCGGCATTTTATTTAACTTGTGCAGCAAACGGAGCCTTTAACTAAAAAAGCGCGCCGCCGAAGCGCCGCGCCAAAAAACGCTTCGCTCCGGTAGTTGCCACACTAAACCGAATTTACTCTTTGAGTAGAGTTTGCATTAAACCAGCATTATAAAGAGCAAGCATTTTTTGCAACAAAAAATGCGCAGCTTAATACAATAATTATTCAATTTAATGTGGCAATATCACTTTATCATATTTTGCTGTAATTGTCAAGATTATAAATCATTTAATTTTTCAAACTAAACAGGCCGCCGAAGCGTTGATTTTATTTGCAGCCTATTGACATTGCGCATAATATGTATTATAATATACATACTAATTTTAAAGGAGTTGATTTTTATGGCATCGACAAATGTCACAATCAGAATGGATAAGGACTTAAAAAAACAGGCGGATGAACTGTTCACGGTGCTCGGACTCAGTTTTTCAACGGCTGTCGGCGTGTTCTGCCGCCAGGCGGTAATGCGCGGCAAAATTCCCTTTGAGCTTTCGGCCGAAAAGCCCAACGCCGAAACCCTCGCCGCGATCGACGATGTGAACAATCACAGAAATCTCAGTAAGGCCTATGACGATATTGACGAGTTAATGAGGGATCTAAATGCTTAAAATCAGATTTTCAACCAAATTTAAAAAAGATTATAAACTGGCGGTCATTAAGCGCGGCTATGACCAAGACCTCTTTAGAGACGTTGTTGCGATGCTGCGCGCTCAAACTCCCCTGCCGAAAAAATATCATGATCACGCTTTAAAGGGCGAATACGTCGGACATCGGGAATGTCATATAACTCCCGATTGGCTGTTGATCTATAAAATCGAGCAGGATATATTAACGCTTACTTTGACGCGCACCGGAACGCACAGCGACTTGTTTTAACGCCCGTCTGCTACCATGAAAATTTTGTCTGTCTGCACCTTGCGGCTTGTATCAAGCGGTGGTATAATAATTGTTAATGATAATTTATTTTAAGGAGATGTGTTTATGAAACGCCTGTTTCTTATAACAGTTCTGTGTCTCGCGATGATTATTCCGCCGCTCTCCGCGGCGGCGTATCCGCCCGACTCGGAATACAACGTGTCGGACATGGCGTCCGCCAACATAACCGCCGAAACGCCGATGGGGGATTTCACGATAATTCCCGCAAC
Organism: uncultured Monoglobus sp.; assembly: GCA_947624305.1. Taxonomy (GTDB): domain Bacteria; phylum Bacillota; class Clostridia; order Monoglobales; family Monoglobaceae; genus Monoglobus. The sequence continues at coordinate 14,174 of CANQKC010000028.1, read as the reverse complement.
CGACGGCGGCAAAGAAGTCGTCAAGATCGACGGCAGCAAAAAGACCGGCTCGGTGACAAAGATCAAATACACCAAGCGGCTAAAAACCGGCGCGACCGGCAGCTACACCAACCGCGCGGTGCGCTTCTCGACCGAGGGCCCCGCGGTACTCTATCTCGACTGCGGCTCGGCCAACAAAACAGACAGCCGCACCGGAAAAATTATCGACAGCAATAACAACGTTATTGAGTCGCGGGAAGTCAAGCCCGACCTGTCCTACTACAAATTCTTTGTGCAGGAAGCCGGAGATTACGCCTTTGTCAGCGAGGGCGGCGGCATCAATATATATTATCTGAAGCTGTCCTATGATCTGCCCGAGCCCGACCCGGATTTTGAGAACCTGACCCCGGTGACAAAGGAGCCCATGAGCGAGATCTACACCGCTCCGCTCGCGCCCGCGGACGGCGCGGGAACCAAAGAGGCCCCGATGAGCGTCGCGTCGGCGATCGCCAACGTCGCGCCCGACGGAGTTATACACTGCGAGGGCAGATATATGTTTAACGACTGCCTTTATATCCCGTTCGGCAACAACGGCGCGGAGGGCGCGGAAAAACATATCGAGTGCTCCGACGGCACGACGTTTGACTTTTCCTACGAACCCTACGGAGGCAACGGCAGCGCCCGCGGCCTTCAGATGGACGGCGACTATTGGTATGTGAAAGGGCTTAAGGTATACATGGCGGCCGACAACGGATTTTACATCACGGGCAAGCACAACACTCTCGAACTGTGCCGCGCCGAAGCCAACCGCGACACCGGAATACAGATCAGCCGCCGCTCCTCCAATCAGTCGAATTTTAACGACTGGCCAAGCGACAATCTGATTTTAAACTGCACGTCCTATAACAGCTTTGATCCAGACACGGGCGAGAACGCCGACGGCTTTGCCGCAAAGCTGACCTGCGGAAACGGCAATGTGTTCGACGGCTGCATAGCCTACAACAACTGCGACGACGGCTGGGACTGCTTCACCAAATCCGATACCGGCCCGATCGGAACCCTCGTTTTCCGCAACTGCGTCTCGTTCCGCAACGGTCAGACCACCGACGGCGCGTTCACCGACAACAGCGACGGCAACGGCTTTAAAATGGGCGGCGAAAAGATCGCGGTGACGCATTATATGTACAACTGCGTCTCGTTCGAGAACGCCAACCACGGCTTTACCGACAACTCGAACCCCGGCCCGATCTATCTCTATAACTGCACATCGTTCAACAACGCGCTCAAGGGCGGCTCAAACAAGAGCAATTTCGACTTCGCGCGCGACAAGGAAAATTCAAACAACACGATCGAAAACTGTCTGTCATACACCTCGCAGAAGATCGCGGCGGACAAGTTTCTGGGCACGATAAAGAACTCGGTCGTATACAACAACAGCAAGGGTCTGTATTACTATTACGAGGACTTTCCTCCGATCACCAACTGGAACGACAAGCTGGGCGAGGTCCTGCCCACGGACACAATGGACACCGTCTCGGAAGCGACTTTCGTCTCGGTTGAGCCTCCCGAGCTCGGCGCCGACGTGCACACTCTCTGGAGGAACCCCGACGGCTCGATCAACATGGGCGATTTTCTTAAAGTGGCCGACGGCACCGTTTACAAAGAAAAGAACATAGGCGCGAACCTCTCGGACGGCCTTGTTCCTCCGGATGTTACTCCGCCTCCCGCGGCCACGGACGAGCCCGCCGCGACATCGACGCCCGAACCGAGCGATGATCCGACCTCTTCTCCCGAACCGAGCGAGGCGCCCTCGCCCACAAGCGAGCCCGCGGAAGGCTGTGCTTTGGCCGCCGCCTTTGACGACGAGGCCGAAGGCCTGATCAATATCCGCTTTGACAACAACACAAGCGAGGCCGCGGAGCCTTATATCATTATCGCGGCGTATAAAAATATTGGCGGCGCCGATGTTCTCGTAGACTTTAACGACGAATCCTTAACGGTCGGCAAAAATTCATATTCCGAGCTGACGGCTCCGGCCCCCGACGGCGAATATGATTTTATAAAGGTTCTCGCGTGGAAGGATATTGACGGCCTGGTCCCGCTCACACCCGCGGTCCTGCTTCAAAAATAAGACAATATCCGGGCGGCGTCAGCCGCCCGGACTGTTTATATGAGCCTTTGCGGCAAAATAAAAAAATTTAAAAAAACTCTTGCATTTTTAAAAAAGTATGATATAATAGATTTTGCTGTGATCAGCCAAACAAGTTAATATCACTGTTTATGATTATGGAGTTGTATCGAAGTGGTCATAACGAGCACGATTGGAAATCGTGTTGTCCGTCAAACCGGGCACGTGGGTTCAAATCCCACCAACTCCGCCAAAGGCCAAAGTGCCGAAAATACGTTAAATCAACGTGTTTTCGGCACTTTTCATAGGTTAAATTATTTTATATTTTTTGATGAAATTCAACCTCATCACGAGATATGAAGCCGCTCCATCAGTGCGTTCTGCAGCACATTTGAAAAATTCACATTCTCCTTGATTGCCATGTCATTAAGCCATTCCGGTATAGTAAGTGTTTTTTTGACTGATTTGTTTTTATAAAACTTTTCATAATCAAAAGTATCACAAGAAATCAACGTTACAAATTGATTTTCTTCGGTTTGTATCTCAAATACAACTGTTGCCTTCGGAATTTCAGCCCCGTCCTGCTCCATATGATATAGCGTAAGGCAGAGCGCGTCTTCCGCCATTTCAATTCCGTCCTGCAAATTTTCTCCCTGCGTCATACAGTTTGGCAAATCGGGAAATAGAATGGAATATTGGCCCGTAGGTTCTGCGGTAAAAACAGCCGGATAAACATATTTCATATTTTTCAACTCCTTTATTCAATGCCCGCTTGTTTCATAATTGCCTTTAATGTTCCCGGAGCGAGATCAAGTGAACCGTGACGGCTTACCGGGAAAGTATTGCCGGTTATTGGGCTGTACCATATTTCATGTCTCTTTCCCTCATGTAAAAACCGACATCCGTTCTTTTTAAGCAGTTTTTTGAGTTCACTCGCTTTCATGCCGAAAACCTCTCTTTCCGCGCTTATTATAACACGTGCTAACACGTATGTCAAGAATTTTTTAACCTGTTTGCGAAGCTGACAGATTTAGACCCCGCTTTTTGACAAAAGCGGGGTCTGATTTAATTATAGATTTTTATGTTTATTTGCCGAGCGATTCCTTCGCGGGAACCACAACCTCTTTGTTGTAGCAGCTGAACATATCGTCCACCGCGCCGAGGTCCTTGGGCTTGCCTGTGAGCAGGCTTACGACCGGAACGATAACGAGGCCGGCCAGCATCGCGATAACGCCGCAGTTTATCGGCGACTTCAAAATCGCGGGGAAGATGCCGGGCGTCAGGATATTGAGGATCATAATGCCCGCGCCGAAGATAAAGCTCGCCCAAACCGAGATCTTGTTCGTCCTCTTCCAATAGAGGCCGTACATGAACGGAGCGAGGAACGCGCCCGCGAGAGCGCCCCAAGAGATACCCATCATCTGAGCGATCGCGCTGAGCTTATCCTTGTTGAGCGCGATGATCGCCGAGATCGCGATAAACGCGACGATAAGTATTCTCATAATAAGAACCTGCTTTTTCTCATCCATGTTCTTGATAACATGGCCCTTGAGAAGGTCGAGGGTCAGCGTTGAGCTTGACGCCAGAACCAGCGACGAGAGCGTTGACATTGACGCCGAAAGCACCAGCACGATAACGACCGCGATCAGAATGTCGGGAAGGCCGGAGAGCATCGTGGGAATGATCGCGTCAAATCCGCCCTCGATCGAGCCGTCAGCCAAAAATGTGAGCTTGTCGGTGAACAGTCTGCCAAATCCGCCGAGGAAGTAACAGCCGCCCGCAACGACCAGAGCGAAGAACGTGGAAATGATCGTTCCTTTTTGAATGTCGTTCTCACTCTTGATAGCGTAAAACTTCTGGACCATCTGGGGCAGTCCCCATGTTCCCAGCGAGGTGAGCAGCACGACAAACAGCAGTCCGAGCGGGTCGGGGCCGAAGAACGAGTTAAACGCGCCCGGCGCGTTGCCCGGAGCCTCGATCGCGGCGAGACCGTTAAGAGCCTCGATAAAGCCGCCGTTCTGCACGAGCACCGCGGCGATGACCGCCACTATGCCGAACAGCATGATAATTCCCTGAATAAAGTCGTTGACAGCCGTCGCCATATAACCGCCCGCGATTACATAAACGCCGGTGAGCACCGCCATTACGATAACGCAAACCGAATAGTCGATCCGCGGGAACGCCATCGAGAAAAGCCTCGACAGACCGTTATAGAGCGACGCTGTATAAGGGATCAGAAAAATGAATACGATAACGGAAGCCGCTATCTTAAGAGCCGTGCTCTGATACCTTTTGCCGAAATATTCGGGCATCGTCGCGCTGTGAAGGTGCTGCGTCATGAGCCTTGTGCGCCTTCCGAGAATTATCCACGCGAGAAGCGAGCCTATAACCGCGTTTCCTATTCCTATCCAAGACGAGGCAATGCCGTACTTCCAGCCAAACTGACCTGCGTATCCGACGAAAATAACCGCCGAGAAATACGATGTGCCGTAAGCGAAAGCGGTGAGCCACGGGCCGACAGCGCGTCCGCCGAGAACAAATCCGCTCACGTCAGTCGAATGTTTTCTGCAGTAGAGTCCCACAGAGACCATAATCGCGAAGAAAACAATCAACAGTCCGATTTTCAAAACCATTTTAAATCATCCTTTCTTTTGCGGGCAAAACAAAAAACCCGCTCTCCTTTTTAAGCAGAGGACGAGTTTCACCCGTGGTACCACCTCAATTCACCGCGCCCTCACGGCCGCGGCCTCAGAAGGTATCATCAATACCTAAGTTCTGTGACGGGAACTCCCGTTGCAGCCTACTCGGACGGCTCAAACCCTTTCGGTGCACTGCTCGCGGAATGTATTCGAAAACGCTTCCGTCATTGCCTCGCAGCTCCCGGCAACTCTCTTGAGACTTTCACGCATCTACTTGTTTCCGCTCAAACGCATTTATATGTAAGTATAATTATATTAACATAAATATCCGATTAATGCAAGAAAAATTTTATAAAAAGTAAAAAAATTTGCGTTCTTTACAATTCGCGGCAAATGTGGTATATTGTATATAACAACTGTTTCGGTTATCAAAAAACAAAAAAGGAGTTGATCTCATGTGTAAAAAATTTTTCAAACTGATCACCGCCGCAATTTTGTCGGCAGGGCTGCTGTCGGCATGCTCCGCGGGAGGCTCCGCGCCGGCCGAGGTTCCGCCTCAAACGGAAAGCGCCGCCGAAAAGGACGCGTCGGGATTTGTTTCGCTCGCCGAGGCTGTGCCCGACGTGATACTTGAAATAAGATACTATTCAGAGTACAACTTTGTGGGCGACAGGATAGACGGCTACGAAGAGCCGTACCCCGACACATATTTTGACTTCCCGGTCAGTGAGGACTCGGTTCCCGCCGCTTAAAGCAAAAAATTTAAGGCTCGGTTTCCGATCAATCGGAAGCCGAGCCGTTTTTTCACCTAAGGCGCAGAGCCGCGGCCCACGCTTTGTCCTCTTCGGACACGCGGTAAGATTCCCGCAGCTTGCGGACCGTCATTTTCAGCACCTTTTCGCTTAAGTCAAACCCGCTCTCGAGATAATTTTTGGTCAGCTCTCTGTGTTTCACAAAGGCGGTCGCTATCAGCCATGCCTGCGCCATGTTGACATAATATTCCCCGCTGTTGACTCCGTTCGCGCAATCGAGCGCGTAAGCGGCGTTTTGCTCGTCATTCAGATAATAGTCAAGCAGGCTTATCAGCCCGACTCTCTGCTCCCACGGGTTATCGCTTCTTAAAAACCGATAGATCTCGATTTTATATTCCTCGATAAATTTCTTAATTCCCTTAAACGAGCTCACAGCCACATCGCAGCAGGCCCAGTTTTTGACCGACGCGGCGAAAAAGCGTATCCTTTGGCACATCTCGCCGAACGGCAGGGGCAGAGCACCGACAACCAAACCCGAGACTATTATTTCCTCCTGCGTCATTTCGCCTTTGTGCTCATATGTAATATAATCAAGGTAGGCTCTTGCGTCTCCCTTCGCGATCCGCTTGGCGATCCCGCGCAGCTCGGGCACGCGCACTCCGATTATCGGGCAGCCCGATTGCGGAGTTATTTTTTTGTTGAACTCCGCGTATCCGCTCTCGGTCTCACTTTTAAGATAATCAACAAACGCCTTGTAACCCTCGTCGTTCCACTTAATTTTTTCAAGCTCCATAAGTTTTATCCGCCTCCGTATCATCAAGAATATTTATGACCCTAAGCCCGCTGTCCAAAGCGTAATTCACGGTATAAACCGTGCCGCCGCGCGGATATTGGATATAGACGACCACCGCCGAACTGCGGTCAACCATATATCGGTTGCGACGCAGCATGCACTCGGGACTGTAGTTTTCGGAAACATAGACCACCTCGTCGGCGGAGCCGATGATCTCGGCATACTCCGCCTTTTGCGCGGCGTTCCAAAGCCTGTCCTGTTCTCTGCACGGCAGCGCGAGCACCAGCCGTATGTTGGGAAATTCCTCTCTCGCGTTCAGCACCGCCCGCGACGCAAGAGTGTCAAAGCCTATCGCGCCGCCCGAAATAAAGCGGCGCATGCCGCCTTTGTACAGCGAGGCGACCGTTCGCTTGAGATTGTTCTTTATCGTGTCGATATCCTCGCTTCTTATGACCCGGTGGCCGGTGAAGCAGCAGGTTTCGTTTTTGTTAAAATCAGTCAAAAAAATCACCGCGAAAATTATATCATAATTCCCGCGGTTTTACAAGCGTTTTCTCAAATCGGAGCGATCAGCCTTATCAGCATGACCGAGAACGCGACAATGAACGCCGCCGAGGCCAGCCACAAAGCTCCGCGCGACATCATGCTCCTGCGCCTGCCGCCGCGGCCGTATGTGCCCGGATACAAAAAGCTGTTGATTATCTTGTGCGCCTCTATCACCAGATCGCTGTCGCAAGAGGCGGGCTTACTCCTATCGTTCTTGTCGCGCAGAATGAAAATCGCCTGCTCGATCTTGTCCGAGCGTATGTCGTTGATAATTACCACCTGACGTTTGTCTTTTAAAATCATATGCGTACCTCATAAAGTTTATTTTATGATAGTATTGCCCGCCATGAGGTAATTATACCCATTATTGCCAACAAAAAACGGCGGAAATTCCGCCGCCTGTTGTTATTGTCCGAGAATTTTCTTGGCCGCCTGTGTGTCCTTGATGTCAATAAGGCAGGAGATCTCGGTCTCTGCCGTGGTTATCAGCTTGACGCGTATGTCCTCCTCGGCCAGCAGCGCGAACAGCTCCGCCGCGACGCCCGCCTCATAGCGCATACCCTCGCCGCTGAGCAAAATCTTGGTGTTGTTGCCGTTAATGTCGGCGGAAACCTTGGGCGACAGCGACTTAAATTTTCCCGTGAGGCCTATAACCGCCGCGAGATCGTCCTCCGACAACGTGAACGACAGATTGATGCTGTCCTTATAAGGCGCGGTCTGGCTTATCATGTCGATGCTTATGTCGTTCTCGGAAATAATTCCGAGAATGCGCGCCACGCTGCCGGGGTCGTTGGGAATATTGTTTATCGTAACGATCGCTATCCCGCTGAAAAATTTTATGTCGGTAATGGTCTTAATCATATCATAACCTCCTGTTTATTATGAGTTTTCAATCAAATCCTTCATGCTGTACATTCCGGCGCCCTTGCCTTTCATAAAGACAGCCGCCTTCACGGCGCCTACCGCGAACACCTCTTTTGACGTCGCCGAATGTTTAAGCTCGATAACCTCGTCGGTGCCCGCGAAGATAACGTCGTGCTCGCCGACTATTGTACCGCCGCGAACCGCGTGGAGGCCGATCTCGGTCTTGCCGCGCTTTTTCCGCACCGAATGTCTGTCATAGGTATACTCGGGCTCATAGCTCACCGCCTCGGAAACCGCGTCCGCGATCGCAAGCGCGGTGCCGCTGGGCGCGTCAAGCTTTTGATTGTGGTGCTTTTCTATGATCTCAATATCAAAATTATTCTCAAGCAGCTTCGCGGCCCTCACGGCCAGATCAATAATCAGATTTATTCCGATCGACATGTTGGCCGAAAAGAATATCGGCGCGGACTTTGCCGCCTCGGTCATTCTCGCCCTTTGCCCGTCCGAAAGGCCCGTGGTGCATATGACCGCGGGGATCTTTGTTTTTTCGACATGATCGATCAGGCCGTCAAAGGCCGACGGGTGCGAAAAGTCAATGATAACGTTAAACTCCTCTTTGACCTCGCTCAGATCACTGTAAACCGGGAATTTTTCGCTGCCGTCAGTATGTATGTCATATCCCGCGGCGATCTCGGCGCCCGGGGTTTTCTCGCAGACTCTCGCCACCGCTTTGCCCATGTGGCCGCCCGCTCCGCTAAGTAAAATCTTTGTCATTCGTATCACCCCGAAAATCAGTTTAATTTGCAGCCGACATTCATATTTTTAAGCGCCGCCTCAAGCACGGCCTTGTTGCCGTCCTCCATATCGCAAAGGGGCATTCTGAGCGGACCCGCGTCATAGCCCAGCATGTTCATTGCGGTCTTTATCGGAATGGGATTGACCTCAATGAACAGCTTGTGGATAAGGTCAAGATGATTGAGGAACAGCTCGCGCGATTTGGCGAGCTCGCCGCTTTCAAACAAGGCGCAAATGTCGTGCGTCTCTTTTGGCAAAATGTTGGCCAGAACCGAGATAACGCCCTTGCCGCCCAGAGACATGACCGGAACGATTATATCGTCGTTTCCGGCGTAAATATTAAGGTCTGTCTCGGCAGCGATCTCGGCAACAAACGCGAGATCGCCCGTGGCCTCCTTGATGGCGTTGATGTTCGGCAGCTCCGCCAGCTTTTTGAGCGTCTCGATCTTGAAGCCGAGGCCGCCCGTTCTGCTCGGGATGTTGTAAAGGATGATCGGGATCTTCACGCTGTCGGCGATCAGCTTTATGTGCGCGTACAATCCCTTCTGCGTCGTCTTGTTGTAATACGGAGTCACAATAAGCAGACCGTCGGCCCCTACGCTCTCGGCGTATTTGCTGAGCTCGACCGCGTGGGCCGTGTCGTTGCTGCCTGTTCCCGCGATAACGGGAATTCTGCCGGCTGCCTTCTCAACGGTGAAGCGGATGACCTCCTTATGCTCCTCGTCGGGCATCGTCGCCGACTCGCCCGTGGTTCCGCACACGATTATCGCGTCGGTCCCCAGAGCGATGTGCATCTCGATCAGCTCGCTCATCTTGTTATAATTAACTCCGTCTTCGGTAAACGGCGTGATGATCGCAACGCCGCTTCCGGTAAAAATAGGCTTTTTCATTAATAACTCTCCTTATTAATTTATGCTAAGATTTTCAAAGCTCCTCAATGACATTACTATTGCCTGCTCTCGTGTCGCGTTGGCATATCCGGCTGCCTCATCGGCGGGCGTCGCGTTTTTGGGCGCGAACTTGTTATCGCCGATACCGCTGAGCACGCCATACTTGACCATAAAATACACGCTTGGCTTTGCGTAGTCCGATATAAATGCGTCATCGTCAAATTTTTTGACGCCCGAGTAGTTTATGGTATACTGATCGTCAGTGTCGATCGTCCATTCCGGCCACTCGCTGCGCTTATATACGCGGCAGAGCATGGCGGCGAGCTGTTCACGCTGGAGCAGCTCATCAGGCGCGTACTGAACGTCACTGTAGCCGGTGACTGCTCCTATGTTATACGCCTTTAAAATATAGTTCCGGTTCTCATTGTCCGATATATCGGAAAACCTGCACTCCGACGACATTACGGCTTTTCCTCCGGTCATCGCCTCAAAAAGATTTACCGACACCGCGGCAAACTCGCCGCGCGTAATGGGCTTAGTCATGTCCTTGCCCACCAAAACATCCGGAATAAGGCCGTTGTCCGCGGCTTTTTGAAGCTCCGGCGTCGACCACTCCGCCGCCTCTGTCCAGGTCTCCCACTCGCATATATAGCCCATGTTCGCGGCTTTATACGAGTATGAACCTAAACCGTCAGCGCCTTCGTTTACAATATCGTTCCAGCGGCCCGGTTCTGAAGCGGAGCCGTTGGGCACGCGGAGCATCATCATTTTATCTTCATATCCGGACGGCTGCAGGCTCTTGTCGGGCTGATCCGTGTCCCAGTTCTCGTAAACCATCGGCTCGCCCGTTATCCACTCATAACCGCCGTCCTTGTCTTCGCCGCCTATCCAATAGCCGTTTTTGCTTTTATTGATTATAATCCCTTCCACAAAAGTCTGCTCATCCTGCGACGTGATCGTCACAAGGTGGCCGCCTCTTGCCTCACAAGCGGCTTTTGCGTCCTGCCATGTCATTCCTTCGTCAACAGCCTCATAGCGATGATTTTGGTAGGTGGTGTCAACGATCTGTTGATATACGGCGTTGTTCTTGGTGAGCATAAATTCCATGCTCGAGCTCTTGTCCACATTACCGGAATATACCCCGCCGCTCAATGAACCGTCAAAGCTTACGAAGTTATAACCCGACGGCCTGTCGATCCACTCAACGCCCTCAACGCCGTATCCTTTTTCGGTTCTGGAAACCTTTACGGAATAAACGCCGTCCTTCGCATTGGATCTTCCCGGCATATTATAAAAGTCAAACACGCCGGTTCCGTCCGCGTTGATCGTAAGCGTCAAGCCGGTCTGGCCCTGCGCCGCATAGTACCAACCCTCATATGTGCCGGCAAATTCCGAAAAATCCTCGGCATACGCAGGAACGCAAAACGCGGTCGACAGCAGCACGGCAGCCATAACAAATAACAACAATCTCTTTTTCATATCAATTTACCTCCCCGATTTATAGAGTATTTAATCAAGATAACCCTTGGCGGCAAGAAGCTCCGCCATGAGCACCGCTCCGCCGGCTGCGCCGCGCAGAGTGTTGTGGCTCATTGAAACCATTTTGTAGTCATACTGCGCCGACTCTCTCAGTCTGCCGCAGGAAATGGCCATTCCGCCGTCTATCTCACGGGCCTCTTTGATCTGAGGCTTGTCGGGCTGCTCGCTCTCGGTGTAAACATATATGAACTGCTTGGGCGCGTGGGGCAGACCGAGCTTTTGAGGCTCACCCTCAAACTCGCGCCACATATTCTCGATCTCCTCGACCGAGGGCTTGTTCTTCCCGTCCTTAAAGCTGAAAAATATCGCGGCGGTGTGTCCGTCCGAAACCGGGACCCTGTAAGTCTGGCACTCGATGCTCAGCTTGTCTGACGGCACGATCTCACCGCCCTTGATCTCGCCCAAAATCTTGTTTGGCTCAACCTCGGACTTCATCTCCTCGCCGCCGATATATGGGATAAGATTGTCAACCATCTCGGGCCAGCTCTCAAACGTCTTGCCCGCGCCCGATATTGCCTGATAGGTGGTGACAAGCGCTTTGTCGATCGGATATTTCTCGTTTATGACCGCCAGAGCGGGCAGATACGACTGCAGCGAGCAGTTTGACTTGACCGCGATAAAGCCGCGCTTTGTGCCGAGGCGCTTTTTCTGCGCATCGATGATCTCAAGGTGCTGCGGATTGATCTCGGGAATGATCATGGGCACGTCGGGAGTGTGGCGGTGGGCCGAATTGTTTGAAACGACCGGGCATTCGGCTTTGGCGTATTTTTCCTCAAGCGCCTTGATCTCGTCCTTTTTCATGTCGACCGCGCAGAACACAAAGTCAACCTCCGCTGCGATTTTTTCCACATCGGCAGCCGCGTCATAAACGACCATGCCGCGCACCGACTCGGGAATGTCAACAGACATCGACCAGCGTCCTCCGACCGCCTCGCTGTATTTTTTGCCGGCGCTTCTGGGCGAAGCGGCCAGCAGCTTTATGTTAAACCACGGATGGTCATGCAGCAGCGTGATGAAGCGCTGTCCGACCATGCCCGTGGCGCCGATAATTCCAACGTTAAACTGTCTCAATTTGTTGTTCCTCCTTGAATTCATTCGTATATATAATTATATGACAATATCCTTATTATGTCAATCTGTTTTTTCATGTTAAGCGTAAATTTTTAGAGGCGCCGCGCCCCTGTTTTTATACATAATATTCTAAAACCGCGGCCCGGGATTTGAAAATTATTACAAAATTTTTTCAAAAAACTCTTGCATTCTTTAAAATATAGTGATATAATACCTTTTACTGATGTAAAAATCAAATTGAAATTTGTCTGGAGGTGAAATCATGCCTAACATTAAATCAGCTAAGAAAAGAGTTAAGGTTATTGCGACAAAGACTCTCAGAAATAAAATGAACAAGTCACAGCTCAAGACCGCTGTCAAGAAGTTTGAGGAGTCTTTAAAGCAGGGCAAGGACGCTGCCTCCGAAGCTTATAAGGCTGTGGTCAAGAAGACCGATCAGGCTGTGGCGAAGGGTATACTGCACAAGAACACCGCCGCCCGCAGAAAGAGCCAGTACGCTAATATGCTGAACAAGCTTTCATAAAGGCTGTTCACCCTATCCGCCGCAGGGCGGAAACACTTTGTATTCATGGCCGCCGCGGCGAAACGGCGGCATCTGACACTTGAAGACAAAAACTCTACGATACAAGAGCGGCGCAGCCGCTCTTTTTATTTTATAACTGCGGAATTATTTTCCGAAATCCCTTGAAAATCAACGATATATGTGTTATAATTGTTGTATCTATTCTGAATTGGAGTGATAAATGTGAACGAAACGATTAAAACGATCATAAGCCGCCGCAGCGTGCGCAAGTTTAAACCCGACCCGATCGAGAGGGAAAAGCTCGACCAAATTCTTGAAGCGGGGACATACGCTCCCACGGCAATGGGCAGACAGGCGCCGGTCATGGTCGTTGTGACCGATCCCGATATGGTTGACAAGCTTGAGGAGATCAACGCGCGCTTCACCGCAAACGACCACCCGTTCTACGGCGCGAAAACCGTGATCGTGGTGTTTGCCGACACCGAGCTTTCGGGCGCCAACGCGATGCAGGACGGCAGCCTTGTTATGGGGAACCTGATGCTCGCGGCGCACTCGCTGGACGTTGACTCGTGCTGGATCAACCGCGCCACCGAGAGCTTCAAGACCCCGGAGGGCCTTGAGATCATGAAAAAATGGGGACTTGACGAAAAATATGTGGGCGTGGGCAACTGCGTTTTGGGTTATCGCGACTGTGACTATCCCGAGCCGAAGCCGCGCAAGGAAAACTATATAATCTGGGACTAAAAAACACGGAGGGATGATATGATGAATTTTAAGAAAATTGTTAAGACGCTCGCGCCTTTTATGTGCACGGCGGTCATGGCGGTATCGCTCTCGGGCTGCGTGTCCGACTCGGAATTTGAAAGCCTTAAGCAGCGCGTAGCCGCCCTTGAGGATATGTACGGCTCGGACGATGTGAGCGGATCAAGCTCAAGCCGCGGGGACTCACGCGCCACGGCCAAGCCCGAAAACGACAAAGACAAGGATAAGGACAGCAAATCCGACAAAAACGACAGCGCCGCAAACGAGGAGTTTGATCCCGAGACAGTGGGCGACGATATCAAAATCGAGGAATACGACTATATCGACAGCAACGGCGCAAAATACGCGTTCTTCACCTTTGAAAACAGATCAGAATTTGATGTTGACGCAGACGTCACGATCGAGTGCAGCGGCACGGACGGAAAGGTGCTTGACACCGAGGACAAAACGCTCTCGGGCCTGACGAGCGGCAGCCGCTCATATGTCGGCTTTGAGCTCGAGACCGAGACCGAGACCATAGTCCGCACGGTCCGCTACAGCGAGAACCGCGACGGCAACACTCTTGACGAGGTCGGCGCGCGGGCCTCAAGAGCCCAGGGCGGCGCGAACGTGACCGTGGCGAACAGCGGCTCTGAACCGGCTGAAAACCTCAAGTATCTGACCCTGTTCTTCAGCGGCGACAAGCTGATCGGCTTTGACTCCGACGATGTCGCTCCGCTCGGCCCGGGTGAAAACGTCACGATCCCGTCGGTGTTCTACGGCGAGTTTGACCGGGTTGACATTTATATAGCGATCGACGATTAAAAAAGGCCTTTCGGCCAATGTCATTAAGTTAAGAAAGAGAGCAAAGAACCAAGTTCAGAAAAAAGGACTTGGTTCTTTTTTTGAAATTT
>CANQKC010000027.1 GCA_947624305.1 uncultured Monoglobus sp. | reverse complement strand
AAATCGCAATTTTCACTCTCCCTGTATACTACTTAATCATTATTAGTCTTTCTTAACTTAATGACATTGCCCGCGGGCGGTTTTTTCTTTTGCCGAAAAGTTTTTATTTACTTTTTTTAGCTGATGTGGTATAATATCAATATATGATGTAAAAAATGCGCGGAGCGCGAAAAATAAAAGGAGAGTGTTATATATGAAGAAAAAATTGGGACAGGTTGTGTGCGCGTGTTTGGCGCTTGTGATGGTTTTTACAATATTCGCGGCGTTTCCCGTATCCGCCGCGGGTGAGGAAATATGGCAGGTAAAGGCCGCTGCGACTAAAGGTCAAAAGATCGAGATAATCAAGGGCATCACCTTAGAACCCGCGGAGGACAATAAAAAGAGCGGCGGAACCGAGATCGACGGTATAAAGTTTGAAGCCAGTATTCAAGGCGCAACCAACGCGTCCGTCACCAAAGATGATGCCACAGGCGAGATAACCATGTCGGGCGCGGCCTACAAAATCGAAACGCAGCGCTCGGGCAAGCTCTCAATACCTGTGATTTTGGCAAACGGAAAGGGTATGTGCGTCAAAGCCGCCTCGGATTTTGACAATTATATTATCAATTACAAAAACGAAACAGGCGCCGATGTGGCGGCGTTCCACAGTTTTAATATCACCGCCGGGGAGACATATTTTGTCTGGTTCACGGGAACAAAGCCTCGCGTTTACGGCGCGGTGTTTAAAGAGATCGTGTCAAAGCCGGCTAAGACCGGAGAGACCGTGACGATCAAGTCCGTGCCCAACGAAAACGGTCTTTTGGGCAATGTTCGCCTTGATGATGAGAAGGTGGAGCTTTCAAAAAGCAAAGACATGACCCAAAGCACTTTCACCATGCCCGACAAAGACGTGACCGTGTATATTGACTTTGTGAGCAAAGACGTGCAGAAAGAAGTCGACGCGGTGTCTTTTGATGAGATAAAGGGCGTGAACACCTCAGAAAAAGAGGTGTATGACGATCTCGCGCCGTTTGACGGCTGGCAGACCTCGATAGGCTACGCGGACGTAAGCTGGGAATCCTCGAATGAGGAGGTTATCAGCAAGTCGGGCGAGGTCAACGCCAAGGCTGTTGACACGCAGGTTACATTTACCGCGGTGTTTACTTATCAGGATTATCCCAATATAAGGCTCACAAGGCCGTTTGAACTTACCGTTCCCGCCGACACCGACGATGAGGACGCCGTAAAAGCGGCGGCGGAAGCGCTGACGCTGGGCGACACTTCGGCTGTCAAGAAAAATCTGGAGCTGCCGGTAAAGGGCAGAAGAAACACGGCTATAACATGGGCGAGCAGCAATCCCGAAATAGTGGGAACAGACGGAACGGTCAATCCTTCGTTTGAACAGGACAATACGGTCACTCTTACCGCGACCATTACCAGAGGCGCGGCGAAGGCCGAAAAAGAGTTTACGATAATCGTTCCCAAGATAGTTCCGATCGAGTTCAGAAGGGCGGCTGTCTCAAACGCGGACGGAGACGTGGTAATGGCGCTTTCGGATGGCTGCTGTCTCAGCCATATCGTGTTTGTAAACTCTATAACCAACCTGACGGGCAGCGAGACGATCACCGCGTCGGTAACAACGGGCGGCGAGACAAAGACGGCGGATTTCAACGTTAAGGAAAGCTGCGATAAAGCCGAAAACCAAAACGGCGACGAGACGATAATCTATGTTGACAAAGCGGCGCTGCCGGTAGGGGCGGACAGCAAGATCACACTGACCGCGTACAACGACAGCGCGAAGACGGAGGTTCTGCCTCAGGGAACCTATGAATACAGTCAGAGCGTGGCTGACGGCGCGACGATTTATGTTGCGGGCGACTCGACGGCCTGCACATATCCTGCGACCGGCGGCAACAACCGTTTCCCGCAGACAGGCTGGGCGGCAGTTTTGGGCGACTATTTCTCGGGCGTGACCGTTAAGGATCTCGCGCTCAGCGGCAGAAGCTCTCTTGACTTTTTAAAGGAAGGCAATTATAACACGATCAAGAACGGCATAAAGTCGGGCGATTATTTCATAATTCAGTTCGGACACAACGATTCAAAAACGGGCGATGCCGCGAGATATACCGACCCGAAGAGCGACAGGTTTACCGATGGCGCGTATAAGAAAAATATGACCGACAACTATGTGAATATAGCTTTGGACAAAGGCGCGTATCCGATACTCACTACCTCGATCAGCCGTCGCAAAACGAGCGACAGCAGCCTTGAGCAGTATGTGGACGCAACAAAAGAGCTGGGCAAAGAGCTGGGCCTGCCGGTTGTCGATCTTTACGGTAAGGTTGTGGGATACAACACCAAGGTCGGCGTTGAAAAGGCGAAGGATATATATAACTACGTTAAGGCGCACGACTCAAGATTTTTAAATGTCGCTGCCGGAGAATTTACTAAATCGCAGTATTACGCAAAAGGCACGACCGATGACACGCATATAAACTACTTCGGCGCGCAGCTTATATCGCAGTGGTTCTGCGATGAGCTGACGAGGCTCGGCCACGGCTTGACCGCAAAGAGAAACACCCATACAATGACAGAGGCCGATGTTCCGTCCTATGCGGACGCGACCGCCGCTGCGGCGGAAGCCGCCGCGGAGCCTTCGCCCGAGGAGCAAAGCGGCGTGGTTACGGTTGCGGCAAAGCCCGCCAAGGTTGTTGCAGCGGCGGACGGCGAGCATGCCGTAATATATGAGTTCGACGACGCTTTAGGCAGCGTTGAGATCATAGCCGGCGGCGAGCCGCTGCCTAAGTCATACGAGATAACAGGCGCGGCGTTCACCGACGGCGGAGTCAAGGTTGACTACACGACGGGCGACGGCGACGCGGTGATAGTCATCGCCACCTATGATAATGATACGATTACCGCCGCGAATATATTCGACGCGGACAAGAGCGGAAGCCAAACGCTTGAATACACGAAGCCCGAAAACGGCGAGACCAAAGTGTTTATCTGGGACAGCCGCGACAACATCGCGCCCCTCTGCGAGCCGTGTGCGGTTAAATAAGGATTGGCAAAAGCCGCTCCCGATTTATTCGGGAGCGGCTTTTTTATGTCGTTTATCCGCCTGTGAAACACCTCATCCGGTTTTTTGCCCATTCGGGCAAAAACCCACCTTTAAGGAAGCTCTTGGTCAAAATCGCAAGCGATTTTGAAAGATAGCTTTGAACCCGCAAGCAAAGCTTGCTGATTATCCCCTCAAGGGGAAGGCTTTGCGGCCTAAGGCTTCCCCTTGAGGGGAAGCTGTCCGCGGCCGGAGCCGCGTTAGCGGGTTCGTTGCACTACGGTATTCCGTTTCCACGGATAAACGAGGCCGCAAATCATTAACGTTTGCGGACATGAGACGAAGTCTGACTGATGAGGTGTAAGGTTCCTATTCCTTTAGAGTTGTCACCGGATGGCCGCTGGGTGGGACGGCCTATTCCCTATCACACTATGTTGACCGCATAGGCTTTCAGCCACTCGTTGATCATGTAAATATATGCCAAAATCTGGGGATAATTCATAAGCTGGCCGTACCACGGCTTGGTGAACATTGCCGCCTTGGTGTCAAGCAGTTCCCTGAGCTTGCCGTGCTTGACGATCTCAAATATCGGCGCGCTGCCGTCGTCTAGAATTTTTTCGATCTTGTTTTCCACATTTTGGGTGTAGATCGGGTTGTGGCTCTTGGGATAGGGGCTTTTTTTGCGCAGAACTATCTCGTCGGGCAGCAGTCCCTCGAAGGCTTTGCGCAGCAGGCCCTTTTCGCGGCCCGCGTAGCCTTTCATGTCCCACGGTATGTTATAGGCATACTGCAGGATCCGTGTGTCGCAGAACGGAACGCGCACCTCAAGGCCGCTGTACATCGACGAGTGATCCTTGCGCGATAGCAGCGTCTGCATGAACCACTTGTAATTCAGCATGGTGATCTCTTTGATACGCGCGTCGCCAGGAGTCTCGCTGCCCGTTTTCGGAGCCTCGCTCACCGTTTTTCTGTAACGCTCATAAACATATTCCTCGGGATCGAGCTTTAGGTAATCGTCGCGGACAAGCTCCGCCTTTATTTTTGTGTTGCCGCTCCAGGGGAAGTCTGCGGCGGCCAGCATTTCCTTGTTGGTGAACCATGGATAGCCGCCGAAGATCTCGTCGGCGCACTCGCCCGAGAGCACGACCGTGTGGGTCTTTTTGACCTCGCGGCAGAAAAGCAGCAGTGAGGACTCCACATCCGCCATTCCCGGCAGGTCGCGGGCAAGCACCGACTCATAGAGCGCGTCGCCCACGTCATCGTTGTCAAGAACTGTGTTTATGTGGTCTGAACCGATGTAATCGCGCATAAGCTTTATATAATAGCCGTCGCTGTTGGGCTGGTAGAACGACTTTTTGAAGTACTTGTCGTTGTCCACATAATCGACCGAATAGGTGGTGAGCTTCCCTCTGCCGCTCTCGCCGAACTCCTTGGCGGCGACGTATGAAATTATGCTCGAATCCAGCCCGCCCGATAAAAAGGTGCATAGCGGCACGTCGGACACAAGCTGGCGTTTTATCGAGTCGCAAATCAGGGAGCGCAGGGTGTATATCGTGTCGCTTAAGCTGTCGGTATGCTCCCGCGCTGTGATTGCGAAATAAGGGTGTATATTAAGCCCCTCCCGTGAAAAGGTGCCGCAGAATCCGGGCTCAAGCTCCAGCACGTCGCGGAAAGCGGTTCTGCCGGGCGTTTTGCCGGGGCCGATCAAAAACAGCTCCGCCACGCCGAACTTATCCACATCCGCCGACACGGGCGGGTATTTGAGCAGCGCTTTGATCTCTGAGCCGAACGCGAACCCGCCGCCCGCCGTCGTGTAGAAATACGGCTTGACTCCGCCGCCGTCGCGGGCGAAAAAGAACTCCTCACGGGCCCCGTTGTAGATCGTGAAGGCGAAAATGCCGTTCAGTTTCTCCGCGCATTTTTCGCCCCACTCGATGTAGGAGCAAAGCAGCACCTCGGTGTCCGAGTGTCCGCTGAACTCGTAACCCGCCTTGACCAGCTCCCGCCTGAGCTCGTCGGTGTTGTAGATCTCGCCGTTATAGCAAATCGCGTATGTATTGCCGTTCCTGCGGCGGATCATAGGCTGGGCGCCGCCCTTTAAGTCCACTACCGACAGACGGCGGTGGGCCATGGCGGCGAAGCCCGAGACAAACTCGCCCTTGTCGTCGGGGCCGCGGCGGTTCAGCGTTTCCCCCATGGCGTGAAGTATTTTAAGGCCGTCCTCGTCGACCCGCCTGCCGAAATTCATAAAGCCTGTTATTCCGCACATAAAAATCACCTCGGTTTATTATACTCAAGCCTCGGTTTTGTGTTACAGTAACATTTTTGTAAGAATTAAAATCCGCGCTCCGCCTTGACACAGAGGCGGATTTCATTTATACTAATATTAAGTATGCGCGGGATCCCGCGGCATTAGTATATATTAAGCTTTGGAGGATGTTCAAAATGGCTGATAACAAGAAAATGGTAGAGGAAATCACCTCGATGAACGAGGATTTTGCCCAGTGGTACACCGATATAGTCCGCAAGGCCGAGCTTTGCAGCTATTCCAAGGTGAGAGGCTGCATGGTTTTCCAGCCTTACGGCTACGCTATCTGGGAGAATATACAGCATACGCTTGACAAGATGTTTAAGGATACCGGTGTGCAGAACGTGGCTATGCCGATGTTCATACCCGAGAGCCTGCTCCAGAAGGAGAAGGATCATGTTGAGGGCTTCGCGCCCGAGGTCGCGTGGGTGACTCACGGCGGCAGCGAGAAGCTGCCCGAGCGCCTCTGCGTCCGCCCCACTTCCGAGACTCTGTTCTGCGACCACTACGCGGATATTATCAGATCATACAGGGATCTGCCCAAGCTCTATAACCAGTGGTGCAGCGTGGTAAGGTGGGAAAAGACCACAAGGCCGTTTTTGAGGAACACCGAGTTCCTGTGGCAGGAAGGCCACACCGCCCACGCCACGCAGGAGGAGGCCGAGGAGCGCACGCGCATGATGCTCAACGTTTACGCCAAGGTCTGTGAGGATTATCTGGCTATCCCGGTCGTAAAGGGAAAAAAGACCGACCGCGAAAAGTTCGCGGGGGCGACCGAGACATTCACGATCGAGAGCATGATGCACGACGGCAAGGCGCTCCAGTCGGGAACCAGCCACAACTTCGGCGACGGCTTTGCCAAGGCCTTCGGAATTCAGTATCTTGACGAGAACAACAAGCAGCAGTATGTGCACCAGACCTCATGGGGCATGTCGACCAGAATTATCGGCGCGATAATAATGGTCCACGGCGACGACGCGGGTCTCAAGCTTCCCCCGAAGATCGCGCCCACCCAGGCGGTTATTATCCCGATCGCCATGCACAAGGAGGGCGTTACCGAGGCGGCGGAGGCTTTAAGAGACAGACTGGCGAAAAAATTCAGAGTCAGCCTTGACGCGAGCGACAAGTCGCCCGGCTGGAAATTCAGCGAATATGAGATGCGCGGTATTCCGGTGCGCATTGAGATCGGCCCCAAGGATATTGAGAAAAACCAGGCCGTTCTGGTGAGCCGCGTTGACCGCGAAAAGACGTTTGTGTCGCTCGATAATATTGAGGAGGAGCTTGAAAAGCTCATGGATAAGATACAGAAGCAGATGTATGACGCGGCGCTCGCAAACCGCGAGAGCAAGACCTCGTCGGCGGCGACGTATGAGGAGTTTAAAAAGATCATTGACGAGAAGGGTGGCTTTGTTAAGGCTATGTGGTGCGGAGACGAGGCCTGCGAGCTCAAGATAAAGGACGACACCACAGCCACCTCGCGCTGCATACCCTTTGAGCAGGAGCAGATAAGCGACAAGTGCGTGTGCTGCGGCAAGCCCGCCAAACATATGGTATACTGGGGAAAAGCATACTAACGTAGGGACTGGGGACTAGGGACTAGGAGGGCGGCAGATTGCCGCCCTGCGGGACGTCGAGGGCGCCGTCCCCTACGAACATAGTGATTAGAGATTAGCGAATAGCAAATAGAATACCAGTGCGCAAAACGTTGTAGGGGCGGATATTATCCGCCCGCGGCGGCATGTGGGCATGCCGCCCTACACCGGGGAATTAGCCAAAATCAATGCACACCGTAGGGGCGGACGACCCCGGCCGCCCGAAAAGGCTCCCCCCGAGGGGGGGAGCTGTCAGCGAAGCTGACTGAGAGGGGAAACTAATCACTATTCACTAATAGCTAATCACTACGTTGGCGGATATTATCCGCCCGCGGCGGCATGTGGGCATGCCGCCCTACACCGGGGAATTAGCCAAAATCAATGCACACCGTAGGGGCGGACGACCCCGGCCGCCCGAAAAGGCTCCCCCCGAGGGGGGGAGCTGTCAGCGAAGCTGACTGAGAGGGGAAACTAATCACTATTCACTAATAGCTAATCACTACGTTGGCGGATATTATCCGCCCGCGGCGGCATGTGGGCATGCCGCCCTACACCGGGGAATTAGCCAAAATCAATGCACACCGTAGGGGCGGACGACCCCGGCCGCCCGAAAAGGCTCCCCCCGAGGGGGGGAGCTGTCAGCGAAGCTGACTGAGAGGGGAAACTAATCACTATTCACTAATAGCTAATCACTACGTTGGCGGATGTTATCCGCCCGCGGCGGCATGTGGGCATGCCGCTCTACACTGGGGAATTAGCCAGAATCAATGCACACCGTAGGGGCGGACGACCCCGGCCGCCCGAAAAGGCTCCCCCGAGGGGGGAGCTGTCAGCGAAGCTGACTGAGAGGGGAAACTAATCACTATTCACTAATAGCTAATCACTACGTTGGCGGATGTTATCCGCCCGCGGCGGCATGTGGGCATGCCGCCCTACATCAAGGTAAATATAGCGAACGAGAGCAGGGATGTTAAAGCGCCGTAAGGCGCATAGGGCTCCCGCAAAACGCCAAACAGGGCTCCCGCAAAACGCCAACGAAGTGCGTTTTGTGGGAAGAGGAGCAGCCGCCGGTAAGGGCGAAGCTTCCGACGCTTGCGGCGGAACGAGCTAAGAGGCGAGCTGCGACGAGGCGACGAAAGGGGTGATTCTTTGTTTGAAAACTTTATAAGCTCAGCGGCGGATCAGATTTCATTGTTAAGAGTCGCCGACGTTATCGACATTATTCTTGTCGCGGTCATGATTTATTTCGTGCTGAAGTTCATCCGCGACAGTCATACCGTGCGCTTGCTAAAGGGCGTGCTCATAATCATCCTTGTGGTTCAGGTGATCTACCTTCTGAACCTGCATGTAACATCATACATCTTGAGTAAATGCGCCCAGATCGGCGTTATCGCGCTGGTAGTCATATTCCAGCCGGAGCTGAGACGGGTGCTCGACCAGATAGGAAAGACCCGCATAAGCAGTTGGTTTGTCAGCGAGAGCGGCGAGAAGCTCAAGACTCTAGGAGTGATCGACCGCGTCGCGGAGGCCGCGGCAGACATGTCAAAGACCAAGACCGGCGCGCTCATTGTGCTTGAGCACAGCTCGGACGTGGACTCGCTGATAAGCGGCGGAGTTGTTATCGACGCCGACGTGTCAAGCGCTTTGCTCAAAAATATTTTTGTGCCGAACACGCCGCTGCATGACGGCGCGGTCATTATACGCGACAATAGAATAGCGCTGGCGGCATGCGTCCTGCCTCTGTCGCACAATCCCAACATCACCAGCGATCTGGGCACGCGCCACAGGGCCGGCCTCGGCATATCCGAGGAGGCGGACGTTGTTGTGGTTATCGTGTCCGAGGAAACGGGAACTATCTCGGTGGCCCACAAGGGCATGCTTTACCGCGGGTTCAATGAGGAGTCTCTGCGCCGTAAGGTAAGGGACCTTCTGGGAATTGAGCCCGACGAGAAGAAGCCGAGGCCGTTTCGCGGGATCCTCGACAGAAAGGAGAGACAGAGTTGAGAAAGATTTTTTCAAGCAATATTCTCCTTATGGTAATTTCGCTTATAGCGGCGATAGTGCTCTGGACATATATAATCGTTATCAACGACGCGCCCGCGGACCGAACCTTCCGCGATGTGCCGATAACCACCGTGAACGACAAAGTTTTCAGCGACAACGGCTACTGCATAGAGCGGCTCTCGGTTCTGGGCGCCTCGGTCAAGATCGAGGGCAGCCGGCGCGTTATGTCGGGATTTGACCTCGGCAACATCAGCGCCACGCTTGATTTTTCCGAGATCGACCTTTCAAAGCTCGGCGACAACAAGACCGTGACCGTCAATTTGAACGTCACCAGCCGCTACGGAGACGTGGTGAGCTACACCCCGTCGGCGGTCGACGTGTTTATCGAGACTACCAAATATAAGGATGTTGACGTGAATTACACTACCGCCGGAGAGGTTCTGAGCGGTTATCAGCACGGCGAATTCACGCTGTCTCAAAACAATATCAGAATTTTCGGAGCGCAGTCGAATATTGACAAGGTTGCCTACGCGGGTGTTAACATAGACCTGATCAATACCAACTATTCCGCGTATAATCAGGGCAGACTCTCGCAGGAGTGCGCCGTCAGACTGTATGACAGCGCGGGCCAGGAACTGACCGAGAGAGACGCGCACTGGATCTGGAACAGCAATCCAGAGATCACCGCCGAGTGCGTTTTGTATAAGGAAAAAACGGTGCCGATCGTGCCGGGAATAGACGGGACCATGCAGGGCACCGCTGTGACGCTCGAGCCGGAGACCGTCACGATCTACGGCGACAACGCCCTTGTTGACCATATTGACGAGATAACCACCAAACCCATAACGCGGACCGATTTTGAAAAGGGCGGCGAGATAACCGTGGGTCTCAATCTGCCGGACTGGGCAAAAACCGTTGGCGACGTTGCGGAGGTAAAAGCCAATGCGGATATTAATCAATAATATAAAAATGCCGATTGACCATAAAATTGAAGATGTGCTGCTTGCCGCGCGGGATAAAGCGCGGCAAAGCTTGGTTTATGCCGAAAATTTCCGCGTGTACCGCCGCTCGACGGACGCGCGCCGCAAAAGCGACGTCCATTTTGTTTACGCGGTGGCGGCCGATGCGCCCGACGGAACGGATTTGAGCCGCGCGGGGAACATAACACCGCTGAGCGGGGAAAGCGTTGAGATACGGCCCGTCAGAAAGACGAAGCACAGACCGGTGGTGGTCGGAACCGGCCCCAGCGGCCTGTTCGCGGCGTACATGCTGGCCCTCGGCGGCAATCCGCCGCTTGTGATCGAGCGCGGCGGGCCCGTGGAAAGGCGGACCGAGGCGGTCGCGCGGTTCTGGGAAAGCGGAAAGCTTGATCCCGAGTCAAACGTGCAGTTCGGCGAGGGCGGCGCGGGAACATTCTCGGACGGCAAGCTGAACACGGGGAACAAGGACAAGCGTCAGAGGTTTGTTCTTGAGACATTCGCGAAGTTCGGCGCGCCCGAGGACATACTCTATAACGCAAAGCCCCATATCGGTACCGACGAGCTCAAAAAGGTACTGATAAACATGCGGCGCGGGCTTATGGAATTGGGCTGCGAGATAAGGTTTGACACAAAGCTCACGGATATAAAGCTGAGCGACGGCAGACTGAGCGAGATAGAGCTGGACGGCGGAAGGGCCGAAAAGTGCGATATGCTGATGTTGGCAATCGGCCACAGCAGCCGCGACACATATGAAATGCTGCTTGAGCGCGGGCTCAGGCTTGAGCCGAAGCCGTTTGCGGCGGGAGTCAGGATCGAACACAGACAGGAGTTCATAAGCCGCGCGCAGTACGGCGAAGTTTGGCGGAGCCTGCCGCCCGCGGATTATAAGCTTGTGTATAACGGAAAGGAACGGAGCTGCTACTCGTTTTGCATGTGCCCCGGCGGCGCGGTGGTCAACGCCTCGTCCGAGCCGGGGCGTCTGGCGGTCAACGGAATGAGCGACCACAGCCGTGACGGTGAAAACGCAAACAGCGCGCTCGTGGTGACGGTTCGCCCCGACGACTTCGGCGGAAGCGGCCCTTTGGCGGGGATAGAGTTCCAGCGGAAGTATGAGGCTTTGGCGTTTGAGCTTGGCGGCAGCGATTTTTCGGCTCCGGTCCAGCTTGCTCGGGAATTCGCGGCGGGTAGGTTCACGGGAGAATTGGGCGGCGTGATCCCGAGCTTTGCGGGAAAGACGCGTCCCGCCGACCTCAGGCGGTGCCTGCCGGGGTTCATAACTGACACCCTGCGCGAGGGCCTTGAGAATTTTGAGCATAAAATACACGGTTTTGCGAGCGGCGACGGCGTTCTGATTGGGATAGAGTCAAGAACGTCGGCTCCGGTGCGGATCGCCCGGGGCCCGGATTTCCGGGCCGTCGGCGCGCAGGGAGTGTTTCCGCTCGGCGAGGGCGCAGGCTACGCGGGCGGAATAATGAGTGCCGCGTTGGATGGCATAAAGGCCGTTTTGTCGTTAATGGTTTAAAAATCAAATTATCATTTGACAAAAGGAATATATTGGCGTATAATAACATAGTGATTAGGAATTAGCGATTAGCGAATAGGACCCCTCTCCGACGCCTTCGGCGCCACCTCTCCCCAAAGGGAGAGGCAAACGAAGTCCACAAGGCTTGCCTTAATATTTCGTAGGGGACGGCGCCCTCGACGTCCCATAGGCTCGCCCACTCTGGGGATAATCAGCAAGCTATGCTTGCGGGTTCAAAGCTATCTTTCAAAATCGCTTGCGATTTTGACCAAGAGCTTCTTTAATGCTGTCAGCGAAGCTGACTGAGAGGGGAACTCTAATCACTATTTACTAATCGCTAATCACTACGTTGGCGGATATTATCCGCCCGTGGTGGCATGTGGGCATGCCGCCCTACACCAGTGTATATATAGCAAATAGGCGCATAGGGCTCCCAAAAAGCGCCAACGAAGTGCACTTTTTGGGAAGAGGAGCAAACCCGAAGCGGGCGAGACTTTCACGCCTTGCGTGAAAGCGAGTTAGCGCAGGGATTTGCGACGACGAGGAGGATTTGCGACGATGGGAAGATTATTTGGAACCGACGGAGTTCGCGGCGTGGCTAACAAAGAGCTGACGCCCGAGCTCGCGTTTAAAATCGGAAAAGCCGGGGCGTATGTTCTGGCGGGAACGGGCGACAGGAAGCCCAGAATACTTGTGGGAAGGGACACCCGGATTTCGGGCGGCCTGCTTGAGAGCGCGTTGGTGGCCGGCATATGCAGCGTCGGAGCCGAGGCGGTCATCGCGGGGGTAATACCTACGCCGGCGATAGCGCATCTTGTGCGCAGCGAGGGCTTTGACGCGGGAGTTATGATTTCCGCCTCACACAATCCGTTTGAGCACAACGGAATTAAATATTTCAGCGGCACGGGATATAAGCTCAGCGACGAGATCGAGGAGCGCATCGAGGCGATAATCCTTGACGGCACCGAGGAGATCCACGCGCCCACCCATGAGAATATCGGACATATAACATACGACAATACTTTGGTTGATAAATACATTGAATTTGCCGAGAGCACCTGCGGCGGAGACTTAAGCGGCATGAAGATCGCGATAGACTGCGCTAACGGAGCCTCGAGCGTGACCGCCGAGAAAGCCTTAAAGGGCCTCGGCGCCGACGTGGCTGTGATAAACAACAAGCCCGACGGCATCAACATCAATGCGGGCTGCGGCTCGACTCATCTTGAGGCGCTGACCGAATTTGTGAAAGAGAGCGGTGCCGATCTGGGTCTGGCCTTCGACGGCGACGCCGACCGCGTCCTCGCGGTTGACGAAAACGGCGGAATTATCGACGGCGACAGGATCATGACGATAATCGCCCTTGATATGAAAGAAAAAGGAAAGCTGCCCGACAACACGATCGTGGCCACGGTCATGAGCAACCTCGGCTTTTTCGTGATGGGAAAGGAATACGGCATAAACATCAAGCGCACCAAGGTGGGCGACCGCTATGTGCTTGAGGAAATGCTCGCTCACGACCACAAGATCGGCGGCGAGCAGTCGGGCCACGTCATTCTGCTTGAGCACAACACCACCGGCGACGGCCTTGTGACCGGAATTCAGCTTGCCGACGTGATAAAGCGCAGCGGCAAAAAGGCGTCGGAGCTCGCGGGTATCATGCAGATCTATCCGCAGGTGCTGATCAACGCCACGGTTAAAAACGAGCTCAAGAACGAGGAAAACTATATGAAGTTCCCGGAGATACGCGAGGCGATCGCGGAGCTTGAAAAGGAGTTCGCGGACGACGGCAGAGTGCTTATACGCCCGTCGGGAACCGAGCCACTGGTTAGAGTCATGATCGAGGGCAGGGACGTCGAGCTTATCACAAGGCGCGCGAGAGAGCTCGCTGATCTGTTTGAGGAAAAATTAAACTAACGAAAAGAGGAAGCGAAAATATGAAATTAGGAATTGTCGGCCTGCCGAATGTGGGCAAGAGTACGCTGTTTAACGCGATAACGCAGGCGGGGGCGGAAAGCGCCAACTATCCGTTCTGCACGATCGAGCCCAACGTGGGCACGGTGCTTGTGCCGGACAAGCGGATCGACGCTTTGGCCGAAATGTATCATCCGGACAAGACGACCTACGCGGTTATCGAGTTTGTGGACATAGCGGGTCTTGTCAAGGGCGCGAGCCGCGGCGAGGGCCTCGGCAACAAGTTTTTGTCGAACATCCGCGAGGTTGACGCGATCGTTCACGTCGTGCGCGCGTTTGAGGACAGCAACATCGTCCATGTTGACGGCAGCGTTGATCCCGTTCGAGATATTGAGACGATCAATTTTGAATTAATCATGTCGGACTTGGAAATACTTGATAGAAGGATCGACAAGATCATGAAGTCGATCCGCGGCGGCGAGAAAAAATATCTCGCCCACCAAAAGTTTTACGAGCGGCTCAAGGCTCACCTTGAGAGCGGCAAAACCGCCCGCTCGATGGACATGACCGAGGACGAGCTTGAGATGCTCAGCGAGGTTTCGCTGCTGACGCTGAAGCCGGTCATATACGCCGCGAATGTGGCCGAGGACGACTATGCCGACGAGGACAGCAACGGGTTTGTGAAGCAGATAAAGGAATACGCCGCCGCGGACAAGGCGGAGGTCATGGTGATCTCGGCCAAGATCGAGGAGGAGATAGCCGGTCTTGAAAAGGACGAGAAGCAGATGTTCCTGGACGAGCTCGGCGCGTCCGAGTCGGGCCTTGACAAGCTGATAAAGGCGAGCTACACTCTGCTCGGCCTCATCAGCTATCTGACGGCGGGCAAGCCCGAGGTCAGAGCCTGGACGATAACCAAGGGCACCAAGGCGCCTCAGGCTGCCGGCAAGATACACACAGATTTTGAGCGCGGCTTTATCCGCGCCGAGGTGGTGCATTTTGACGATCTTATGACCTGCGGTTCGATGGCTGCCGCCAAAGAAAAGGGCCTCGTCCGCTCCGAGGGCAAGGAGTATGTGATGAAGGACGGAGATATTGTGCTGTTCAGATTTAATGTGTGACAACAAACAATAATTTATATAAAGGAGATGTAATTATGGATTTTTTGGAGAGCGTTAAAAACGCGGTGGGCTCGGCCGCCCAGACTGTGGCGAAAAAGTCCGGAGAGGTTGTGGAATTTTCAAAGATCAAATACGCGATGTACGACGTGAAGGGCGATATCCGCCGTCTTAAGGAAGAGATCGGCGGCGCTGTTTATGACAGCTACAAAAACAACTCCCCTCTTGACGAGATCGTTAAGGAAAAGTGCGCCAAGATCGAGGAGCTTTCAAAGCAGCTTCACGAATATGACGAGCAGCTCGACAACTATAAGTCAATGGTCAAGTGCCCCGAGTGCGGAAAGAGCGTCAAGGACGAGAGCAAATTCTGCCCCGAGTGCGGAGCGAAGCTCGCGGTCGAAAAGGACGCTGAGGTCCACGACGGCTATGTGACGCCGCCGCCGAGCGAGAGCGCGGCTCAGACCGAAAACAGCGGAGAGGCGCAGCCCGAGTAATATGCTGTTGATTTTATCGAGCGGCGGAAGGCGGGCCGCCGAGCTTGCCGAACGCCTGAGCGCCTTGGGCGCGGATTATATATTCCACTTTGAGTCCTTCGGCGAGGCGGGCGGCTTCGGCAAAGGCGACGTTATCGTGGGAAAGCTCAGCTATCGCGGGCTTGCGCGGATAGTCAAAAAGAACCGCGTCAGCGCGATCGCGGATATTATCGAGGCGCCCGCGTCTCACGGCTCACTGGCCGCCGCCAATGTGGCTGAAGATTTGAAGATCCCCTTAGTGAAGCTCATTGAGGCCACGGTGCCGAGGGGTCTTTCGGTGAGCGCCGACCCGTCAAAGGTCGCTTGCGAGACCGAGTATTCCTATTCCGCCGTCGCGGGCAGGATCAACAATACCGTCGGAAACGCGGTGTTCTTCTCACGTCCGATGAATGTGCGCGTTATCGCCGAGCAGGTTTTTGACAGAAGCGCGCTTTATGTTCCGATACTCGCGGGTGGTGAGTTTGACGTTGATCTTGCGCTGCAATACGGTGTTCCGCTTATGAACGTCAGGGAATATGACAGCATAACCGGCAGGGACAGTATGCTTAGGATCCTGCGCGACACCGGGGCGAAGCTGCTCATCACGGACAGCGCGCTCGGCATTTCCGACAAGCTTGCCGCGGCGGGCGAGGTCGGAGCGAGGGTGATCTTCACCCAGTCATGCGGCTTTGAATACGAGAATATTTATGACAATATCGAGGCTCTGTGCGGCTTTCTTGAGGAAAACGGCCTGCTGACCGCGGAGAGGGACTTTGATGGGCCCGAGGGCGCGGAAGAGCCGAAAAATAAGGAGTTAATAAATGAAAATCGCGATTGACGGACCCGCCGGCGCGGGCAAGAGCACGATCTCAAAGGCGGTGGCCGAAAGGCTCGGCTATGTTTATATCGACACCGGAGCCATGTACAGGTGCGTGGGCCTTCGGGCGCTTAATTCGGGCGTTGACCCGAGCGACGCGGAGGCGGTCGAGAAAATCCTCGGCGGCGTCGAGATCGACATAAAAAGCCGCGATGGCGCGCCCGCTTTTTATCTGTGCGGCGAGGACGTTACCGAAAAAATAAGAGAAAATCCGGTTTCAATGGCCGCGTCAAGCGTGGCGGTCATTCCCGCGGTGCGTCTGAAGCTCGTTGAGCTTCAGCGGGCCTTAGCGGCTAAGTCGGACGTTGTTATGGACGGCAGGGACATCGGAACATATGTGCTGCCCGACGCCGAGCTTAAGATATACATGACCGCCGATCCGCGCGAGAGGGCGATGAGGCGGTTTAAGGAGCTTGCCGCAAAGGGCGGGACGCCCGATATTGACCAAATCGAGCGCGAGATAATCGCCCGTGACAAGAACGACTCCGAAAGGGAGTTCGCGCCGCTCAGGCAGGCGGAGGACGCGGTGCTGCTCGACACCACAAAAATGACAATTCCCGAGGTTATCAGCGCCATTCTTGAGCTGGCCGAAAAGCGGAGCGCGGAGGTGTAGAAAAATGGCTCTTTATGATGTCGGAAGAGTTGTGGTGAATATATTTTTCCGCACGTTTTTCCGTCTCAAAACAGAAGGAAAAGAGAATATTCCCGATGAGTCCGAGCGGTTCATCATCTGCGCCAACCACAGGGGCTATTTTGACCCGCCGCTGGTCGGCATCGCCATGCCGTTTCAGATCGGGTTCATGGCGAAAGAGGAGCTGTTCCGAAACAAGCTGTTCGGCGCGCTCATAAGAAAGCTCGGCGCGTTTCCGATAAGGCGCGGCAAGTCGGATTTCGGCGCGCTGCGGTCGGCGATAAAGATGTCGGAGTCGGGCAGACATATTGTGATCTTCCCCGAGGGCGGCAGATCGCACACCGGCAGGCTGCGCAGAGGCAAGTCCGGAGCGGCGATGGTGGCCGTCAAGGCGCGGGCGAATATTTTGCCGATCGGCCTTGAGGGCAGCTATAAGCCGTTTACGCGCATAACCATACATATAGGCGAGCTTATAAGGCTTGACGAGTTTTTTGACAAAAAAAATACCGGCGAGGAGCTTCAGAAATTTACCGATGAGGTGCTGATGAAGAGAATTTCGGAGCTTTCAAGGGTTCCTGTGTGACACGGAGGCGGCTATGGATATTGAGATAGCGAAGCGCGCGGGTTTCTGCTTCGGCGTTGACCGCGCGGTGAAGATAGCCTACGAGACCGCGGAAGGCGGCGGGGGAGGCATATATACCTACGGCAAGCTTATCCACAACCGCGACGTCACGGACAATCTGGCGTCCCGCGGCGTCACCGCTATTGAGAGCGTGGACGGGGCCGGGGAGGGCTCGACCGTGATAATACGCGCCCACGGCGTTCCGAAATCGGATATCGAGGCCTTTGAGAGCCGCGGCGTCAGAGTTATAGACGCCACATGTCCGTTTGTGAAAAAGATACATTCGATAGTCAGCCGCGAGTATTTTGAGAAAAACCGCGCGATCGTTATCGTGGGCAACAAAAACCATCCCGAGGTTATCGGGATAAACGGCTGGTGCGGCGGCTCGGCGGTAGTTGTGGCCGACGAGAATGACTTGAACGAAATTTTATCAAAACCGAGTGATTTACCAATATCTGTCGTTGCTCAAACTACGATCAGACAAAAATTATTCAAAAAAATTGAAGAAATTTTAAAAAAACATTTTACAAACGCGGAATTTTTTGATACAATATGTAGTGCGACGTCCGAACGGCAGAAATCCGCGGCCGAGCTTTCGGCTAAATCGGACATGATGATCGTGATAGGAGGGCGCGACAGCTCGAACACAAAAAAGCTGTTTGAGGTCTGCGCCGAGATACAGCCGAACACGCTGCTTATTGAAAACGCGGCGGAGCTTAAAAAGCAAAATATACTTGAGAAAAATAATAAATATAATATATTAACAAAAAATAATTTTAAAGTAGGTATTACCGCGGGGGCGTCAACGCCCGAGTCGGTAATCAAGGAGGTCTGTTTAACCATGGCGGAAAATGAAAAGAGTTTTGAGGAAGCACTGGAGGAAACCCTTAAGCCCTTAAAGTCGGGCGAAGTTGTTAAGGGAGTGGTTATCGGTATCACGCCGACCGAGGTTCAGGTTGATATCGGAAACAAGTACGACGGTGTTATACCGCTCGACGAATTGACAAGCGATCCGGGCGCTGACCCGGCCGATCTCGTTAAGATCGGTGAGGAGGTTGACGTTTACATCGTTCACGTCAGCGACAGAGACGGCGTTGTCACCTTGTCGAAGAAGAAGATCGACGCGGTAAAAGGTATGCAGGAGCTTCAGGCTGCGTTTGAGAACGGAGAGATCTTAAGCGGCAGAGTTGTTGAGCTCGTGCGCGGCGGAGTTGTTACGATCGCCAACGGCGTTCGCGTGTTTATCCCCGCATCGGAGTGCGCTATTAATTATCTTTCTGATTTGGGAGTCCTGCTCAACACCGAACAGCGCTTCAGAATTATCAAGATGGACACCGACAGACGCGGCAGACAGAGAGTTGTCGGCTCGATCAAGTCGGTTGCAAAGGAAGAGGCTGACAAGGCCGCCGAAGAGTTCTGGGCAAACGCCGAGGAGGGCAAGCAGTACACCGGTACGGTTAAGTCTCTCACATCGTTCGGCGCGTTCATCGACTTAGGCGGAGTAGACGGTCTTATCCATATATCGGAGCTGTCGCCCGTTCGCATCGCGCATCCTTCCGAGGTTCTCTCGGTCGGCGACGAGATAGATGTTTACATCAAGGAGCTTGACAGATCCAAGAACAGGATTTCGCTTGTGAAGGAGCTTAAAGAGCAGAAGGCTGCGGAGTTCTGGAAGAACGCGGAAATAGGCAAGAAATACACGGGTATCGTTAAATCACTGACCCCGTTCGGCGCTTTTGTCGATGTGGGCGGCGTTGACGGTCTGGTCCACATTTCAGAGCTTTCGTGGAACAGGATCAAGCATCCCTCCGAGGTTGTCTCGGTCGGTCAGGAGCTTGAGGTTTATATTAAGGATCTTGACAGAGAAAAGGGCAAGGTTTCGCTCGGCTACAAGAAGGAAGAGGACAGCCCGTGGGTTAAGGCGGTCAAAGACCTTAACGTCGGCGACAACATCAAGGCCAAGATCGTCAGAATTCTGCCCTTCGGCGCGTTTGCCGAGGTCGCGGAGTATGTTGACGGCTTAATTCACATCTCGCAGATTTCAAACGAGAGAATTAACAAGCCCTCCGACGTGCTGGCTATCGGCGACGTTGTTGACTGCAAGATCGTTGAGATCAACGACAACACCAAGCAGATCGGTCTTTCAATGAAGGCTCTTATGAAGGACAGAGTTAAGCCCGAGGAGGAGAAGGATGAGGACGCGCTCCCCAATTCTTATATTGAGGAAACGTCATTCACTCTCGGCGATATTCTTGATTCGGCCGAAACTCCTGCGGAGGAGGCTCCCGTTGAGGAAGAGACTCCGGCTGCGGAGGAAGCTCCCGCGGTTGAAGAGGCTCCCGCTGAGGAAGCTCCCGCAGAAGAAACTCCGGCTGAGGAAACTCCTACGGAGGAAGCTTCTGCCGAGGACGCTCCCGCCGAAGACGCGGAGTAATGAACCGTATATGTTTAGGGGCGGACATCCTGTGTCTGCCCTTAATTTTTCATTTGTGTTGAGGGAGGATATTTTATGACCAATCCTATATCGGAATTTAACAAAAAGATAAACGGAATGACCGCGGCGGTTATCGGCATCGGAGTGAGTAACATACCCTTAATTCGTTTTCTGACCGAGCGCGGCGCCAAGGTTATCGCGCACGACAAGCGCACGGCGGAGGAACTCGGCGACACGCTCGGCGAGCTTGAAAAACTGGGCGCCGCCACGGTGCTCGGCGAGCATTATCTCGACAAAATCGACGAGAGCGCGGGGATCATTTTCAAGACGCCGGGAGTGCGCTATGACGCGCCCGCAATTCTTGAGGCCATCGGGCGGGGCGCGGAGCTGAGCTCCGAAATGGAGCTGTTTTTTGAGCTGTGCCCCTGCGAGATAATCGCGGTCACGGGCAGCGACGGAAAGACGACCACGACCTCGCTGATCGCCGACATGCTGACCCGCGGCGGATATAAGTGTTATCTCGGCGGCAACATAGGCAGACCGCTTATCGGGGACGTGGAGAACATGAGCCCCGATGACAAGGCTGTTGTTGAGCTTTCGAGCTTTCAGCTCCACACCATGAAGCGCAGCCCGCATGTGGCTGTTGTGACCAACGTTACTCCGAACCATCTGGACTGGCACACCGATTTTGACGAGTATATCGACGCGAAGCGCGCGGTGTTCAAATTCCAGAAGCCGGGCGACATCGCGGTGTTTAACTATGACAACGAGATCACCCGCGGCTTTGGCGGGGAGAGCGGAAACGGCGTGTATTTCAGCCGCCGCGAGACGCTTGGCGACGGATATTGCCTTGAGGGCGATATGATAGTTAAGCGCGCCGGCGGCGCGACGGAGCGTGAGGTTCTTGATATAAACGATATTTATATTCCCGGCATGCACAACGTTGAGAACTACATGGCGGCGATCGCCGCCGTGTCCGGATATGTTGGCGATGATGTGATACGCGAAACAGCGAAAAAGTTCACGGGGGTTCCGCACCGGATAGAGTTTGTGCGCGAGATTGACGGCGTTAAGTATTATAACGACTCGATCGCCTCGTCACCCGCGAGAACCACGGCGGGCCTCAACTCGTTTAACCGGAAGGTGGTGCTCATCGCGGGAGGATATGACAAAAAAATACCCTTCGATGATTTCGGGCCGGTTGTGGCGGAGCATGTGAAAAAGCTCGTGCTTTGCGGCTTTACCGCCGACAAGATCGAGAAAGCGGTGAAAGGCGCTTCAAATTACAGCGCCTCAAGGCTGCCGATCTATAAAACCGACGATTTCAAAAAGGCGGTCGAGACCGCGAGAGA
The DNA here is from genome assembly GCA_947624305.1 of uncultured Monoglobus sp. Classification (GTDB taxonomy): domain Bacteria; phylum Bacillota; class Clostridia; order Monoglobales; family Monoglobaceae; genus Monoglobus. The sequence goes on along the minus strand of CANQKC010000027.1, from coordinate 17,070 downwards.
CATCGCGGAACCGGGCGACGTGGTTATTCTCTCGCCCGCCTGCGCAAGCTTTGACATGTTCAAAAATTTTGAGGAAAGAGGAAACCGATTTAAAGAAATAGTGAATGAAATGTAAAATAAAGCGGGCGCCGTTTCCCGCGTGTTTCATCAAACCGTAGGGGCGGATATTATCCGCCCGCTTTGATCACTATATTGGGAGTTAATATGGAACTTTTAAAAATGGCAAGCCCGATCGGGCTGCTTACGATATCGAACATATTTATGACATTCGCGTGGTACGGCCACCTGAAGCATAAGGACACGGCTTTGTGGGTCGTGATCCTCACGAGCTGGGGCCTGGCGTTTTTCGAGTATATTTTTCAGGTGCCCGCCAACCGGTTGGGCAGCCGTTATTACAGCGCGGCCCAGCTCAAGATAATTCAGGAGGTCATAACGCTGACGGTATTCTCGTTCTTTTCGGTGCTCTACCTTAAGGAAAAGTTTACGCTGAATTACCTTTGGGCCTTTCTGTGTATTTTGGGCGCGGTGTATTTTATGTTCAAAGGCTGATGTAAAAACAATCCCCGCATCGGGCAAAGCCCGACGCGGGGATCGTTGTTTAATCATCGGTTTCGACCCACTCTGTCACCAACTCAGTGAAAAAGTGTCCGTTCAGGTGGTCTATCTCGTGGCAGAACGCGCGGGCGGTCAGGTCCTCGCCCGTGTATTCAAACTCGTTGCCGTCACGGTCGGTGGCGCGTATTTTGACGATTTTCGGGCGGGTCACCATGCCGAACTTGCCGGGATAGCTCAGGCAGCCCTCGGCGTCGGTCTGCTCGCCCTCGGCACTGAGTATTTCGGGGTTTATGAGCTCAAGGATCCCGTCGCCCGTGTCAACTATCGCGATCCTGCGCAGCACGCCAACCTGGGGCGCGGCGAGGCCGACGCCGCCCGACTCGATAAGCGTCTCGCGCATATCGTCAAGCAGGCAGATTATCCTGTCGTTGATCTCCTTTACCTCGCGGCATTTTTTGGTTAAAATCTCGTCGCCGAACTTCACAATATTTCTTATTGCCATTTTAATCTCCTCAAACAAATATATTTTCAGTTCATGTTAAGCGGGTTTATGTCGATCACGAGAGTCGTGCGGTTGTCATGCCCGTACATGTCGCTTATTTTGCGCAGCAGATCAAGGCATTTTGAACAGTCCCGCGTCTTTATAAAGAGCCGGTGTCTGTAGCTGCCTTTTATCCTGCCGATCGGGGCCGGCATGGGATCGCTCAGGGATATGATGTTCTCCCTGTCGCCGTTCACACTGATAAAGCTGTGGATAAGCCCGAGCGCCGCTGTCACGCGCTCGTTGTCCTCTCCCGTGACCATTATGTTTATTATGTCACAAAATGGCGGGTAAATCAAGCGTTTTCTGAATTTTATCTCATTTTTATAAAAATCCGCGTAGTTGTGCTCTTTGGCGTAGCCTATCGTGGAATTTTTCGGCTGATAGGTTTGAATAACCGCTCTGCCGGGGATGTCGCCGCGGCCCGCTCTGCCGCAGACCTGTGTCAGCAGCGAGAATGTGCGCTCGTTGGCGCGGAAGTCGTCCACCCCGAGCGAGGAGTCGGCAGCCAGCACTCCGACCAGCGTCACATCCGAAAAGTCAAGCCCTTTTGTGACCATTTGCGTGCCCAGAAGAATGTCGGCCGCGCCGTTTTTGAAGTTGTCGAGTATCCGCTCGTGGCTGCCTTTTTGCGTCGTTGTGTCGCGGTCCATGCGCAGTATACGCGCGTCGGGGAACAGACGCTTGAGCTCGTCCTCGATTTTCTGGGTGCCTGTGCCGAAAAATTTAACATGCTTTGAGCCGCACTCCGGGCAGACGGCGACGTTTTTTATCGTGTAGCCGCAGTAGTGGCACATGAGCGTATCGCTGTATTTGTGATAGGTCAGCGGAATGCTGCAGTTTTCACATTCCATAACGTGGCCGCACTCGCGGCACGACACGAAGGTGTTGAAGCCCCTGCGGTTCAGAAACAGTATGGTCTTGCCACCGTTTTCGAGGTTCATCCGTATCTCGTTTTCAAGTCTGCCGCTTATCGGCGACATGTTGTGATATTCAAATATCTCGCTGCGCATGTCCACAATGCGGACCTTCGGCAGCGGATTGCTGTTGTAGCGCGAGTTCATTTCAAACAGCTTGTATTCGCCGGTTTCGCGGGCCTTGTAATAGCTTTCGACCGACGGGGTTGCCGACGCCAGAATAAGCGGCGCGCCGTTTTGCTCCGCGCGGAAGGCCGCGACCTCGCGCGCGTGGTACCGCGGCGCGATCTCGGATTTGTAGCTGCTCTCGTGCTCCTCGTCCAGAATTATCATGCCTATGTCGGGCAGCGGCGCGAACACCGCGCTTCTCGCGCCCACGACAACGTCCACCTCGCCGCTCCGTATCTTGTTCCACTGGTCGAACCTTTCGCCGTATCCGAGGCCGCTGTGCATGACCGCTACGCGGCTGCCGAAACGGCTGACGAACCGCTCGACCATTTGCGGCGTAAGCGCGATCTCGGGAACCAGCATGATCGCCTTTTTCCCGAGCTCGATGCAGCGGCGTATCGTCTGCAAGAACACCTCGGTCTTGCCGCTTCCGGTGACGCCGCGGATAAGTATTTTCTCGTGTCTGCCGCAGCTCAGCAGCCCGTCGATGTAGTCGATCACGGGCTTTTGTTCGGGCGTGGGCTCGTATTCCTTTGACGAGCCGTATTTTTGCGGGTCGTAAACCTCGCGGAATTTTTTCTCGTTGTAAAGCTCAATATATCCTCTGTCTTTAAGGGCGGCCAGCGACGTGTAGTTCCCGCCCGACAGGGATATGAGCTCGGCTGTCGTCATCGGCCCGCTGTCGGCCAGGGTCAGCAGCATTTCCGCTTGGACCTTGGCGCGGCTGTTCCTTAAAAAGTCTGCCGCCATGTATGCTTCGTCGACCGGAACCGAGATCCGCGCTTTGCGCACAGTCAGCTCGCGCACGGAGTCGCCCGCGTTTTCCGAAACGCTTATCACGCCTTTCTCGGAAAGAGCCGCGAGGCACCGCCGCAGCCCGCCCGAGGCGATGATTTCCTCAAGGTGGCGGAACTCGATTATCCCGCCGTTTTCGCGTATGGCGGAAACGACCCTTTTCTGAAAATCGCTGAGTTTAGCGCCCTCGGCGGCTTTTTCGTTAAGTGTTATCCATTCTTTGATTATAAGCTTCATGCCCGGGGGCGCGACCAGTCTGAACGCGCTGTAAAACGGGCAGATATATCTGCCGCGCATCCAGAGGCAGAGATTGAGCTGTTCCTCGGTGCAGGCGGGGCCGCTGCCGACAATGGACTTCAGCGGTTTTAATTCCGAGTATTCGCTGCTTTCCGCCACACCCACGATCAGTCCCTCGGTGGGATTGTTGTACGGGCCGAACGGCACAAGCGCCCTCATGCCCGGAACTGCGGCTTCCTCAAGCTCCTTGGGTATTCTGTAATCAAAAACGCGGTCGATTATGTGGCGGCGGCTTATCAGCGCGATCTGCGCGATCATAGCTTAGCCGCCTCCGTCAGTATTATGTTCGCGGCCTCAAACTTGCTCATCATCGGATAGTCGCGCGCGGTGCCGTCGCTTTTAACGATCGAGATGACGTTGGTGTCGCTTCCGAAGCCCGCGCCTTCGGCTGTCAGGCTGTTTGCGACAATGAAGTCAGCCCGCTTTTCGGCGCATTTGCCCGCGGCGTTTTTGATAAGCTCCTCGGTTTCCATCGCGAAGCCGATTATCGTCTTTGAGCCCGAGTATTTCTCGCCCAGCTCCTTTAAAATGTCCGGGTTGCGGACAAGCTCAAGGCTCATGCCGCCCTCGCCCTTTTTTATTTTGGACTCCGAAACCTTTGCCGGGCGGTAGTCCGAAACGGCGGCGGCCATAATTATTATGTCGGCGCTCTCCGCCGCGCCCATGACGGCCTCGCGCATGCCGAGAGCGGAGGAAACGTTGATCGTGTTCACTCCCGAAACCTCCGGGCAGGTGTGCGCTCCGGCGATAAGGGTCACGTCGGCGCCGCGGAGCATGGCCGCGCGGGCGACGGCAAAGCCCATTTTGCCGCTTGAATGGTTCGTAAGGAAGCGGACCGGGTCCAAGGCCTCGCGGGTCGCTCCCGCGGTCACGAGCACTTTTTTGCCGCTCAGATCAGCCTTTGATTTGAGCGCGAGGCGCGCTATGTTCCAAAATATAAGCTCAATGTCGGCCAGCTTGCCCCTGCCGGTGTCGCCGCAGGCAAGGCGGCCCTCTGCGGGCATCACAAATTCGGCGCCGCGCGTTTTGAGCTTGTCTATGTTTTCCCGCGTCGCGGGGTTTTCAAACATGGCCGTGTTCATTGCCGGGGCTATGAGCAGCGGCGCCTTTGACGCCATAACCGTGGTGGTCAGCATATCGTCGGCAATTCCGTTCGCGGCTTTTCCGATGAAGTTCGCGGTCGCCGGGACCACCGCCAGCACGTCCGCGGCTTTGGCGAGCGATATGTGGCGGATCTCCCACGCCTTGGGCTCCTCAAACATATCGACCGCGACCGGGTTCTGCGACAGGCTCTGAAAGCTCAAGGGCGCCACGAACTCTGTCGCGGCGCGGGTCATGATGACTTTGACGTCCGCGCCCGCTTTTTTGAGCATCGAGGTCAGCTCCAACGCTTTGTAAGCCGCTATCCCCCCGGTCACGCCCAAAACTACTGTTTTGTCTTTAAGCATATTGATCACCTTATAATACGTTTAATAAGAAGTTTAATTACGCCCGCTTTGACAGCGGGCGCGGTTTTATTTGGATAAATTTATAGAGCCGATGTTGGGAGTGTGGATATAGTTGAGCTTATCCTCGTAAATCTCCTCGGCGGCGATTGAAACCTCTTTTCCCGAATTTGTGTCGATCAGCGGCTGCTTTCCGTCAGCAAGCTGGCGCGCTCTCTTGGCGGTCTCAATGGTCAGCATGTATCTGCTTCCTGCCTTTTTTACCAGCTCCGCGATAGGCGGGTCAATCATCATATGACATCTCTCCTTAAAAATATTTTAGCGTTATTGTTTTTGCTTTGATTGCTTTATTATGTTTTCGATTTCATCGGCTGCGTCGCGCACAACGCGGTTTATCACAACATAATCGTATTTGTCCTTTTGTTTGAGTTCCCACTCGGCGGCCTTCACGCGGCGCTCGATCTCTTCGTTTGTCTCGGTGCCTCTGCCGCGGAGCCTTTGCCGCAGCACGTCAAGGCTTTCGGGAGCGATAAAGATATACACGCCCTCGGCGCCGCTCTCCATGAGCTTGAGCGCTCCCTGCACGTCGATCTCAAGCAGCACGTCGCGCCCCTTGTTCAGGTTTTTCTCAACGTATTCGCGCGGCGTTCCGTAGTAGTTTCCGCTGAATATCGCCCATTCCATAAACTCGCCGCGGTCGATCATTTTTTTGAACTCGCTCTCGGTTTTAAAGAAGTAGGTCACTCCCTCGGCGTCCTCGTTTCTCGGTTCTCTTGTGGTGGCCGAGATCGACGGCACGATATTCGGGTTTTTCGCCCGCAGCTCCTTGAGCACGGTGCCCTTTCCGACACCCGAGGGACCCGATACGATAATTAAAAGTCCTTTATTCATCCTTGTCCCCCTCGTCGCGGCTGAGCTCCGCTCTGCCGGCTATCGTCTCGGTCTGGATAGCCGAGAGGATTATATGGTCGCTGTCGGTGACAATGACCGAACGGGTGCGTCTCCCGCAGGTGGCGTCAATAACCATGCCCTGCTCTTTGGCCTCCTGGATTATGCGCTTTATCGGCGCTGAGTCGGGGCTGACGATAGCGATTACTCTCGAACCCGAAACAAGATTGCCAAATCCTACGTTAATCAGCTTCATATTTCAAGCCGCCTCACTTTGCTTTATTTTATGATGTTACTCTATGTTCTGAATTTGCTCGCGTATTTTTTCGATGATCGACTTCATGTCAACGACGTGCTTTGTGAGCTCAATGTCATTGCACTTTGAGCCGATCGTGTTGGTCTCACGGTTCATTTCCTGCACGATAAAGTCGAGCTTTTTGCCGATCGGGCCGTCCTCGCCGAGCGCGTTCTTAAACGCCTTGATGTGGCTGCCGAGGCGAACTGTCTCCTCATCGACCGCCACCTTGTCGGCGAATATCGCAACCTCGGTCAGAACGCGGCTCTCGTCGGCTGTGACGCCGATTTCGGAAAGCGTGTCGCACAGCCGCTTTTTGAGCCTTTCTCCGTATTCCGCAACAGTCTCGGGAGAACGCTTTTTGACCGCCTCCAGATGCTCGCCGAGAGAGTCAAGGTGCTCGAGAATGCTGGCCTTGAGCCGCTCGCCCTCACTGATACGCATGGCGGTGAAGCCGTCGAGCGCGATCCTGAGAGCCTCGTCAATGGCAGCCGTCACGGTTTCTTCGTCGATCTCTTTGTATTCCACATCGAATATGTCGCCGAAAGCTGAAAGTGTGCTCATGGATATATCGTCGCTTAAACCGAATTCCGAGAGGCCGCGCAGACTTTCAATGTAAGACTGCGCCAGCGCCTTGTTGAGCCGCACCTGCTTGTTGTCATCGTCAATTTTGGTAATCGAGACATAAACCTCGATTTTTCCGCGCGACACGCAGCCCGAAAGGCAGGAGCGTATGTGCTCCTCAAGAAAGCTGTATATCCGCGGTGTCTTTATGCTGTAGTCAGCGTAGCGGTGGTTCACCGATTTTATCTGCACGCCGATCTCGTAGGTCTCGGCGAAAACGGTTTCGGCTCTGCCGAAGCCGGTCATGCTCTTAATCATAAACAATTACCTCAAATTAATCAGATTTACGAATGACGGATTTGTGCGATCCGCCTATTGAAATATCCGCTTCCCCGCGTTATAATATCGGTAACGGAAAAATAAACGCGGATTTTTCCATAATAAAATTATTATACCACAAATTTTCCGTTTTGCAATAGGAAATCGAGTTTTGAAACATAATTGTAACATTATCTTAACACACTTGTTAGATATGCGTAATTGTATTGTTAACGAATTTTATTCCCAAATTAACATTTTCGGAGAAAAAATTTAAATGTTTACAATTTGTTCATAATTTCAGCAAACGCCCGAAATCACGGCGTTTTGCGGGGTTTTTACTTGTTTTTTTGAGGCAGTTTCTTCAATATAAGCCAAAGTTTGTATTGACATTTCCGTCCAATAGTTGTATAATCATCACATGGTTTTAAAAATTATAAGGCAAAATTTGTGCTTAATTTTTCCTATTTTGATTTTTGGAACCGAATACGATTAATTTGATACGGAAGGGAAGTGACGGAAGGAAAAGCTTAGACGTATCGCGTAAGATTTTTGGAGGTTTTTGGTTTTGAGTTTTAGTTTGAGAAAAAGTTTGAGAAGAATTGTTGCAACACTTGTGGTTTTGATGACAATTTCTACTTTTATAATAGCACCTACATACGCTGATTTTGACGATATCGATCAGCCGGCGCAATACTACGGTGTTGTACAAGTATCGAGTCTTAATGTCAGACAGAGTGCGTCTATGGACGCCGGTATTATTGCCACTCTGCAGTACGGCTCAAGAGTAAGAGTTAACTGGATCGAACCCGGATGGGTTTGCATTGCTTATAACAACGACGGTTTAATGGGTTATGTGTCGGAGGAGTACATCTCCGTTTATGACGGCACTGTTCCCGAGGCAAGCGAGGGCGGTCAGGCTGTTTGTGACTTGGCGGCGCAGTTCCTCGGCGTTCCCTATGTATGGGGCGGCACATCGCCTTCGGGATTTGACTGCAGCGGCCTTTGCCAGTATGTTTACGCGCAGCTTGGCATCAAGATTGCCCGCGTCGCTGACGACCAGATGAAGGAAGGCGTTTATGTTACAAGAGACCAGCTTATGCCCGGCGACCTCGTCGGCTTTGGTTCCGGCGGTTACGCTTCCCATATCGGTATCTATGTGGGCGACGGTATGATGATCCACGCGCCGCACACGGGTGACGTTGTTAAGTACACAAGCATTGATTCGGATTATTATGCAAGCCGTTTCTTAGGCGGACGCAGAATAATTTACTAATCGGTTTGATATTAAGTCGGAGTGGTTTTAAAGCCACTCCCTTTTTCTGATTATATATATTCGGTATGCGAGGTAATATTATGACATATGATGAGCTCAACAAGTTGATCAGAAGCGGCGCGGTGCCGCGGATTTTGTTCTTTTTCGGCGAGGAGGAGTTTTTGCTTGACAACCGCATAGAGGCGATCAAAAAGAAACTGGCGCCCGGAGAGCTCGCCCGCTTTAACTGCGCGTATTTTGACGGCAGAACCGCGGCTGACGAGATAATCGCCGCCGCCGAGATGCTGCCCCAGGGCGGCGACAGGCGGCTCATTATAGTTAAGGACAGCGGACTGTTCTCAAATTTGACGACATCCGCTTTTAAGAAAATTAAGGCCTATATCGCCGAACTGCCCGATTACGCTTGTCTGATTTTCCGCGAGCCCGGCTTTGATCCGAAAAAGGTAAAATCCCTTAAATTCATTGAGGACGCGGGCGGAGGCGTCGTAAACTTTGAGCGCATGCCCGTGAACAAGCTTGAGGTGTGGGTCGAGAAAACGCTTGAGAAGGCAGGCAAACGGATCCTGGCGAAGGATCTCAGCTATTTTGTGCGCTCTTCGGGAACGTCTATGGGCAAGCTTGACAACGAGTGCCGAAAGCTCATTCTTTATATGGGTGAAAACCGTCACAATGTGACCCGCGCCGATATTGACGCGGTGGTCGACAAGTCGGCCGAGGTGAAGATCTACGATATTTTCAGCGGCAGCATAGTCGGAGGCAGCGGAGGCAAAGCCATGGAACAGCTTAAAAGCCTCAAAAACGAGAACGTTCGCCCGACGGTTGTGCTCAGCGTTATCCTCGACGGCGTGTATGAGCTGCTGCTTTGCAAGCTGCTTAAGCAGGACGGATTGACCGCCCGCGAGATGGCGGAATATTTTGACAGGCATGTGCCTATGTTCGCGATCAACAAGGCCGTGGAAAACGGCAGGAGATACGGAGAGGGCGAGCTAAAGCGCCTCGTTGACCGAGGGCTTAAATATTCCGTTGACATAAAGACCGGACGGCTTGACGGCTGGGACGCTGTAGAGCTGTATGTTTCCGAGCTTTTGCTTAAGAAATAGAAATTTTGTCTTTAATTTAAGAAAAAATTGCCTGATTTATTTGACAAATCCGCTGAATTGTGGTATCCTAATAAGCGGTATGATATTTTGACACAATTAGGGGGTGAGTGTTTGGCTGACGAATTGAAGCTTATCAAAAAAGCGCAAAAGGGTGACGTTAACGCTTTTGAAAAGATAATCACCGAGTATCAGTCGGTGGTGTACAGCATTTCCTACAGATACGCGGACAACGCGCATGACGCGGCGGATATGGCGCAGGAAGTTTTTTTGAAGATGTTTAAGACTATCAACTCGTTTCGGTTTGAGTCCAAGCTTTCCACATGGATCTACCGCGTTGCCACAAACACCTGCCTCGATATAGTCAAGAGGCAGAGGAGAGCGGCGTTGGCGCTTCCGCTCGGCGGCTTTGATGATGATGACGGTAACAACTTCGCGTCCGAGCCGGCTGACTCGCGTTTTATGCCTGACGCGAGGCTTGAGGAGGCTGAAACAAAGGATGTTGTGAACCGCGCCATAAGCGAGCTCAGCGACGAGTACAGGACCGTTGTTATCCTCAGAGATATACGCGGACTGTCATATGACGAGATTGCCGAGATAGTAGACTGCTCGGTCGGAACCGTCAAATCGCGCATCAGCCGCGCGCGGAAAAATTTAAGAGAAATTTTACTTGAAAATCGGGAACTTTTTGAGAAATATTTCGTCTAATAGAATGAAAGGGCAATTCCGCCCTTGCGTGTTATGGTTTTTAATGATACGCGGACTATTTTTAAGGAAGGAGGGGTATCATGTCAGATTTTGAGAAGGATAAAGACCTTGCCGAAAAGTACAGCGGAGTTATGGGAAGTATCGCGGACGATATCCGTCAGATCAATCTGGATGAGAAAACCGAGGAGAGGCGCTTTGATTTCGAGACTGATGCGGAGCCTGACGGCGGCATCAAAATCGAAATGCCGGAAGCCGAAACTGCCGAAGAACCGGAAAACGCGGTTATCGAAGCAGAGACTGTCGACGAACCCGAAAACGCGGTTATCGAAGCAGAGACTGTCGACGAACCCGAAAACGCGGTTGCCTATGACGATTTGCCCGATGGAAGCTTTGACAAGTTTTTGGCGAGCATAAGCACTCTTCGGTTTGACGATGAGGAAATTGAAAGAGGCATTGGAATGTCCGCCGGATTTGACGCGGCCCCGATCAAAAACAGTGAGGTTACGGGCAATACGGGCCCCATTCCGACAATCGACTCTCTGCCGGGCTTTGAGAGCGCCGACAGTGAGCTTGACACGCTGAGCTGCGGCGAGTGCGCGGATCTGCTCTATGATTATGTGTCGGACGCCTCCGATGAGGACGAAAAAGCGGTGATCGAAGCTCATCTTAAGAACTGCGAAAACTGCCGCATGGAATATTACGAGATCAAGGACATGATCGGCGTATTAAACAACACCAAGACTCCCGAGCCCCATGTTGATTTGCTTTCGGGCATTCGCGAAAAGCTTGAGGCCGCGGCTCCAGAGGTCAAGGCCGAGCGCGCCGCGATAAAGGCCGAAAACGGCGAAGGAGCGGCGGATAAGCTCCGCGGCTTTCTTGAGGCGGTCAAGGATAAGACCGATTATGTTATAAAGCATGCAAACTGGCGCATTGTCGCTCCTGCCGCTTTGAGCGCGGTGCTGGTTCTCGGAGTCGCGGGAAGCGGCCTGTATCAGGTGATGAAGTCGTCTGACGAGATATATAATTTCTCGGACAACGCCGCGATCGCTGACGCGAGAGCCACGGCGAAGCCCAGCTCCAGCGGTCTTGACGAGTATGTGACGGATGATAAGGACGATGATAAAGACTCACCATCGTCTACGAGCCGTCCGGGCGCGACCGCGGGTTCGTCGGCGGCAACGCCGAAACCCGCTTCGGGATCAGCCTCGGCGGCATCACCAAAGGCGACTTCGAGACCGTCCGCGTCATCGGCTCTGCCGATGGGAAGCAACTCGTCGGGCAAAAGTACCACAAGCAGCGGTACCACCGCGAAAACCACAAGCGGCACGACCTCAAGAACAACCACAAGCAGCGGCACAACCTCGAGAACCACAACGAGTACAACGCCGAAAACGACTACATCGTCAACCACGGCCAAGGCGGCGGCTCCCACGCCCGCGCCCACGAAAATGCCATATGTGACGCCGAAGATAATTCTTCCGGACATAGCGACGGGCATAACCTCGCCCACATATGTGGCTCCCGACAGCGTGACTGTCGCGGGAGGCGGCGGAGGAGCAAGCGCGCCCGACACGTTCACATATACCGAACCCGAAGCGCAGGCGGCCTCGGTCGCGATTCCAACGGTTGAGCCGAAGGCCGCGCCCACGCAGGCGCCGACGGCGGCTCCCAAGCCGACGGAGGCACCTAAGACGACGGCAACGCCTAAGCCGAGTGCGTCACCCGCACCGAGCGGCTCACCGGGACCGAGCACATCACCCGGCCCGAAGGCGACCCTGCGTCCCGGAACCGTGAAGGAGTCCGAACGCAAGCGCAACGCCAAAGGCGAGACCGAGGAGTACGCGAAAAAGTCCGCTGATATGGACAAAGCTTCGGTAATAAGCTGCGAGATCAAAGACAAAGACGCGCTTGACGAGATAATGAACTCGGGCATGGCGGATTGCTCAAAGATCGATAAGGACGGCGCTGTCACACTGTATTTCAGTAAGGACGATTATCCCGCGTTCACCGAGTATCTCAAGGAAAAGAACCTTGATTACACTTTGGTTTCACTCGGCAGCGGCGACGATGTTAAGGTTATGATAACCGACAGCACAAAGAAGACAAAATAAATAATGACATAATGAAACACCGCTTCGGCTCAAAAGCCGAAGCGGTGTTTGTGTTATTTAGTTAAAGAAATATGTATCGGTGCTGTCTGAGGTCGATATTACGGGGCCGTCTGAGAGTGTCTCCTCGCTGCCGAATTTGTTCGGATCGAATTGATAATATCTGCCCTCGTCATTATAGCCTTTGAGGATCCTGAAGGTTATCAGCCTCGGAACCGGATCAGAGCTGCTGTGGCTGATGTTCGCATATCGCCCGAAGGCGTCCTCGCCGTAAAGATCAGAGTTCGCCGATGCCGAAACCTCCTCAGAGAAGCCGATTTCACGGAGCAAAATTTCATATTCACCGCGATAGCTGATAACGCCGTCGGGATCAAAGTTCCCGCTTTCGTCCGCGGTTATCAGACCGCGGTTTTTCGCTTCGACGATTATCCCGTTCGCCCAATGGCCCTCGGTGTCGGGGAAGGCGGCAGGCGCGTTCACGTCGATCTGCCAGTTGTCTATTCTTGAAATCAGCGCCAGAAACTCGGCGCGGGTGGTCGCTTCGCCTGTTCTGAGCTCCTCGGCGGTCGCGCCGGTTACATATCCGTTATCCACGAACCACTGAGCGCTCTCGTCAAGCGTCGGATTTGTGATATACGGCGTGATGTCAACGGGCTTTGGATCGTCGGCGAGCTTCGCGGCGTACTTATCAACGCCGTTGTTCCGGTTTATATAAAGCCGCATAAGGCCGCCGCTTAAAATGCTCATACTGTGAAAGATCGGAGGAAGTATGAAATCGCCGTTTGAGTCCATCAGAGCCATATTGTACTCCCCGTCGTTATGAAAATCGCCGCTTATCTCATAATAAATTTTTTCTCCGTCAGTGACCGCGTATGCCTGCAGATCGCCCACATCGGGCAGTTCTTTTAAACTGCCGTCATTGTACATAAAATAGTTTTTGCAGTTTTTGGTGACGATCGGGCCGCTCACGCGGTCGAACTGCGGTTCGCGCACGATATTGCCGTATCTGTCCGCAAAACCGATCTTACCGTTTTTGGAGATCGTTATCAAAACAGCCGACGGGCATATGCCTCCCTGCGCCTCATATCCGCTCAAAAGCAGCTTTCCGCTTGTGTCGTAATAATCATAGTATCCGATGCCGTTTTCATCGCGCTCGGAGCTTCTCAAGGCAATAACGGTCGGCAGGTCTTTGGCTGCGGGATCGCTGAACGGATACAGGTTGTCGATATAGGTGTAAGACGCTTTGGTGCTGAGCAGGATCTCGGAAGAGTATTTGCCGCTGTCGCTTAAAATTGTGGCGCCGTCAGCGCCGCAGATCTCAAAGGCGGTGTCGCTGTCGTTTTCCGAAGCGCTCGTGTTGAAAACAAATATGTCATCGCTGTAGTCGAGGATGCCGCTCGCCTTTTTCTCAAACAGCTTTTTTCCGTCCATTGAATATACCTCGGTAATTTCGTCATCGCGCGTCAGTGTGATGTATTTGCCGCCGATTATCTGCGGCTCGTTTTCGGAAAGAGGAAGAAGTTCGCGGCCCACCTCGTCGATCACCGTGTAGCCGTAGTCTCGGCCTACAACGGTCAGACTGCCCGAGTATCCGCTTTGAACGTAGTCGTATATCGGGCCTACGATCATGTTTCCGTCGAGATCGGACACGGCATATTTGTCATCGGCGGTCAGAAGCGCTATCTTGTTATAGTCGATCGCCGCCTCTTTGTACTCGCACGGAATAACAAGCTCTCCTGTTTTGACGTCCGCGCAGCCCCATTTGCCGTCTTTCTTCACAGACACTCTGACTTTGTCGCGATATTTTGCGATCTCATCGTAGGTCGCAAACCGACTGCTGTTTGTCCCGGCCGCTACCGTGTCAAAGCAGACGGAGTCAAGCTTGCGCACATCGGCCAGCTCCCTGGCGGACATCAGGTTGACGCACTCGCCGCCGAAATAGTTGTTGCCGAAATTGATGTCGTCCCAGACGGGTTCAATAACAACGTCACCCTGATGCTCAACTCCGAATTTTGCGTTTTCACCGGAATATATCATGTAGCTGTAATTCGGTACCCGATCCGACTCTGTCTGAGAGACATCGGTCAGGTTGGAAATTGCCGATATATCATCAAGTGAATATTCGGCATAAGCCGCGGGCATTGCCGCAAGCATTGCGGCGGCGGACAGCGCCGCGATCGTTTGTTTTAATTTTGAGTTTTTCATATCGATCATCCTTTCGTTAGTAAATCAACGCTTTGCCGTTTGCCTCGGCAGTGAATGTGATTAAATAGTTCCCGCCGGGAGTCAGGCCCTCAACCGTGTATTCCGCAAAGGTTCGCGGCTTCGCGCAGAGGCTTGCAACTTTTTCGCGCGCTGGGTCGGTCGAGACGTTTATCTTAATTATGTCCGCCGTTTCCGAGCTTAAATAAAACGTGATTTTTCCGTTTTCGTCCGCGGCTTTTGTGACCGCGGTTTCGCCTTTGGTCAATGTCGCGGTACACGCCGTCGGGTGGGCAGACGTCATGCTGTCAAAACCGGTGCCGGGCGGCAGCTTGTTTGCCGACGCGGCCGCGCTCGGGGTAAGCGAGAGGTTCGCTGCTTCGGCGTAAGCCGCGGGCATCGCCGCAAGGATCGCCGCGGCGGACAGCGCCGCGATCGTTTGTTTGATTTTCGAGTTTTTCATATCAATCATCCTTTCAGTTTAATATTTAGCGTTATATTGTAATAATTAATTTGTAGGGGCGGATATTATCCGCCCGCGGCGGCATGTGGGCGAGTGTCCGTTCTCGTTAATGATTTGTGGCCCCGTTTATTAGTGCAATCGGAATATTACGTTGCCACGAACCCGCTTACGCGGCTCCGGCCTCAGCCGCCCTACATCAATAAGCGTGTTGCGTTAGTAGATCAACGCTTTTGTCGGAGCGGAGGCATTTATGACGAGGCGGCAAAGCCCTTTGAGGCCCGACACAGTGTATGAGGCGAATGTCCTGGGTTTTAATAACAGCCTGCCGGCGGGCTGATTGCTGTCATACACGTCGATCGAGACCATGTCGGAGCTTTCCGAGTTCAGATAAACGCTGATTTCGCCGTCTGTCGGCTCCTTTTCGACGGTTTTTGTCTCGCCCGCGCCGATCCCGGTCTCGTATGGCTGTCCGCCACCGGCTTCGGCGGCGAACTTAACATCGTCATAGCCGGTGCCGGGCTTCAAGCGGTTCGCCTTCGCGGTCAAAGTTCCGCCGTCAACGTCCGTGAAAAACACGGTGCCGTTTTCCGCGGCGTTTTCCGCCGTGCCGTTTTGACTTGCCGATGAATAGATCCCAGCGTCGTTTATTATGACCGTCGTCGGGGGCTGCGTTGAGGGGTTCGGCTCGCCGCCCGAAACGGTTCGTTCGGAACTCGCCGCCGCGTTTGTTTGAGCGGCGTTCGTGCCGCTTTCCGCGGATCGGTCGGAGCTTTCGGGGCGGAAATTATCCGTCCGCTCCGCATCGGAGGCATCCGCGGATTGGTCCGCCTGTTGGGAGTCAGGGCTGAATCGGTGTGAGACTATTGATCGGTAAAGCTCGTTGCTCTCGGGCCTTATCGGCTCGGGCAGCTTGGCGTTTGTCAGACATGTGCAGCCCGCGGCCATGACGAGCGCCGCGCCGAGAATTCTGAAGATCATGGCCGGTTTTTTAAAGGCGGCCACGCTCTTTATCCTGCGCTTTATATTGCGCTTCTCACCCGACATTCCGACTGCCGCGCTCGGCCCGTAGAGCGAGAATTTCGCGGCGGTGTTGATTATTGTCATTCCGTAGTCAATTCGCTCGTCGTTTTTCATATAACCCACGGCTTTCTCGTCAGCCGCTATCTCCATTTCCTGCCTAGCCTTAAAATCAAACAGCCAAACGAGCGGATTGAACCAGTGAACAGCCCGCGCGACGGACAGCAGACAGCCGCTAAGCACATCATGCCGCTTCACATGGCAGCACTCGTGAAGAATTATGTGCCGAACCTCGTCGCGAGGCATGGATTTAACATCCTTTTGCAGCAGCAGTCTCGGACGGAAAAATCCGAACACCGCGGGCGTGTCGATCCTGTTTTGGATCACCGGAACGATCTCGCGCCGAATTCCGAGCTTTTCGCGGCACTCCTTCAGCGTTTCCTCAAAGACAGGGTCGTCGTATCTTTGAAGCTTTGCAAGTTCGCGGCACAGTAAAAATTGCGGGATAAACGCGCGAAGCAGCATCGCCGCCGCGCCGCACAGCCAGATCAGCGCTGCTATGTAAAATATGTCCATTCCCGCCGCGGGCGCCGTTTGCGCGCTGACGCCCTCCGCGATCGGCGCGGGAAGAAGATTAAACAGGCTGAACCTCGCCTCGGGCGCGATCGGCATCAGCAGCCTGAGCGCCGCGATCAGCCACAGCAAAAACCTGAACCGCGCCGGAATTTGTTTTTTGAGCAAAAGGTTGAGCAGATACACAACAACGCCCAGAACCGTTCCGTAAAGCGCCGCGGTGAGGCAAAAACTGAAT
Organism: uncultured Monoglobus sp.; assembly: GCA_947624305.1. Lineage (GTDB taxonomy): Bacteria > Bacillota > Clostridia > Monoglobales > Monoglobaceae > Monoglobus. The sequence goes on along the minus strand of CANQKC010000027.1, from coordinate 605 downwards.
AACAGCTTAACAAACATTATTGATCTCCTTTAAGAATGTTTTTCAGCTCCTCGATGTCGTCGCCGGTCAGCTTGTTCTTTTTGATAAAGCCGATCAGCATCTTGTTGACCGAGCCGCCGAACATCTTTTTGACAAAGGTCTCCGCCTCGTGCTGTCTGTACTCTTCCTCATCGACTGCCGCCGAGTAAATGTTGGAGTGAAGATTGATCTTTTCAGCCGTTATCGCTCCTTTTGCTGCGAGGCGTTTGATGAGCGTGTGGATGGTCTTGGGCTTCCATTCGCTGACCTTTGACACCTCGGCGACGATCTCCGCGCTTGTCATGCTTCCGTTTCTCCACAGAACATTCATAACCTCGAGCTCAGAGGTTGAGATCTGCGGTAAATTTTCATGGCCTTTCATAGTATGCCTCCTTTAGAAAATCAGACTACTTAAGTACTCTAAATCTATCTTACACCCGTACGAGGGATTTGTCAAGTACTTTTTTGAAAAAGTTTTAAAAAATTTTCAAATACCTTAATTTGAATGATACACGTCAATCTAATTTATTAACAAAGATGTAACATTGATCAAAGCAAGGAAAAAGTGCAGAAATTCAGTGAGATTG